>CAUJHJ010000041.1 GCA_963204835.1 Pseudomonadota bacterium
GCGGCGCAGGTATTCGGCGACGACGGCGTCAGCGCCTATCCGTCGGAAGTCGTCACGGGCCAGCCGGTCACCGATGCCGGTGGCACGATCTACAATTTTGCCGACGGCGTATTCCGCTTCCCGCTCGTGGCAAGCGGCAACTACCGGCTCGAAGTGGTCCCGCCCGTTGGCCACGCCTTCCCGTCGAATGCGACGGACGCGGAGATCCAGGCCCTGCCGGGTGCGCCGTATGCGATCGGCCCGGGCTCCTACGGGCTGGATTTCCCGGTGAGCGGGCCCACGCCCACCAACGTCGACGTGCCCCTCGATCCCACGGGCAGCGCCCTCTTCGTCCAGAAGTCCACCACGACGACGATCGCCGCCACGGGGGACTTCGTGCAGTACTCGGTCGGCGTGCGCAATGTCGGCACGGCCGGTGCGTTCACCGGCGTGCGGGTCGTCGACCACCTGCCGGCTGGCGTGCGCTATCGGCCCGGATCGACGCGTTTCGGCAACGTACCCGGCGCGGATCCCGCGGTGAGCGCCGACGGCGGCACGCTCACCTGGCCGATCGGCGCCATCGCCGCCGGCGCGACCGTGACGCTGCGCTACGTCGTCGAGGTCACGGTCGGGGCGCGCGGCCCCGAGCTCAAGAACAGCGCGCAGGCCATCGCCGACACGGGCGCCACCTCGAACGCCGCGCAGGCGGTGATCCAGTTGCGCGAGGAGCTCTTCCGCGAGCGCGCGATCGTGATGGGCCGCGTGGTAGCGGGCGACTGCGGCAAGGAAGCGAGGGAACTGCCGGGCGTCGCCAACGTGCGCGTCTACCTCGAGGACGGCCGCTATGCGATCACGGACGAAGACGGCAAGTATCACTTCGAGGACGTGCTGCCCGGCTCGCATGTCGTGCAGCTCGACACCGTCACGCTGCCGGGGGGCCATGAGGCCGCGGACTGCCAGGCACCTTCGCGGCATGCCGGGCGCGGCTACTCGCAGTTCGTGGACGTGCGCGGCGGCGCGCTGTGGCGCGCGGACTTCGTGCTCTCCGCCGGCCAGGGTGCCGCGGCCCTGCCGCAACGTGCCGCGCCCGGCTCGGTCGCCGCGCATCTGCCGCCATCGGCGCGCACGACCCAGGCCGCCGCCACCCGCAGCGACCGCGCGAGCCTCGCGGGCATGCCAGACTTCACCCTCGAGGAACTGAAACCCGGCATCCGGTGGCTGTGGCCGGGCACCGATTTCAACGCGCCGATCCCGAGCGTGAAGATCGCGATCGCGCACGACCCGCGCGACAAGGTGGAACTGTCGCTGAACGGCGCGCCGGTGAGCGCGCTCAATTTCGACGGCACGACGGCCAACAATGCGAAGACCGTCGCGGTGAGCCGCTGGCGCGGCGTCGACCTGCGCGAGGGCGAAAATCGCTTCTCTGCGATCGTGCGCGCACCTGACGGCGCCGTGCGCGGCACGCTGGACCGCGCGGTGCACTATGGCAGCGCTGCGGTGAGCGCGCAGCTCGTGAAAGAGCGCTCGCATCTCGTCGCGGATGGCCGCACCCGGCCGGTCATCGCGCTGCGCCTCCACGATGCCTATGGCAAGGCCGCGAGGCGCGGTACGACCGGCACGTGGCGCGTCGACGCGCCGTATCGCACCTGGTGGGAAGTCGCTTCGTTGCGCGACAACCAGCTCGTGTCCGTCGGCCCGCGCGAACCGACGTTCGAGGTGGGTGACGACGGCATTGCGCTGCTCGAGCTCGAACCAACGGCGCAGACGGGCACGGCGGTCCTGCGGCTGCGCCTGAACGATCGGCAGACCGAGGAGCTGCGCGTGTGGCTCGAGCCCGACGCGCGCGATTGGATCCTCGTCGGCCTTGCCGAAGGATCGGGCGCGTACCGGACGATCTCGGGCAATGCGGAGGCCGCCTCCGCCGCGGACCTCGACACCGGTTTCACCGAGGACGGCCGTGTCGCGTTCTTCGCCAAGGGCCGCATCAAGGGCCAGTTCCTGCTGACGGTCGCCTACGACTCGGCGCGCGACCCCGCCCTCGCGAAGCGCCGGCTGCTCGGCGTGATCGAACCGGATCGCTACTACACGCTCTACGGCGATGCCGCCGACCCGCGCCAGGAGGCGGCGAGCGGCGAGAAGCTCTACGTCAAGCTCGAGCGCCGCCAGTTCATGGCACTGTTCGGCGACTTCGAGACCGGGCTCACGGTGACGGAACTCACGCGCTACAGCCGCTCCTTCACCGGCCTGCGCAGCGACTACGCCGGCGAGCGCTTCGGCTACACGGCTTTCGCCGCCGATTCCTCGCAGGGCTTCGTGAAGGACGAACTCGCCGGCGACGGCACCTCGGGCCTTTACCGCCTGACCCGCGGCAACATCGTGGTGGGCAGCGACAAGCTGCGCATCGAGGTGCGCGACCGCCTGCGCAGCGAGGTGGTGATCGAAACCCGCCCGCTGTCGCGCTTCGTCGACTACAGCCTCGACTACGCCGCCGGCACGCTCTACTTCAAGGAACCCGTGCCGGCCCGCGACGGGCGGTTCAACCCCGTGTACATCATCGCGGAATACGAGGTGAATGGCCGGGGCGAGGAACAGGTGACGGCGGGCGGCCGCGCGAGCGTGAAGCTCGCCGGCGGCCGCGCGGAACTCGGCGCAAGCTACATCGACGAGGGCGCCGCGCAGGGCGACAGCCGTGTCTACGGTACCGACCTGCGCTGGCGCATGGGGCGGGCCACGGAATTGCGGGCCGAGCTGGCGCACAGCACCTCGGAAGATCCGGCGCGTGCGCGCGGCGCCGACGCTTATCTTGCCGAGCTGCGCCACGTCACCGAGCGCCTCGACGCACGCGCCTACATGGGCGAGACCGAGCCAGGCTTCGGCACGGGCCAGCAGCTCTCCTCCGAGGTCGGCGCCCGCAAGCTGGGCGTCGACGCACGGGTGAAGATCGCCGGGTCCTGGCAGGGCATGGCGGAGCTCTACGGCGAGGAAGCACGCGCGACCGGCGCCGAGCGGCGCCACGCGAGCGTCGAACTGCGCCGCGAGGCGGATGCGCGGCGCTTCGGCTTCGGCCTGCGTGGCGTGGAGGACAGCGGCACCGCGAGCGGCACGCAGCGCTCCGAGCAGGCCTTCGCGAGCGGCAGCATCGACCTGTGGGACCGGCGCGTGACGCTGCGCAGCTCGGTCGATGCGAGCCTCGGCAGCTCTGGCGCCGCGAGCGTCGACTATCCGGACCGCTACCTCGTCGGCGCCGACTATGCATTGCGCCAGGACATCAGGCTGTTCGCCGAGTACGAGCATGCGGACGGCGCGCAGTTCGACTCGGACATGGCGCGCGTCGGCGTGCGCGCGACGCCCTGGAACCGCGGCGAGGTGAGCACGAGCCTTTCGCAGCAGGCGAGCGAGTACGGCCCGCGGACCTTCGCGAACTTCGGCCTGTCGCAGGGCTTCCAGCTTTCGTCCCGGCTCGCGCTCGATGTCGGCATCGACCAGAGCAACACGTTGCGCGGCCCAGGGTTTGCGCCGCTCGTGCCGGGCCGCCCGCTCGCCTCCGGCTCGCTCACGGACGACTACTTCGCCACCTACCTGGGCGCGCTCTATCGCAGCGAGTTCTGGACCGCGACCTCGCGGGCCGAGTGGCGCTCCTCGGACCGGGAAGATCGCGCGGTCCTGTCGGGCGGCGTCTACCGCGAGCCGGTGCGCGGCCACGAGTTCGCGCTGAGCGCCCGGGCGATGCAGAGCGATTTCAGCACGGGCACCGATACGACCGCGGCCGACACGCAGTTCGCCTGGGCATTCCGGCCGGTGGAAAGCCGCTGGATCGTGCTCGACCGGCTCGACCTGCGCTACGAACGCGAGCGCAGCGGCACCGCCGATGTCGAGGCGGCCCGCGTGATCAACAACCTCAACACGAGCTGGCAGCTTGATGTGCGTACCCAGCTCGGCCTGCAATGGGGACTGCGCTACGTGCGCAGCAGCTTCGACGGCGAACGCTACGACGGCCTGTCCGACCTCTACGGAATCGACCTGCGGCGCGACCTCACCGGGCGCTTCGACGTCGGCCTGCACGGCACCGCGCTCAACTCCTGGGAGTCGGGCGCACACGACTACTCGTTCGGCATCGACCTTGGCGTCACGGTCGCCCGCAACGTGTGGATTTCGATCGGCTACAACGTGCAGGGCTTCGAGGACGACGACTACGCCGCGAGCCGCTACACCGCGAGCGGCCCCTTCATCAAGCTGCGCGTGAAGGCGGACCAGGACACGTTCAGGGATCTCGGCTGGCGCCGTCCCGGCCGCTGATCAGCCGGCGCAGACCTCGGCCACGCCATCCGTGAGGCGGGCACGGAAATCGAGCAGCGCCGCCGTTTCGACCTCGACCTTGCCGGTCGCGAGCAGCACCCGCCAGGTCCAGGCGATGACTTCCACCCGGTCGCACGCGCCCGCCCCGGTCGCGCGCGTGAGCGTCGCGAGATCGAGCGTGTGCTCGATCGCGGACGAGGTCGTGCGCGTGGCGCGCTCGAGCACGACATTGCCGAAATTGTTGTACGGCGTGAACTGCCACTGGTAGGCGGCGAACTGCCCGACGGTGACGGCGTCGAGCGGGCGCACATTGAGTGTCCCCGCCACCGGATCGAAGAACGCGCAGCGGTAGACCCGCATGCGGACATAGTCGTCGGCGGGCGTGCGCGGGGCCCGGCCGAATTCGTAGTAGCGCGGATCCGTGACGGTCGCCACGAGATCGGAGTAGACGGGCGCGTCGTTCGCGGCCGTCTCCGACCACGCGAGCGCCTCGTCCCAGTCGTCCGTGCAGCCGGCGAGGTGCAGGGTGGTCACCTGTTCATGGCCGGACGGCGGCAGGTCGAGCGGGAAGTCCGCCGGGGTCCGCTGGCGGTCGCTGTAGAGCAGCGCGGCAATTTCCGCATCGGTTTGCACCACCGGCCGGACCACCTGTGCAGGCGCGCCCGGGGCCGGCGCAGGCGATTCCCCGCCTCCACCGCCACATCCTGTGAGCGCCAACAAGGGCAAGAACCAGGGCCGCATGAGCATTCCTCCTGCAGCGATATCGGCCCCCCGCCGGGGGACTTGAGCAGGCTGCGGCCGCATTTGACATTGGCGTTAAACTGTCCGGTTCATGCAGCAGATACGCATCCGCGGCGCGCGGACCCACAACCTGAAGAACCTCGATCTCGACCTGCCGCGCGACAGCCTCGTCGTGATCACGGGCCTTTCCGGCTCGGGCAAGTCCTCGCTCGCCTTCGACACGCTCTATGCCGAGGGCCAGCGGCGTTACGTCGAATCGCTGTCGGCGTATGCGCGCCAGTTCCTGTCGATGATGGAGAAGCCCGACGTCGACTCGATCGAGGGCCTCTCGCCCGCGATCGCCATCGAGCAGAAGGCGACCTCGCACAATCCGCGCTCGACGGTCGGCACGGTGACCGAGGTCTACGACTACCTGCGCCTGCTCTACGCGCGCGCCGGCACGCCGTGCTGCCCGGACCACGGCGTCGAACTCGCTGCCCAGACCGTCAGCCAGATGGTCGACCAGGTGCTGAAGCTGCCCGAAGGGGCGGCGGCCCTGCTGCTCTCACCCGTGGTCGAGGATCGCAAGGGATCGCACGCCGAGGTGCTCGCCGAACTCGTGGCCCAGGGCTTCGTGCGTGCGCGCATCGATGGGCGCGTGCACGAGTTCGATGCGCTGCCGGTGATCGACCCGAAGAAGAAGCACACGATCGAGGCGGTCGTCGACCGCTTCCGCGTGCGCGCCGACGCGGGGCAGCGCCTCGCCGAATCGTTCGAGACGGCGCTGCGGCTCTCGGGCGGGACCGCGCGGCTCGCCTTCGTGGATGGCGCGGCCGACGAGCTGCTGTTCTCGAACCGGCACGCCTGCCCCGCTTGCGGCTACAGCTTGCCGCTGCTCGAACCGAAGCTGTTCTCCTTCAACAACCCGTCGGGCGCCTGTCCCAGCTGCGACGGGCTTGGCACGCAGGGCTTCTTCGATCCGCGGCGCATCGTCGTGCATCCGCACCTGTCGCTCGCAGGCGGTGCCGTGCGCGGCTGGGACCGGCACAACAACTATTACTTCCAGATGATCCAGTCGCTCGCGCGCCACTACCGCTTCGACATCGAGGTGCCGTGGCGCGACCTGCCCGCGAAGGTGCAGCGCGTGCTGCTTGACGGCAGCGGCGCGACGAGCATCGAGTTCCGATACGCCGAATCGCACGGCAAGCTGAAGAAGTCACGCCACCCCTTCGAGGGCATCGTGCCGAACCTCGAGCGGCGCTACCGCGAGACGGAATCACCGCGGGTGCGCGAGGAGCTCGCCAGATACCGCGGCACGCGCGCCTGTCCCGACTGCGCGGGCACGCGCCTCAATCGCGCCGCGCGGCACGTATTCGTGGCGGGCCGCAGCCTGCCGCAGCTCGCGCAGTTGCCGGTGGGCAGCGCGCGCGAGTTCTTTGCCGGGCTCAGCCTCAAGGGCTGGCGTGGCGAGGTCGCAGCGCGCATCGTGCGCGAGGTGGGCGAACGGCTGCGTTTCCTCGTCGACGTGGGCCTCGACTACCTCACGCTCGATCGCAGTGCCGAGACGCTCTCCGGTGGCGAGGCACAGCGCATCCGCCTCGCGAGCCAGGTGGGCTCGGGACTCACCGGCGTCATGTACATCCTCGACGAGCCCTCGATCGGCCTGCACCAGCGCGACAACCGGCGCCTGCTCGGCACGCTGCGCAAGCTGCGCGACATCGGCAACACCGTGATCGTCGTGGAACACGACGAGGAAGCGATCCTCGCGGCGGACCACGTCGTCGACCTCGGCCCGGGCGCCGGCGTGCATGGCGGCGAAATCGTCGCCCGCGGCACGCCCGCCGAGATCAAGGCGGCGCCGGCCTCGCTGACGGGGCGCTACCTGTCCGGTCGCGAGGCCGTGCCGCTGCCGCCGTTGCGCACGCGTCCCGGGCCGAAGCGGCTGCGCATCGTGGGCGCGAGCGGCAACAACCTGCGCGGCATCACGGTGGAAATCCCCGTGGGACTCATCACCGCCGTCACGGGCGTTTCGGGCTCAGGCAAATCGACGCTCATCAACGACACGCTGCACGCGCGTGTCGGCGCGCAGTTGAACGGGGACGGCCCCGAGGGCGCCCCCTGCGAGCGGATCGAAGGCCTCGAGGCGATCGATCGCGTGATCGACATCGACCAGAGCCCGATCGGCCGCACGCCGCGCTCCAATCCCGCGACCTACACCGGGCTCTTCACGCCGCTGCGCGAGGTCTACGCGCAAGTCCCCGAGGCGCGCGCCCGCGGCTACGATGCCGGCCGCTTCAGCTTCAACGTCAAGGGCGGCCGTTGCGAAGCCTGCCAGGGCGATGGTGTATTGAAGGTCGAAATGCACTTCCTGCCAGACATCTACGTTTCCTGCGATACCTGCAGGGGTCAGCGTTACAACCGCGAGACCCTCGAAATCCGCTTCCGCGGCAAGAATATCCACGAGGCGCTCGAAATGACCGTCGAGGACGCGCTGCGTTTCTTCGGCGCAATCCCGCCGGTCGCCGCCCGCTTGCAGACCCTCGCCGACGTCGGCCTCTCCTACCTCAAGCTCGGGCAGAGCGCGACGACGCTGTCGGGCGGTGAAGCGCAGCGCGTGAAGCTCGCGCGCGAACTCGCCAAGCGCGCCACCGGGCGCACGCTCTACCTGCTCGACGAGCCGACGACGGGGCTGCATTTCCACGATGTCGCGCAGTTGCTCGCGGTGCTGCACCGCCTGCGCGACGAGGGCAACACGGTCGTCGTGATCGAGCACAACCTCGATGTGGTGAAGACCGCGGACTGGGTGATCGACCTCGGCCCCGAAGGCGGGGCGGGTGGCGGCACCGTGGTTGCCACCGGCACGCCGGAAGACATCGCCCGCACTCCGGGCTCGCATACCGGCGAATACCTCGCGCCGCTCGTGCTTCCCGCCGTGGCCGGCCGCACTCGGCGCTGACAGGCCCCGGACAGCACGCCGACTCTGTACCAGCGCCCGACGGGGCAGCCGCGTCAGCCCGCGCGCGTCCTCGACGGGCCGGAGCGGAAGGTCTGGCGCACCTCGCCGTTCGCCACCCGCTCTTCGTAGTCGCCGCCCGTGTAGGCGGCCACCACCTGGCGCCAGAACTTCACGGCGCCGGGATTGCGCATGTACTCCTGCACTTCCCAGCGCCCGGCGAACCGGTCGAGGATCAGCTCGACTGCGCTGCGCCCGATGCCGAGCCGGCGGTATGCGCGCGTGATGAAGAATTCCGCCATGTGGAAATCGACGGCGGCCCGCCCCGGCGACGGGCGGCCGGGCACCACCATCGCGAAGCCGACCGGGGCCGCGGACTTGCACACCGTCATGATCTTCGCGCTCGAATCCGCGAACCAGCGCGCGAGCTGGTCGGGCTCGCGATGCCCGATCTCGCCGAGCGCGGGGAAAACGCCCGTATTGAGGGGCGCAAGGTCGTCGAGGTACTCGCGGTAGATACTCTCGATCCAGCGCCGGTCGTAGACCGACGCGCGCGCGTCGCGCACGCTGACGCTCACCATGGCCTCCAAATGACAAGGCCCGGACTGGCGAAGTGACTCGCCAGCCGGGCCTTGCGTGAGCCCAAGGCTCGGGAAGGGTAATTCTTGCGAATTACTTCTTCACCTCTTCGGCAGCCGCGTTGGCAGCGTCCGTGGCGGCGCCGGCAGCGGCATTCGCCGCGTCGGTCGCAGCGCCCGCGGCCGCGGTGCCAGCCGCCGTGGCGGCGTCGGCAGCAGCCTGGCCCGCCGCGTCGACCGCCGCGCCAGCGGCGTCGGTGGCGGCAGCGGCCGCATCGGTGGCGGCGTCAGCGGCCGGAGCGGCAGCGTCGGCGGCGGCGTCGGCAGCCGGAGCGGCCGTGTCGGCCGGCTTGCTGCAGGCGGTCAGCATGAGCGCCGCGAGGAGGGCGCCAAAGGCAAGTTTCGTCTTCATTGATCGATACCCCAGAAGAGAAGCGAGAGTGGATGAAACTGAGATTTATCCCGCGATTTTCATCGCGGCGGCAAATTCTATAGAGTCCGCAGGTCTTTTTAAACAGCGCGGACGGCCTGTCAGCCGACGGCGACAGTCAGAATCCGCCTACGCGACGGAGCCGATGCAAACCGAGGCACCCGACGAATTGTTCTCCGCCCACCTCCGGGAGCTGGCGGCCCGTACCGGCGAGGCTCTCGACGCCACCGGCCATGAAGCGGTGGTCTTCCACTCGGGGGGCCTGCGGCTCGTCGATTTCGACGACTATCCCTATCCGTTCAAGGCCCATGCGGCTTTCAGGCTATGGGCGCCGATCACCGATACGCCGGACTGTTTCGTCGCCTTCCAGCCGGGCCGCAGGCCGCGCCTGCTGTTCAACCGGCCCGAGGACTACTGGCACAAGGTGGCCGCGCTGCCGGGCGGCGCCTGGGCCCGCGAGTTCGAGATCGAGCCGGTCGCGGACCTCGCGGCTGCCCGTGCCGCCCTGGCGCCCGGCGGCCGGACGGCCTTCATCGGCGACGCTACCGGCTTCGGCGACTGGGGCTTCGCCGCGGTCAACCCGCCCGCCCTCCTGACGCGGCTCGACTACGCCCGTGCCCGCAAGTCACCGTACGAGATTGCCTGCCTGCGCGAGGCAAACCGGCTCGGCGCCCGCGCACACGTGGCGGCGGCACGCGCGTTTGCGGCAGGGGACAGCGAGTACGGCATTGCCTCGGCCTACATGGCGGCCATCGCGGTACGCGAGCAGGAATTGCCCTACAACCCCATCGTGGCGCTGAACGAGGGGGGATCGGTGCTGCACTACCAGGTGCTCGAGCGGGTGGCACCGGCGGATCACCGCTCGCTGCTGATCGACGCCGGCGCGAGCTTCGCGGGCTACCCCTCCGACATCACCCGCACCTATGCGTTCAGCGACCCGGAATTCGCGCTGCTCGTCGGCCGGATGGACGAGGTGCAACAGGCACTCTGCGCGGGCGTGCGCGCCGGCGTCGACTGGCGCGACCTGCACCTCACCGCGCACCGCCTGATCGCCGAACTGCTGCACGACTGCGGCCTCATCACCGTGGATGCCGAGGAGGCGGTCGAGACGGGACTGTCCGCGATATTCCTGCCCCATGGCCTCGGTCATCTCCTCGGGCTGCAGGTGCACGACGTGGGCGGCACGCTCGCCTCGCCGCAAGGCGGGACGATCCCGCGGCCCGCGGGCCATCCGAACCTGCGGCTCACGCGCGTGCTCGACGAGGGTTTTGTCGTGACGATGGAGCCAGGGCTCTACTTCATCGATTCGCTGCTGGCGTCG
The DNA here is from genome assembly GCA_963204835.1 of Pseudomonadota bacterium. Taxonomy (GTDB): domain Bacteria; phylum Pseudomonadota; class Gammaproteobacteria; order Steroidobacterales; family Steroidobacteraceae; genus CADEFQ01. Next base: position 10,278 of record CAUJHJ010000041.1, read on the forward strand.
GCCAGGGCAGGCAGCCATGGCCGCCACATCGACTGGGAGCGCGTGGCGCAGTTCGCGCCCTTTGGCGGCATCCGGATCGAGGACAACCTCGCCGTCACCGCCACCGGCTGCGAAAACCTCACGCGCGAGGCCTTCAGGACCCTTTCCTGAGCAGGTCGCGGATCTCCTCGAGCAGCGCCTCGCTGCGCGGCGGCGGCGGCGCCGGCGCGGCCGGATCCGGTTTCTTGAGGCGGTTGATGAGCTTGATCGCCATGAAGAGCGCCATGGCGATGATCACGAAGTCGAAGACGGTCTGCAGGAATACGCCGTACTTCAGCACCACCGGCGAGCCGTCCGGCGCGCTGCCCAGCGTCATGGCGAGGTCCGTGAAATTGACGCCACCGACGGCCATGCCGATGGGCGGCATGATGACGTCTGCGACCAGGGACGAGACGATCTTGCCGAACGCCGCGCCGACCACGACACCGACCGCGAGGTCGATGACGCTGCCCTTCATTGCAAATTCCTTGAACTCGGAAGCAAGGCTCATGACGGACCTCCAGGATTGCAGGACCGCACGAGCATAGCAGCCGGCAGGGCCAAAGCCGGTGGCCCGGAAAAGAAAAGGCCGGCGGAGTTCGCCGGCCTTCTCGCTGGGCACTGACCCGCGGCTGCAGGTCGCAGTTCGCGGCTTACTTCGCCTTGGCTTTGGCCTTGGCCTTGGCTTTGGCCTTCGGCTTTGCCTTGGGCGCCGCCGCGTCGTCTGCCTTGGCCGCCTTCTTCGTCGCGGCCTTCTTCGGCGCCGCCTTCTTCTTCGCGGCTTTCGGCGCTTCGTCGGCCGGCACCTCGGCAGCAGCAGCCGGGCCGTCGACGAGCTGCATCAGCGCCATCGGCGCGGAATCGCCCGGGCGCGGCATCATGTGCAGGATGCGGGTATAGCCGCCCGGGCGCGCCTTGAAGCGCGGCCCCAGGTCGGCGAACAGCTTGTCGACCACCGCGACATCGCGCAGGCGCGAGAACGCGAGGCGGCGGTTCGCATCCGAATCGCTCTTGGCGAGCGTGATCAGCGGCTCGACCACTCGGCGCAGCTCCTTCGCCTTCGGCAACGTGGTGCGGATCGTTTCGTGCCGGAGCAGCGACACGCTCATGTTGCGCAGCATCGCGTGGCGATGCGAGCTGTTGCGCGACAGCTGGCGCCCGGAAAGGTTATGACGCATGGACTTCTCTTCCTTCGACTCTTACAGCGTGAGGCCGCGCTCTTCGTCGTGCTTGAGGCCGGTCGGCGGCCAGCCGTCGATCCGCATGCCGAGCATGAGGCCGTGGCTCTGCAGCACTTCCTTGATCTCGGTGAGCGACTTCTTGCCGAGGTTGGGCGTGCGCAGCAGCTCGACTTCAGTGCGTTGCACGAGGTCGCCGATGTAGTGGATGTTCTCCGCCTTGAGGCAGTTCGCGCTGCGCACCGTGAGCTCGAGCTCGTCGACCGGGCGCATCAGGATCGGGTCGAACTGCATCTCCGAGACCTTGGCTGAGGCTTCCTCCTCGCCCTGCAGGTCGACGAACACGGACAGCTGGTCCTTGAGGATGCTGCCGGCGCGGCGAATCGCCTCCTCGGCGTCGATCGTGCCGTTCGTCTCGATGTCGAGCACCAGCTTGTCGAGGTCGGTGCGCTGCTCGACGCGCGCGGCGTCGACCGAGTAGGTCACGCGGCGGATCGGGCTGAAGGAGGCATCGAGCTGCAGGCGGCCGATCGGGCGCGACTGCTCCTCGAACGCGGCGCGCTGCGCCGCCGGGCGATAGCCGCGCCCGCGCTCGACGCGCAGGGTCATCGTCAGTTCGCCGGCCTTCGTGAGGTTCGCGATCACGAGGTCGGGGTTAACGACCTCGATGTCGTGGTCCGTCTGGATGTCGCCCGCGACGACCGGGCCGGGGCCCTTCTTCGACAGGCGCAGCTCGGCGCTGTCGCGCGTGTGCATGCGCAGCGCGACCTGCTTGAGGTTCAGCAGGATGTCGACGACGTCTTCCTGCACGCCCTCGATGCTGGTGTACTCGTGCAGCACGCCGTCGATCTCGACTTCGGTGATGGCGGCACCGGGCATCGAGGACAACAGCACGCGCCGCAGGGCGTTACCCAGCGTGTGGCCGAAGCCGCGCTCGAACGGCTCGATCACGACACGCGCCTGGCGGGGCGCGACCGGCTGCACCTTGACGACGCGCGGCTTCAGAAACTCGTTGACCGATCCTTGCATGGTTCCCACCTTTACTTCGAGTAGAGCTCGACAACGAGGTTCTCGTTGATGTCAGGGAGCACGTCTTCGCGGCCGGGCACGGCCTTGAACACGCCCTTCATCTCCTTGTCGTTGACCTCGACCCATTCCGGCAGACCGACCTGCGAGGCGATCTGCATCGCGTTCTGGATGCGCAGCTGCTTGCGCGCCTTCTCGCGCACCTGCACCACGTCACCCGCCTTCACCTGGTAGGACGCGACCGTGACGGCGCCGCCGTTCACGTCGATGCCCTTGTGCGCGACGAGCTGGCGCGCCTCGGAGCGCGTGACCGCGAAGCCCATGCGGTACACCACGTTGTCGAGCCGGCACTCGAGCAGCTTCAGCAGGTTCTCGCCCGTGGCGCCCTTCCTGCTCGCGGCCTCGACGTAGTAGTTCGAGAACTGGCGCTCGAGCACGCCATACATGCGGCGCAGCTTCTGCTTCTCGCGCAGCTGCGTGCCGTAGTCGGACAGGCGCTGGCGGCGCTCGCCCTTCACGCCGCCCGGGGGCACCGTGAGCTTGCACTTGCTCTCGAGCGGCTTGACGCCGCTCTTGAGGAAAAGGTCGGTGCCTTCGCGACGCGAAAGCTTGCACTTGGGGCCGGTGTAACGTGCCATGTAACTTTATCCTCTGCGCGTCAGACGCGGCGCTTCTTCGGCGGGCGGCAGCCGTTGTGCGGGATCGGCGTCACGTCCGCGATGCTGGTGATCTTGAGGCCGCAGGCGTTGAGCGCACGCACCGCCGACTCGCGCCCGGGGCCGGGGCCGCCGACGCGCACTTCGACGTTCTTCAGGCCGTGCTCCTGCGCCGCGACGCCCGCCTTCTCGGCCGCGACCTGCGCGGCGAACGGCGTGCTCTTGCGCGAACCGCGGAAGCCGCAGCCGCCGGAGGTCGCCCACGAGAGCGTGTTGCCCTGGCGGTCGGTGATCGTGATGATCGTGTTGTTGAACGACGCGTGGATGTGCGCGATGCCGTCCAGCACGTTCTTGCGCGCCTTCTTCGGCTTCTTCGCGGCCGCGGCCGTCGTCTGCTGCTTCGTTTCAGCCATGTCTTATGCCTTGCCCGGAGGTGCGTTCAGCTTGACCGCCTGCTTGCGCGGGCCCTTGCGCGTGCGCGAGTTCGTGCGCGTGCGCTGGCCGCGGACCGGCAGGCCCTTGCGGTGGCGGATGCCGCGGTACGCACCGAGGTCCATCAGCCGCTTGATGTTCATCGAGACCTCGCGGCGCAGGTCGCCTTCGACCGGCGCCTTGGCGATGGCCGAGCGGATCGCGTTGATCTCCGCCTCGGTCAGGTCCTTCACCTTGGTGGTCGGCTCGACGCCCGCGGCCTCGCAGACCGCGCGCGAACGTGCGCGGCCCATGCCGTAGATGTGCGTGAGCCCGATCCACACGTGCTTGTTCATCGGGATGTTGATGCCCGCAATACGTGCCATGTGCTTACCCTTGCCGCTGCTTGTGACGGACGTCCGAGCAGATGATGTAGACGACGCCGCGACGCCGCACGACTTTGCAGTTCTTGCAAATCTTTCTGACCGAAGGTCTGACTTTCATGACTTAACCCTGTGGCGCGCCGCTGCGCCCGTATCCCAACAAGTTCGCCTTCTTCAGAAGGCCCGGATAGTGGTGCGACATCATGTGCGCCTGCAGCTGCGCGATGAAGTCCATCACCACGACCACGACG
>CAUJHJ010000042.1 GCA_963204835.1 Pseudomonadota bacterium
TCCCAGAGCCAACGTCTTCTGCTTGCCGTTGAATCGATAGTTGAAGCGCCAATAGCGCCCGCCGTTGGGATTGACCTGAAGGTACAGCCCTCGTGAATCGGCGAGCTTGTAGGGATTCTCCGTGGCTCTGGCAGCGCGAACCTTGGTGTCCGTCAGCATTTGATGGTATCTCCCGGCGTCACCGGTGCAGATACCCTCAAAAGTACCAGCACCTCGTTGAGACATACCGAGAGCTTGGGAGACGCCGTGAGACCGCAAAACCCTGAGTTTCACGGCATTTTCGGCATTTCCCGTATCGCCCGAGCCGGCGTGAGACCAGTAATTGGCGGAAGGGGTGGGATTCGAACCCACGAACACCGTGAGGTGTTGCCGGTTTTCAAGACCGGTGCGTTCAACCGCTCCGCCACCCTTCCGCGGCTGCGGCGCCTATGGTCGCAAATCCGCCCCGTCGAACGCCAGCGCGCTGGCGCCCGCTCAGGAAGGTTGGCGCGGAGGCTGGAAAATCGCCGCGAGCACCTGCTCCAGCGCCGCGCGCAACATCCTGCGGTCGATCTGCGGCTCGCGCGCCTCGCGCACCTTGAGCCCCTCGAAGAGGCACATCAGCATCAGGGCCCGTCCCGCCGCCTCGGCCTTCGACAGGCCGTAGCCGCCCTCCGCCTGGCTGCGCGTGAGGACCTGCACGAACGCCGCACGCACCGCGGCGTCGGATGCACGCGACGCCGCCGCGATCTGCGGATCGCGGGTGGCCTGGGCCGACAACTCGAGGAAAAGCGGCGGGCTGATGTGCTCGCTGTTGCAGTCTGCCGATTTGCCGTAGGAGCCCGCCAGGGCTCCGGCGAGATCGCTGGTCGCATGCAGTTCGCCGATTCGCTCGCGGGCCACTTCGAGCTGCTGCTCGATGATCGCGAGGATGATCTCACTCTTGCCGCGAAAGTAGCGGTAGATGAGCCCGGGGCTCATGTCGGCCGTCTGCGCGATCGTCGCCATGCTGGCCGCGTGGAAGCCGCGGTCGACGAAGCATTTCTGCGCCGCGCACAGGATGCGCTGCCGCTGGGCCGCCGCGCGCACCGCACTGCGGGGTCCCGCAGACGCCTCGATCATCGCGTCGCCTCCTTCCAGCCGCCGCCCAGCACCCTGTACAGGAGCACGCGATTCGCCTGCTCCGAGAGACGCGTCGCGATCAGCGATTGCTGCGCGCCATAGAGCGTCCGCTGCGAGTCGAGCAGCACGAGATAGCTGTCGCGCCCGCTCTCGTAGCGCACGCGCGAGAGCTGGTCGGCCTGCGTCGCCGCGGCGACCAGCGCTTCCTGGGCGGCCTTCTGCTCGGCGAGCGTGCGGGTGAGCGCGAGTGCATCGGCGACTTCCCGGAAGCCGCTCTGGATAGCCTGCTCGTACTGCGCGAGAGCGATGTCCCGATCGACCTTCGCCGACCTCAGGCTCGCGAGGTTGCGCCCGCCCGTGAAGATCGGCAGGTTCACCTGTGGCGAGAAGCTCCAGACCCGCGTGCCGTCGTTGAAGATGCCGGACAGTTCGTCGCTCGAGTAACCCGCACCTCCGGTGAGGCTGATCGACGGAAAGAACGCGGCGCGCGCGGCGCCGATGTTCGCGTTCGCAGCACGCAGCAGCCGCTCGGCCTGCTGCACGTCCGGCCGTCGCAACAGTACTTCGGAGGGCAGGCCTGCAGGCAACTCCACGAGCCCGCTCACGTGCAGGTCGAACCGCTCGGGCAGCAGCGCCGGGTCGATCGGTGCCCCGACCAGCAGCGTGAGTGCGTTGATGTCGCGCGCCACGTCTCCCGCGAAACGCGCGGCGTCCGTGCGCGCGGTCTCGACGGCGGTCTGCGCCTGGCTCACGTCGAGCGCGGAAACCGCACCCAGTTCATGCCGCTTGCGGGTCAGGTCGAGCGCTTCCTGCCGATTAACGAGCGCATCGCGTGCGACGCGGTGCAATTCACGGTCCGCCCCGAGCGTGAGATAGGCGCTGGCGATTTCGGCGACGAGCGACAGCTGCGCCGCGCGCCGCGCCGCGTCCTGCGCGAAGTATCGCTGCAGCTGCGCTTCGGAAAGGTTGCGCACGCGCCCGAAGAGATCGAGTTCGAAACCGGCGACACCCGCCGTCACGCTGGCTTCATCCCTGACCGGCAATCCTTCGCCACCCGAGCGCGCCAGGGCACCGGTTGCGGTCACCGTCGGCACGCGGTCGGCGCGCTGGATGCGGTACTGGGCCCGCGCCCGTTCGACATTGAGCACCACCACGCGAAAGTCGCGATTGCCCGCGAGCGCGAGTCCGATCAGTTCCTCGAGCTTCGGATCGACGAAGAAATCCCGCCAGCCGATGTCGGCAACCGCCGCGGCCGCCGCTGGCTCACCTGCGGCCGCCCCGGCAGGCGGCAGTTCGATGCCCGCGCCCGTGACCGGCGGCAGCGGCCAGGTGGCCGGAATGCCGGATTGCTCGGCCGGCAGTCGCGGCACAAGCATGCCGCATCCGGCGAGCCACGCCGCCGTGACGGCGGCGGCGAGGACCTTCACTTCACGCCTGCGCATGGCGCTTGCCTCCCAACAGACGCTGCACCAGCACATAGAACACCGGAATGAAGAACAGCCCGAGGAATGTGCCGACGAGCATGCCGCCCACGACACCGGTGCCGATCGCGCGCTGCGCGCCCGATCCCGCGCCGGTCGCGGTGGCGAGCGGCAGCACGCCGAGCCCGAAGGCGAGCGAGGTCATCAGGATCGGTCGCAGGCGATCGCGCACCGCCTGCAGCGTCGCGGCGATGAGCTCCATGCCGGACTCGTAGTTCGCCTTGGCGAACTCGACGATCAGGATCGCGTTCTTGCTCGACAGGCCCACGGTGGTCAGCATCGCGACCTGGAAGTACACGTCGCGTTCCATGCCGCGCAGGGTGTTGGCGAGCACGGCACCGAGGATGCCGAGCGGGGCGACGAGCAGCACGGCCGTCGGCACCGACCAGCTTTCGTAGAGCGCGGCGAGGCACAGGAACACCATCAGCAGCGACAGCGTGTAGAGCAGCGGCGTCTGCGCGCCGGCCTGCCGTTCCTGGTAGGAAAGGCCGGTCCACTCGAGGCCGAAACCCGGCGGCAACTGCGCGACGAGGCGCTCGATCTCGCCCATCGCATCGCCCGTGCTGACGCCCGGCGCACCCTGCCCGTTGATTTCGACAGCCGGCACGCCGTTGTAGCGTTCGAGCCGCGGCGAGCCGTACTCCCAGTGCACGCTCGCGAAGGCCGAGAAGGGCACCATCTCGCCGACGTTGTTGCGCACCGACCAGAGCTTGAAATTCTCCGGCAGCATGCGGTAGGGCGCATCCGCCTGTACATAGACGCGTTTCACCTTCCCGCGATCGAGAAAGTCGTCGATGTACTGGCCGCCCCAGGCGGCACTCAGGGTCTGGTTGATGTCGGCGATCGCGAGCCCGAGTGCGCCCGCCTTCTCGATGTCGACGACGACGCGCAACTGCGGGGCATCCTCCTGGCCGTTCGGGCGCACGTTTGCCAGCAATTTGCTCTGCGCCGCCGCGCCGAGCAGCTGGTTGCGCGCCTCAATGAGCGCCGTGTGCCCCTGGCTGCCGTTGTCCTTGAGGAAGAACGCGAAACCGGACGCAGTGCCGAGTTCGGGCATCGCAGGCGGCGAGAACGAGTACGCGAATGCATCCTTGATGCGACTCAGCGCCATCATGCCGCGCCGGGCCACCGCCTCCGCGCCGAGCTCCCTGCCGGGGCGTTCCTCCCAGTCCTTCAACTTCACGAAGGCCATGCCGTTGTTCTGGCCGCTGCCGCCGAAGCTGAAGCCCTGCACCGTGAACACCGAATCGACGGCCTCCTTCTCGTCTTCGAGAAAGTGCTTTTCGAGCTTCTCCATCGACTCGAGGGTGCGCTGCTGGGTCGCGCCAACCGGTGCGACCACCTGCGAGAAGAGCACTCCCTGGTCCTCGTCGGGCAGGAATGCACTCGGCAGGCGCACGAACAGCACGCCCATCAGCGCGACCAGGACGGCGAACACCGCCATGTAGCGCGCGCTGCGCGACAGGATCGAACGCACACCGCCCTCGACCCCAGCGCTCGTGCGCCGGAAGACCCGGTTGAACCAGCCGAAGAACCCCGTCTCCGCAAGCGCATGGCCGGATTCGCGCGGCTTCAGCATGGTGGCGCACAGTGCCGGCGTCAGCACGATCGCGATGAACACCGAGAGCCCCATGGCCGCGACGATCGTGACGGTGAACTGCCGGTAGATGACGCCGGTCGCGCCGCCGAGAAAAGCCATCGGCACGAACACCGCCGCCAGTACCATCGCGATGCCGATCAGCGCGCCGGTGATCTGGTCCATCGACTTGCGGGTTGCCTCGAGCGGCGACAGGCCCTCCTCCGACATCAGCCGCTCGACGTTCTCGACGACCACGATCGCGTCGTCCACCAGCAGGCCGATCGCGAGCACCATCGCGAACATCGTCAGCATGTTGATCGAAAACCCGAGTGCCGCGAGCACCGTAAAGGTGCCGAGCAGCACCACCGGAACCGCGATGGTCGGAATGAGCGTGGCGCGGAAATTCTGCAGGAAGAGGAACATGACGAGAAACACGAGGGCGACGGCCTCGAGCAACGTCTCGATGACACCGATGATCGAAACCCGCACGAACGGCGTCGTGTCGAAGGCCTGGGCGGCCGCGAGGCCCTCCGGGAAGAACGGCTGCAGCGACTTGAGCGCCGCATTGACGCCGTTCGCCGTATCGAGCGCATTGGCACCCGTCGCGAGCGAGACCGCGACGCCGGTCGCGGGCTTGCCGTCGAAGCGCGTGACGAAGTTGTAGTTCTCCGAACCCATCTCGACGCGCGCCACGTCGCCGAGCTTGAGCTCGGCGCCGTCGGGGCTGCTGCGCACGACGATCTGCCGGAACTGCTCGGGCGTCTGCAGGCGATCCTGCGCCGCGATGGTTGCATTCAACTGCTGGCCCGCGACCGACGGCGTGCCGCCGACCTGCCCGACCGCCACCTGCGCGTTCTGGGCCCTGATGGCCGCGATGACGTCGCTGACCGCGAGCTTGTACGTGTCGAGCTTGTTCGGGTCGAGCCAGATCCGCATCGAGTACTTGGAACCGAAGACCTGCAGGCTGCCGACGCCCGGCACGCGGCTGATCGGGTCGACGAGGTTCGAGGAGACGTAGTCGGCGATGTCGACGCGATCCATCGAGCCGTCGGTCGAGATGAAGGCAAGCACCATCAGGAAGCCCGCCCGCCCCTTGCTGACCGACACGCCCTGCCGCTGCACTTCCTGGGGCAGGAGCGGCATCGCGAGCTGCAGCTGGTTCTGGACCTGCACCTGCGCGATATCCGGATCGGTCGAGTTGTCGAAGGTCAGCGTGACCGACGCCCGCCCACTCGACTCGCTGGTCGCCGACATGTACAGCAGGCCGTCGAGGCCCTTCATGTTCTGCTCGATGATCTGGGTCACCGAGTCCTCGACCACCTTCGCGGAGGCGCCCGGGTAGGTCGCGCCCACGGTGATGGCGGGCGGCGCGATGGATGGATAGCGCTCGATGCCGAGCTGCGTGATCGACAGGGCGCCCGCGATCATGATGACGATCGCGATCACCCACGCGAAGATCGGGCGATCGATGAAGAAGCGTGCCATGGCGTCAGCCCTTCGCTTCGCTGGCCTGCACGGGCATGCCAGGGCGGACCTTCTGCAGACCCTCCACAATCACGCGATCGCCCGCGGCGAGGCCGCCGTCGACCAGCCACTTGTCGCCGATCGCGCGCGAGACCTGCACCTGCCGCTGCTCCACCTTGCCGTCCTTGCCGACCACGAGGGCGGTCGTCTGGCCTTTCGGATCGCGTGCGATGCCCTGCTGCGGCACGAGCAGGCCGTTCTCGCGCACGCCGATGCTGAACACGGCCCGCACGTACATGCCCGGCAACAACAGCTGCTCGGGATTCGGCACCAGCACGCGCAGCAGGAAGGTTCCGGTCGCCGGATCGACCGTGACGTCGGCGAACGTGAGCTTGCCGCCGTGCCCGTAGGTGCTGCCGTCCTCGAGCACGATCGACACGGGCACGGTGCGCACCGCGCTCGTCAGCGTGCCCGCGGCCAGCTCGCGGCGCAGCGCCAGCAGCTCGGTGCTCGAGGCGGTGGCATCGACATAGATCGGGTCCAGCTGCTGCACGGTCGCGAGCGGGTCGGCCTGGTTCGCCGTGACGAGCGCGCCCTGCGTGACCGATGACTTGCCGATGCGCCCGGTGATCGGCGAGGAGATCCGCGCGTAGGCGAGCAGGATGCCGCTCGAGCGCAAGCTCGCCTGTGCGAGCTTCACGTCGGCCTCGGCCTGCAGCAGGGTCGCCGTCGCGTTCTCGTAGTCCTGCTGGCTGACCGCGTCCACTTTCGCGAGCTCGGTGGAGCGCGCCGCATTGAGCCGTGCGGAATTGAGGGTCGCTTCGGCGCGCGCGAGCGAAGCGCGTGCACTCGCCACATCCGCCTGGTAGGTCGAATCGTCGAGCTGGTACAGCGGCGCGCCCGCCTTGACCGTGCCGCCCTCGGTGAACAGCCGCTGCTTGACGATGCCGGTCACCTGCGGCCGCACTTCGGCGATCAGGTAGGCGTTGGTGCGCGCGGGGAGTTCACGCGTCAGCGTGACGGGCGCGGCCTTCAGGGTGACGACGGTGACGGGCTGGACGGAAGGCGCCGCCGGGGCACTGCCGCCGCCGCAGCCGGCGAGCAGGCTGGCCGCGAGGGCAAATGGCAGGGCAACGCGGGCGGAAAGACGACCGGACATGGGAGCCTCGGGGCAAGCGACCTGAAGGCTCTTAAGAATGAACGATCATTCTCTTTTTGTCAATCGACTATCGCCCATTCAGGCTGTATCGGCCGGGTCCGATGAGCGCCACGGCCAGTGCCCCCGCGAGGAACATCCCCTGCAGCTCGAGCATCCAGCCTCCGCTCTCGCCGAGTGCGACGAGCTGTCCCAGGTGCACGAGGCCAAAGGCAAACAGCATGTTCACCGCGATGACGGCGGCGCCCATGCGCGCGTTCCAGCCGGCGATGACGAGCAAGGGCGCGAGCACTTCGCCCAGGTAGACCCCGTAGGCCAGCCAGGCCGGCAGGCCCGCGGCCGTCACGCTGTGGGTGACGAAATCGATGCCCCCCCGCAGCTTGGCGATGCCGTGCAACAGGATCAGCGCGCCGAGCGCCACCCGCAGGACCAGCTTGCCGAGATCAGCGCTCATCGCAGTTCCTTCAGGCCGCCCATATACGGCCGCAGGGCGTCGGGAATCGTGACGCTACCATCATCGCGCTGGAAATTCTCGAGCACTGCCACGAGCGCGCGGCCGACGGCCACGCCCGAACCGTTCAGGGTATGCGCGGGTTCCGGCTTGCCGGATTCGGGATTGCGCCAGCGCGCGAGCATGCGGCGCGCCTGGAAGCCCTCGCAATTGCTGCACGAGGAAATCTCGCGATACCTGCCCTGCCCCGGCAACCACACTTCGAGGTCGTAAGTCTTCGCGCTGCCAAATCCGATGTCGCCCGCACACAGCGCCACCACGCGGTACGGCAGCTCGAGCGCCGCGAGCACCGCTTCCGCATGGCTCGTCAGCTCCTCGAGGGCCCGCGCCGAATCGGCCGGCCGCACGACCTGCACCAGCTCCACCTTGTCGAACTGGTGCTGGCGGATGAGGCCGCGCGTGTCCTTGCCATGGGCGCCCGCCTCCGAGCGGAAGCACGGCGTGTGCGCAACGAAGCGCAGCGGCAACCGGTCCGCGGCGAGGATGCTGTCGCGCACGAGGTTGGTCACCGGCACCTCGGCCGTCGGGATCAGGAAGAAATCCGGATCGTGCGGCACGGCGAACAGGTCCTGCTCGAACTTCGGCAACTGGCCGGTGCCGGTGAGCGTGGCACGCGACACGAGATACGGCACATACACCTCGGTGTAGCCATGCTCGCGCGTGTGCAGGTCGAGCATGAACTGCGCAAGCGCCCGATGCAGCCGCGCCACCCCGCCGCGCATCACCGCAAAGCGCGCGCCGGAGATGCGGCCCGCCGCGCCGAAGTCGAAGCCGTCGAGGCCCTCGCCCACCGACACGTGATCCCTGGGCTCGAAGGCGAGGCGCCGCGGCTCGCCGATGCGCCGCAGTTCGACGTTGGCGCTCTCGTCGGCGCCGTCGGGCACCGAGGCATCGAGGGTGTTCGGGATGCCGAGCAGCCACTGGTCGAGCTCGCCCTGCACGATCGCGAGTTCGCCGTCGATGCGTGCGACGTCGGCCGCGAGCGCCTCGCCGCGCGCCATCAGCGGCGCGATGTCCTCGCCGCGGCCCTTCGCCGCACCGACCGCCTTCGAATGATTGTTGCGCTCGGCGCGCAGGCGATCCGCGTCGACCTGCAGCGCCTTGCGACGCTCCTCGAGCGTGCGGAAGAACGGCACGTCGAGCGTGTAGCCCCGCCGCGCGAGGTTGCGCGCGACGGCGTCGGGATCGGTGCGTAAGAGCTTCGAGTCGAGCACGGGGTCTCCTGGAGCCGGATTCAGCCGGTCGGGGGCTTGCGCAGCCGCGCGAGCGCCTCGCCGATCTTGATCTCGAGGCCGCGCGGCACGGGCCGGTAGTATCGGCGATCGGGCAGGCCGTCGGGCAGGTATCGTTCGCCGGCAGCGAACGCACCCGGCTCGTCGTGCGCATAGCGATAGCCCTTGCCGTAGTCGAGCTCCTTCATCAGGCGTGTCGGCGCATTGCGCAGCCGCAGCGGCACGTCGAGCGTGCCGAACTGCCCGACATCCGCCCGCGCCTCGCCCATCGCGACATAGACCGCATTGCTCTTCGGCGCGCAGGCGAGGTAGACGATGGCCGTCGCGATCGCGAGTTCGCCCTCGGGATTGCCGAGTCGCTCATAGCCGTCCCAGGCATCGCGCGCGATGGCGAACGCGCGCGGATCGGCGAGGCCGACGTCCTCGACCGCCATGCGCAGCGCCCGCCGCGCGATGTAGAGTGGATCGCAACCGCCGTCGAGCATGCGGCAGAGCCAGTAGAGCGCCGCGTCCGGATCGGTGCCGCGCACGGCCTTGTGCAACGCCGAGATCTGGTCGTAGAACTGCTCGCCTCCCTTGTCGAAGCGGCGCCGGCCGCCGCTCGCGACATCGCGGGCGGCGGCGAGCGTGATGCGGCCGTCCTGCGCGAGGCTGGCCGCGATCTCGAGCATGTTGAGCCCGCGGCGTGCGTCGCCGTCGGCAGCCTGCGACAGCAGCGCGAGTGCGTCGTCGTCGAGGGCGAGCCCTTCGTCGCCGAGCCCGCGCTCCGCATCGGCGAGCGCGGCGCGCAGCAGCTGCGCGATGGCGTCCGGCTGCAGCGACTTCAGGACATAGACCCGCGCCCGCGACAGCAGCGCGCTCACCACTTCGAAGGAAGGGTTCTCGGTCGTCGCGCCGATGAAGGTGAGCGTGCCGTCCTCGAGGAAGGGCAGGAAGGTATCCTGCTGCGACTTGCTGAAGCGGTGCACCTCGTCGAGGAACAGCACCGTCGCGCGGCCGCCCAGCGCGCGCGCCGCCTTCGCCTGCTCGACCGCGGCACGCACGTCCTTGACGCCGGCGAGCACGGCCGAGAGCGCGATGAACTCGGCATCGGCGCGCCGCGCGATGAGGCGCGCGAGCGTGGTCTTGCCCGTGCCGGGCGGCCCCCAGAGGATGAGGGAATGCAACGGGCCGCCCTCGAGCGACCTGCGCAGCGGCTTGCCCGGCGCAAGCAGGTGGGCCTGGCCCACCACTTCGTCGAGCGAGCGCGGCCGCATCCGGTCCGCGAGGGGTCGCGCGCGGTCGATGGGCAGCGCACGGTCGGCAGGCGGCGCGGTCATGGCCCGTCAGTCCGCTGCCGGCGCGGGCACGCCGAAGCAACGCTCCACGCGGCGCATCCAGCCATCGGCACCCACGAGGCGGGCCAGTGCGGCGCCAATCACTATTCCGGTGGCGTCTGCGAAGACATCGCGCAGGTCCGCCGTGCGACCGACGCCCATGGCGCCCTGGGCAATCTCGATCCCGACGCCGAAAGCCACGAGCGCGAGCGCGAGCCACCAGTAGCGGTCCGGGCGCAGTACGCCGCCAAACCAGGCGGCGAGCACGAAGAAGGCAATGGCATGCTCGAACTTGTCCCACACCTGCACGTTCGGCAGGTCGGCTGGCGGCAAGAGCGAGGTCACGGCGACCGCGAGCGCAATCAGCACGCCGCCAGCGATCCACCAGGCCCGGAAACGCAAGGGGTTCATGCGCCTCAGGTGAGCGGCGTGCCGATCACGTCCGCGCCGGGCGGGGGCGTGAACTGCAACTGCGCCGCATTCACCGCGACATTGCGCAACACCTTGCCGAAGACGAGCGTCACGGACTGGCCGAGCTTGTCATGCAGTTCCATGCGCGCAAGGTCGCGGCCCGCGAAGCCGAACCTCGCATCGACGAAGTCGGCATCGTTCGCGCGCGGCTTGACCTGCACCCAGTCGAGGCCGCCGGCGCGCGGCAGCGCCTGCACCTCGAAGGCGCCGCGGATGTCGCCCGTGCCGGAGAGCAGCATGGCGGGCGTGGCCGTGAGGGTGGCATCGGCGGGCTTCACCGTGACCTGGTCGAGGTCGCGATCGTAGAACCACAGGTTGTGCCCATCGGCGACGAGCAACTGGCCACCCTCGGATCCCGCCGGCCGGACTTCCCAGCGGAAGCGGCCCGGGCGCTGCACCAGCAGGCGGCCGGTGCCCTCCTGCACGGTGGCTCCACGCGCGTCGACCACGCGCTGCGTGAAATCGGCACGCAGCGTCGTGAGTCCCTCGAGAAAGCGGTCGAGCGCCGTCGGCGCCGCATTGGCCGCCGCATGTGACGCCCCACCGAACGCGAGCGCGAGGCCCGCGCAAGCCAGCCACGCCTTGCGCATCAACCCTCCGGGGGCGCGGCGGCGAGGACTTCGCGCGCGCCGTTCGATTGCAGCGGCCCCACGATGCCCGCCGTCTCCATCGCCTCGAGGAGGCGCGCGGCGCGGTTGTAGCCGATCTTGAGTCGCCGCTGCACGTAGGAGATCGAGGGCTTCCTTTCGGTGGTGACGATCTTGACCGCTTCGTCGTAGAGCGGATCGGCCTCGGCATCCGCACCGCCGCCCTCGCCGCCCTCGCCCTCCTCGCCCGGCAGGCCGGGGATCGGCGTGCTCGGACCCGACAGCACCTCATCGATATAGATGGGCGGCGCGCTCTTCTTCAGCGCCTCGACCACGCGCTGCACTTCCTGGTCCGACACGAAGGCGCCGTGCACGCGGGTGGGCAGGGCCGTGCCCGAAGGCAGGTAGAGCATGTCGCCATGCCCGAGCAGCGACTCGGCGCCGCTCTGGTCGAGGATCGTGCGCGAATCGACCTTGGCCGAGACCTGGAAGGCGATGCGGCAGGGAATGTTCGCCTTGATGAGGCCCGTGATCACGTCGACCGACGGGCGCTGCGTCGCGAGCACGAGGTGGATGCCCGAGGCGCGCGCCTTCTGCGCGAGGCGCGTGATCAGCTCCTCGACCTTCTTGCCGACGATCAGCATCAGGTCGGCGAGCTCGTCGATGATGACGACGATGTACGGCAGCGGAACGAGGTCCTGGATCTGGCCCTGGTCGATCGTCGGGTCGTTGGCCGCCCTCGCGGTCATCACCGGGTCGCGGATCGGCTTGCCGGCGTCGTTCGCTTCCTTCACGCGCTTGTTGAAGCCCGCGATGTTGCGCACGCCGAGCGCGGCCATGAGCTGGTAGCGGCGCTCCATCTCGGCCACGGACCAGCGCAGGGCATTGGCAGCCTGCTTCATGTCGGTCACGACCGGAGCGAGCAGGTGCGGGATCCCCTCGTACACCGACAGCTCGAGCATCTTCGGGTCGATCATCACGAGCCGCACGTGCTCGGCGGTCGACTTGTAAAGGAGCGAGAGCACCATCGCGTTGATCGCCACCGACTTGCCCGAGCCTGTGGTGCCCGCGATCAGCTGGTGCGGCATGCGCGCGAGGTCCGCCACGACCGCCTGGCCGCCGATGTCCTTGCCGAGCGCAAGCGCGAGCGGCGAAGCGAGCTCGTCGTAGGCCTTCGACTTGATGATCTCGCCGAGCGTGACCAGCTCGCGCTTCTCGTTCGGGATCTCGAGCCCCATGACCGACTTGCCCGGGATCACTTCGACGACGCGCACGCTGATCGCCGACAGCGCGCGCGCGAGGTCCTTCGCGAGGCTCGAGATCTGGCTCACCTTGACGCCCGGCGCCGGGCGCAGCTCGAAGCGCGTGACCACCGGCCCGGGCTGCACCGCGACGACCTCGACCTCGACGCCGAAGTCCTTGAGCTTCAGCTCGACGAGGCGCGACATCGCCTCGAGTGCCTCGGGCGAATACGACTCGCCCTGCTGCGGCGGATCGTCGAGCAGTTGCAGCGGCGGCAGCTCGCCCGACTTGACCGGCTCGAAGAGCGGCACCTGGCGCTCCTTCTCGACGCGCTCGCTCTTCTCGACGCGCGCGGCCGGCTGCTCGATGCGCGGCTTGACGCGCAGCGCCGCCTTCTTCTGGTCGGTCTCGACCGTCTCCTTGCGCGCCTGCTTGCGCTCGCGCCCCTCGGCGGCATCGCGCGCCGCGAGGCTGCGCGCCCTGATCCAGCCGATCGCACCCCAGGCGGCCGCGCCGATCCGGTCCATGATCGTGAACCACGAAACGCCGAAGGCGAGCGACACGCCCGCCATGAAGAGCGCGAGCAACGCGAGCGTGGCGCCAAGGAGGCCGAGGGCCGCTCCGAGACCGCCGCCGACGAGGCTGCCGATCACGCCGCCCGCGGTCTGCGGCAGCGAGCGCGGCGCCCAGTGCAATGTCGCGAGCGCGCAGCTCGTCAGCAGCACGAGCAGGAAGCCGCAGGCGCGCACCGCGGAATTGGCACGCGATCCCGCTTCCCCGTCGCGGGCCGCGCGATGCAGCGCGACCGCCGCAACGCCGAGCATCAGCGGAAAGAGGAAGGCCGGGCGGCCGAAGAGGAAGAACAGCACGTCGGCAAGCCAGGCGCCGAACGGCCCGATCCGGTTCTGCACGGCGCCCGTGCCGGTGAACGAGAAGCCGGGGTCACTCGGGCTGTAGGTGGCAAGCGCCGTAAGCAACACGAGCGCGAAGGCGGCGACGACGATGACGGCGCTTTCGCGCAGGCCGCGCGCCACGGTAGCCGTGAAACGGGCGGGCGGGCGGGTGGAACGGGCGTCGGCCAAATCAATAATCCTGATGAAAATCTATCAACAATTAATTGATTTTAAACGGAAGAAAGGCGGTCGGCAATGCGGATACGGTACACTCCGCTGCGCCACTTGAACGGCGCACTTGCCGTCGAAAATCCACCCGCCTGACGCAAAGTAATTATACATGACCACTCCGACACACCGCCGCCTGATCATCCTGGGCTCCGGCCCCGCCGGCTACAGCGCCGCCGTGTACGCGGCGCGCGCCAATCGCAGCCCGCTCCTCATCACCGGCCTCGAACAGGGCGGCCAGCTCATGACGACGACCGACGTCGACAACTGGCCGGGCGATGTCGAGGGGCTGCAGGGCCCGGCCCTGATGGAGCGCATGAAACGGCATGCCGAGCGCTTCGCGACCGAGATGGTGGGCGATCACATCCAGTCCGTCGACCTCTCGAAGCGGCCGTTCCTGTTGGCCGGCGAACGCGGCCACTACACCTGCGACGCGCTCATCATCGCGACCGGCGCCTCGGCGCGCTACCTCGGCCTGCCCTCCGAGGAAGCCTTCCGGGGCCGTGGCGTGTCCGCCTGCGCCACCTGCGACGGGTTTTTCTTCCGCGGCCAGCGCGTGGCGGTTGTCGGCGGCGGCAATACCGCGGTCGAGGAAGCCCTCTATCTCGCGAACCTCGCCTCGCACGTGACGCTCGTGCACCGGCGCGATCGCCTCCGCGCCGAGAAAATCCTGCAGGACCGGCTGTTCGAGCGTGAGCGCGCCGGCAAGGTCGAGATCGTCTGGAACCACGAAGTGCGCGAAGTCGTGGGCGATGCACAGGGGGTCAACGGCGTCGACATCGTCCCGGCCGGCGGCGGCGCGGCGCGCCGGCTCGATGTCACCGGCGCCTTCATCGCCATCGGCCATTCGCCGAACACGGCTATCTTCAACGGCCAGGTCGCGATGGAAGGCGGCTACATCGTCGTCAAGGGCGGCCGCAGCGGCGATGCCACGGCCACCAGCGTCGAGGGCGTGTTTGCCGCGGGCGACGTCGCCGACCACGTGTACCGCCAGGCCATCACCTCGGCGGGCTCGGGCTGCATGGCGGCGCTCGACGCCGACAAGTACCTCGAACGCTTCGACGCGCACTGAATGGCGCGATGAAGGGCCGCGTCGTCGCCGAGCTTGGCTCACTCGCGGCAGGCGAGTGGGACGCGCTGGTGCCGGCGGGCGAGCCGTTCATGCGCCACGCCTTCCTCGCGGGCCTCGAGCGAACGGGCTGCGTCGGTGCGCACACGGGCTGGGACGGCGCGCACCTGTTGCTCAGCGACCGCCGCGGCCTTGCCGCCGCCGTTCCCGCCTGGTTCAAGACGCATTCCTTCGGGGAGTTCGTGTTCGATTTCGCCTGGGCGCAGGCCTACACGCGCAGCGGTCGCGAGTACTACCCGAAGCTCGTTGCCGCCGTCCCGTTCACGCCGGCCACGGGTCGCCGCCTGCTCGTGCGCCACGACCTGCCGCGCGCCGACATCCTGCCGCAACTGCTCGCCGGCATCGAGGCGCTGGCGCTGGAACGCGGCGCATCGTCCGTGCATGTGCTCTTTCCAGACGAAGCCGACATGGCGGCGCTCGCGGCGGCGGGCTGGCTGCCTCGCCGCGACTGCCAGTTTCACTGGCACAACCGCGGCTACACGTCGTTCGATCACTACCTCGCGGGCTTCACCGCCGAGAAACGCAAGAAGGCCCGGCGCGAGCGGCGACGCGTCGCCGAGATGGGCATCGGATTCGAGACCTGGACGGGCGCCAGCATCGGGGACGAGCGGCTCGACGCCGTATACGCGCTGCATCGCGACACGTTCCTGCGCCACGGTCACGAGCCTTACCTGACACGCGCATTCTTCTCGCACGCGGCCCGCGAGTTCGGCGCGGCCTTTATCGTAAAGGCCGCCCTTTGGCGCGGGACGCTCGTCGCCTGCGCGGTTTACTTCCGCTCGGCCGACACGCTCTATGGCCGCTATTGGGGCGCGGCGGCCGACTTCCACAGCCTGCATTTCGAGACCTGTTATCACCAGGGCATCGAGTACTGCATCGAGGCGGGCCTCGCGCACTTCGAACCCGGCACGCAGGGCGAGCACAAGATCGCCCGCGGCTTCGAGCCGACACTGACCCGATCCGCACATCTCATTTTCGATGCACCCTTTCGCGAGGCGATCGCAGCCTATCTCGACCGGGAGGGCCGCTCGGTCGATGCCTACGCCGAGGCCGTCCGCGCGCATGTGCCATTCCGGGAGGCGCGCCGCCTCGCACGTGGGGACGGGCCCGGATGAAGCGCATCACCTGGCTGTCCCCCGCCGACGCACCCGACTGGTTTCCCGACCCCGAGAGCGCGCTCGACGAGCCGCCCGGGCTGCTCGCCGCAGGTGGCGATCTCACCCCGACGCGCCTGCTCGCGGCCTACCGGCGCGGCATCTTCCCGTGGTACTCGCCCGGCCAGCCGGTGCTGTGGTGGTCGCCCGACCCGCGCGAAGTGCTGTTCCCCGGGGAATTCCGCTGCAGCCGCAGCCTCGACAAGGCGCTGCGCAACCGGGGCATCGACGTCGCCTTCGATGCCGACTTCGCCGCCACCATCGACGCCTGCGCCGCGCCGCGCGACGGCGGCGGCGGTACCTGGATCACGCCCGAGATGCGCGCCGCCTACCTCGCCCTGCACACGCTCGGCCTCGCGCACAGCATCGAGGCCCGGCGCGAAGGCGCTCTCGTCGGCGGTCTCTACGGCGTGGCGCTCGGCGGGGTGTTCTTCGGCGAATCGATGTTCTCGCGCGAGCGCGACGCCTCGAAGATCGCGCTTGCGACGCTGGTGGCTGGCTGCGAGGCCCGCGGCATCGGCCTGATCGACTGCCAGCTTGCCTCCCCGCACCTGCGCAGCCTCGGCAGCCGCCCCCTGAAGAGGCGGGACTTCACCGCCTGGCTCGAGCGCCTCGGCACCGGGGAAAACCCGCGGCACTGGACCTGACCGGCCTATTTATGCAGAATCCGCGCGCCCTCGTCACGGAACCCGCATGTCCAAAGAAGACGCCATCCAGATGGAAGGCGAAGTCGTCGAGACTTTGCCCAACACGACTTTCCGCGTGCAGCTCAAGAACGGCCACGTGGTCACCGCCCATATCTCCGGCAAGATGCGCAAGAATTACATCCGCATCCTCACCGGCGACCAGGTCACGGTCGAGCTGACGCCGTACGACCTGAGCAAGGGCCGCATCGTCTACCGCGGCCGCTGATCGCCCGCGACGCGGTCCGGGCTACGCCGGCACCGCCTCCTCGTTCGGCTCGCACTCGAGCGCGAGCCCCTCGCCGCCGGCGGCGAGCGTCACCCGCACCTGCCCACCGTTCACGAGCTTGCCGAACAGCAGCTCCTCGGCGAGCGGCCGCTTGATGTGCTCCTGGATCACCCGCGCCATCGGCCGCGCACCCATCTTCGGGTCGTAACCCTTCTGCGCGATCCAGCGCCGCGCGCCGTCGTCGATGGTGAGCAGCACGCGCTTCTGCTCGAGCTGCGCCTCGACCTCGACGAGCAACTTCTCGACGACGCGCTCGATGGTCGCGGCATCGAGCGGCGCGAACTGGATGATCGCATCGAGCCGGTTGCGGAACTCGGGTGAAAAGAGGCGCCGCACGGCCTCCATGCCGTCGCTCGCGTTGTCCTGCTGCGTGAAGCCGATCGAGGCGCGGCTCATTTCCTGCGCGCCGGCGTTGGTCGTCATCACGATCGTGACATGGCGGAAGTCGGCCTTGCGGCCGTTGTTGTCGGTCAGCGTGCCATGGTCCATCACCTGCAGCAGCAGGTTGAAGACGTCCGGGTGCGCCTTCTCGACCTCATCGAGCAGCAGCACGCAATGCGGGTGCTTCGCGATCGCCTCGGTGAGGAGGCCGCCCTGGTCGAAGCCGACATAGCCCGGCGGGGCGCCGATCAGGCGCGAGACGGTGTGGCGCTCCATGTACTCCGACATGTCGAAGCGGATGAACTCGACGCCGAGCACGATCGCGAGCTGGCGCGTGACCTCGGTCTTGCCGACTCCGGTGGGACCCGCGAACAGGAAGCTGCCCGTCGGCTTGCGCTGGTCGCCGAGCCCTGAGCGGCCCATCTTGATCGCGGCGGCGAGCGAATCGATCGCCTTGTCCTGCCCGAAGATCACGAGCTTGAGGTTGCGCTCGAGGTTGCGCAGCACTTCGCGGTCGGTGGTCGAAACGTTCTTGGCCGGGATGCGTGCGATGCGCGCGACCACATCCTCGATGTGGCGCAATTCGACCGTCTCCTCGCGCTCGGCGGCCGGCTTCAGGCGCAGCCGCGCGCCCGCTTCGTCGACGACGTCGATCGCCTTGTCGGGCAGGTGGCGCTCGTTGATGTGGCGCGCGGCGAGTTCCGCCGCCGCGCGCAGCGCCTCGTCCGTGTACTTGACGGCGTGGTGCTCCTCGAAGCGCGCCTTGAGGCCCCGCAGGATGTCGATGGTCTCGGCGACGCTCGGCTCGACCACGTCGATCTTCTGGAAGCGTCGCGCGAGCGCGTGGTCTTTCTCGAAGATGCCGCGGAACTCCTGGTAGGTGGTCGAGCCGATGCAGCGGATCTCGCCGTTCGTCAGCACCGGCTTGATCAGGTTCGACGCGTCCATCACGCCGCCCGATGCGGCGCCCGCGCCGATCACGGTGTGGATCTCGTCGATGAAGAGGATCGCACCCGGTTCCTTCTTCAGTTCGGTGATCACGGCCTTCAGGCGCTTCTCGAAGTCGCCGCGGTACTTGGTCCCGGCGATCAGCGCGCCCATGTCGAGGGCATGTATCGTGCTGCCCGCGAGGACCTCCGGCACCTTTTTCTCGACGATGAGCCGCGCGAGGCCCTCGGCGATGGCGGTCTTGCCGACGCCGGCTTCACCGACGTACAGCGGGTTGTTCTTGCGGCGGCGGCACAGGATCTCGATCGTGCGCTCGACTTCGAGCTGGCGGCCGATCAGCGGGTCGATGCGGCCGCTTTCGGCCTGGCGATTGAGGTTCGTCGTGTACTTCTCGAGCGCACCGCCGCCCTCGGCTTCGCGCTCGCCCTCGACGGTCTCGCCTTCCTTGCCGGCCTTCTCCTCCGCGATCTTCGAGAGCCCGTGCGACACATAGTTCACGACATCGAGCCGGTTCACGCCCTGCCGGTTCAGCAGGTACACGGCGTGGCTCTGCTTTTCACTGAAGATCGCAACCAGCACGTTGGCGACGCCGACCTCCTTCTTGCCGCTCGATTGCACGTGGAACACCGCGCGCTGCAGCACGCGCTGGAAGCCGAGCGTGGGCTGCACCTCGCGGTCATCGCCCTCGGGCAGCCGCGGGGTGGCCTCGGCGATATGCGTCTGCAACTCGGCCTTCAGCTTCTCGAGGTCCGCACCGCAGGCGCGCAGCACCTCGCGCACCCGCGCGCTGTCGAGGATGCACAAGAGCAGGTGCTCGACCGTCAGGAATTCGTGGCGGGCATCGCGCGCCTCGCGAAAAGCCTCGTTCAGGCACATTTCAAGCTCGGACGACAGCATCAGGCCTCCTCCAGGGTGCACATCAGCGGGTGCTGGTTGTCGCGCGCGTAGGTCGTGACCTGCGCGACCTTCGTCTCCGCGATCTCGTAGCTGAACACGCCGCACACGCCCTTGCCCTTCATGTGCACCTCGAGCATCACGCGGGTCGCCTGCGGCCGGTTCAGGCCGAAGAACTTCTCGAGCACGTCCACCACGAACTCCATCGGCGTGTAATCGTCGTTCAGCAATATGACCTGAAACAGCGGCGGTCGTTTCAGCTTCGGCGCCGCTTCTTCGACGACGACGCCATGGTCAGGTTGGATCGGCTCATTGCCCGGCATCGACCTTTTATAGGGGTCGCCGAACGGCAACACAAGGACCCCCGGCCAGGCCGCCCGAATTCTTGGCGAAACAGTCGCTTGTGAGCGCCATCGACAGCCCCGTATGATTGGGCGGATGACGACTTCCGTGCTGCAGGGCCTGCACTCGCCAGAAGCCTGGAAAGGGCTGCTGGCCGCTCGCGGACCCCAGCTCGCAACCTGGGGGCTCGGCATTGCGCTCGCGGTGCAGGTGGCCATTACGGCGACCGGCCTCGCCGGCGCCGACCTCGCCGCTCCGGCCGCCAGCACCCCGCTGCAGGCACCGCGGCAGCTCGATCTCGCCGGCCTCGTCAATGCCCACCTGTTCGGCGAAGCCGCAGTGGCCCCGAGCGGCGATGCCGTCAACGCGCCGCAAACGAGCCTGTCGCTCGTGCTGGCGGGCGTGATCGCCAATGCCGATCCGTCCACCGGGATCGCCATCCTGGGCGAAAGCGCCGCGACCGCCAAGGTCGTGATGGTCGGCGAAGCGGTACCGGGCGGCGCAAAGCTGCATGCGGTCTATCCCGATCGGGTGGTGCTCGATCGGGGCGGTGCGCTCGAGTCGCTGCCGCTGCCCCAGCAGAAGGCCCTCGCCTCGGCCGCACCGGCACCGGCCTTGCCGGCGCAGATGCCCAAGGCGGCGGACATCCAGATCCTCGACCGCATGCAGAAGCTGATCGAGCGCGACCCCGGCGTCATCGGCGACGTGATGCGCCCGCAGCCCGTGTTCGCCGAGGGCAAGCAGCGCGGCTATCGCGTTTACCCAGGGCGCAACCGGGCCGCCTTCTCGCGCCTTGGCCTGCGCCCCGGCGACCTCGTCACGGCGATCAACGGCACGCCGCTCGACGACCCGGCGCGCGGCCAGGAAATCTTCCGCACGCTCGGCAGCTCGGCCGAGGCGCGCGTGACCGTGATGCGCAGCGGTCGGCAGCAGGAACTCACCCTGAACATGGCGCAGGTGGCCAACGAAGCCGAGCAACTTGCCGCGCCCGCCGCGCCCGACCCTGCCGCGGAGGCGTTGGGTGGCGGTGAAGCGGGGGCCGACCAGCCGGTCGAGACACCGAAGGACGAGCGCGGTGACTGAGCGCAGTGGAGAGCACGCGGACATGAACAAGAACGAACGACGGAAAACTGCTGCGCGCCTCGGCCGCCTGCGCCTCGCCGCCTGCGGCGCGCTGCTGGCAATCGCCTCGATCGCGGCCGCGCAACAGCCGCCGGCGGCGCGCATCACCCCGAACTTCAAGGACGCCGACATCACCCAGATCATCGAGGCGGTGAGCGCGGCGACCGGCAAGAACTTCATCGTCGACCCGCGCGTAGGCCGCCAGCAGGTGACCATGCTGTCGAGCACGCCGATGACGCCCGACGCCTTCTACCAGGCATTCCTGTCGATCCTGCAGGTCTACGGGTTCGTCGCCGTGCAGACCGGCGACATCATCAAGATCATCCCGGACGCGAACGCGCGCCAGTTCCCTTCGGTCGACCTGCCGGACCGCGTGAGCTCCACCTCCGACGAGATCGTGACGCAGGTGATCGCGGTCAGGAATGTCAGCGCCGCGCAGCTCGTGCCGATCCTGCGGCCGCTGATCCCGCAGTACGGCCATCTTGCGGCCTACCCTGCCTCGAACATGCTGATCATCTCGGATCGCGCCAACAACGTGAACCGCATCGTGCGCATCATCCGGCGCATCGACCAGGGCGGCGACGCCGAGATCGAAGTGATCCCGATGCAGAACGCTTCGGCCGCCGAAGTGGTGCGCGTCGTCGGCCAGCTGGTGCAGGGCGCGGCGGCGGCCGAAGGTGGCGGCGCGAACATCAAGCTGGTCGCGGACGATCGCACCAACAGCATCCTGCTGAGCGGCGAGCAGGCCGCGCGCCTGCGCGTAAAGGCGCTGATCGCGCACCTCGACACGCCGCTCGAGTCCGGCGGCGATACGCAGGTGCGCTACCTGCGTTACTCCGACGCCGAGAAGATCGCCGCCAAGCTGAAGGAGCAGGCCACCGGTGTCGCCGCGGCGGCGCCAGGCGGTGCGGGCGCGGCCGCCGCCGGCCCCGCCGCGCAGGCCGAGCGGGGCACGACGATCTGGGCCGACCCCGAGAACAACGCACTCGTGATCACGGCGCCGCCGAAGACCATGCGCAACCTCATGGCGATCGTCGACAAGCTCGACATCCGCCGCGCGCAGGTGCTGGTGCAGGCCGTGATCGTCGAAGTACGCGCCGACAAGACCGCGGAGCTCGGCATCAACTGGGCCGTCGACGGCTCGAATGACAATTTCCTGGTCGGCAGCTTCGTGCAGCCTATCGCGGGCGGCAGCATCGTCGACATCATCCGCGGCATCGACGATCCGACCAGCATCAACCCCAGTGCCATCCTCGGCACGACCATCGGCGGTGGCCGGGTCAAGGACACTGGCACCAACTGGGCCGCCGTGCTGCGCGCGATCCGCAATGACGCCGACACCAACGTCGTCGCGACCCCGACCATCGTCACGCTCGACAACCAGGAAGCGCAGATCAAGGTGGCGCAGGAAGTGCCGTTCATCACCGGCCAGTACACCAACACCGGCAGCGGCGGCAACAACGGCTCGGTGAACCCCTTCCAGACCATCCAGCGCGAGGAAGTGGGCACCATCCTCAAGATCACGCCGCAGATCAACGAGGGCGATTCCGTCATCCTCAAGATCGAGCAGGAGGCGTCGAGCCTCTCGACGAGCACGGCGAGCTCTGTCGACCTGATCACCAACAAGCGCGTCATCAATACCAGCCTGCTGGTCGAGGACGGCGGGACGATCGTGCTGGGCGGCCTCATACAGGAGGAGGATCGCCGGGGTGAACAGCGCGTGCCGCTGCTCGGCCGCATTCCCCTCATCGGCGAGTTCTTCAAGGTTCGGCAGGCCTCGAAGATCAAGACCAACCTGATGGTCTTCATCCAGCCGAAAATCCTGCGCGACGGCGTGCAGGCGTCCTTCGAGACGAACTCGAAATACAATTTCATGCGCGACGAGCAGCGCAAGCTCGGGCCGCGATTCGAGATGCTGCCGCTGCTGCCGGGCCAAAAGAAGTCGGTGCTGCCGCCCTTGCCCGAGGCCGCGCCGCCACCGGCCACGGCACCACAGCCCACGCCGCGTGACGAAGCAGCGCCGGCCGATGCGCCGCCCGCCACGCCAACCGATGCGCCGGCGGCGGCTTCGCCCGCCGCGACGCAGCCGCCGCCGGAGTCGCAATGATGGACGCCGCTGCGGCGGGAGGCCTCGCGCGCCCTGCCGATCGCCGGCTGTCGTTCGCCTTCGCCAAGCGCCACGGCGTGCTCGTGCGGCACACCACCGACGGCGTCGCGCTCTGCGCCCATCGCAACGACGTGACGCCGCTCGCCATCGCGGAGGTCCGCCGCCACCTGCGCATGCCGATCCGCCTCGCGAAAGTGAGCGACGAGGAGTTCGACACGCTGCTGCGCCTCGCTTATGAGGCAGGCTCCGACGCCATGCAGGCGGCCGAGGGCCTCGACGGCACCGTCGATCTCGCCCACCTCGCGCTCGACCTGCCCGAGCAGGCCGACCTCCTCGAAAGCGACGACGACGCGCCGATCATCCGCCTGATCAACGCCCTCCTCACCCAGGCCGTGAAGGAAAACGCGTCGGACATCCACATCGAGCCCTTCGAGAACCGGCTCGTGATCCGCTTCCGCGTCGACGGCGTGCTGCGCGAGGTGCTGCAGTCCCGCCGCGCGGTCGCGCCGCTCGTCGTCTCGCGCATCAAGGTCATGTCGAAGCTCGACATCGCCGAAAAGCGCCTCCCGCAGGACGGCCGCATCTCGCTGCGCATCGCCGGGCGCGCGGTCGACGTGCGCGTGTCCACGATCCCTTCCGGCCATGGCGAGCGCGTGGTGCTGCGTATCCTCGACAAGCAGGCGGGCCGGCTCAACCTCGACTCGCTCGGCATGGACCCGGCGACGCAGTCACTGATGGACGAGCTGATCCACAAGCCGCACGGCATCCTGCTCGTTACCGGCCCCACCGGCTCCGGCAAGACGACGACGCTCTATGCCGCACTCGAGCGCCTGAACGACAACACGCGCAACATCATGACGGTCGAGGACCCGATCGAGTACTACATCGACGGCATCGGCCAGACGCAGGTCAACACCAAAGTCGAGATGACCTTCGCGCGCGGCCTGCGCGCGATCCTGCGCCAGGACCCCGACGTGGTGCTGGTCGGCGAGATCCGCGACCTCGAGACCGCGCAGATCGCCGTGCAGGCGAGCCTCACGGGCCACCTCGTGCTCTCGACCCTGCACACCAACACCGCCGCGGGTGCGGTCACGCGCCTGCGCGACATGGGCATCGAGCCGTTCCTGCTGTCCTCGAGCCTCATCGGCGTCGTCGCGCAGCGCCTCGTGCGCGTGCTGAACCCCGAGACGAAGCAGCCGTTCCAGGCGGGCGAATACGAGCGGCGGCTGCTGAACCTCGGCCCGGCCGACGACGCGCCGGTGCTCTACCGGCCGAGCAGCGAGCTCGGCATGGGCTACCGGGGACGCAGCGGCATCTACGAGATGATCATGGTCGACGACCAGATGCGCACCATGATCCACGACGGCGTCGCCGAGCACGAACTCGAGCGCTACGCCCGCACGATGACGCCCTCGATCCGCGACGACGGCCGCAACCGCGTACTCAAGGGCGAGACGACCCTGGAAGAAGTGCTCAGGGTGACGCGTGAGGACTAGCGAGCAGCTGACAGCGAACAGCGGGCAGCCAGAGAAGACAGCACGTAGCCTGTGCTTCTGGCTGTCAGCTGCCGGCTGCTCGCTGTTTGCCTGACTCCGGATGGGCGCCTACGAGTACACCGCGCTCGATGCGGCGGGACGAGAAAAAAAGGGCGTCCTCGAGGGCGACACCGCGAAGCACGTCCGCCAGCTGCTGCGCGAGCGAGAGCTGCTGCCAGTCACGGTCACCGAAGCCGCGCGCGAGGAAGCGCGCCGGCAGCGCAAGTTCGGCATCGCCCGCGGCGCCTCCGCCACCGACCTCGCCCTGCTCACCCGCCAGCTTGCGACCCTGACCAAGGCGGGCCTGCCGCTCGAGGAAGCCCTGCTCGCCGTCTCGCAGCAAACCGAGAAGCCGCGCGTGCAGAGCATCCTGCTCGGCGTGCGCTCCCGCGTCATGGAAGGCCACACGCTCGCCAACGGCTTCGCCGAGTTCCCGCGGGTCTTCCCGGAAATCTACCGCGCCACCGTGTCGGCGGGCGAACAGTCGGGCCACCTCGACGAGGTGCTCGAGCGGCTCGCCGACTACACCGAGGGCCGCGAGCTCACGCGGCAAAAGGTGCTCGGCGCGATGCTCTACCCGATCGTGCTGACCGTGATGTGCTTCGGCATCGTGACGGGCCTGCTCGTCTACGTGGTGCCGAAAGTGATCGAGGTCTTCGATACCGGCAAGGCCCAACTGCCGCTGATGACGCGCATGCTGATCGCGGTGAGCGACTTCCTGCAGCAATGGGGCCTGTGGCTGCTCGCCGGCCTCGTCGTCGCGATCGTCGCCCTCACCCGCTGGCTGCGCAATCCCGCGGCACGCCGCCGCTTCCATGAGTTCCAGCTGCGCTTGCCGCTGATCGGACGCCTCGTGCGGGGATTCAACACGGCCCGCTTCACCCGCACGCTCAGCATCCTGACCGCCGCCTCGGTGCCCGTGCTCGAGGCGCTGCGCATCGCGGGCGAGGTCGTGACCTGCATCCCGATGAAGAACGCCGTCAATGACGCCGGGCAGCGGGTGCGCGAGGGCGCCCCGATCGGGCGCTCGCTTGCCCAGAGCAAGCTCTTCCCGCCGATGACCATCCACCTGATCTCGAGCGGCGAGTCGAGCGGTGAACTCGAATCCATGCTGGAGCGGGCCGCAATCAGCCAGGAGCGCGAGCTCGACGGCATCCTCGGGGCCCTCGTCGGCCTCCTCGGCCCACTGCTGATCATCGTGATGGGCCTCTTCGTGATGGGCATCGTTTTTGCAATGCTCCTTCCCATCTTCGAGATGAACCAGCTCATCCGCTGATGCCGTGCAGGCCGTGAAGCGGGCCGTTGCACCGGGCCGCGATTCGCGCTACACCTTCGCCGCCATGAGCGAGAAGCCCGAGTCGGAAGAGTTCGACGACGAGGAAGAGGAAGCGGACAGCGGCCCCGCCGAGGACCTCGACCTCGACCGGGTCATCAAGGACCTCGACCTCGCCAAGCGCCGCGGCCAGAAGCTCGGCGATCCCGCGTGGCGCCGCCTCGAGCGCCTGCTCGAGGATAAGCGCACCGCGGAACTCGTGAGCGACTTCGAGGATTACGACGTCGGCGACGGCAGCGGCCCCGGGGAGAAGAAGAAGCGCCGCTAGCGCGCAGGGGCACTCCAGGCCGCCCGGTCAGGCGCCACCGACCGGCGCCTCGCTCACCATCGTGAGTACGTCGTAGCTTGCCACCACCTCGCCGTCCTGGTTCGTGATCTCAGTGTCCCAGGTGACCTCGCCGTAGCCCTTGCCGGCCCGCAGCGTCTTCGATTTGCAGGTCAGGCGCACCTTGATGCGGTCGCCCGGCCGCACGGGCTTGGCAAACCGCAGGCGATCGAGGCCGTAGTTCGCGAGCACCGGGCCGTAGGGCGGGTCGACGAACAGTCCAGCGGCCGCCGCGACCAGGAAGTAGCCGTGCGCGACGCGCCCGCCGAAGAGCGGATTGCGCCGGGCGGCCTCCTCGTCCATGTGGGCATAAAAAGTATCACCGCTCAGGTGCGCGAAGCGCTCGATGTCCTCGAGCGTGACCTCGCGTTCCGCCGAATACAGCGTCTCGCCGATCGTGAGCTCGGGCAGCGCGCGGCGGAACGGATGCGTGCCTGTCGTGACTTCGCGCGCGCCGCGCACCCAGCGGCCGGTGATGGCCGCGAGTGTCGTCGGGCTACCCTGCACGGCGGTGCGCTGCAGGTAATGCATGACACCGCGCAGGCCGCCCATTTCCTCGCCGCCGCCCGCACGCCCCGGACCGCCGTGCACGAGGCCCGGCAGCGGCGAACCGTGCCCGGTGGAATCGCGCGCGCAGTCGCCGTTCACGAAGAGCAGGCGTCCGTGGTAAGGCGCGAGGCCGAGCGCGAGTTCGCGTGCAATCCCGTCGTCGGCCGTGAACACCGAAGCCACGAGGCTGCCTTCGCCGCGGCGGGCGAAGTCCATCGCCTCCCCGGTCGACTCATAGGGCAGCAGCGTGCAGACAGGCCCGAAGGCCTCGACGGTATGCACCCGCTGTGCCGA
Organism: Pseudomonadota bacterium; assembly: GCA_963204835.1. GTDB lineage: Bacteria > Pseudomonadota > Gammaproteobacteria > Steroidobacterales > Steroidobacteraceae > CADEFQ01. Next base: position 26,347 of record CAUJHJ010000042.1, read on the forward strand.
CACCGGCTCGCGGGCAACGAGCAGGGTCGGCGCGACGAAGGCGCCGCGTTCCGCCTCGGCGCCTGCCAGTTCGACGGTCATGCCAGCCACGAGTTGTGCCTCGCGACGCAATTCGGCGATGCGGGCGAGCACTTCAGCGCGCTGGCCGGACGACGCGAGCGGTCCCATGCGCACGTCTTCGCGCCGCGGATCGCCGACCACGACCTTCGCGAGCGCCGCGCGCATCGCGTCGGTGACGGCCTCGAGCCATGCCGCCGGGACCAGCGCCTTGCGGATGGCCGTGCACTTCTGCCCCGCCTTGGCCGTCATCTCGCGCACGACCTCGCGCACGAAGGCCTCGAATTCCGGCGTACCCGGGGCGGCGTCTGCGCCGAGGACGCAACTGTTGATCGAATCGGTCTCGGCGATGAAGCGCACCGCCTGACCGATCACCGCGGGATGGCTGCGCAAGCGACCGGCGGTTTGCGCCGAGCCCGTGAACGACACCACGTCCTGGCCGGACAGGTTCGCGAACAGATTGCCGACACTGCCGCAGATGAGCTGCACCGCGCCCTCCGGCAGCAGGCCCGACTCGACGATGCGCCGGAACACGAGTTCAGTGAGGTAGGCCGTGGCGGTCGCGGGCTTGACGATGGCCGGCATGCCGGCGAGCAGCGTGGGCGCGAGCTTCTCGAGCATGCCCCAGACCGGGAAATTGAAGGCGTTGATGTGCAGCGCCGCGCCCTCGCGCGGCACGCAGACGTGCTGGCCGACGAAGCGGCCCGACTTCGACAGTGCCTCGACCTCGCCGTCCACGTACACGCGCGCGTCCGGCAGCTCCCGTACGCCGCGGCTCGCGTAGGCGAACAGCGTGCCGATGCCGCCGTCGATGTCGACCCAGGAATCCGCGCGCGTCGCGCCGGTCGCGAACGACAACGTGTAGAACTCCTCCTTCAGCTCCGTCAGGTGCTTCGCAAGCGCCTTCAGCTGCGCGGCGCGCTCATGGAACGTGAGGCGGCGCAGCGCCGGGCCGCCAACGGTCCGCGCGTGCGCAAGCACCCCCTCGAAGTCGATGCCGGCCGAAGACGCCTCGGCGATCACCTGTCCCGTCGTCGCATCGCGCAGCGGTTGCAGTTCGCGATCACCCCGGTGCCAGCCGCCGGCCACGTAACTCCCGAGCCTCATGCGTCCCTCCGGTGCGAACGGCCGCGAAAGATCGCCACGACCTGCCCCAGCGGATCCTGCACCGTCACGTCGTAGACCCCGGTGCGCCGCCCGCGCGAGCGCTCGACGGCGAGAGCGACGAGTCGATCGCCCACCCGCGCCGGCCGCAGGAAGTCGATCGTGGCGCCCGCCGCCACGACCACGCCGCCATGCGAGTTGCAGGCGAATGCGAATGCGCTGTCCGCCAGCGCAAAGATCAGGCCCCCGTGGCAAATGCCGTGGCCGTTCGCCATGTCAGGGCGCACGATCATCGCGACCTGCGCATGGCCGGGCGTCACTTCGCCGACCTGCATGCCGAGGGCCTGCGAGGCACGATCCCCGGCGTACATTCCGCGAACGCTCGCCTCGGCGAGCTGCTGGGCCGCATCGCTCATGCGAACCTCACTTGCCCGCGAAGAGGGGCGGACGCTTGCCAACGAACGCCGCAACGCCTTCCGCGTAGTCCGCGCTGCGCCCGAGCTCGGCCTGCAGGTCGCGCTCGACATCGAGCTGCGCCGCGAGCGGGCGTTCCCAGGACTCGTGCAGGGCCTGCTTCGTACGCGCGAGCCCCCGGGTGGGCGCCACGGCCAGTTGCGCGGCCAGCGCCTCGATGGTCGCGGGGAATGCGGAGTCATCGACACAGCGCCAGATCAGCCCCCATTGCTCAGCCGTCTCGGCTGCGAGCTTCTCGCCGAGCAGCGCCAGGCCCGACGCACGCGCCGGACCGACGAGGCGGGGCAGGATCCAGGTCCCGCCGGAGTCCGGCACGAGCCCGAGCTTGCAGAATGACTGGATGAAACTCGCGGAACGCGCCGCCACCACGAGATCACAGGCGAGCGCGATGTTGGCGCCCGCCCCGGCCGCGACGCCGTTGACCGCCGCGATCACCGGGACCGGCAGGCCGCGCAGCGCGAGCACCAGCGGCTTGTAGTTGCGCTCGATCGATTCGCCGAGGTCGACCGCCGTGCCACCCGGGGCGACGGCGCGATCGGCGAGGTCCTGGCCGGCGCAGAATGCGCGACCGGCCCCCGTGATCACGAGGACCCGGCCGCCCCCGGGTACGACGCGGGCGAGCGCCGCGCGCACTTCGCCGTGCATCGTCGCATTGAAGCTGTTGAGCTTTTCCGGCCGGTTGAGCGTGAGGCGGGCGATGCCGCGCGCGATGTCGAAGGCGATGGTCTCGTACGGCATGTCCCGGCCTATTCGTCGTAGGTAATCTCGAGCTCGGAGCCCATGGGCCGCGCCTGGCAGCACAGCACGAAGCCCGCAGCGACTTCCCAGTCTTCGAGCGCGTGGTTCTGCTCCATCGCAACCTCGCCCCTGAGCACCTTCGCGCGGCAGGTCGAGCACACGCCCGCGCGGCACGAGTACGGCAGCTCGATGCCTGCGTCTTCGGCGGCGTCGAGCACTGCGGCACCGCCGCGCGCCATGGTGAAGGTCCGGCGCCGGCCATCCATCACGACGGTGACCTGCGTGTCCCGCGAGGCGGCCCGCGGCGCCACCGCCGGCGAGGTGGCCACCGGCGCGGCCGGCGCACCGAAGTGCTCGCTGTGGATGCGGCCCGCGGCACCGAGTTCGCGCAGGGTGGCCGCGACGTCGTCGTTCATCGAGCCTGGACCGCAGAGGAAGAACTCGTCGACTGCCTGCGGGTTGAACAGGACGCGCGCGAACTCGCGCACGTGCGCCGCGTCGACGCGGCCATTCAGCAGTTCGATTTCCTGCGGCTCCCGGCTCATCAGGAAATGCACGGCGAAGCGCGCCGGATGGCGGTTCTTGAGCGCCATCAGGTCCTCGAGGAACATCGTGCTCGCGGTGCTGCGGTTGCCGAAGAACAGCGTGAAGCGGCTGTGCGGCTCGCGCGCGAGCACGGTGGCCGCGATCGACAGCACCGGCGTGATGCCGCTGCCGGCCGCAAATGCCACGAAGCGCCCGGCGCGCGCCGGATCGATCTGCGTGTGGAAGCTGCCGTTCGGCGTGAGGACGTCGACGGTCTCGCCAACCGCGAGCCGACGTGCGAGGAAAGGCGAGACGCGACCCTGCGCCCGCACCCGCACGCCGATGCGCAATTCGGCGCTGCCCTCGGCGCTCACGATGGAGTAGGTGCGCCGCTCCTCGCCTCCCGCATCGATGCGCAGGGCGAGGTGCTGGCCCGCGGCGAAGCGATACTCGTCACGTAGTGTGTCCGGCACCTCGAACGCGAGGCATACCGCGTCCTCGGCAATGTCCGTCCTCGATCGGAGCCTGAGTGGATGGAACCTCAGCATCGCGTCAGAGGCACTTGAAGCGATCGAAGGGCTCGAGGCAGCGCGTGCAACGATGGAGCGCCTTGCACGGCGTCGAGCCGAATTCGCTCAGCAGGACGGTGTCCGGAGAGCCGCAGCGGGGACAGGACACCGGCCCGGCCAGGGGTGGTGCAATCCCGAACTCGCGCAGCTTGCGACGACCCTCGGGGGTGATCCAGTCGGTGGTCCACGGCGGCGCCAGCACATCGACGACCCGGATCGCCGGGTAGCCGCCCCGCCGCAGGGCCGCTTCGACGCTCGACTTGATGAAGCTGGTCGCGGGACAACCCGAGTAGGTCGGCGAAATCCCGACTTCGACGGTGCCACCCTCGGTGATGCGTACATGCCGCACCAGGCCGAGGTCGACCAAGGACAGCACCGGGATCTCCGGATCCGGCACGTCCGCGAGCCGCAGCCGTACGTCGGACTCGACCAGCGCGTTCACCAGCGTGCCCCGGGGTGCGCGCGCTGCAAGGCCTGCATCTGCGCCAGCATGTGCCCGAGGTGCTCGCCGTGTTCGCCCCGCTTGCCGTACCAGTGCCACGGCCGATCCCCGGGCCGGGCCAGGGTGGCCTCGGCCAGCACGGCCGCGACCGTCTGCTCCCAGTCCACCCGCACCGCACCGAGGTCCACGCCGATGCCGGCCACCTGCATCGCGCGGTCGATGTCGTCGGCATCGAACAGCTCGGCCGTGTACGGCCACAGCCGCTCGAGCGAACCCTGCACCCGCCCATGGCTCTCCGCGGTGCCGTCCCCCAGCCGCACGACCCAGCCCGAACTGTATCGCAGGTGGTAACGCGCCTCCTTGACACCCCGCGCCGCGATGGCCGCAAGCTGTGGGTCCCTTGATGACGCGAGACGCTCGTACAGCGGCAGCTGCCAGGCATCGAACAGGAACTGCCGCGCGAGCGTGTCGCCGAAGTCCCCGTTCGGCTGCTCGGCGAGCGCGCAGTTAAGGTACTCGCCTTCCTCCCGCAGGTAGGCGAGCGCATCTTCGTCGCGCCCACGGCCCTCGAGGGCGCCGGCGTAGGTCAGGAGGAGCCGCGCCTGGCCGAGGAGATCGAGCGCGGTGTTGGCAAGGCCGAGATCCTCCTCGAGCGCAGGTGCGTGGCCGATCCATTCGCCGAGGCGCTGCGCCAGCACGAGGTTCGAGTCCGCGAGCCGCAGCACGAATGCGCCATGGTTGCCGCTGTCGCCACGCGTGCTCACAGTGTCTTCACCTCGTCCGGGATGTCGTAGAAGGTCGGATGGCGGTACACCTTGTCGCGCGCCGGCTCGAAGAAGGCGTCCGCGTCCGCGGGGTCCGAGGCGACGATCTCCTCCGATCTCACCACCCAGATGCTGATGCCCTCCTGGCGGCGCGTGTAGAGGTCGCGCGCGTGTTCGATCGCCATGCGCGCATCGACCGCGTGCAGGCTGCCCACGTGCTTGTGGTCGAGGCCACCGCGCGCGCGGATGAATACTTCGTAGAGCGGCCAGTCGCGGCTTTCGGTCATTGCACGGCCTCGCGGTATCCCGAACGGTGCTTTTCGGCATAGGCCAGCGCGGCTTCCCGCACCCAGCCGCCATTCTGGTGCGCGCGGCGCCGCGCCTCGAGCCGCTCACGGTTGCAAGGCCCGTTGCCGCGCAGGACCTCGTGGAACTCGTTCCAGTCGATCGTCCCTTGCGGAATCGACAGCCCGAGGTACTCGGCCTGCGGCACGGTGAACTCGATGAAGCGCTCGCGCAGCTCGTCGTTGGTGAAGCGCTTGACCTTCCAGCGCATCGATTGCGCGGAGTGCTTCGACTCGGCGTCGGGCGGCCCGAACATCATCAGCGCCGGCCACCACCAGCGATCGAGCGCACCCTGCGCCATGCGTCGCTGCGCTTCGGTGCCGCGCGCGAGGGCGAGCATGATGTCGTAGCCCTGGCGCTGGTGGAAACTCTCTTCCTTGCAGATGCGCACCATCGCGCGCGCATAGGGCCCGTAGGAGCAGCGGCACAGCGGGATCTGGTTCATGATCGCCGCGCCGTCGACCAGCCAGCCGATCGCGCCGATGTCGGCCCAGGTGGGCGTCGGGTAGTTGAAGATGCTCGAGTACTTGGCGCTGCCGGCGAGCAGCTCCTCGATCAAGGCCGCGCGGGTGACGCCGAGCGTTTCCGTCGCGCCGTACAGGTAGGCGCCGTGGCCGCCCTCATCCTGCACTTTCGCCATCAGGATCGCCTTGCGCTTGAGCGTGGGCGCGCGCGTGATCCAGTTGCCCTCGGGCAGCATGCCGACGATCTCGGAATGGGCGTGCTGCGCCATCTGCCGGATCAGCGCGCGACGGTAGCCGTCCGGCATCCAGTCCTTGGGCTCGATGCGTTCATCCGCGTCGATGCGGGCCTGGAATCGCTCTTCGAGTGCGGCCGTATCCATCACACCCTCAATTTGATACCTGTTCGAGCCCGCGCACCAGCACCTCGAGGAAGCGGTTCGCGCGTTCGCCGTCCATCACCCGGTGGTCGATGGTGAGTGTCACGTAGCAACGGGGCCGCGCGACGATGCGGTCCTCGCCCGCCTCCGTCACCACCACCGCGCGCTTCTCGAGCTTGCCCACGCCGAGGATCGCCGACTGCGGCTGCGGGATCACGATCGGGCTCGCGAGCAGGCTGCCGCCGACGCCGTGGTTCGAGACCGAGAACGTGCCGCCACGGACATCCGCCGGCGTGAGTGCATCGGCACGCGCGCGCGCGACCAAGTCGCCGAGCGAGCGCGCGATGCCAAAGAGATCGAGCGCCTGCACGTCACGCACCACCGGCACCACGAGGCCGCGTTCGCCGAGTGCGGTGGCGACGCCGATGTGCATGGCATCGAACAGCTCGAGCGCGCTGTCCGTCCAGCGGCTGTTGGCCTCGGGCACGGCGCGCAGGGCGGCGACGCAGGCTTGCAGCACGTAGGCCGTGAGCGTCGGCGACGCCCCCCGGCGCTCGAAGTCGGCGCGGTGGCGTGCGCGATGCGCAAGTACGGCTGTCATGTCCGCCTCGAATACCGCGGTCACGTGCGGCGCCACGCGCAGGCTCTCCACCATGCGCTCCGCGATGCGCCGGCGCATCGCGCTGTGCGGTCGCAACCGCCCCCCACCCATCGATGCCTCCGCGGCAGGCGCAGCCGCCGCTGCGCGCGGGGCCGGCGGCTGCCTCCCCATCGCGAGGACATCCTCGACCGTGATCTGACCGCCGCTGCCCGTGCCGCGGACGTCGCCGGCCCCGAGGCCACGCTCCGCCAGCAGCCGCTGCACGGCGGGGCTCGGCGATCCGCCCGCGCCTCGGCTGGGCAGCGGTCCATGGCCGAGCGCACGGCCCGGGGTCGACGCGACCGCTGCAGTCAGGGCAGGCGGTGCGCCGTGGGCGGGCCCGGCCTGCGCAGCGACCGGCGCGGGACTCTCCATCGCGGCCTCACCCGCCACCGCAATCGTCGCCAGCAGTTCGCCCGGCGCCACGTCCGCCTGCTCGGGCTTCACGATGGAGAGCAGCCTGCCGCTTGCCGGCGCGGCGATCTCGACCGTGACCTTGTCGGTTTCGAGTTCGAGCAGGGGTTCGTCGACCCGCACGACGTCGCCCACTCCCTTGAGCCAGTGCTGTACCAGCGAGCGGGTGCCCTCGGACTGCTCGGCCGGAGCGCGCACTTCAATCGTGCTGCCCATCAGGCGCCCGCTACGTCACGCATCGCCGCGACGATCCGCGCGACATCCGGCAGCACGGCCTCGAGCAACAGCGGGCTGTGCGGGCTCGGCACATCGGGCATCGCGACGCGCTCGATCGGCGCGTCGAGCTCGTAGAAGGCCTCGCGCGCGAGCACGGCGGCGATCTCGGCGCCGAAGCCCGCGGTCATCGTGTCCTCGTGCACGATCAGGCAGCGCCGCGTGCGCCGCACCGACCCGAGCACCGCCTCGCGGTCCCACGGCGACAGCGTGCGCAGGTCGAGCAATTCCACCTCGATGGCCGATTCCTCCGCCGCCCGCTCGCACCGCTCGACCATCGCGCCCCAGCTCACGACGGTGAGCTCAGTGCCCGGGCGCACCAGGCGCGCCTTGCCGAACGGGAGGACGAAGTCGTCGCCGGGCCACGGCCGCCGGGCCCATGCGGCATCGAGCATCGCGCGGTGCTCGAAGAAGATGGTCGGATCGTTGCCGCGCAATGCGCCGCGCAACAGCCCGGCCGCATCCTCGGCGTTCGACGGCATCGCGACCCGCCAGCCGACCGCATGGGCAAACTGCACCTCGTTGCTTTCGCTGTGCCAGGGGTCGCCGCATTTGAAGTAGCCGCCCGGCATGCGCACCACCATTGGCGCCGCAAAGCCGTTCGCCGTGCGCCAGCGCATCGAGCCACAGTCGCTCAGTTGCTCGGCCGCGGGCTCGGCGTACTTGCGGAACTGGATCTCCGGGACCGGCATGAGCCCCGCGAGCGCCATGCCGACGGCGCGCCCGATGATGCCCTCCTCCGACAGCGAGGTATCGAAGACCCGCGCCGCGCCAAACTTGTCGGCGAGCCCGAGCGTCGCCGCGTGCACGCCGCCCTTGCGGCCCACGTCCTCGCCGAAGACCACCATGCGTGGATTGGCCGCCAGCTCGCCCTCGAGCGTGCGCCGGATCGCGGTCACCATGTTGATGCGCGGGCCCTCGGGACGCGCCAGGGACTCGCCGGGCGGCGGCTCGATGCCCTCGCCCCGCAGGCCGCCCTGGCGCTGCACGTCGGGCTGGCCGTCGGCGCGCCGCTCGCTGAACACGTGGCGCGTCACCTGCGTGGCGTCGGGTGGCGCGCGCCGCTCGACCGCTTCGAGCGCCTGCTCCACCCGCTCCCGTGCCGCTTGCTCGAGCGCGGTCCAGGCTTGCTCTTCGAGCAGCGCGGGCACGATGTGCGCGCGCAGGCCAATGAGCGGATCGCGCGCACGCTCGGCGGCGAGTTCGGCCGCCGACCTGTAAGCCTGCGTATCCTGCCCCGAATGCCCCGACAGCCGCGGCACCGTGAGGCGCAGCAGCGCCGGCCCCTCGCCCGCGCGCACGCAGGCGAGCGCCTGGGCCATCAGCAGCGCCGCGGCCCGCGGCTCGCTGCCATCGCCTTCGAAGATGCGCAGGCTGCGAAAGGCGGCGAGGTTGGCCGCGATGTTGCCACCCGGCGTCTGCAGGCTCGAAGGCACGGAAATGCCGTAGCCGTTGTCCTCGATGTAGAAGAGCAGCGGCAGGCGTTGTGTCGTCGCGATGTTGAGCGCGGACCAGAAGCCGTTGGTCGTCGTGGAGGCCTCGCCGCCATGGGCGAGCGCGACGCAGCCCTGCCACTCGGCTTCGCGCAGCACCTGCGCGCGATAGCGGATGGCCTGGGCCCAGCCCACGGCCGGCGTGTACTGCGTGCCCACCCCGCCGCAGGCCGGCAGCACGCAGGGGCCGCTGCGTCGGGGGAGATTGAACACGACACCGATGTCGCGCCCCTCGCTGACGCTGCCCGTTCGCATCATCGTCGAGGCGAGCGCCGTTTCGAGCGGCAACCCGAGGGTCAGCACGAGCGGGCGTGCGCGATAGTAGAGCGCCACGCCATCGCGCGCGCCGGTGAGCATCTGGCCAAGGATCGCCTGGGTCACGTCGTGGCCGCGGGCGGTGAACTGGTAGAGGACCTTGCGGGCCGGAACGAGGTGCGATTCCTCGAGGTCGTCGAGCGCGCGCGACGTCAGGACCGTCTCCGCCACGCGCAGCCAGTCGATGTCCGGTGCGCCGGTTACCGAGGATCGTGGTTGAACGACAGCGGCCATGCATGCCCCCCAGCGGCACAGACTAGCCGAGGCGGGGCAGTGGAAATCGCCAAATAGCGCTCACTGTCAGGAACACCGTAGTGATAATCTCCATTCCATGAGCTTCTTGTGGTTGTTATAGCCATGGCCCTCGATCGCCTGGATGCCCGCATCGTCGCGGAGCTGCAATCGGAAGGCCGCCTGACCGTCGTCGAACTGGGTGAGCGGATCGGACTGACCGGCACACCCTGCGCGCGGCGCGTGCGGCAGCTCGAAAGAGAGGGCGTGATCGCCGGTTACGCCGCGATCGTCGATCCGGTGAAGCTCGGCCTCAAGGTGCAGGCTTTCGTCCAGGTCAAGCTCGACCGGCATACCGATCGCAATGTCGAGGCCTTCGAACGCGCCCTCGCCGCGCTCGAGCAAGTGGTCAGCTGCCATGCGACGACCGGCGAGTACGATTTCATGCTGCAGGTCACCACGCCCGACCTCGACGCGCTCAGCACGCTCGTGCTCAGGCGCCTGCTCAAGATTCCCTGCGTGCGCGACGTGCATTCGAGCATCGTGCTCGACACGGTGAAGGCATCGACGCGGGTGCCGCTCGGCCACCTCGCGTGACTCAGCGCAACCTCAGTGCCTCGCCGTAGCCGGTAAGCTCGAGATATCCGCGGCCGACCTCGCGCCCGCCGGTGCTTGCCCGCACTGCCCCCTCCCAATAGATCGCGCCCGTCGTAGCGCGCGTATCGCTTTCCTGGTCATCCATCAGCGGCGCGATCGAAAGCGCCAGGTCGCCGGCACGCAGCAGCCACTCGACGGGATAAATGATTGCCGTGCGCGGCGACCGCCAGGAGCGGCGCGGCGTGAAGGCGATGTCGCCTGGCGCGAAATGCAGCAGGCGGCCGTCCGCGGTTCGCAGGCTGCCGCCGGCCCAGCGCACGCCGCCGTCCCGGCCGCGGATCCGAAAGGCCATCAGCGCGCTGCCGTCATCGAGATTGAGGCCGACCCAGTCCCAGCCCGCTGCCTGCGGCTCGAGGTATTCGCTCGACCATTCGTGGTCGAGCCAGGCCTCACCGGTGACCGCCTCGCGCCTGCCCTCGCGGGCGATGTGGCCGCGCACCTCGATATGCGGGAGGCTGTAGTAATAGCTCGCGGCGGCGGGGGACCGACCCTTGCGGCTGAAGCCCGCCTCACCGTTCAGCAGCGGAGGCTGGGCCGGCGCCAGGGCCAGGTCCAGCGCGAAGTCCGTCGCGGGCGCGCGGATGCGGAAACTTCCCCCTTCGCGCACCAGCCGCCAGCCGTCGATCCAGACGACGGCATCGCCGGTGTTCGCCCCGGCGAGCCCCAGGCCTGCGCGCGCGATGCGCTGGTCCTTCCACAAGTGGCCGCGCGCGGGATCGCTGATGGCAGCGTGCGCAACAAGGATCTGGTGCGGGGCGAAGGCGCTCGGGTTACCGGCCGCCTCCTCGCGCAGGGATCGGAAGAAGGTGGCCTGGAAGCCGAGCTGCTCGCCGCTCGCGGTGCGCAGCCAGCCGGTCGCATACCACCACTCCGTGCGAAATGCGGGATGGCTGCCGTGGTCGCGCGGAAATGCCATCGCGTATCCCGGCACTACCGGCGCCGCGGCCGTCGCGGGTCCACCATGGGCCGCGGGTCCTGCTGCGATTGCGAATCCCGCGGCGACGCTTGCTCCCAGCAGCACCGCAAAGGCTGCTCGCGGCGGCGACCTCACCAATCCTCCCGCACGGCACGGATGGCGTCGCCACCGGCGGCGGCTCGCCCGCCGATGAGGGCCGCTGCGGCTGCGCTCACGACGAGCACGGCGGAAAGCATCGCGAGCGTTCCCCAGGGCACCGCGAGGTCGATGCTCCAGAGGAACGACTGCCGGTTGACCACATGGACGAGGACGAGGCTCAGGACGCCGCCGAGCAGGAGCGCGCAACCGGTCCCGATCGCGCCGGTCAGGAGGCCTTCTTCGGCGAGCATCGCGACGACCTGCCGTCTCAGGAGGCCGAGATGGCGCAGCATGCCGAACTCGGCGCGGCGCGAGAGAGCGGTCGAGGCCGCGGCGACCCCCACGCCGAGCAGGCCGATGAACACCGCGATGGCCTCGAGGGCATAGGTGATCGCAAAGGCGCGATCGAAGCTGCGCAACGACCGCTCCCGCACCTCGCCCGTCGTGCGGACCTGCAGCGCCTCGCCGATGCCGAGGCGCGCGTGCAGCGCCGCGACGACAACGTCCGCCGCGGCACCCCTGTGCAGCCAGACCAGCGCCTCGTTCGCGGCGCTGTCGCCGCCCGCCTCGACATAGGCTGCACGCGGGACCACGACACTGCCGCCCGAACGACCGTAGTCGCGGAACACGCCCGCGATGGTGACCGCCAGCGTGTGCCCGCCGCCGAGCGGCAGCGTGACATGCTCGCCGGTTCGCCAGCGATAAAGGTCTTCCATCGCCTCGGAGATCCACGCCGGCGTCCCGGGCACCGGACCGCCGTCCTTCACGATCGTGAGCGCCGGCACCCCTCCCTCGCCAATTTCCATGGCGACCAACTGCACCGGCACGGCTTCCCGCCGCAGCACCAGGGGACGCGAGCGGCGAAACTCGACGCGCGCGACGCCCTCGACCTCACGCGCCGCTTCCTGTCCGGCTGCGTCCAGCGTCGCGCTGCCTCCGCCCTGCCCCAACCGCAGCTGCAGGTCGGCCGGCAAGGCCTGGTCGAGCCAGGCGATGAAGGATTCGCGGAACGAGTGCACCATGATTGCCATCGCCACCATCAGGCTGAAGCTCACGATGATGGCCGCGAAACCGATCGCGGTCCGCGCGCTGCTGCCGCGCAGTTGCGCGATGGCGAGACGAGCCTCCGCCGCGCGCGGCGCGGGCCAGCGTCCCAGCAGGCCCCCGGCGGCGGCGGGCGCCAGCAGCACACCGCCCAGCAGCAGCGCGCCAATGGACGCATAGCCGAACACCGGCAGGCCCTGCACAGGAGGCAACAGCGCGAGCACGACACCGGTTCCCGTGACCGCGCCGCCGATCCGCCAGGAGCGCACGCGCGCGAAGGCCGCGCTGGCGTCGCCCGCCCGCAGGGCCTGCGCCACGGGCTGCGTCGCCGCCTCGCGCCCCGGCAGCCAGGCCGCCGCTCCGCCCATGGCGGCGCCGAGCAGGATGAAGGCTGTCGCGTCGCCTGGCCCCACGATGAGCGCACCCGAGAGGCTCTCGAGCTGGCCCGCGCCGAGATCACCGGCGACAGCCCCGAGCATCCAGCGCGCCAGCGCCACGCCCGCCATGAAACCGATCGTTGCGCCGATCAGGCCCACGACGACGCCCTCGGCGGCGAGCGCGCGCGCGAGGCCGCCGCGCGTGACGCCAAGCGCGCGCAACAGCGCGAGCGCCGGGCGCCGCCGCAGCAGCGACAGGGCCTGCGCCGCGAACACGAGGAACGCACCGGTGAGCACGGCGACCAGCGCAAGCATCGTCAGGTTGACGCGATAGGCGCGACTCGCGGAGGCCAGCCGGGCATCGTCGACAGCCGGCGCCGCGACGCTCATGCCCGGCGGCAGGTGCCGTGCGACGGCCGCGCGCACGGTGTCGATATCCGCCCCGCGCGCGACCCGCAGGTCGATGCGCGTGAGCACTCCGAGGCGATCGAGGCGCCACTGCGCCGCCGCGATATCCATGAGCCCGACGGCGCGCGGATAGGCCGCCGCAGACAGCTGGCCCGCCACTTCAAGCGAGCGCCGCGAACTGCCGACAAGCACCTCGATCCGGTCGCCGGACCGCACGCCGAGCGTATCCGCCGCGCGTGCACTCAGGAAAATGCGGTCCGGCGCGAAAAAAGCGCGCCGTTCCCCCGCCAGTTCGCCGAGGAGTCGCGGTTGCAACTGCGCCGCGCGCAGCGGATCAAGCGCAATGACCTGCAGCGGTTCGCGGCGATCGGCGAGCGTCACGTGCAGCTCGAGCACCGGGCTCGCCACGGCGACGCCCGGTACGCGCGCGATGAGCGGATAGAGACCCTCCTGGAAGCCCGCCACGGGACCTCGCACCACGAGGTCGGCATCGCCCGACAACCGGCGCGCGGCCTGCTCGAACTCCGCGAGCGCGCTGCGATTGACGAGCTGCACTGCCGTGGCGAGCGACACGCCGAGGGCGAGGGCGATCACCGGCACCAGCATGCGCACGGGGCCCGCGCGCCACTGCGCGCACCAGAGCCGCCACCACAACCGCACCTGCGCCTTCACGCGAGCGGCTCGAGGCCCTGCGCCGAGAGCACCAGCACACGATCGGCCGTGCGGGCCGCGGCGAGCGAATGGGTGATCAGGAGCCCCCCGCCGCCCGCGGCGCGCACCTGCTCGCGCAGCAGCGCGAGCACCTGCGTCGCGCTGCGCGGATCGAGGTTACCCGTGGGCTCGTCGGCGAGCACGAGCCGCGGCCTGTGCACCAGCGCGCGCGCGATCGCGATGCGCTGCAGTTCGCCGCCCGACAATTCGCGCGGCCAGCGGGCCGCGGCGCTGCCGAGACCCACCGCGGTGAGCATGGCCGCGGCGCGCGCCGCGACTTCCTGCCGCGACACGCCCAGCAGGTCGAGCGGCAGGGAAACGTTCTGTGCGACCGTGAGATACGGCAGCACGTGGAAGGCCTGGAACACGAAACCCATCTGCCGCCGGCGCAGGACCGTGGCACCGTCGTCGTCGAGCGTGGTGAGCTCGGCACCGCCCACGCACACCGAGCCGGCGTCGGGCCGGTCGAGCCCCGCGATCAGGTTCAGCAACGTCGACTTGCCGACGCCCGACTCGCCCATGACCGCCACGTACTCGCCCGCGGCGAGCCTGAGGCTGACATTCGCAAACACCGGCGCGCGATCCGCGCGAAAGCGCTTCGCGAGTCCGGTCACCTCGAGCACGGGGCCTGGCGGGGCGGCGGTCACGCCCCGAGTGTAGTGGCGGGCGGCGTCAGTGGAAATTGCGCGTACGGACCCGCAGCGCGCCGATCCACGCGCTGCGGTCGATCAGCCGCTGCGCGACGACATGCAACACCTCGCCTTGCCGCTGCAGCCGGCCGTGCACCTCGAGCAACCGCGACTCGACCAGCGGACGATGCTGCGCCTCCCCCACCTGCTTCCACACGACGAGATTGGCGTGCCCCGTTTCATCCTCGATCGTGACGAAAGTGACGCCGCTCGCCGTGCCCGGCCGCTGGCGCGCGAGCACAAGGCCCGCAATGCGAACCCGCCGGCCGTCCTCGAGCTGCGGCAACTCGCGCAGCGGCAGGAGGCCCGCGCGCGCGAGGCGCGCGCGCAGCAGCGCGAGCGGATGGCGGCGCAGCGTGAGGCCGGTCGTGCGGTAGTCCGCCACGATGTCCTGCCCTTCGGTGGGCGCGGCGAGCAGTGGCAGGCCTTCGTCGATCCCCGCCTGCGGCGCAGTCGGCAACGGCGCCTCGCTGCCGGCCACTTCCCAGAAAGCGAGGTGCCGGTGCCCGGCAAGTCCCGCGAGCGCATCGGCCGCTGCCAGCGCCTCGAGGTCGCGCCGGTCGAGCGCCGCGCGCCCGGCGAGATCCTGCACGTCGAGGAACGCCTGCCGCGCCCGCGCCGCGACGAGGCGCCGCGCCGGCGCCGCGCCGAGGCCCGACACCATGCACAACCCGAGGCGAAGCACGCGGCCCTCCTCGAGCGTGCACTCCCAGTCGCTCGCGATCACCGTTGCCGCCCGCACCTCGACGCCATGGGCGCGCGCGTCGCGCACGAGCTGCGCGGGCGCGTAGAACCCCATCGGCTGGCTGTTGAGCAGTGCGCAGGTGAACGCGGCGGGCTCGTGGTGCTTGAGCCAGGCCGACACATAAACGAGCAGTGCAAAGCTTGCGGCGTGCGATTCCGGGAAACCGTACTCGCCGAAACCCTTGATCTGCTCGAAGACCTGCTCGGCGAACTCGCGGCTGTAGCCGCGCTCGAGCAGCCCGCCGATCAGCTTGTCGTGGAAGTGCCCAAGCCCGCCATGGCGCTTCCAGGCCGCCATCGAGCGGCGCAACTGGTCGGCCTCCCCCGGCGTGAACCCCGCCGCCTTGATCGCGAGCTGCATCACCTGCTCCTGGAAGAGCGGCACGCCGAGCGTGCGCTCGAGCACTTCGCGCGCTTCGGGCCCGGGATAAACGATCGGCTCGGCGCGCTCGCGGCGGCGCAGGTAGGGATGCACCATGCCGCCCTGGATCGGGCCGGGCCGCACGATCGCGACCTGGATCACGAGGTCGTAGTAGTTGCGGGGCTTGAGGCGCGGCAACATCGACATCTGCGCGCGCGACTCGACCTGGAACACGCCGATCGTGTCGGCACGGCACAGCATGTCGTAGACATCCCGGTCGTCCTGCGGCACGTCCGCGAGCCCGAACGGCCGCCCCCGCAGGCCCGCAACCGACGCGAGCGCGCGCCGGATCGCCGCGAGCATGCCGAGGCCCAGCACGTCGACCTTCAGGAGATGCAGCGCGTCGAGATCGTCCTTGTCCCACTCGATCACGGTGCGCTCCGCCATCGACGCGTTCTCGATGGGCACCAGCTCGGCGAGCGGCCCGGCGGAGATCACGAAACCACCGACGTGCTGCGACAGGTGGCGCGGGAAGCCGAGCAGCTCCTGCGCCAGTTCCGCAAGATCGGGCGCCGAGTCCCACGGCTGCGTCCCGGCGACCATCCGCGCAATCGACGCCGCATCGACGCCGAGCGCCTTGCCGAGGTCGCGCAGCGCGCTGCGCCGGTGATAGGTGATGACAGTCGCGGTCAATGCGGTGCGCTCCCGGCCGTACTTGCGGTAGATGTACTGGATCACCTCCTCGCGCCGCTCGTGCTCGAAGTCGATGTCGATGTCGGGCGGTTCGTTGCGCTCGCGCGAGATGAAGCGCTCCATCAGCATCTGCATGCGCCCCGGGTCGACCTCGGTGACACCCAGGGCGTAGCACACCGCGGAATTGGCCGCCGAGCCGCGGCCCTGGCACAGGATGGCCTCGCCGCGCGCGAAGCGCACGATGTCGTGCACGGTGAGGAAGTACGGCTCGTAGCGCAATTCTGCGATCAGCGCGAGTTCGTGCTCGATGAGCGCGCGCACCTTCCCCGGCATGCCCTGCGGCCAGCGCAGGCGCGCACCCGCCTCGACCAGCTTGCGCAGGTGCGAGGCCGCCGTCTCGCCGGCCGGCACGAGCTCGCGCGGATACTCGTAGCGCAGCTCGTCGAGCGAGAAACGGCAGCGCGCGGCAATCGCCTCGGTCTCCGCCAGCAACGGCGCCGGATGGATCTTCGCGAGCCGGCCGCGCTCGCGCAGGTAGCGCTCGCCGTTGCGGTAGAGCGCCTGCCCCGCCCCGGCGACCGGAACCCCGAGGCGGATCGCGGTCAGCGCATCCTGCAGGCGCCGCCGCGCGCGCAGGTGCATGTGCACGTCGCCGCTCGCGACGAGCGGCAGGCCCGCCTGCGCGCCGAGGCGCGCGAGCGCCGCGAGCCGCGCTGCATCGTCGCCCTCGCGCAGCAGTTCCACCGCGAGCCATGCATCGCCCGCGAAGCGCTCGCGGATCCTGCCCGCCATCGCCAGCAGCTGCGGCTCGTCGGCGAGGCTCGCCGGCGGCAGCCACAGCGCGAGGCAGTGCTCGAGCGTGGCCGCGACCTCGTCGAAGCCGAGGTCGTAGCGGCCCTTCGGCGCCGCGCGCCGCCCGCGCGTGATCAGGCGGCAGAGGCTCGCATAGCCGAGCCGGTCGGTCGCGAGCGCGACGAGCGCAAGTCCGCAACGCAGGCGGAACTCCGCGCCGACGATCAGCGGCAGGCCGCAGGCCTTCGCGGCCAGGTGCGCGCGCACGATGCCGGCGACCGAGCATTCGTCGGTGATCGCGAGCGCGCTGTAGCCGAGGCCGTGCGCGCGCTCGACGAGTTCCTGCGGGTGCGAGGCGCCGCGCAGGAACGTGAAGTTCGAGAGGCAGTGCAGCTCTGCGTAGGCCGGCAAGGTCATGCCGCTGCGCGCTAGAGGCTGCGGCCGTCGACCTTCTTCACTTCGATCGTCGAGAGGTCGAGGGCCGGGATGCAGCGCACGTTGAGCGCCACCGTGTGCCCACGCTTCGGGTCGTTGGCCTCGCCGAACGGCGCGCAGCCGCAGACTTCGCAGAAGCGGTGCCTGATCGCGTGCTTGTTGAAGGTGTAGGTGGAGAGGTTCGCCTCCGGTGTCGTGAGGCGCAATTTCTCCCGCGGCATGAAATGCAGCAGGTAGCCCTTGCGGGCGCAGTGGCTGCAATTGCATTCCATGACGGTCCCGATCTCGGTATCGGCCTCGTAGGCGATGCGGCCGCAGTGGCAACTGCCGTGGTGGATCATCGTTGTTTCTCCTTATCCGAACACGCCGTGCAAAAACCATTCGTGCGGCGCGCGGCGCTGGCGATAAACCCAGAGCTGCACGGCCGCGCGGCTGCGCATGACGTAGTAGTCGCGCTCGATGTCGCGGCCGTCCCACCAGCCGGTTTCGATGCGCTCGGGGCCGGCGAGCTTCTCGAGCGGCCCCTCGTAGTGCGGCCAGGCGCCGAGCGCCGGCAGGAGCAATGGCGTCGAGAGGAGCCAGAGGGGGCGACGCGTGGCGGGCTGCGGACGAGCAGCGCCAGCTGACGCCTTCTGGCTGCCCGCTGCCTGCTGTCTGTTGTTCGCCGCCATGTGCAACGCGGCCACGCGCCGCCATGCCGCTTCGGGCCGATGCTCAGGCACGAGGCACAGGCCATAGACGCTGTCCTCGCCGAGCCGCGCGCGCAGCCGCTCGACCAGCGCCGGCGCCTCGCTCGCGAGGCTGCCGCCGTGCTCGCCCGGCTGCCACAACGCCGCACTCGCGGATTGCCGCGGCACAAGCCGGCTCGACACGAGTTCGCAGGCGGTCACGGGCGCTGCGAGCGCGGTCGCCGCGAGCTGCTCGCCGAGCAGGAAACCGATCGCGGCCGCGGCGAAGGCCGGCTGGGCGAAGCGCAAGCGGCAGCGCGTGGCCGCGCCCTCACGATGATGCAGGCGGCACTCGAGCGCCGTGACGCTGCCCTGGCGGCCGCGCAGGAAGGCTTCGAGCTCGGCGAGCATCGGCGCGAGGAATGCGATGATGGCCGGCTGCTCGGTGAGCTCGTACGACGGCTCGCGGCGCGCGCGATACCGCTCCCGCGGCGACAGGTTCTGCCGCGGCTCGGCTTCGACGCCCACGAGCCGATCGAGTGCCGCGAGCATCGCCGGCCCGAAGCGGCGCGCGAGACCTGCGCGCGGCAGGCGCAGGGCCTGGCCGATTTCGCCCACGCCCATCTTCGCGAGCCGTTCGATCGTTTCCTGCGGCAGCCGCAGCACGCCAAGCGGCAGCGGCGCGAGGGCGCCGACGAGCTCCGCACGGTGCAGCACCCTGAAGGGCGCCTCGCCACGACGGCGCGGTGCGCGAGCGCCGGCCAGCGCGGCGAGCGGCGTGGGCGCGAGCGCGAGCTGCACGCGCACGCCCTCGCGGCGGCACGCGGCGCGCAGCTTGCCGCACAGCGCTTCGACGCCGCCGAACAGTGCAAGGCTGCCGCGCACCTCGAGCAGCACGCCATCCGGCGGCTCGAGGCTCACGCGCGGCGTGATCTCGCCCGCCGAGGCCGCCAGGCGCTCGAGCAGCGGCCCGGATGCGGGCGCGGCAAGATGCAGCGCGAGCCACAGGTCGCCTGCGACGGCGGCCGCCACCGCGGGCGTCATCGCCGCAGGCGCAACGACCGCGGGCGTCACCGTCGCCGGCTTCACCGCTGCAGGGGCCACCGCAGCCGACGGACGCCGGGTGACCGGCAGCGGGCCGGCCACATCGGCCAGCGCATCGGGGCTCGCTGCCCGCAGCCCCAAACCGCTCGCCTTCATATCGCCACCGCGATGCGCTCACGGCTGCCGCCGCGGCTCTTGAGCAAGGCCACTTCCACGCCCCCGGCCCGCGGCGCGATCGAGAGCCGCAGCTCGGCGGGCGAAGCCTCGCGCGCCGCGGCGAGGCTGCGAAAGACGAAACCGAGCGTACGGCCGCGCCCGGTCGCCAGTTGCAGGCGGCGCAGATCGCGCGGCCGCGCTGCCTGCACCCACGCGAGCGCCGCCTCGCACGCCCCCGAGCCGAGCGCCTGCTCCATGGCCCAGAGCGGCACGCGCGTGCGCACGACCAGTTGCCGGTCGAGCGCGACATCGTGTGCCGCGAGCGCGGGGGCATAGGGTTCGAAGGGCGGCGCGATCCACGCGACCCAGCGCGCGGGCGCGAGCCCGGTGAGCCGCGCGAGCGTGGGGATGAGCAGGTGCAGTTCGCCGACGCCGGGCTGCGGCGTCAGGATCTCAACGAGGCCCGCGCGCGGCCAACCCCCTCCCGGCAGGCCGGCGTCGAGCATCGGGTAGCCCGTGGACCAGGTGGGCACCCGCGCAGCGTTGCGCCCGCGCCAGAGCGCGGGATGCTCGAGGAGCCGAGCCAGCCGGGAATTGACGGACATCGAGGAAGCGGCAGCGCGACAAGCGCATCAGCGGACTTTGGCGAGCGAGAAGTGCGGGTTTTCAATGATGCCGAAGCTGTTGCCGAACGGATCGGCCACAGTGGCGGTCTTGATGCCCCCACCCACGTCCTGCACCGGCTCGCGCACGGTGGCGCCGAGCGACTCGAGGCGCTGCAGTTCTGCCGCCGCATCGGGCACGCCCCAATGCGCGACCGTGCCGCCCTCGCCCGGCTTTGCATCGGGGATGAGGCCCAGCTCGAAGCCGCCGACCTCGTAGCCGACATAGAACGGCTGGTCGAAATACGGTTCGCGCTCGAGCACGCGCGAATACCAGGCCTTCGCCGCAGCGAGACCGGGCGTGTGGTAGACGACCGTGCGCAGGCCGAGGACGCTCATGAAACCTTCCCCCGGCGCACGACGCCGACGACGATGCCTTCGATGATCATGTGTTCCTGTTTCAGGTCGACGCGGATCGGCTCGAAATCGGCGTTCTCCGGCAGGAGCCAGGCGATCGAGCCGTCCTGCCGGTAGCGCTTGACAGTGACCTCGTTCTCGAGCCGCGCGACCACGATCTGGCGGTTGCGCACCTCGGGCGTGCGATGCACGGCGACGAGGTCGCCATCGAGGATGCCGGCATCCTTCATGCTCATGCCGACGACCTTCAGCAGGTAGTGCGGCTTCGGCTGGAAGAGGTCGGGATCGATCTGGTAGCGCGCCTCGATGTTTTCCTCGGCGAGGATCGGGCGGCCCGCCGCGACCCGGCCGATGAGCGGCAGGCCGAGCTGCTCGCGCATGGTGTCCTTCAGCTGGATGCCGCGCGAGGTGCCGGGGATCAGCGCGATCACTCCCTTGCGGGCGAGTGCGCGCAGGTGCTCTTCGGCGGCATTCGCCGAGCGGAAGCCGAGCTCGGCGGAGATCTCCGCGCGGGTGGGCGGCATGCCGGTTTCAGCCATGGTGCGCTGGATGAGGCGGAGGATTTCGGTCTGGCGGGGCGTGAGGTCTGACATGGGTTTCTGCCTGGCTGTTCAGGGAAAACTGTATGTCCGTACAGTCTGTGATTCTATACAGAATCGGGCAGCGCGCAAGCGGAAAATAAGCAGGCATCGCGCAGCCTCGAAACGGCCGGGGCCGCTGCGCCATGTATCGCCGGGCGCTCATCGAATCGCGCTTCGCTGCACGCCGTTCGCTTCCGTTGTCGGCGAATTCCGACAGCTGCGTAGGATCGAATTTCTTGCAATCCGCAGCCGGATTTGTTGCAGTTGCGCACCGTGGCCGCCGACATAACGCAATGTGCTAACGTTCGGCCGGCACCGGTTTCTGTATCCACATTGAAGGGGACTTCTATGAAGAGCGCGATCGTTAAAGTTGCGGCGGCAGCCGCTGTTGTCATGCTTGTCGGCTGCACGGACCTCAAGCCGCTGCAGGCGCAGGTCGATGACCTGAAGGCGCAGGTCGGCCGGCTCTCGTCGGACGTCGCTGCCGCCAAGAGCTCGGCGGACGCGGCCTCTTCGGCTGCCCAGTCGGCCTCTTCGACGGCGAGCGGCGCGCAGAGCACCGCGAACCAGGCGCTTGCCGCTGCGCAGGCCAGCCAGTCGTGCTGTGACGCGACCAACGAGAAGATCGACCGCATGTTCAAGCGTTCGATCTCGAAGTAAGTCTTACTTCGCTCGACCCCGAAAACGCCGCGCCCTGCGCGGCGTTTTCTTTTTGGGCCCGCGTGTCAGTCCGGCGGATTCCGCAGTGCGGGCGTCAATTCACGGAGAAACACAAACGCATCGAATGCCCGCGCGGGCACGACGAGGACTTCAGTCGAGGCATTCGCTCCCAATGACTGGAGCCGATCCAGCCACGCCCGCGCGGGCCCATGCCGGCCAGCCTCGCGCAAATCGAGCAGGAATCGCCCGGGACCCACCCTGGCGAGCGCCGCATCGAGGGTGCCAGCCTCTCCCTCCGCGGCCATGGCCATGATCGAGAGGCTCGAGCCGAACGCGGCGCGCAGGTGCATGCCCATCGCCGGCGGCGCACGCGCGTACACCGACCAGATGCCACCACGTGTGCGGCCGTTCATCACATGGCCGTTGTGCGCGTACAGCAGGATCCTGCCTCGCGGCCCCTCGCGTTCCATCACCCAGCGGACGTTGTCAGCCATCGCCGCATCCCGCACGGCATCGGCCCGATAGTCTTCCGGCGCGAGAGTGCCGCTCCCGTCCGGCATGCGGGACACACGGAACAGGGCCTCGAGCTGGCGTGCGGCGACGGCGTTCTGGCGGGCCCAATCGAACTCGCGTTGCGATGATGCCGCGATCAGCGGCAGGCGATGCGCGTCGAAGAAACCGGGCAACTCTTCGAGCGCCGCACGCAGTTCAAGCCTTGCGGTGACTGGCAGGCCGAGATACCCGGGCACCGTGAATTCGCCGAGGAACGCCGCCAGCCGCGACCGCACCCGAGCGGATTCGCGCGGCGCCGCATGCGAGAGAAAAGCGAGGCTGTCGTCGAGCGTCGCACGCGCGCCTTGCCAGATTCCCGCTGCATCGCCGCCGCTCAGGTCGATGCCATAGATCCTGACCTGCCGTTCGGGTGGGGCCCGCGCATTGTGGCGCCGCATCCATTCGAGCAGCGCGACATTCGCGGCGAAGCGCCCGAACCCCCACGTGAATCCGCGCCGCGCGATCGCACGCGCGTCCACCGCATCACCTGCGAGGACATGGTCGAACAGGGCCTGCGATTCGTTGAGGCCGGACTCGAGGGCGATTGCCGTGAAGCCGTGCCGCTCGACCAGCTGGCGGAACAGGCAATTGCGCAAGGCCAGCGGTTCCTCCGCGCCATGCATCGGTTCGCCGAGCGCGACGATCCGGGCGCCACCAATCGTCCCTTCCGCGAACTCCATCGCATCGGGCGCGGACACGCCCGCACAAGCGGGTAGCGGAATCGCATGCGCACGCGCCCAGGCGACGAAGGCATCATCGCCGGATGCCCGCGCAACAGCCATCGCGGACAGGGCCAGGCCGAATGCGCACGCGAGCCTCGCCAGCCGCCGCCTGCACGTCATGGCAAGTCGATGCGATAGAGCGGGACACCACTGAAAACCATGCGCTGGGCCTGGCCATCGATCGGCGTGTCGAAAGCGAGCCACTCGGGTGCCCATGCCGGGTCTGCGAAACGAAAGCGCCCGGGTCCGGATTGCGCGAGCGG
Source organism: Pseudomonadota bacterium (assembly GCA_963204835.1). GTDB lineage: Bacteria > Pseudomonadota > Gammaproteobacteria > Steroidobacterales > Steroidobacteraceae > CADEFQ01. The sequence goes on from CAUJHJ010000042.1 coordinate 49,202, forward strand.
CGTTGCGGGGCCGCCGTCGGCATAGCCCATCATGAGCTCGCCGTTGCGCGTGAAGACACGCAGGTCTGGCCCTTCCTCGCCATGGGCTGCATAGCGACCGACCAGCGGCTGGTAGTCAGCGCCCAACGCTGCGGCTGAACGCGGCGCTCCCGGCGGCCTGTAGCTCTGCGCGCCTTCGGACACGTCTGATACCGCACCAGTCGCATCGCGAAAGAAAATGAAAGCGCGCGGGCCGTGCGGCGAAAGAAAGAGCCCCCATGCTTCCTTGCCGAGTCGCGCAAGCGGCACGACCGCCCCGGCATCGGCGAGCAGCAGACCGTCCACGCCATAGGCCCTGAATTCGAGCTCGCGACCATCACCGGCCTGGAAGCGGCCCGCGAAGCGCGTTGCATCGGGCCATGCGGTGACGGCTGCGGCGGGGGGCGGCACCGGCGCCCTCGAGAGGCGTGCGACGATATGGTCCCGCAATGTGGCGCCGAGCGGGCCGTTGCCGAGAATGACCACGGCGAACCCCTCATCAAGGTTCGCCATCAACCAGGCCTGGAAGCCCGCGATCGAACCGCTGTGGGCGAGGACGCGGCCACCCTGCTTCACGTCGATGCCAAAGCCGTAGTCATCGAGGCCTGCAGTCGCGAAGCGCTCGAAAGCCGCGCCGGATACCAGCCGGCCGCGCGGCGTATCGCCACGCGCCAGCAGCATTCGGGCATACACCGCCATGTCTTCGGCGTTCGAAACCACTGCGCCATCTGCCGACAAGTAGTCGAACCACGGTGCTTCAACCAGCCGTCCGTCAGGGGACCGCACATAGCTGGCCGCAATCCGGCCCCGCAAGCGGTCGTCGATCTGCGGCGCCGTGGCAGGCATGCCGAGCCTGTCGAGCACTCGCCGCTGCAGGATGAGCGGAAAAGGCCGGCCCTCGATGGCTTCCGCCACGTAGCCGAGCAGCTGATAGCCTGTGTTCGAGTACCAGAAGTGCTCGCCCGGCGCGTAGCGTGTTTCGGCATCGCCGAGCGCGGCGATCAGGAAGCGCATCGACGCATACGGTGCCAGGTAGTTGGGCAACCCGGACGTATGCGACAGCAGCGAGCGGCCGGTGATCGGCGGGAAGGCCGAGCGTGGGCGAAAATCGCGCAGGTACTTCGCGACCGGCGCCTCGGGATCGAAGCGCCCCTCGTCCGCCATCTGCAACAGGGCCAGTGCGGTGAAGGACTTCGAAATCGAGCCGATCGCGAAGCGCGTGCCCGGAGTGACGGGCCGCCGGCTTGCGATATCGGCAAAGCCATGCGTGGCGACGAGCAGTGTCCTTTCGCGATCCGTCACGGCAACCGCGAGACCCAGTTCGCCGTCGACCGCCTCGACCTGCGCACGCACTTGCGCGAGCGCATCCGCCGGAATGGAAGGTCCGCCAGCCATGGCCGCGCACGGCGCCCACGCAAGCAGCAGCGCCGACAGGAGCCGCTTCATGCGAGGCAAGCCCTCACGAGACTGTCGAGCGCCGGCCCCGGCCGCAGCGGATCCGCCACCGGCAGGCCCCATTCCCTCGCCGAGGCAGCCAGCGCCGCATCGGCTTCGCCGGCATTGAGCCCAGAGGTATTGAGGGAGACGCCTGCGCAACGCACCTGGGGGTTGGTGAGGCGCGCTTGCTGCAGAGTCACATCAATGGCCACTCCGATCGGGGGCAAAGCAAAGTCCGGCAAGCCGACGATGCGCTGGCGCCCGTACTCGTGGCAGAGCACGAGGATGTCCGGCTGCGATCCGTGCAGCAACCCGAGCGACACGCCGGCGTAGGAGGGATGAAAAAGCGACCCCTGGCCTTCGATGATGTCCCAGTGCGCAGGATCGGCGTCGGGACTCAGCACTTCCGCGGCGCCCGCCACGAAGTCGCTGACGACCGAATCGATCGGGATGCCCGAGCCCGCGATCATGATCCCCGTTTGTCCCGTGGCCCGGAAATCGGCGTCGAGTCCCTGCTGGCGAAAAGCTCGCGTGAGCGCGAGCGCCGTATACTTCTTGCCGAGCGCACAATCGGTTCCCACGGTCAGCAGGCGCTTGCCGGTGCGCCGCCGGCCGCTTGCGATCGGCAGCCCGGCAGGCGGCGTGCGCACATCGATCAGCCGCCGCCCGCGCGCATGGGCAACTCTCCTAAGGGAATCAATGTCGGACAGGCGGTCGTGCGCACCGCTGATGATATCGAGGCCCGCCTCGAGGGCCTCGACCAGGCAAGGAATCCAGCCCGGCCGGATGGCGCCCCCGATCGACGCCGTGGCCAGCACGAGTGCATGCGCGCCGGCCTCGCGGGCCGCACGCGGGTGCATCACCGGCAGGCCCAGCGTGGCCGCGGCGCCCGCGCACTTGTACTCTGCAACGCATAGGTCCCTCGCCCAGTCGCGAAGGCCGAGGCCCGTCTTGAGGAAGGTCGCGTCGGCAGCGTCGCCGAGGAACAGCAGGTAGGGGTGCGGCAGGTCGATCGGAGCGTTGTTCATGGCGGTCAATGCTTGTACCTGGAAAGCACGGGACGGCCGGGCCGCACACCGGCGACAGGTTCACCGCGATCGACAACCAGCACGCCGTTCACCATCACGAACCGGAAGCCGTCGGAGTAGCGCGCCGCGTCGCCGTAGGTTGCCCGGCTGCCGACCGTGGCGGGATTGAAGAGCACGATGTCGGCGTCGGCACCCGCCTGGAGCCTCCCCTTGCGCTTCATGGCCGGCACGAAAGCCTCGAGCCGCTGCGCCGGCATCAAGGTCATCTTGCGGATGGCCTCGCCCAGGGACAATGCCTTCGCTTCACGCACATAGTGACCGAGAACCCGCGCGAAGGTACCGGCCGAGCGCGGATGGCCGTTCGGTCCCTCGATACGGCCGCCGTCGCTCGCAACGATGACGAGTGGATCGCGCAGCAGCGCAATGAGCGTCGCCTCGCCATTCAGGTGCATGATCACGCGATCGTCGCCTTGGCCCGACCGCAGGGCGTCGAATTCGGCCTGCGTCAACCGCCTGCCATCCTGGCGCGACTGCAGGGCATCGACCGCGACACCCCAGCGCGCCTCCCATCCGGGATCAAAGAAGTGACTGCGCACGGCGTCGACCGAGCCGCCCCACGGATAGGTTTCGGTGGACAGGTCGATGCCCCTGCCGCGCGCGGCCCGCATCAACTCCACCATCGCGGGCGCCTGCGACATCGCCATGCTGTTGATGTGCGCAATGTGCACGCAGGCGCCGGTCATGGCCGCATTTGCGACATTCTCCTGGATGGCCTCCAGCGTGCTGCCCGGCTCGACCAGGCTGCCGTAGCGGATATGCGTGAACAGGCAAGCTCCCTCGCGGCCGGCTACGCGCGTCACATCGAGCATCTCCCGGCGCGTGATCCCCTGTGCGTACTGGGTGCCGCTGCCAATGCCGATCGCCCCGTCGTGCAGTCCCTGCTCGAGCAAGGACGCGAGCCTGGGGTAGGCCGCGGCGGGAATGGGCTGGTCCGCCTCGGGCGCGCGGAATTTCTCCGCCGGATCGCGCAACGCTGCCAGGCCCGCCTCGCCGCCTCCCTTCTGCAGGTAGTAGCGCAACGCCGTGTGTCCGACGCTGGTGCCGTAGTTCAACAGTTCATGGCCCTGCTTCGCCGCATACCAGCCAGCGACCGGCCATGTCCCGATCTCGAGTTCGAGGCGCGTCGTCACGCCGTCCTTCGCCTGGTAACCGGCGCTCAGCGCGTCGGTGGCATGCGAATGCAGGTCGATGAAGCCCGGAGCAGCCACGAGCCCGCTGGCATCAATCGTCCGCTTCCCCTCGATAGGGGATTCGGTCACCGCGACGATCCGGTCGCCGCGCACCGCAATATTGCGGATGGCGTCGAGCCCGGACTCGGGATCGATCACGCGCGCACCGGCAAGAACCACGTCATGCGGAGGATCGGCCCAGGCCTTGGCGCCCAAGCCGACCGCGGCAAGCAGCAGCGCCGCGGCGACCGCGCGGATGTCAGAAGCTCGCACGCAGCGAAACCGTCACGCTGCGCGGCTCGCCGACGACATTGCCGTAGAACAGCGTCTCGTAGTTGTTGATGTAGTAGTGCTCATCGAAGACATTCTTGAAGTTGAGCTGGGCGCGCCAGCGGTCGAAGTCATAGCCCACCGAACCGTCGACCAGCGTATATGACGGCAGGTCGCGCGTGGCGCGATCGAATGCCGTCTTCACTGAGTCGACGTAGCGGACACCCGCCCCCACGAAGGCGCCGCCGCTGAATTCATAGCTCGTGTAGAGGCTCGCCGTGACCCGCGGCAGGAAGGGCACGATCCTGTCGACCACCGCCGGATCGTCGTCGCGGGTGATCTTTGGTTCGAGCAGCGTCAATCCGCCCTTCAGCTGCCATGCGGGGGAAATCTGGCCGAGCGCTTCCAGCTCGATGCCGCGGTGCCGGGTCTTGCCGACCGCATGGTAGCGGTCGGTGCCATCCGGGCCCTGCTGGTCGAACAACCCCTTGTTCGCCTGGCTGAGATCGAAGAGCGCCGCGGTCAGCAGCAGCCGCCGGTCGGGCGACACGTACTTGGCGCCCAGTTCATACTGGCTGCCGGAGAGCGGCGGCAGGACCGCACCGTCGATGTCGACGCGCAGCTGCGGCTGGAAGGACTCGCTGTACGAGGCGTAGACATTGAGGCCGTCGAACGGCTCGACCGTAATCGCGGCACGATAGCTTTTCTCGCCTCCCCGGCTGTAGTCCACCCAAGGTCCGTCGAGCCGGCTGCTTACGTCGGGTTTCGACCACGACAGGCCCCCGAGCAGCGTCACCCTTTCGGCGACCTTGACCACGGCCTGGCTCGACAGCGTGAGGTATTCGAGGCGCTGGCCGTAGCTGTAGGTAAAGCCGGGAAAGTCGGCCGAATTGATGATGGCCTCGATGGCCCCGACACCGTCGAATATGTTCGCTTCAGCTTCGAATGCGCCGTCGAAATCGGGCAGGCTGCCGATCGTGGCCAGCTCCGTGCTCTGGTACAGCGCCGATGCCGAGATGAAACTGTCCTTGAGCCCGCTCCCGTCCAGCCGGTAGATCGACGAGGCGCCAATGCTGAAGTCCTCGCGGCGGTTCTTGATGAAGTTCTGCACCGCGATCAGGAAATCGCCGTTGTCTTCGAGCCCGAAGCCGAAAGCCGAAGGGCCCGTCGTGTTGGTGCGCTGGAAGTTGCCCTTCAGGCCGAGCGACCAGGCCGGCGAGATTTCCCAGTCGAGGCCCGCGTTGACGTGCCCGACACGGGAATTGAGGTTGAAGTCGCGGGAACCGATGAAGAAAGACCGGCCGACGGGCGCTGGTGATCCATCGGGCAGCGTGGGGATGCCATCGAAGGGCGAGCGGCGGTAGCGGTCGTAACCGCCGTGGACGTAGCCCTTCAGAGTGTCGGAGAGGTCGAAGTCGAGGCCCGCGTACAGCACCGTCTTCGCCGAGTCGGCAATCTCCATGAAGCTGTCGGCCTCCTCATGCGCGACGACGCCGATCGCCCGCACGGTCCCCGAATCATTCAGCGCATCGGCCAACTGGCCCTCGAGTCGCCATCGATCCCACGAGCCGCCCAGCACTTCTACATAGTCCCGGGTGTTCTCCCTGGCAGATTTCGTCACGAGGTTGATGAGTCCGCCCGGACTCGCGGCGCCATAGACGACTGACGCCGGTCCCTTGACGACTTCCATGCGCTCGATCGTCGCGTAGTCGGGCTCGTAGTCGAGGGTACCGACCGTCAGGCCGTCGATGGCCGCGCCGCCCGTGAAGCCGCGCAACTTGACGACCGAGCCGAAACCCTGCGGGTTGCCGGCGAACAGCGCGCCCGGCGTGTGCTGCGCCACTTCGCCGAGGCTCCTGATGTCGGCGGCTTCGAGGAAGTCCGCGCTGATCAGGCTGATGGATTGGGGTACCTCCTCGATGGGCAGCGGCAGCCCGGTCGTGCCACTCGTATCCTCGCTGAGATAGCGATAGCCGGTGATGACCACCTCGGTGACCGGCTCGGATGCGTGTGCCTGCAGCAGGATGCTGCCAGCGAGCAAACCGCCCAGCGCACAGCCCGCCCTCCGGATCGCCTTTGACCTCAATTCACCACCTTGGCCGTGCGCGTTCATCGTTCCTCCCCGATCGCTGCCTGGGAGCCGGAAGGCCCCGTCGCGCGGATTACAGGGCTGTTGACATCTTTCTGTCAATTGATAGTTTTGCTCAAATAACTATCATGCAGGGCCTCATCGAAGGAAGGAGTGACGCCATGACCGACTCACGCAAGGGAAAGCCGCGCGCCCTGCGAGCGAACTCCCGCCGGACCGCCATCCCCAACGTGCCGCTGCTGCAGCGCCTGCAGGCGGATCTCGAGGGGTACTCTTCAGCCGACAGGGCAATCGCCAACTACATCCTGGCGAATTATGCGACCCTCGCCTTCGAAACGGCGTTGACACTTGCGCGAAAGGCCGGCGTCAGCGAGATCACGATCGGCCGCTTCTCCCGCAAGCTCGGCTTCGCGAACTTCAAGACGCTCAAGAATCACCTGCGGGACAGCAGCGACCAGGGCTTCCCGTGGTTGATCGGCAACCAGCTTGCCCAGTTTGTCGATGCCGCCGACCAGGCGGGCAAGGGCAGCATCCAGCGCGAGGTCAGATCGATCATCGAGGTCTACCAGCTTGCCGGGGAACCGCACTGGGCCGCGGCGGCCGAGCTGCTCGCCAGGTCGCGCACGGTGCTCATCGCAGGATTCCAGACAGAACGTGGCATCGCGATGCTGCTCGCCAATCATTTGCAGTTCATGCGCGACGGCGTGCGACTGGTCGACCTGACCGCTGGCAACTACGCCGACGTATTCGCAAGCGACGAGGATGATCGCTGCCTGGTCGTCATCGATATCCGCCGCTACTCGCGCCAGTCCTTCCTGATCGCCGAGCAGGCTAGCCAGCGTGGCATTGCCTTGATCGTCCTCACCGACCTGTTTTGCGACTGGGCGCGGCGCTTCACGCCGCACGTGCTCGCCGTGCCCACGCAGACGGGCATGTTCTGGAGTTCGCCAGTGGCCCTGGTCTGCGCGGTGAACCTGATGGTGAACAGCGTCATCCGGCGGATCGGCACGCGTGTCGAGCGGCGCCTCGAAACCCTGACGCAGTTGCACCAGACTTTCACCGGCTACGCCGGCCACCAGCCGCCGCGCGTCAGGACGGGCTGAACATGGCGCTCGCGACCGTCGATATCGATGCGGCGCTGGCTCGCCTCGAGCCCTGCGCGCCCCGCATCCGGTTCGAGATCGGCAAATTACGCCTCGTCGAACCGTTCCGGATCAGCGACCATGTGTTTGAACACGTGGATGCACTCTTCCTCCAGCTTGAAGCCGAGGGACTGGTCGGGCGTGCGGAGGCGGCCGGTGTCTACTACCTGGGCGACGATGTCGCCGGCATGGCGGGCGCCCTGGCCGCCATGCGCACCGCGTCAGCGGCGGGCATCGACCATGCGCGCCTTGCCCGCCTGCTGCCGCCCGGCGGTGCGCGCAATGCATTCGACTGCGCTCTCTGGGACCTGCAGGCAAGGCGCACCGGAACTCCGGTGTGGCAGCTGCTCGGCCTGCGGCCCCCCGCGCCGCTCGTCACCACCTTCACGATTGGCCACGCATCGCCCGAAGCCATGAGCGAACGGGCCATCGGTTACGCGCAGGCCCGCGCGATCAAGATCAAGCTCGGCGGCGACCGGCACGACGAGCAACGAATCCGGGGCGTCCGCTCGGCCCGGCCGGACGTGTGGCTCGGTGTCGACGCCAATCGCAGCCTGACACCTGCGAGCCTCGAGAGCCTGCTGCCCGCGCTGATCGAGGCCAACGTCGCATTGCTCGAGCAGCCTTTCGAGGTGGGCCGGGACAGCGAGCTCGCGGCGTTGGAGCTGCCGCTCGTGGTGGCCGCGGACGAGAGCCTCCAGTCGGAGGGCGATCTCGACGCGCTTTCGCGCTACTACCGGAGCGTCAACATCAAACTCGACAAGTGCGGCGGCTTGACGGCCGCCCTGCGACTCGCGCAGCGCGCCGAGGCCCTCGGGCTGGGCCTGATGGTGGGCAACATGATAGGCACGGCACTCGCCATGGCCCCCGCCTGCCTGCTGGGCCAGTACTGCGCGGTGGTCGATCTCGACGGCCCCATCTTCCTCGACGTCCGTCACTCGGGCGATGCAGGCTATCGGGACGGCCGCTTCCACTGTCCGGCCGCGCTCTGGGGCAACGGATAGTCGCACCCGGCCCATCGCGTACAATTCGCCAGGTGGGCAACCTCCCACCCGACCATTGCGGGCCCCATCCATGATCCAGCGACTCGAGACCGGACCGCGCATGTCCCAGGCGGTCATCCATGGCAACACGATTTACCTGGCGGGGCAGGTCGCCGATGACACGACACAGGACGTCACCGGCCAGACGCGCCAGATCCTCGCGGCCATCGACAAGCTCCTGTCGGACTGCGGCACGGACAAGGCGCGGATCCTGTCCGCCACGATCTATCTTGCCGACATCGCGACTTTTTCGCAGATGAATGCCGCATGGGATGCATGGGTTCCCGCGGGGCACGCGCCCGCGCGCGCCACCGTCGAGGCGAAGCTCGCCGCACCCAAGTACAAGGTCGAAATCCAGGTCATCGCCGCGCGCTGAGGCGCGAGCCTGCGCGCGCTATGCTCGCGCGATGCGTTGCACCTCCGTCCTCGTGCTCGCCACCGTCGCCGCCACGGCGGCGGCGCGCGAGCCAGCACCATTGCCGCCCATGCCGCCGATCGGGGCCGATGCGCGCATCCTCATCGTCGCGCCCCACCCTGATGACGAGTCGTTGTGCTGCGGCGGGCTCATCGCGACCGCCCGCCGGGCAGGCGCACAGGTCACCATAGCCTGGGTGACGAGCGGCGGCGGCTTTCGGCTCGATGCGATGGTCGTGCAGAGGAAGGCCCGGCCGAAATACGCCGACATGCGCGCGCTCGCGCGACGCCGCATCGATGAAGCGCAGGCGGCCGCCCGCACGCTCGGTGTCGCGGACGACCAGCTTTATTTCCTCGGTTACCCGGACCGTGGCGTGCTCGCCCTGCTGCTCGACCACTACCAGTCGCCTTACCGCTCGAAGTACACGGGGGCCGATGCGGTGCCCTGGGAGCAGGCGCTCAACCCCGGCTCAACTTATGACGGGGCGAACCTCGAGCGCGATTTCGCGCAGGTCGTCGAGCGGGTGCGGCCGACCCTGGTGCTCGCACCGAGCCCCTACGACGCCCATCCCGATCATCGCGCGAGCGGCATCCTCGCACTGCGCGTCTTCGGAGCGCGCGGCGAACTCGACCGCGTGAGCTACTGGATCGTGCACGGTGGGCGCGGCTGGCCGCGGCCGCGCGGGCTACATCCCGACCTGCCGCAGACCCCGCCGCCGCGCGGCCGCGCATTGCCCTGGATGCAATTCGCCGCCGACGACGACGCGCGCGAAGCCAAGCGCGCAGCGCTGCGCAGGCACGAGACGCAGCTCAAGGTGATGGGACGAAAAATGATGAGCTACGTGCGCGCAACCGAACTGTACTCGCCGCTTCCGGTCGCAGCCGCCGACAGGCGCTGCATCGAGGCCCTGCCGTGCCTGCCGGAAACGCTGCCGGAAGACGAGGCCGCGCTGTAACGCTCAGTACCTGAGCAGCGCCGATCCCCAGGTGAAGCCGCCGCCGAAGGCCTCGAGCAGCAGCATCTCGCCGCGCTTGATGCGGCCGCTGCGCACGCCCGCGTCGAGCGCCAGCGGCACCGAGGCCGCCGACGTGTTGCCATGGGTATCCACGGTCACGATCACGCGCTCCATCGGCATGTCGAGCTTGCGCGCGGTGGCCTGGATGATGCGGATGTTCGCCTGGTGCGGCACCAGCCAATCGATCGCCGACTTGTCGAGCGAGTTTGCGGCGAGTGTCTCGTCGACGATGCGGCCGAGCGTATTGACCGCGACCTTGAAGGTCTCGTTGCCGGACATCTTGATGTGCATCGCCGGATCGCCCGGCCTGCCGATGCCCTTCGACACGCCCGCCGGGCAATAGAGCAGGTCTTTGTAGGTGCTGTCGGCGTGCAGGTGCGTCGAAATGATGCCGGCTTCGCTGTCGGGCTTCAGCACCACGGCGCCGGCGCCGTCGCCGAAGAGGATGGCCGTGCCGCGATCGGTCCAGTCGCAGATGCGGGACAGGGTCTCGGCGCCGACCACCAGCGCGCACTTGGCGTCGCCCAGGCGGATGAACTTGTCGGCGATCGAGAGCGCATAGATGAAACCGGTGCAGGCGGCCTCGAGCCCCATCGCGGGGCAGCCGCGCAGGCCCAGCCGGTCCTGCAGCAGCACGCCGCAGTTGGGGAACACCTGGTCGGGGGTCGTCGTGCCGAATGCGATCAGGTCGATCTCGGCCGGGTCGATGCCGGCCGCTTCGATCGCACGGCGTGCGGCGTGTTCGGCGAGATCCACCGTGGTCTCGCCCTCGGCCGCAATGTGACGCTGGACGATGCCGGTGCGCTCGCGGATCCACTCGTCCGAGGTGTCCATGGTCTTCGCCAGGTCGAAATTCGTGACGACCCTGGCGGGCAGGTAGCTGCCCGTACCGGCAATGCGCGAATACATCATGACCCCTGTAGAGAACCGTTCGGCCCGAGCGCCCTTGCGACGCAGCCGGGTATGTCGTGGATCGCCGCGTTGCGCGCCAGTGCAATGGCCCGTGCAAACGCGGTGCGATCCGCACTGCCATGGCTTTTTACCACGACTCCCCGCAGGCCGACCATGCAGGCGCCGTTGTAGCGCCGCGGATCGAGGGCGGCGCCCACCCGCTTCAGCACCGGACGGGCGACGAGCGCCGCGGCACGGCTGCCCAGCGAGCGCGTGAACTCCGCGCGCATCGTGCCCGCGATCAGGCGCGCGAGCCCCTCCATGGACTTCAGCGCGACGTTGCCGGTGAAGCCGTCGGTAACGACCACGTCGACTTCGCCGGAGAAAATGTCGTCGCCCTCGATGAAGCCGAGGTAGCGCAGGCCGCTCGCCGCGATCAGCGCGTTCGCCGCCTGGACCGTTTCGTGGCCCTTGATGTCTTCCTCGCCGATATTGAGGAGCCCGACCCGCGGCTGCGCGATGCCATGCACGTCGCGCGCGACGATCGATCCCATCAGCGCGAACTGGCGCAGCTGTTCGGCCGTCGCGCTGACATTGGCGCCGAGGTCGAGCATGTACGCGTGCCCGTGGGCCGCGGGCAGGGCCGACATGATCGGCGCGCGCTCGACTTCGGGCACCGTCTTCAGCACGAAGTGGGCGATCGCGGTGAGCGCGCCGGTATTGCCCGCGCTGACGCAGCCGAGTGCCGCGCCCTCCTTCACCCGGTCGATGGCGATGCGCATCGAGGACGCCTTGCGGCGGCGGATGGCCGCCCGCGGCAGCTCGTCCATCGGTACGACATCGCTCGCCGCGACGATCGTCGCGCGCGCGCGCAGGGACGCGCTCGCGCCCGCGAGCAGCGGCTCGATCGTCTCGGGTTTGCCGACCAGCTCGAGGCGCAGGTCCGGCGCCTGTTCGAGCGCGAGCAAGGCGCCCGGCACGCACTCCGCTGCGCCCAGGTCGCCGCTCATCACGTCAATCGCGAGCGTCGGCACGCGATATCGGTCGGTTCAGGTCAGGACGGGGCGCCCAAAAGCAGGCGCCGCCGTTCACTCTTCGCCTTCGCTCTCGGCGGGCTTTTCGATCACGCGCTTGCCACGGTAGAAACCGTCCGGCGTGATGCGATGACGCAGGTGCGTCTCGCCCGACTGGGGATCGATCGACAGCGCCGGCTTCGCCAGCTTGTCGTGCACACGGCGCATGCCGCGCGTCGACGGCGTTCTGCGGCTCTTCTGGACAGGCATCTCTCTACTCCTCTCGGGTCACGGGCCGCGCTTCAGCAGCGCCGCGAGTCCCGCGAACGGTTTCTGCGTCACTTCGTCCGGCTCGTCGGCGGATTGCTCGCCGCACTGCTCGCCCGCCGCGTGCAACGCGACGAGCGGAAGCGCCAGCAGCAGCTCTTCCTCGACAAGCTCTCCGACCGTCACCTGCCCGCCAGGGGCGATCACGGTCTCCAGTTCCGGCGCCACGCCCTCCGCTGCGGCCGCATCGCCGACGATCGCAATGCGCGCACGTCCCGCGACCGGCCAGGTCATCGGCCGCAGGCAGCGCTGACAGGTCAGCGATACCTGTGCCTCCACGGCGAGTTCGACAACCGCCAGGCCCCGGTCCCTTTCGAAAGACACGGTGCCCTTCGCGATGCCCTCATCGCGCGCCAACTGCGGCGCGATGCGCGGCAATTCGCGCAGCGGAATCGAAAAATCGATGTCCGTCCGGCGATCCGCCAGTTGCTCGGCGTCGAGGGGGCGTGACCAGCCGTCTGGCATGGGGCGCGTATAATAGGTATCGATACCCGCCGAGTCAAAGAAAACCTCTTCTAAGTCGTTGTTTCACCGACCGCTAATACTGGCCTCCACGTCCCCATACCGGCGCGAGCTGCTCGGCCGGCTGGGCCTGCCTTTCCAGGTCGAATCCCCGGGCGTCGACGAGACCGCCCTGCCGGGGGAAGCTCCCGCCGCCCGGGCGGCCCGCCTCGCCGCCGCCAAGGCGATGGCGGTGGCGCTTCGGCATCCCGGCGCCCTCGTGATCGGTTCGGACCAGGTGGCCGCCCTCGGCGATACTGTCCTCGACAAGCCCGGCAATGCCGAACGCTGCCGGGCGCAGCTTGCGACGCTCTCCGGAAAGACGGCTAGCTTCCACACGGCCTGTACGCTTGTCGGGCTCGAATCCGGCGTCAATCTCGCGCACACGGACACCACCCGGGTCGTCGCGCGCCGGCTCACGCCGGACGAGATCGCCCGCTATGTCGAGCACGAGCAGCCCTTCGACTGCGCCGGGGGATTCAAGGTGGAAGCGCTCGGCATCGCCCTCTTCGAGCGCGTCGAGTCGCAGGACCCGACCGCCCTCATCGGCCTGCCGCTCATCTGGCTCGCGGACGCCCTGCGCCGCGCGGGCCTCGCGGCCCCCTGAACGTACGCGCTTTCGGCGCCGCCGCGAGCCGGTCGATCACGGCCGCGAGTTCCGGGGGCAGCGGCGCATTGATGCTCACGGTGCCGCCGCGCGGCCACTCGAAGCTCACGCTCGAGGCGTGCAGGAACATGCGCGTGAGGCCGAAGGCTTCGAGCGCGGCATTCGCCTCGGCGTCGCCGTATTTTTCGTCGCCCGCGACCGGGTGGCCCGCGTAGGCCGCGTGTACGCGGATCTGGTGCGTGCGACCGGTCTTGATCGACACCTCGAGGAGCGATGCCCGGTTGCCGAAGAACTGCACCGGCCGGAAGTCGCTGATCGCGCTCTTGCCCGAGGCATGCGCCTTGACCGTGCGTTCCCCGCCCACCCGCAGGTCGGTGCGCAGCGGCATGTCGATGCGTTTCTTGCCGAGGTCCCACTTGCCGGCCACAAGGGCGAGATAGCGCTTGTCGAAGGCGTGCTCGCGCAGCAGCGCATGCAGGGTGCGCAGCGCCGAAGCCTTGCGCGCCACGAGGATGCAACCGCTCGTGTCGCGATCGAGCCGGTGCACCAGCTCGAGTTCGTCGTCAGGGTAGGCCGCGCGCAGGGCCTCGATCAGGCCGAACGAGACCCCGCTGCCGCCGTGCACCGCGAGCCCCGCCGGCTTGTTGACCGCGAGCAGCTGGTCGTCGCGATGCAGGACACAAGCTCGTACATCTTCAACCAGCCTCGACGGCACGCGCCTCGGCGCGGGCGCTCCGTCGGCCACTGGCGGCTCCGCTTGTTCCCTGACCGGGGGGATACGCACGAGGTCGCCCGCCTGCAGGCGCTGCGAGCCGGCCGCGCGCTTGCCATTGACGCGTACTTCCCCCTTGCGGATCAGGCGAAAAACATGCGCAAGCGGCACCTGCGGCAAGGCCTTCGAGAGGTACTTGTCGAGGCGCAGTCCGGCCTCTTCCCCGGACACCTCGGCCTGGCGGACTTTGCTGCGCGGAATCACAGTTTGCGACGAAGATTCGTCAGTCATGGCGTAAGGTATTGTTTTACAATAGGTCGTTTGATAATGTAGTGAAGTCCGCGGCGCCGGGGATCGCAATTCAACCGACGATCCGAACGCGCCGCATGTTAGTTGGTCCCCAGTTTTGGGGCCATCGCACTCACTAGGCCGACCCGAGCGCCGATCGCGCTGCTCAGGCGGACCAAAGGTTTTCGGCGCACCGCCCACGCCAAAAGGGGCGGTCGATAAAACGTGCAGCAATCCTTGCCTCGCGAAATCCCCGCGTCCGATTCATCTTTTTCCGCC
>CAUJHJ010000043.1 GCA_963204835.1 Pseudomonadota bacterium
TGAGCACGAGCACGAATGCCGATGTCCCTGGTGCCCGATTTGATCAAGGTGGGCGAGGGACGGTAGAAAGTCTCCCTCAGCGACCCTGAACAAGCGGCGCCTGTGGGAGAGTCTCTTTTCGACCAAGATCGGAGACCATCACAGTGTGCCACGCCCTCCTGCACGATCCAAAGTTCCTCGCGCTGTTGCTGCGCATCGACCATGACCTGGCGGCGCAGACCCGCGCTGGGGGCTGCCCGTGCGGGGGCGTTTTGCACCGCGCCGACTACCCGCGCAAGCCGCGAGGTTGCCCGGTTGAAGTTCGCGCAGACCATTCTTCGCGCCTGAGCTTTTGTTGTTCGGTCTGCCGCCGGCGAGCGACCTCGATGTCGGTGCGCTTCCTCGGGCGGCGCGTCTATCTCGCACTGGCGGTGGTGCTGGTGTCGGCCCGGCCGGCCGGGCCGACACCAGCGGCGGCGCGGCTCGGGATGGCACTGGGCATGGATCGGCGCACTCTGGCGCGCTGGCGCAACTGGTGGCGCGAGCAGTTCCCGCGCACGCCGCTGTGGCAGGCGACCTGCGCACGCTTCATGCCGCCGGTGCCAGAGGCGCAGCTTGCGGGCGAATTGATTGCGCGCTTTGCTGCCCCGGCGCACGAGGCACTGATGCGCTTGCTGCTGTGGCTCAGCCCGGTGACGATCGGCCGCGGACAGCCCGCGGCGATCAGGGTGCACGAGGGAGCTTGATCACCCGCAGAAGATGCCCGTAGACGCATCATTCGAGGCACCATAACCTTCACTCCAGTGGAGCCGCACCGCCGGTGTGGCCGTATTGGAGTCCTGCATTGAAAAAGGTTACCGATCCCCCTCGGCGCGATCGATGGGCGCGCTTGCGCTTCCTCGTCATCGGGCCGCTCTTGGCCGCGCCGCCCGAGCCGCGCCAGCTGGGCGCCGCCTTCCTCGCCCTGGCGGCCAAGACGTGGCGTCACCCCGTCTCGGGCCTGGACGTGCGCTTTGGCGCCTCGACCATCGAGCGTTGGTACTACAGGGCCCGGCGCGCGGCCGATCCGGTGGCCGCGCTTCGGGACGGGCTGCGCGGCGACGAGGGCAGCTTCCCGAGCCTCACGCCGGTGGCGATCGCCGCGCTCACGCAGCAGTACCGCGAGCATCCCGGCTGGACCGCGCAGCTGCATCTGGACAACCTGCGCGTGGCGTGCAAGGCCAGCGGCTCGCCGGTGGTCTCCTACGCCACCGTGCGGCGTTACCTGCGCGCCCATGGCATGCACCGTCAGGCGCGACCCAGGCGCACTACCGACGGCGCCGTGGCAGCGCGCGATCGGCTCGAACAGCTCGAGGTGCGCAGCTTCGAGGTCGAGCACGTCGCAGCGCTCTGGCATCTCGACTTCCACCACGCCTCGCGCCGGGTGCTCACACGCTCAGGCGCCTGGGTCAAGCCGATGCTGCTGGGCGTCATCGACGACCGCTCGCGCCTGGTCTGTCACCTGCAGTGGTATCTCGACGAGACTGCACAAAGCCTCGTGCACGGTCTCTCGCAGGCGTTCATGAAGCGCGGGCTGCCGCGCGCGCTGATGACCGACAACGGCGCGGCCATGCTGAGCGAGGAGGTCGCAGCCGGCCTGGCTGCGCTGGGCATCGTGCACCAGACGACCTTGCCCTACAGCCCCTACCAGAACGCCAAGCAGGAGTCCTTCTGGGGCCGCGTCGAGGGCCGGCTGATGGCCATGCTCGAAGGCGAAGAGGCGCTGACGCTGGAGTTCCTCAACGAGGCAACCCAGGCCTGGGTCGAGCAGGAATACCACCGGAGCGTGCATACCGAGCTCGAGGCGACGCCCTTGGTGCGCTACCTGGCCGGTCCCTCGGTTGCACGCAAGTGCCCCGATACGACGGTGCTGCGCGACGCGTTCCGCATCGAGGTCGTGCGCCGTGCACGCCGTGCCGACGGCACCTTGAGTCTGGGCGGCAAGCGCTTCGAGATCCCGGCGCGGTTGCGCCACCTCAGCGAGGTGCACGTTCGCTATGCGCGCTGGGACCTCAGCCGCGTCGATCTGGTCGACCCTCGCACCGGCGCGATCCTGTGCCCGATCAAGCCACTGGACAAGGCCGCCAATGCCAATGGCCAGCGCCGGCGTCTTGATCCTGTGGGGCATGACCTCTCGCCCTTGCCGCCGACGGGCCTGGCGCCGCTTCTGCGCGAGTTGCTCGCCGAGTACGCCGCCACCGGCATGCCGCCGGCGTACCTGCCTGCTGCCGACTCCACACCCGCCAGCACACCCATCACTTCGCCCGAGGCCGACCCCGCATGAACCAACGACTGCTGGCCCTGTACGGGCTCAAGTGGAACCCCTTCTCGCCGGAGCTGCCGACCGAAGCGATCTACGTGCCGCCGAAGCTCGAGAACTTCTGCTGGCGCATCGAGCACGCACAGATCCGCGAAGGGGGCTTCGCGATGATCCACGGCGACCCGGGTACCGGCAAGAGCGTGGCGCTGCGCCTGCTGGCCGATCGCCTTGCCCGCCTGGCTGACGTAGCCGTCGGCGTCATCAACCACCCGCAGAGCAACCTGGCCGATCTCTACCGCGAGCTTGGCGACGTCTTCGGCGTGCCGCTGCGCCCGCACAACCGCTGGGGCGGCTTCAAGAGCCTGCGCGAGCGCTGGCTCGCGCACCTGGAGGCCACGCGCCGGCGCACGGTGCTGCTCGTCGACGAAGCCCAGGAGATGAGCCCGGCAGCGCTGTGCGAGCTGCGCCTGATGGCCAGCGCAAACTTCGACTCGCAGCCGCTCTTGTGCGTGGTGCTCGCCGGCGACGCTCGGCTGACCGAGAAGCTGCGCCGCGAGGAGCTGATCCCGCTGGGCAGCCGCATCCGCACCCGGCTGGCCACCGAGCACGCGAGCCGCGAAGAGCTCCTTGCGGGCCTCAACCACCTGATCGCCGGCGCGGGCAACGCAAGCCTGATGACGACCGCGCTGCGCCAGACGCTGTGCGATCACGCCGCCGGCAACTACCGCATCCTCACCACGATGGCAGCCGAGCTGCTCGCCGCCGCGACGCAGCGCGAATTGCCCCAGCTCGACGAGAAGCTCTACCTCGAGGTCTTCGCCCAGCCCGAGACGCCTGCACCGCGTCGCACGGCCGCACGGCGGTGAGGGGGACCACAATGCCCGAAGACCCACACGACGACGGCAGCAGCGCCGCCATCCCGATGCCGCGGCTCAGTGACGAGGCGGTCGTTGCGATCCACGGCTTCATCGAGCACTTCCTCGACTTGTTCGAGGCACGTTACGGCGACCAGATCCATCGCTACTACGAGGACCGGTCGGCACGCAACATCATCGGCGCCGATCCCCTCTCCGACATCGACGACCCGCCGTTCTGAGTTCGAAGTTGTTCAGCGCACGGCGCCGTCAGCCTCACCGCTGTCGGCGCCGCTGGCGCTGCCGGTCACGGTCTTGATGGGCATCGCCGACCTCGATCATGAGGTTGGTCGTCGTTGCACAGGATACGCATCGTCGATCACGCTCGCGATGGCTTCGCGCTCCATCATCAAACTCGATCAACGGTCCATCGAATTGGGTGATCACACTCA
>CAUJHJ010000044.1 GCA_963204835.1 Pseudomonadota bacterium
ATGCCGCGCACGGCGGCGGCCCCGGCATCGGCGGCGGCCTCGCTGTCCGCCTCGACGATCGCGTGCAGCGTGAAGGCGGCCTCGTCGAGGAAAGCGCGGCCCGCGACTACCATCGACGTGGCGCTGCGCAGACCCGCCGCCAGCGAGCGCGCGCCGCGGACTACGCCGAGCATCGCGCGAAAATCCTGCGCGAGGCTCTCGCGACGTGCCCGCAGGTTGACGAGGAACGGATCGAAGCCGAACACGGTGGTCGCGGCTCGCGCCTGCTGAATCGCCGCCAGCGCGGCGAGCAGCTCGCTATAGCCGCCGAGATTGAACGACAACTCGCGCGCTGACGCCGGCACGCGCTCGAGGCGCAGCGCCACGCGGGTTTTCACGCCGAATGCGCCGCAGTCGCCCGTGAAGAACCCGGTGAGGTCGGGCCCGTAGTGGCGGAAGAAGGCAGGTGCTCCCTCGCGCGCGAGCGCGCCGGTGCGGATCACCTCGCCCGCGCCGGTGACGATCTCGAGGCCGAGCACCGACTCGGCCGACACGCCGTGCGCGGCCGTACCCCAGAAGGCGCCGTTCTGCGAAACCGTGCCGCCGACCGTGGCGCAGCGGCCCGAGAGTGTACCGCCGAAAGGCGTGCGCAGGCCGAGCGGCGCGAGACGCTCGTGCAGCGCCTGCCAGGTGCAGCCTGCCTGCACGACGACGCCGAGATCCGCCTCGTGGATGGCTTCGATGCCGTCGAGCGCGGCAAGATCGAGCGCAACCGCGGGTGCGCGCGCGGCAAGATAGCCGCGTGTATACGACATGCCGCCGCCGCGAGGCAGCACCGCCACCCGACGCGCGGCGCAATCGCGCACGGCCGCGACAACTTCGTCCGTCGACGTCGGGCGCAGCACCGCTTCGACGAGCGCGCCTTTCGAAAAGATGTCCTGCGAGGCGAGCTCGGGCGCGAGGCCCCCGGCGCTCACAAGGCACGCAGCTCGTCGAGGAAGCGGCGCAGGCGCGCCTCGATCTGCGCGCGCCGCGCCGTGACGCGCTCCTTCAGGCCGCCCACGGCGACGTACAGGGCGCGCGGACCGGTCTCGACGGGGATGGCCGCACCGAGCGCCGCCACATCCGTGTGCAGGGCGCCGACCGCGTAGGCATACCCATGCTTGCGTGCCTGTTGCACGCTCGCGAGTACCGCCTGCAGCGAAGCGGTCGGACGGCGTTCGGGTGGCAAGCGCTGCGCGCGCGCGTACATCGAGCGGATGGTCGCGGTCGACAAGGCCGCGAGATGCGCGGTGCCGACCGCCGAGCCGAACACGGTGTACCGCTGGCCGACCTCGGCGCTCCAGCGGATGCCCCCCGGCATGTTGATCGCATGGACGATCTCCATCTCGAGGTCGCCCGGCGCGGCGAACGAGGTCGTCTCGCCCGTATCGAGTGCGAGCCGCTCGAGGGCGTCGAGCAGCGCATGGTTGCTGCGCCAGCTGTCGACCAGCCAGGCGCCGAGGTGCGCGAACCGGGCGGTCGGCAGGTAGGTGGCGCGGCGGCGATCCATCGCCAGCACGCCCTGGTCGACCAGCGTGCGCAACAGATCCGCGACGCTCGAGCGCGGTGCGCCGAGACGCTCGACGAGTTCGCCCGAGGTGAGCGGGCGACGCGCACGGGCAAATTCCTCGAAGAGGTGGACCGTGCGAACGACAGACCGGGCGCCTTCCGACATCGCGCTCCTGTTGAGAACCGTATATCCGGAAAGTGTTTACGTATTCCCGGATTCGTTGACAGAGTCTGCGCCCAATGCGACCGTAATGTCGAGATGAGCAGCAGCAAACTCCTCCTGTCACGCGGCCTGCGCGTCTCCGCCGCGCGCACCCCCGGGAAAACGGCGCTGATCTGCGGGGCGGAGCGCCGCAGCTACGCGCAATTGCGGGAGCGCGTGGACCGGATAGCCTCGAATCTCGTCGCGCTGGGCTTCGGCAAGGGCGACCGGGCGATCGTGCTCGCGCCGAACTGCATCGACTACCCCGAACTTGTCTGCGGAGTGTCGGACGCCGGTGGCATCGTCGCGACCCTGAGCCCGCGATCCACCGCCAGGGAAGTGGCCGCGGCCGCGCGCGACTGCCGCGCGCGCGTGCTCTTCGTGCATCCGGCCAGCGCCGGCGCGGTGGACCGCGCGCAGCTGCCCACGATCGAGCACGTGATCGTGCTCGGCGAAGAATATGAAGCATGGCTGGGCGCCGCGGATCCCGCGCGTTCACCCGCAGTGACGGGCGCGGTGGTGCCCATCGAGACGGACCCGTTCACCCTCGTCTACACCTCGGGCACGACGGGGCAGCCGAAAGGGATCCTCATTTCACATCGCTCGCGCGTGCTCACCTTCCACGCCATGGCGATGGAATACTGCTGCTACGGTCCCGAGGACGTGCAGCTCGGGATCGCGCCGATGGCGCACGGCGCCGGCTTCGCCTTCATCATGTGCTCGGTGTACTTCGGCGGCACCGTCGAGATCCTGCCGAAGTTCGACGCCGAGCTGGTGGTGCGCAAGCTCGCGACGGAGGCCTTCACCGGCGTATTCATGGTGCCGACGCACTACTCGTCGATCTTCGCGCTGGAGAGCGCGTTCCTTGCGCGCCACCGGGGCGGGGCCGGCGCGCTGCGCACCATCATGTCGAATGCCGCGGCGCTGCCGCAGGCGCTCAAGGAGAAGATCGTCGACTACTGGGGCGCCGGCCTGTTGCACGAGACCTATGGCTCGACCGAGGCTGGCATCGTCACCAACCTTCGCCCGCGCTTCCAGCTCGAGAAGCCACGCTGCGTCGGGCCGCCGTTTGCGCTCAACGAAGTGCGGCTGCTGGACGATGCCGGTCGCGAAGTCGGCGAGGGCGAGGTCGGCGAGCTCTACTCGCGCTCACCGTACCTTTTCAATGGCTACCTCGACAGGCCCGGGGAAACGGCCGCGGTCATGCGCGACGGCTGGGTCAGCGCGGGCGACCTCGCGCACCGCGACAGGGATGGCCACTACTACATCGTCGATCGCAGGAAGGACATGGTCGTCACGGGCGGCCTCAACGTCTACCCGCGCGAAATCGAGGAAGTGTTGCTGGCGCACCCGGCGGTGCGCGAAGCAGCGGTGGTCGGGATACCCGACGAGCACTGGGGCGAGCGCCTCAGGGCCTATATCGTGCCCAGGCACGAGCGGCCTGTCGATGCCGCCGAACTAGAAGCGCACTGCCGGGAGCGGCTAGCGGGCTACAAGGTGCCGAAGGAATACCGCGACATTGCCGAGCTGCCGCGCAACGCGGGCGGCAAGGTCCTGAAGAAGGAACTGCGCACGCTGCGCTAGCACGGCATTCCACGCCCGCTCCCGGGCGAACGCCCGGCGCGCCGGCGGCTAGGCATCCGCCGAGCGCCGTCGCGGCACGACCGCCGCGCAGCGCACAGCGAGCCTGCCCGCGGCGAGGGCAATCTCGTCGGCGTCGGCCGGCGCCCAGGCGGTGGCGAGCGGCTCATTGCGGCCCGCCTCGTCGAGTATCAGGATCAGCGCGTCGCGGCCGCTCGCGAACGGCCAGTCATTCGCATGCAGCTCGATCTCGAGCTCGCGCCCGTCCGGCGAACGAAAGCGCGCCCTTCCCCCCTGGTCATGCAGGTCGGCCGCGTAGACATCGCGGACATCCTCCCGGCGGCCACTGTCGGACCAGCGCACGCGGCAGGCAAAGAGCCGCGCTTCATAGAGCTGGAACCAGGTGTAGCCCGCGACCTCGTCGATGACGGCGTTGTCCGCGACTCGCACGAGCCGCCTGCGATACCAGTACAGGTCCCGGCCCACGAGCAGCCGGTAGTCGATGTAGCGCGCCTCCCGCGGCGCATCGTCGCGACAGCCATTGCCCTCCGTGCCACCGACGAACTGGGTGACTTCCCGGCGCAGCACGAGGTCGCAGCCGGGATCCGTCTCGAGGTCGTCGACCTGCAGGCTCGCGAGCAGCCGCGGCGAGCGGTGCAGGTGGCGAAACCGCGCGGGATTGCGCAGTGTGTACTGGCGCACGCGCACCCCGCCGCCGGCCCGCGGCTCGAGCCGCAACAGCACCTGCCGCCGCAGGTTCTCCGGCTCGTCGTGCAGGAACTCCTCGGCATAGAGCACGTCGTCGCCGAGCCAGGGCAGCGCGACGCGCGAGACGAGCGTACGCACCCGCAGCTCGGAACCTTCGGCGCGTCGCCCCTCCTCGTCCGGGCCCGCCAGCACGAGCTGCTCCGAGCTGTCGTAGATGCCCGGCCACCATGCCGCGAGCGTTGCGACATCGTCGACCGCGGCGGCGCGGGCCATGCCGTAGATACCGACCGCAATCGCCGCGAGAGCGAGGGGCCGCCTGGCGTTCATCCCGGTGGCTTTGCGACCCGGATCAGCCCTTCCTGCGCAGTGCTCGCGATCAGCCTGCCGTCGCGAGCGTGCAGCATGCCGCGCGTGAAGCCGCGCGCGCCCGAGGCGCTCGGGCTGTCCTGGCTATAGAGCAGCCACTCGTCGGCCCGCACCGGCCGGTGCAGCCAGAGGGCATGATCGAGGCTCGCGAGCTGGATGTCGCGATCGAACAGCAGCTTGCCGTGGGCGATCAGCGCCGTGTCGAGCAAGGTGAAATCCGAGGCGTAGGCGAGCACACACTGATGGAGCCGGGGATCGTCGGGCAACCGGCCGTTGGCCTTGAGCCAGATGTGCTGGAGCG
>CAUJHJ010000045.1 GCA_963204835.1 Pseudomonadota bacterium
CGCGAGGTCTTCGGCGTAGGCGAGGCCGCCGGTCGCTTCGATCGCCGCGATGATCGCGTCGAGGTGTTCGAGGCCGCCGTGTTCGATCGCCGTGCGGATCTGCGCCTGTTGCGCCTCGTTGCCCATGCGCAGCGCGTGGATCAGCGGCAGCGTCGGCTTGCCTTCGGCAAGGTCGTCGCCGAGGTTCTTGCCGCGCGCGGCCGGGTCCGAGCGGTAGTCGAGCACGTCGTCGATCATCTGGTAGGCGGTACCGAGATGGCGGCCGTAGCGGCGCAGCGCGTCCTGCACGCCGCTCGTCGCGTTCGCGAGCACCGCCGCGACCTGCGCGCCCGCCTCGAAGAGGCGCGCCGTCTTGCGATAGATGACTTCGTGGTAGCGCTGCTCGGTCGTCTCGGGATCGTGCGCATTCATCAGTTGCAGCACTTCGCCCTCGGCGATCACGTTGGTCGCGTCGGCCATGATCTCCATGACCTGCTGCGAGCCGATCGCCGCCATCATCTGGAAGGCGCGCGAATAGACGAAGTCGCCGACGAGCACGCTCGCCTGGTTGCCGAACACCGCGTTCGCGGTGTCGCGTCCGCGGCGCTTCGCGGAGCCATCGACGACATCGTCGTGCAGCAGGGTGGCCGTGTGGATGAACTCGATGAAGGCGGCGGCCTCGGTGTGCCGGCGCCCGCCTGCGCCGCAGGCGCGGCCGGCGACCACCACGAGCAGCGGGCGCAGGCGCTTGCCGCCGCCCGAGATGATGTGCTCGGCGATCTGGTCGACCAGAGGGACGGTGCTCTTGAGGCTTGCCCGCACCACGTCGTCCACGGCGGCGAGGTCGGCGCGCACCAGCGCACGGATTTGCTCGAGGGTCATCTGCGTAGCGTAGCAGGACCGCGCCAAGGGGCTGTTTTCATTGGTGAATCAGGAGTTTGACCGCGCGCAGGCCGCTGAGTAAACTACGCGGCCTTTTTCAGGAGCTTTTCGATCATGTACGCGGTTATCGCCACGGGCGGCAAGCAGTATCGGGTGGAGAAGGGCCAGGTGCTGCGCATCGAGAAGCTCGACGCGGAACCGGGCTCCACCGTCACGTTCGACCAGGTGCTGCTCGTCGGCGCCGGCAGCGACGTCAAGGTCGGTTCGCCGCTGCTCGCGGGCGCGAAGGTGACCGGCACGGTCGAGCGCCACGGCAAGGGCGACAAGGTGAGCATCGTCAAGTTCCGTCGCCGCAAGCATTACCTGCGGATGAAGAACCATCGCCAGCTCTTCACCGAAGTGAAAGTCACGGAGATCGTCTGAGATGGCACACAAGAAAGCAGGCGGCAGCACCCGCAACGGTCGCGAGTCCCACAGCAAGCGCCTCGGCGTGAAGAAGTTCGGCGGTGAGGCCGTGCTCGCCGGCAACATCCTCGTGCGCCAGCGCGGCACCGAATACCACGCCGGCCCGAACGTCGGCATCGGCACCGACCACACGCTGTTCGCGCTCAAGAGCGGCACGGTCAAGTTCGCGGTCAAGGGCGCCGAGCAGCGCCGTTTCGTGAGCGTCGACGCGGAGTAACGCGTCCGTCCGCTGAGTCTCGGCAAAACCCCGGCCCCGCGCCGGGGTTTTCGTTTGTAGACTGCACGCGGGGCGGGGAGCAGCCAGCATGAAGTTCGTCGACGAAGCGCGCGTCAAGGTGCAGGCCGGCAATGGCGGCCGAGGCAGTACGAGTTTCCGTCGCGAGAAGTTCGTGCCCTTCGGCGGGCCGGACGGTGGCGACGGCGGCCTCGGCGGCAGCGTCTACCTGCGCGCGGCCGAGGGCATCAACACGCTCGCGGACTTTCGCATCGAGCGAACATTCAAGGGCGAGCACGGCGAGCCGGGCAGCGGCAATGGCTGCACCGGGCGCGGCGGTCAGGACCGCCACGTCACGGTGCCGGTCGGCACGATCGTGCGCGACAGCGAGACCCAGGAAACGCTCGGCGACCTCACACGCGCCGGCCAGGAACTGCTGGTTGCGCAGGGCGGCAAGGGCGGCTGGGGCAATACGCGCTTCAAGTCGAGCACCAATCGCGCCCCGCGCCAGTTCGGCCCCGGGCTGCCGGGAGAGAAGCGCACGCTCGAGCTCGAACTCAAGGTGATCGCCGACGTGGGCCTGCTCGGACTGCCGAATGCGGGCAAGTCGACGCTGATCAGCGCCGTTTCGGCCGCGCGCCCGAAGGTGGCCGACTACCCGTTCACCACGCTCTACCCGAACCTGGGCGTCGTTTATGTCGGGCAGCACCGCAGCTTCGTGATGGCCGACATTCCCGGGCTCATCGAGGGGGCGGCCGAGGGCGCGGGCCTCGGCATCCGCTTCCTGAAGCACCTGCAGCGCACGAAGGTGCTGCTGCACCTCGTCGATATTGCACCGGTCGATCCGGATGCCGATCCGGTGAAAGACGCGCGCGCGATCATCGCGGAGCTGAAGAAGTTCAGCCCGGACCTCGCCGCGAAGCCGCGCTGGCTCGTGCTGAACAAGCGCGACCTGCTGCCGGGGGACGAGGCGGAGGAGAAGGCGCGCGAGATCGCGCGCCGGCTGCGTCACAAGGGCCCGAAATTCCTGATCTCGGGCGTGACGGGGGAGGGCACGAAGGCGCTCAGCGAGGCGGTCATGCAGCACCTCGAGGGCGAACGCGCCCGGGCGGTCACCCCATCTTCTTGACGCGTGCGGAGAGGCGGCTCTTGTGGCGAGCGGCCTTGTTGCGGTGGATCTTGCCCTTGGCGGCGAGCGCGTCGACAAGCGAGGTCGCTTCGCGCAGCGCGGCCGTGGCGGCGGCCTTGTCGCCCGCACCGGCCGCGGCGGCGGCCTTGCGCAGCCCCGAGCGCGCGCGCGAGCGCAGCGCGACGTTGCGGGCGCGATGCTTCTCGGCCTGGCGGGCGGCTTTTTCGGCGGATTTCGTATTGGCCACGGGGTCTCCGGAGACGGGTCGACGCGATTTTTGGGGCGCGTAGTGTGCGGAGGGCGTCCCGCCTTGTCAATGCGGACCGGCGCGGTGGCGGGGCTGTCCGGTATAGTCGGAACCCGTGGATTTTCACCCGCTTACCGCATGAGTCGCGCGCTCCTGAAGAGCACCAGCGTCGTCGGCTTCACGACGCTCGTTTCAAGGATCACGGGGCTCCTGCGGGACATGGCCCTGTCGCAGGTGTTCGGCGCGGGGCTCCTGATGGACGCCTTCCTGGTCGCCTACAAGATCCCGAACTTCCTGCGGCGGCTGTTCGCCGAGGGGGCGTTCTCGCAGTCCTTCGTGCCCGTGATCTCGGAGTTCCGCGTCAAGCGCGAACCCGGCGAGGTCAAGGCGCTGGTCGGAGGCACCACCGGCACGTTGGGCGGAGTGCTGTTCGTGGTCACGGTGATCGGCGTGATCGGCGCGCCACTGCTGATCTTCCTGTTCGCGCCGGGGTTCACGCAGCACGGCAACAAGCACGACCTCGCGGTCGAGATGTTGCGCTGGACGTTCCCCTACCTTTTCTTCGTGTCCCTGACCGCGCTGTTCAGCGGCGTGCTGAACAGCTACGGCCGCTTCGCCGTGCCGGCCTTCACGCAGGTCATCATGAACGTGGTGATGATCTTCTTCGCCCTCGTGCTCGCGGCGAATTCGGCGAATCCCGGCCTGACGCTTGCCATCGGCGTGTTCGTGAGCGGTGTGTTGCAGGTGCTGTTCCAGTTGCCGGCGGTCGCGCGCCTCGGGCTGCTGGGGCGACCCCGTTGGCAGCCACGCGCCGAGGGTGTGCGGCGCATCGGCAAACTGATGGTGCCCGGCATCCTCGGCTCGTCGATGGCGCAGGTGAGCCTGCTGCTCGATACGATCATTGCGTCGTTCCTGATGTCGGGCAGCATCTCCTGGCTCTATTTCGCCGACCGGCTGATGGAGTTCCCGCTCGGCGTCTTCAGCATTGCGCTCGCGACCGTGATCCTGCCGGGCCTGTCGGCGCACCACGCACAGCAGTCGATGGACCGTTTCGCGGGCACCCTCGACTGGGCGCTGCGGCTGACGGTGCTGCTCGCGACTCCCGCGGCGGTGGGGCTGCTGGTGTTCGCCGGGCCGCTCACCGCGACGATCTTCGGCTACGGCCGCTTCGGCCTGCGCGACGTGCAGATGGCTTCGTGGGCGCTGATGGCGTACTCGTGGGGCCTCCTGATGTTCAGCCTCGTGAAGGTGCTGGCGCCGGGCTATTTCGCGCGGCAGGACACGCGCACGCCGGTCCGCGTCGGCATCCTTGCGCTCGCCGTGACCATGACGCTCAATGTCGTGGTCGTGCTGCCGGCGAAATGGCTCGGTTTTCCGGTCCCGCACATCCTGCTCGCCACCTCCACCTGCGCAGGCGCGGCAGTGAACGCCTTCCTGCTGTGGCGGGGGTTGCGCCGTGCGGGCATCTACCGGGCCTCGAGTGGCTGGGCGGCGTTCCTGTGGCGCGTGCTCGCCGCGAATGCCGCGATGGCCGCGCTCCTGTGGTGGTTCGCGGGCGATCTCGCCGATTGGACGGCACTCGGGGCGCTCGATCGCGCGACCCGGTGCGCGATCGGGATCGCGGCGGGAGCGGGCCTGTACTTCGCCGTACTCTTCGTGACCGGCCTGCGTTATGGCCACTTGCGCAACCGGCCAATATAATCATGAGGTTGATTCGCGGTTGGCCAGTGCAGGGCAAGTCCCGTGACGGGTTCGTCGTCGCGCTCGGCGCGTTCGACGGCCTGCACCTCGGGCACCAGGCGCTCCTGTCGCGAACCCGTGCACTGGCGCAAGCGCGCGGTGCCCGCCCCGCGATGCTCACCTTCGAGCCGATGCCACGCGAGTTCCTGCAGCCGGACTCGCCGCCCGCGCGGCTCACGAATTTCCGCGAGCGCTGGCGCCTGGCCGCGGCGCAGGGGCTCGACGGGCTTTGCGTCCTGCGTTTCGACGAGCGCCTGCGCAGCCTGTCAGGCGAGGCCTTTGCGCAGCGGCTCGCGGTCGCATTCGGCGCCACGACGCTCGTGGTCGGGCATGATTTCCGCTTCGGGCGCGACGGCGCCGGTACGGCGGAGGGCCTCGCAGCCTGCGGGCACCGCCAGGGCTTCGAGGTCGAGGTGCTGGCGCCCGTGACCGGCGATGGCGAGCGGGTGAGCAGCACCGCCATCCGCGAGAGCCTCGCCGCGGGAGAGTTTGCGCGAGCCGCGCGCCTCCTCGGCCGGCCCTATACGATGCGCGGCCGGGTGGCGCGCGGCGAGCAGCTCGGGCGCACGCTCGGTTTCCCGACCGCGAACCTGCGGCTGAAGCGGTGCCGGTCGCCGCTCGGGGGTATTTTTGCGGTCCGCGTGCACGGCGTCGCGCAGGCGCCGTGGCCCGGCGTGGCGAGCCTCGGGACGCGGCCCACGGTGGGCGGTGTCGAGCCCTGGCTCGAGACGTTCCTGTTCGACTTCGCAGGCGACCTGTACGGCCGCGAGATCGAAGTGGAGTTCGTGGCGAAGATCCGCGACGAGGCGCGCTTCGAGACGCTCGATGCGCTCGTGGCGCAGATGCATGACGATGCGGGCGAGGCACGCCGCCTGCTCGCACTCTGACGGGATAGCTGGGGAATTTCGAGTGGCAGACTACAAGCAGACGATCAATCTTCCGCAGACCGGCTTTCCGATGAAGGCCGATCTCGCGCAGCGCGAGCCGAAGATGCTCGCCGACTGGCAGGCCCGCGACCTCTACGGCAGGATCCGCGCGGCGGCGAAAGGGCGACCGCGCTTCGTGCTGCACGACGGCCCGCCCTATGCGAACGGCGCGATCCACATCGGCCACGCCGTCAACAAGATCCTGAAGGACATCATCGTCAAGTCGCGCTCGCTCGACGGCTTTGACGCTCCCTACATCCCCGGCTGGGACTGCCATGGCCTGCCGATCGAGCACGCGGTCGAGAAGTAGCACGGCAAGCCGGGCCAGAAGCTCGACGCGAACGCCTTCCGCGCGGCCTGCCGCGCCTTCGCGCGCGAGCAGGTGGACTTGCAGCGCACGGACTTCAAGCGCCTCGGCGTGCTCGGCGACTGGGACAACCCCTACCTCACGATGAACGCGGCCTACGAGGCCGAGCAGATCCGCGCCTTCGGCCGCATCGTGCACAACGGCCACCTTTACCGCGGCGCGAAGCCCGTGCACTGGTGCCTCGACTGCCGCTCGGCGCTCGCCGAGGCGGAGGTCGAGTACGAGGAGCGCACGTCGCCCGCGATCGACGTCGAATTCCGCGTCGTCGACCCGCGCGACCTCGAGCGGCGCATTGGCCAGCCGGCGGGCGGGCTGGGCGAGCTGCCGGTCTCGATCGTCATCTGGACCACGACGCCGTGGACGCTGCCCGCCAACGAGGCGGTCGCGCTGCGCGCCGATTTCCGTTACAGCCTCGTCGAGGCGGAGGGCGCTGGCGGCCGCAAGCGCCTGATCCTCGCGAGCGAGCTGCGCGAGGCGAGCCTCGCGCGCTACGGCCTTGCGCAGGTCGAGCTGCTCTCTGAGTTCGACGGCGTCGCGCTCGAGCGGCTCGAACTCGCGCACCCGTTCCTGCCAAAGCGGGTGCCGGTGGTCCTCGGCGACCACGTCACGCTGGAAGCGGGCACGGGTGCCGTGCACACGGCGCCGGCGCACGGCCAGGAAGACTTCGTCGTCGGCCAGCGCTACGGCCTGCCGGTCGTCAATCCGGTCGGCCCGGATGGGCGTTTTTTCGACAGCACCCCGCTCGTGGGCGGCCAGCGTTGCCACGACGCCAATGCCGCGATCGTGCAGGCGCTCACCGAGGCATCGCGCCTGCTGCACCACGTGCCCTTCCAGCACAGCTATCCGCATTGCTGGCGACACAAGACGCCGGTGATTTTCCGCGCGACTCCGCAATGGTTCATCAGCATGGAGCAGCGCAACCTGCGCGCCCATGCGCTGCGCGACATCAAGGGCGTGCAGTGGACGCCGGCCTGGGGCGAGCAGCGCATCACCGGCATGATCGAGAACCGGCCCGACTGGTGCATTTCGCGCCAGCGCACCTGGGGCGTGCCTATCGCGCTCTTCGTGCACAAGGAAACGGGTGCGTTGCACCCCGATACGCTCGCGCTCATCGGGAAGGCCGCCGATCGGGTCGAGCAGGGCGGGATCGAAGCGTGGTTCGCGCTCGATGCCGCCGAGTTGATCGGCACGGACGCCGCGACCTACGAGAAGGTCACCGACGTCATGGACGTGTGGGCGGACTCGGGCCTGTCCTTCGAGTGCGTCGGCGTGGCGCGCCCGGAGATCGTGGCGCCGGTCGACCTGTACCTCGAAGGCTCGGACCAGCACCGCGGCTGGTTCCACAGTTCGCTGCTGATGTCGGAGGCGCTGCACGCCCGCGCGCCCTACAAGGGCGTGCTGACCCACGGCTTCACCGTGGACGAGAAGGGCCGCAAGATGTCGAAATCGCTCGGCAACGTGGTCCTTCCGCAGAAGGTCATGTCGACGCTCGGCGCCGACGTGCTGCGCCTGTGGGTCGCCTCGACCGACTATGCGAACGAGATCGGCGTATCGGACGAGATCCTGAAGCGCACGGCCGATTCCTATCGCCGCATGCGCAACACCGTGCGCTTCCTGCTCGGCAACCTGCACGGCTTCGACCCGGCCACGGACCAGGTCGCCCCGGCCGACCTCGTCGCGCTCGATGCCTGGGCCATCGCGCGCACGCGCGAACTGCAGGACGGGATCGTCGCCGCCTATCGCGACTTTGCCTTCCACCTGATCTACCAGAAGGTGCACAACTTCTGCATCGTCGACCTCGGCGGCCTCTACCTCGACGTGCTGAAGGACCGCCTCTACACGACGCCCGCCAGGAGCCATGCGCGCCGTTCCGCGCAGACCGCGATGTTCCACATCGCCGAGGCGATGGTGCGCTGGCTCGCGCCGATCCTCTCGTTCACGGCGGAAGAGATCTGGCAGTACCTGCCGGGCAAGCGCGGCGAATCGGTGCAGTGCGAAACGTGGCACCGCCTGCCGGAAGTGCCCGCGGGCGCAATCGACTGGCCGGCTCTCTTTGCGCTGCGCGCCGCCGTCACCCGCGAGCTCGAGAAACTGCGCGACACCGGCGCGATCGGCGCGCCGCTCGAGGCGCAGGTCGATGTGTGGTGCTCCGCAGCCGAGTACCCGCGGCACGCGGCGCTCGAGGAGGAACTTCGCTTCCTTCTCATTACGTCCGCCGCGCGCCTCCACCAGGGCGCGGCGCCACCGGACAGCGTTGCCGCGGGCGAGGGCATCGCGATCCGCGTCGCACCCACCGAGGCCCCGAAGTGCGTGCGCTGCTGGCACCGGCGCGAGGATGTCGGCGCGCATGCGGAGCACCCCGAACTCTGCGGACGCTGCGTGACGAACGTGACGACGGCGGGCGAAACGAGGCGCTACGCGTGAGCGGCTGGCGCTGGCTGCCGTTGTCGCTGCTCGTCGTTGCGTCCGACCAGGCGAGCAAGGCGTGGGTGGAGCGGCACTTCCAGCTCTACGAAAGCATGACCTTGCTGCCGGTGCTCGACTTCACCCGCCTGCACAACCCGGGGGCCGCTTTCAGCTTCCTTGCGGGCGCGGGCGGCTGGCAGCGCTGGTTCTTCACGGCGCTCGCGCTCACCGTGAGCGCCGGAATTGTCGCGTGGTTGCGCGGCGTGCACGCGCGCGCCCAGGCCTGGCTCGCCTGCGGACTCGCGCTGGTCCTTGGCGGGGCGCTCGGCAACGTGATCGACCGCATGCGCCACGGCTTCGTCATCGACTTCGTGCATGTGCACTGGAACGACGCGTGGTTCCCTGCGTTCAATGTCGCGGATGCCGCCATCTCCGTCGGCGCGGCCTGCCTGGTCATGGATGCGATCGTCGAGTGGCGGCGGGCACGGCCGTGAGGCGCGGCACGGCATCGAGGCGCGGCGCATGAAGATCCTGCTCGCCAATCCGCGCGGTTTCTGCGCCGGGGTCGACCGGGCGATCGACATCGTCGAGCGCGCGATCGAGATTTTCGGTGCGCCGATCTACGTGCGCCACGAGGTCGTGCACAACCGCCATGTCGTCGAGCGGTTGCGCGGGCTCGGTGCCGTTTTCGTCGATGAGCTCGACGAAGTGCCCGACGGCGCCACGGTGATTTTTTCCGCCCACGGCGTCTCGCGCGCGGTGGAGGAGGAGGCGCAGCGCCGGCACCTGTCGGTCTACGACGCGACCTGCCCGCTCGTGACCAAAGTGCACATGGAAGTGGGCCGCTTCGCGCGCGAGGCTCGCGAGGTGATCCTGGTCGGCCACGCGGGCCACCCGGAGGTCGAAGGCACCATGGGGCGCTTCGATGCCTCCTGGGGCGGGCGCATCGTGCTGATCGAATCGGCCGAGGATGCCGGGCAGGTCGAGATCCGCGATCCGGCGCGGCTCGCCTTCGTCACGCAGACCACGCTGTCGGTCGACGACACGGCCGAGATCGTCGCGGTGCTGCGCCGGCGTTTCCCGGAACTTGCCAGTCCACGCAAGGAAGACATCTGCTACGCGACGCAGAATCGCCAGGATGCGGTCAAGCGACTGCTCGCCGAATGCGACGTGCTGATCGTCGTCGGCTCGGTGACGAGCTCCAACTCGAACCGCCTGCGCGAACTTGCGGACCGCGCCGGCGTGCCTGGTTACCTCGTCGATGGCCCGGACGACCTGCGCGAGGAATGGTTCGAGGGCCGGCAGGCCGTCGGCGTGACCGCGGGCGCGTCGGCGCCTGAAGTCCTCGTGCGCCAGGTCGTCGATCGCCTGCGCGGCTGGGGCGGGCACGTGCCGCTCGAGATGCAGGGTAGGGAAGAGAACGTCGTCTTCGTCTTACCGAGGGCATTGCGGGAGAAATCGCCATGAAACGGACCATACTGGTGCGCGCGGCCTGCCTGCTGGCCGTGGTGCTGCTGCCCTTCTCCGCCGGCGCCGCGGAGGGCTACCGCCATTTCACCGTCGGCGATCTTGCGGCGAAGACCCCGGGCAAGGTCAGCGGCGGGCTGCTGCTGATGGGCGGTGGCGATCGCAACTTCGACGCGCTGCGCTGGTTCATCGCAAAAGCGGGCCATGGGCATCTCGTCGTGCTGCGCGCGTCGCAGGGCCCCGAAGTCGCCGACGAGTTCTACCACGACGTCGGCGGCCTTGCCTCGGTGGAGACCTTCGTGTTCGAGGGTCGCGCGCCGTCGGGCGACCCGAAGATCCTCGCTGCGCTCGCCAAGGCGGACGGCATCTTCATCGCCGGCGGCGACCAGGCCCGCTACGTGCGTTTCTGGAAGGGAACACCCGTCGCAACCGCGCTCGACGCACACGTGGCGGCCGGCAAGCCGCTCGGTGGCACGAGCGCGGGACTCGCGATCCTCGGCGAATACCTGTACGGCGCGATGGATGACGGCAGCATCACCTCGCCTGAAGCCATGGCCGATCCGCTCGGGCCCGCGGTGACGATCGAGGGCGATTTCCTGCACCTCGCGCTGCTGCGCGGCGTCGTGACCGATACGCATTTCAAGGAGCGCAACCGGCAGGGACGGTTGCTCGCGTTCCTCGCCAAGGCCGAAACCCTCGACGGGAAGGGTGACCGCCCGCTCTGGGGCCTGGGTGTCGACGAGAGCGCGGCGCTCGCGGTGGAGCCCGATGGAACGGCGCGCATCTACGCCACCGATCCCGACGGCGCGGCGTGGCTGTTCAAGGGCGGTTTCACGGAAGCGCAGGCGCCCGGCAAGCCGCTGCACCTTGCCCGGGTGTCAGCCATCGGCATCGGGCATGGATCGGTGCTGCATCTCGCCGACCGGCGCGTCGATCAGCCGACCTTCCAGCGCGCCTTCACCGTCGTCGGCGGGAGCATGGCGGAAGTGCCGCGCTGGTCGCTCGCGATCCACGGCGGCGCAGGCGTGATCGAGCGCGCGACGCTGTCACCGGAGAAGGAGAAGGCCTATCGGGCGGGGCTCGACGCCGCGCTGCGCGCGGGCGGCGCCGTGCTCGATGCCAACGGCACGGCGCTCGACGCCGTCGAAGCCGTGGTACGCCTGCTCGAAGACAATCCGCTCTTCAACGCGGGGCGCGGCGCCGTGTTCACCGCCGACGGGCGCAACGAACTCGATGCGGCGATCATGGATGGCGCCACGGAAAAGGCGGGCGCCGTGGCGGGCGTGACCCGCACGCGCCACCCGGTGAGCCTCGCGCGCGCGGTGATGGAGAAATCCCCGCACGTGATGCTCGCGCGCGAGGGCGCCGACCGGTTCTCGGTCGAGGCCGGACTCGAGCAGGTCGATCCGTCGTGGTTCCGGACCGAGGAGCGATGGCGGCAGCTGCTGCAATGGCGTGCCACGCAAAAGAGCGCCGCACTGCTCGATCCGGCGCATGCCTACGGCACCGTGGGCGCCGTCGCGATCGACAGCGCGGGGCACCTGGCCGCGGCGACCTCGACGGGTGGCACGACCGGCAAGCGCTGGGGCCGCATTGGCGACTCGCCGATCATCGGCGCAGGCACCTACGCGAAGGATGGCGCCTGCGCCGTCTCCGCGACGGGCACCGGCGAATACTTCATCCGCGAAAGCGCCGCGCGGCAGGTCTGCGACCGCGTGAGCTGGCAGGGGGCCGGCATCGTGAAAGCCGCGCAGGACACGATCATGGCGGTCGGTGCCATTGGTGGTGACGGCGGCCTCATCGCAATGGGCGCGGATGGCACGCCGGCCTTCGCGATCAACGACCTCGGCATGTATCGCGGCAGGATCGCCGCGGGCGTCCCGCCGCGCACGGCGGTGTACGCCGACGAGCGGCTCGCGGATTGAAGCCGTAGCCGCGCCAGGGTCGAGCAAGCAATCCAGGCGGCGGGCTTGCCCTGGGCCATCGAGAGCCAGCGATGCGCCGGCCGGATCCGTCGGCTCGTCTACCGGCGCGCCCGCGGCGACGCTTCTCCGAAACTGCTGTCCTGAGATCGGGGCGGTGTGCGGCACTGAGGATGCAATGGGGCACGCGGCCGATGTCCTGCGCCCCGGCCCTTGCCCGCATCCGGAAGGCGCCCGGGCTCTCGCCGGTGACTGCGCGAAAGACCCGCCCGAAAGTGCCGAGGCTGCGCCATCCCGACTGGAAGGCGACTTCCGTGATGGAAAGTGCGCTCTCACGCAGCAGCGCCGTCGCGCGCTCGATGCGGCGAGTGAGCAGGTAGCGGTGGGGCGGTACACCGAAAGCGACTTGGAACGATCGTGCGAAATGAGCCTCCGAGACATGGCTCAATCGCGCCAGCCGCGGAATGGCCCAGTCCTCGTGCGAGGCTGCGTCCATCCGGTCCTTTGCGCGCAGCAGGCGGCGCAGCAGCCGCGGGTCCTGGGCTTGCGGGCGCGGGGACTTCAGTTTCAACCCCGCTCCGCAAAGAACGCCGCGATGTCGCGCGCCAGGCGCTCGGGTTCCTCCGCGGCGCCGAAATGCCCGCCGGAGGGCATCTGGGTCCACCGCCGCACATCGTAGAGCCTCTCGACCCACTCGCGTGGCGGACTGCCCTCCGACACGAAATTGCGGTCGAAGTTGGCGAAACCCGTCGGAACCGGCACGCGAGTGCCGGCCCCGGGATCTTCCCCGTGCCAGCGGTTGTCGAAATAGTCGCGCATCGATGGGGTGATCGATTGCGTGGCCCAATAGACGGTGAGCAAGGTGAGCAGGAAGTCCCGCGAGAAGCGTGCGTCGAGGTCGCCGCCCGAATCGCTCCACGCGCGCCATTTCTCGATCAGCCAGGCCGCAAGGCCCGCGGGCGAATCGTTGAGCGCATAGCCGAGTGTCTGCGGCCGCGTCGACTGGATCGCTGAATAGCCCCGCTCGGCCGCGTCCCATTGCCGCACCTGGGCCACATAGTCATTTTCAGCTGCGGTCAGCGGTCGCGTTCCTTGCCCCGTCGCCGGCCAGAGCTCCATCGTGGTGAGGTGGATGCCGATCATGCGCGCCGGATCCTCGATGGCCATGTAGGTGGCGACCCCCGCGCCGAAATCGCCGCCACCGGCACCGTAGCGCCCGTAACCGAGGCCCTGCATGAGCTCGTGCCACATCCGCGCCACTGTGCGGTAGTTCGCCACCATCGGTCGTCCCGAGAACCCGTATCCGGGAAGCGAGGGAATGACCAGGTCGAAAGCGGGGCCGTCGATGCCGTGGCCCTTCGGGTCGGTCAGGAGCGGCACGAGAGGCAGCAGCTCGATGAACGCGCTGGGCCAGCCGTGGGTCAGGATCAGCGGGATGCCTTCCCCTTGCCGCGCGCGCTCATGCACGAAGTGGATGTGCGTGCCGCCGAGCGTGGCCCGATGGTGCCTGAAGCCGTTCAGCCGGCGCTCCTGTGCCCGCCAGTCGAAACCGTCGGCCCAATAGGCGAGCAGGCCCTTCAGGTAGCCGAGGTCGGTTCCCTGTGCCCACGCGGGGCCGGGCGCGGGCTGCGGCCAACGCGTGCTGCGGATGCGCGCCGCCAGGTCGGACAGCACTTCATCCGGGATGCTGATATCGAAGGGGGCAATGCGCATCGGGACGAGTATGGGCGATGGCGAGTGGCCTGCCGAGCACAGCCCGGTACGCGTCGCGCCGCGTGCTTCTGGACGAAACTGAAGATCGCCGGGCGGCCGTGCGCCTCAGTCGACCCCCGGCCGCTCCCAGTAGGTGCGCACGACGCCGCTCGGGCGCACGCACTTGCGCATGACCTCGACGCCCACGACGCAAAGCGCGCGCCGGCCGAGCTCGTCGAGGCCCTGGTTGCCGCCGCCACCGGAGCCTTCGCCGCCGCCTTCGCCCTCCGTGCTGGCGACCGATTCGTAGGCGAAGCTCACCTCACCGGCGATGCCGGACTGCGCAAGATCGGTGAACAGGTCGCTCGAGTCGAGTACTTCGTCGTCGTTGTAATCGATGACCGGGCCGCCCGAGTCGACGCCGAGCGCGTAGACGCGATTGCGCCCGGAGGCGGGCAGGCAGGGGTTCTGCTCGGTCGGCGGGGTCGGCTGGTAGGACGGGAACAGGATTACGCCGCTGACCGTGAGCGCTTCCGCCAGCACCTTTTCGCCGGACATGTCGCCGTTCAGTCGCAGGTCCAGGGTCCAGCCGCGCGCCTGCGTCGGTACGGGCGTGACGCCGGGGTTGCTCGTGATGTCGACCAGGTCGCCGTTCGTGACCGGGGTGGCGTTGTCGTAGGTCGACTGTGCCAGCTTGGCGAACGGCAGCTTGTCGCGCAGCGAATAGAAGCGGTCGCGCGTGTCCGTGCTGAGCGGGTGCCCGCGGTAGCCCGAGCCGATCGCGAGGTTGTAGTAGGGATCGGCGCCGCGGCGCTGGATCAGCGCCACGTCGGGCGCGTAGTAGAAGCGCCGGTTGTCGACGGGCGTCGGGGTCCCGAGGTCGCCCGCGCCGAGGCTCGCGAATACGCCGCCGGTCACGAGGCTGCCGCGATCCTCTCCGTTGAAGATGTCGAAGCGGAAGATGCGCCCACCCATGTCGGCTGCGTACATGCGGTCGGCGAAACCGTCGCCGTCGATGTCGATCACATTGATGCGGCCGGGGATCGAATTGCGCATGCGGTCGATCGCAAGGTCGGGTGTGCCGGCGCCACCGGGCCCGCCCGCGTACCACAGCAAGGCGCCGCTCGCGGCGTCGACCATGTAGATGCGGTGGCCGACGGTGTCCGCGACGTACGGGCCGTTCTCCTGCGCCCCGTCGTACCCGCCGCCGAAGACCAGCACCAGGTGCTCGCCGTTCTGCGTCGCACCGTTGATGCGAACGCGCGCAACGGCGGGGGCGGACCAGGTCTCGCCGATGCCGGGCAACTGGGCAGGCCCGATCTTCCAGCGCAGCCGCGGGCTGTCGCGATCGGTGACATCGAGCGCGTAGTAGGTGCTGCCGCCGCGGCGCATGCCGAAGTAGATCCACACGCGATCGCCCGCGCCCGGATCGACGATGCCGTCGAGGTTGACGTCGAACTTGAGCACGCGCACATCGCCGTCGAGGCCGTAGCTGCGGGAGGCGACGCCCGCGTTGCGATAAAGGTCCGGCAGGCGCTGCAGCAGTTCGGGCGGTATGAAGGACCAGAGCTCGACGCCGGTGCGTGCGTTGACGGCGTGCAGGAACCCGTCGTTGGTCGGCACGAACACGACGGCATCCTCTGCGTCGGGGGCGGCCGGCGTGCCGCCGTAGGTCACGAGCGCGGGCCGCGCATGCAGCGGATCGCCCATGAATCGATGCATCTCCGTGCGGTCGCCGTCGGCGTCCTCGTCCTGCACGTCGATGCCGCGTGTCCAGTCGATCAGCTGGTCGCGGGTCGGCGAGGTCGCACTGCCGAGGCCGAGCGAGGCCGCGGTCAGCGCGGTGTTGCCGCGTTCGAAGCGGTTCGAGACCGCCGTGAGGGCCCGGTTGCCGCTGCTGTCGGCGAGCGTGTACATGCGGCGCGCCGTCTCGTCGGGCAGGCGGCTCGCCGCGCCGCCGGCCGCGACACTCGCGCCGTCGGCCGCAGCCGACCAGAAGCTCTGCACGCCCTGGCGGAAGAAGCCGGTGAGCGGGTCGACCGCGTCGTTGCCCGAGGCGTCGACGATGCGGCCGTTGCGGAAGGCGTACTTCTTGAGGTTTCCCGGCCAGTGCGCGGTGGATTCCGGGTTGAACACCGAGATGTACAGGTCGTTCAGCGACTCGGTGCGGTTGAATGCGTTGATCGAGACCGACGGCGCGGTGAACGTGGA
Source organism: Pseudomonadota bacterium (assembly GCA_963204835.1). GTDB lineage: Bacteria > Pseudomonadota > Gammaproteobacteria > Steroidobacterales > Steroidobacteraceae > CADEFQ01. The sequence continues at coordinate 15,648 of CAUJHJ010000045.1, forward strand.
ACTCGTCTGCAGGATGTTGCCGACGATGGCCTGCAGGGTGGTCGTCAGGTTCGAGACGTTGTTGGCGGAATACGCTTCGCCGCCGCCGCGAGTCGCCGTCTGGTCGAGCAGCGTGGAACCGGCCACTTCGGGACCGAAGCCGATCGTGTAGGTGGTGACATTCTGCTGGCCGGGCAGGGTGGGAGACAGGTCGGCATCGTGAAGGTACTCCGCCATGTCCGGCAGGCAGGCGCCATTGACACTCGCGGCGGCACTGCATCCGCTGCCGACGAGGCTCGCGTAATTCGGCAGGGCGGGGATGAGCGTGTTCGCGCCGGTGTCGCTCGTCGGTTCGCCATCGGTCAGCAGGATCGCGAAATTGCGCTGGCATTGGTAGGCGATCGGCGACTGGTAGCGCGTGGTGTCCTGCGGATTTCGCGATGCCGGAATGCTCGGCGACGGATTGCCGCTCACCACCGAGCGATTGCCGTAGTCGACGGCGCGGCCCGCAAAATACTGGCCGGCCTCGTACATCGTTTCGGCCAGCGGCGTGCCGCCCTCCGGCGTCAGGGCGTTGATGCTGTTGATGATCGAGTTGCGTGCGGTGGCGATGTCCGCCACTTCATGGATCACCATGCCGCCTTCGGCATTGCTGCTGTAGCGCATCAGGCCGAGGTTGACGCCGTCGATCGAGCTCGCGAGCGCCGTTGCCACGGCCTGCACGGTTTGCAGCCGCGTCGTGGTGGTCGGCACGGGTGGCGAGGAATTCCAGTTGAGCCAGTTCGCGCTGTAAAGCGTGTAGGTGGTGGCGGCCGCCCAGTTGATCTCGCGGCTCGCGTTCGCCGACCAGGGCGCATTCGCGTCGCCGTTCTGCGCGTAGTGCAGCGAGGAGGTGTCGTCCGGCCCGTGCGTGCCGCTGTCCGCGCGGCATTCGACGGGATCCGCCGGCGCATCGCCGGACAGGCGCGTCCATAGCGCGGCGTCGGGATCGAAGCGCGCCACGTTGCCGGTCCAGGCGCCGCCGGCGCCCGCGAGGCTCGAGCGCGCGGCGGCACAGCGGTTCGCGGAGGAGTCGAATCGCGACGTGGAGTTGCAGGGCGGCGGGTCGGTATTGCCCGTGCCGCTCTCGCGCCAGTAGACGGCGTTCGCCGCACACTCGCCGCCGTAGGTGACCGCGGGGTTGTAAGGCGCGCGCTGTGCCTGGATCGGGCCACTCATGCTGCCCGACGTGTCGATGATGAAGAGGATGTTCGGCCGGACATTGCGCAGCGCCGACTGGTTCACGAATATCTCGGTGTCGTCGGCGAGCGCGGCTGCGCCCGTGACGAGCGACAGGGCCCCGCCCAGGAGCGCGGTCGCCAGGTGGAAATGCCGGTTGGTCATCGCCGCGCTCCCCGCCGGCCCTCGTCGGGACGGATGACGGTTGCCAGCGAGCCGCTCGCAATCACCTGGGTGACTTCGCGGCTGGCCTGGTCGTAAAACACCGTGACGAAGGTATCGGGTGCTGCCGTGAAGCCGGCGCGGAGCGCGGCCAGCGTGACGGGGGCCTTGTCGACGAGGTAAAGCGTGCGGGCGCTCGTCAGGAACGAGCGCGGCGCGCAGCCTGCGCACGGCGTGACGACGAGGGTTCCGGAGGCGCCCGACGGGAGTACGACACTCGACGCCTGCGCCTCCACGGCCTGCGCGAGGACCCAGCGCGGCTTCTCCTGTCCCATCAGCGGCAGGGAGGCGAGGACGAGGCCGGACAAGAGCATCGCGTGAGGGGATCGCATCTTCATTCTCCCAGTGCGCCGAGCCCGGTGCCGAGCCTGCCGATGCCGCCGCCGCCCGCGGCGCCGGGCGCCGCGATCACGAACACGCCCTGCACCTGCCGGTCGCGCGCATTGCGCGCGGAAGTGCCCGTGCTTTCGATCTCGTAGTGCAGGCCGACGAAGCGATCGACGCTCGACTGGGGCAGGCCGGTCTCCTCGCCGACGTAGCGGGTTGCCGTGCTGAACTCGTCCGTGCCGGCCGAACCGACCGGTACGCCTTGCACCTGCACGGGCGCCGCGCCGGGTACGGACGGCACCGAACCGACGTCGGCGATCGCCTCCTCGACGCCCGCGCTGGCCGCCATGACGGACGCGCGGCGGAACTGCTCGTTGCCGGCCATGACGAGTTCCGTGGTGGCCGTGTTCATGCCGGTGATCGCGAGCAGGGTCAGGATCAGCAGCAGCACGAGGCCGATGACGAGCGCGGCGCCGCGTTGGGTGTTCATAGGGTGCGCGCGTTCCTGAGCGAGATGGTGCGGGACATCAGCGCGCGGCGGAAACGCGCCTCGTTGCCCGCGGGGGTGTAGTCGACATCGGCGTACTGGTAGCGGCGATTGTCCTCGAAGCCCGGCTCGGGGCGATCGGCGCGCACGCGCACCCAGATTCGAACCGACACCACCTGGGCGCGGTCGAGGCCGGGAAAATCCGGGTTCACGTAGCGCGTGGCACGCCCGTCGGACTCGGGGATGCCGTCGCCGTTGACGTCGGCCGCGGGATCGACCGCGCCGTCGTTGTCGTAGTCGCCGGTGTCGATGCCGAACTGCACCTGCAGGTCCTCGACGCCGGGCATGACCTCGTCGTCATCGCCGAATTGCGCGCCGTCGCCGAGCGACTTCACGCGCAGCGAGGGCAGGCCGGGGCGGTCGACGGCGTCCTGCGAGAGGTAGTAGGCGCGCACCACCAGGTTGTGGATCTCGTTGTCGGCGTCGACCGGTCCTGGCGCATTGCCGTCGACGAACAGCTGCTGCGCCGAGCGGCTGCGCAGGCGCGAGGCATAGAGCTGCAGGCGGTCGGCCTCGGGCGCCGCGGTCACGGTCTCGACGCGGCGGATGGTGAGGGTGTCGGCGCCGTTCACGGCACCGGCGCCATAGGGGGCGCACGACGCGCCCGCGGATGGACCGAGCGCGAAGCTGTCGTTCGAGCCCTGCACCGGCGTCAGCACGTCGATCGCGAAATTCGTGCCGCAATCGTGCGCGCCGCCCGGCAGGTTGGCGACCGGCACCGGGGCCGCCGCGGGCACCGGCCGTTGGCGCATCTGCGCCGCGACCGCATGCACGGTCCCGGGGGAGGCGCCGCTCACGAAGCGGATCGTGTCGGGCGAGTTGGTGAAGCCGTAGTAACCGGCGAGTTCGACGTCCGGCTCGAGCACCGACAGTACGTAGCGGCCGTTCTCCTGCAGGCGCGCGACGCTCTCGTTGACCGAGTAGGTGGCACGGCCGCGCGAGAACACATAGACCGCGCCGACGATCAATACGGAGCCGATCGCGAGCGCCACGAGCAGCTCGATGAGGCTCAGGCCCTGCTGCGCAGTTGTCTTCTTCATGAGATTGGCGGCCTCGGCATCACGACGAGCTCCGAGGTGTAGGAATACTGCTCGACGCCCGGCTCCTGCCACGCGATCGAAATGCGGTAGCGGTCGGGGCGGCCGGGATTGGTGGCCCGGATGAAGCTCACCACGGCAGCATCCGCGGGGTCGGCCGGTGGCGGCAACGCAAAGCGCACCGCGTCCTGCCAGCGCGCCAGGTCGTCCTCCGCCAGTTCCCCGACGCTGCAGTTGTTGCCGGCGCTGCCCGCGTCCGGCGCACAACCTCGCAGTGCCGGCGCGCCGCCATAGGTCGCGGTATCGTAGGAGTCTTCCGCGTTGCCGTTTGCGAGGATGCGGTCGGCGATGTCGCCGGCAAGGTTCACCGCATGGGTGCGCAGCAGCGCCGTGCGACTGCTGCGCAGGCTCTCGACGAAGAGGCCCGCGATGCCGAGCAGGCCGATCGAGAGCACGACGAGCGCGACCAGCGACTCGACCATCGTGAAGCCGCGTTGCCTCAGTTGCATGCAAGCCCCCAGGCTGACAGGCGCGCCGGTTCGCGCACGATTTCGCCGCGACCGGTGCGCGCCACTTCGACGCCGCGCGCCGCGGATTGGTTGGTGCCGCCCTGCAGGGCATAGCCGCGCTCGTCGCAAAAGACGACATGGCGCGCGGTGGAGGGCGGGGCGTCGAGCAGGAAGCCATTCGCGCCGAACGACAGGCAGGTGCCGTCCGCCACGGAAGCGATACGCCCGCGGTCGGCGACGGCCCTGCCGCCGGTTCGCTCGATGTCGGCGGCACTGGCGGCGGCACAGTTGCCGTCGGGATCGGCGAACACGAGCCAGCCCGAGAAATCCGCGCCGCCGGAACAGGCGGGGGCCGTGGACTGAGGATCGCCCGAGGCGCACAACGAAACGGTGCGCTGCTGCTTCACGGCCTCGGTGCGCGCGACTTGCACGGCCGTGAGGAAATCGTTGGCGTCGGCGGTGAGGCGGCCGTTGCGGCGGAACTCCGCGAAGGTCGGTGCGCCGATGGCGAGGATGACGGCTGCGAGTGCGAGCACGATCATCAGCTCGAGCAGCGTAAAGCCCCCAACCGGGACGGACCTTCCCCCCATAGCAAGCGACTATAGCGCCGCGCGTTGTGCGGCCTCACGGATTCCGACGATCGGTTTTCGGGCGCGGACGAGTGGCGCAACAGTCCAGCCATTTCACGGGCGATTTGACGATAAGCGCCCATCGGCTGCTCAGGGGCCGCAGGGCACACGGCTGCCGCGCGCAGGGCCCATGCGCAGGCGGGGGCGCCCGGTCTGGCTCACGATGACGGCGCGTGGCTGCACGCCCGCGATCTTGCTGCAGAACTCGAAGCTGCTGGTCATGCCGGCGCGCGCGGTGGGCCAATACGTGACGGCGCTGCGCGTGGCCCGCAACGCGGCGGGCACTTCCAGGCGGTGCCGCCTCAGGATGGGCTCGCCGGGGTCGCGTACGGGCATGAACTCGGCGTGCGTATTCTCGAAGACGATCCAGCCGGGAGCCTGCCGCGCACCGCGGCCGACACAGTGCTCGCCATCCTGCGACAGGCAGACGACCGTGGGCACGCCCCGCAGGATGGCGCGGCTGCGCGCGAAATGCAGCGCGCCGAGCAGCCGGTCGGCGCCGGACGTGACGGCGGAAGATGCCCGCAGGCGCCCGAAATCGGGACTTGCCAGGGTGGCGACGACGGCGAGCACCGTGATCACGGTGACGAGCTCCCAGAGGGTGTGGCCGCGCGGGCGCATGGGTCGAGAATGCGCGCACCCGATCGGGCAAATGCGACGCATTTGCAACGAATTTCGACAGATTCATATAATTGACGGATGTCGATCGCCGAGATAGCGGAACGCCTGGCTGCCCATGGCATCCAGCCAACGGCACAACGGCTGCGCATCGCCGCAGTGCTGCTGTCCGTGCCGCAGCACCTGTCGGCCGAGCAGCTGCTCGCGCAACTGGTGGCGGACGGCGCACGCGTGTCGAAGGCGACCGTCTACAACACCCTCAACCTGTTCGCGGGCCGCGGCCTGATCCGGCCGCTGTCGGTCGACGGCGTGCGCGCATGGTTCGACTCGAACGTCGAGCCGCACTATCACTTCCACGACATCGAGAGCGGCGCCCTCACCGATGTGGCGGTGCCCGAAGTGCAGTTCAGCCGCCTGCCCGCGCCGCCCGCAGGGATGGAAGTGGCGGGAATCGAGCTGGTGATCCGCTTGCGAAAGGCGCCTGGCGCCTGAGTTTCCGCCGGGCCTGGCCGGTTTGCCTCACCACAGGGCATTCATTAGAATGCGCGCCCCCCGGTGCCGCTTTAGCTCAGCTGGTAGAGCACATCATTCGTAATGATGGGGTCGTCTGTTCGAATCAGACAAGCGGCACCATAAAATCAAGCACTTACATAAAGACGCCGATTGGCACCACCGAAGCTAAGTGCTTCCTAAGTGCTCTGGCGGTCCGCCGTCTCCCTGGTCGCTGCGACGCAGTTTCACCACCGAAAAGGAGATGGGCATGTCCAAAGTCACCAAGCTGAAACCCCGCGACGGCGCGACCGTGCGGACGGACTTCCAGAACACGATCCAGGGCACGGCGCTCGAGGCGGCGATCGAGGAGCAGCGCCTTGTCGTCTGGGAAGTCGAGGCCGTGCTGCGCATGGCGGCGCACGCGCTCGAGGACATCAGCGACGAGCTTGACGAGCCGAATTACGAGATCGCGCTGCGTGCGCTGGCGCAAAGGGTCTACCAGGTCGGCTGCAACCTCGAAGCGGCCGTGCTCGAGCCGCGCGCCGCCGAGATCGCGCGGGAGCGCGAGGCCGAGCAGGAAGGCGGTGCGGCATGAGCAAAGTCACCAAGCCAAAGGCGTATCTCGTGCGCGGGATCGACAAGATCCCGGAAGAGTGGGAGATGGCGAGCTTTGAACGTGCCACGGAGGCTATAAACAACTCGTACGCGCAGCTTGGCCGCTTGGCCATGCGGCATCCGAAGCTTGCGCCGCC
>CAUJHJ010000046.1 GCA_963204835.1 Pseudomonadota bacterium
CTGGACCATCGACGCCGAGGGCGGGCATTCGGGGCAGCAGTTCCCGCTGAAGCTCGTCGAGTACGCCGGCGCGAAGGTCGAGCAGTTCAGCTTCACCAATGCCGACGCCGCGCACGCCGTGGAGCGCGCGCTGAACGAGGCTGCGGCGGGCAAACTCGCCGTCACGCGCATCGACCGCAAGCAGCGGCGCCGCAATCCCGCCCCGCCCTTCACCACCTCGACGCTGCAGCAGGAAGCGGCGCGCAAGCTCGGCTTCTCCGCGCAGCGCACGATGCGCCTCGCGCAGCAGCTCTATGAAGGCGTCGACTACGGCGAGGGCAGCGTAGGCCTCATCACCTACATGCGTACGGACTCGGTCTCGCTCGCGGCCGATGCCGTGGCGGAGATCCGCGAAGTCGCGGCCCGGCTCTACGGCCCGGAAGCCGTCGCCGAGGAAGTGCGCGTCTACAAGGTCAAGTCGCGCAATGCGCAGGAAGCGCACGAAGCCGTGCGGCCGACTTCCGCAGCAATTGCCCCGCAGCTGATCGAGGGCCGCATCGACCCCGACCAGTGGAAGCTCTACGCGCTCATCTGGAAGCGCGCGGTCGCCTGCCAGATGGCACACGCGCTGTTCGACACGGTCGCGGTCGACATGAATGCCGGCCCGCACGTGCTGCGCGCGAACGGCTCGACGCTGGTGAAGCCCGGCTTCATGGCCGTGTACCAGGAAGGCCACGACGACACGGTCGACGACGACTCCGACCACGTGCTGCCGCCGATGAACGAAGGCGACACCGTCGCGCTCCTCGCCGTGCACCCGGTGCAGCATTTCACCGAGCCGCCGCCGCGCTACTCAGAGGCCTCGCTCGTCAAGGCGCTCGAGGAGCACGGCATCGGCCGGCCGTCGACCTATGCGTCGATCATCTCGACGCTCAAGGATCGCGAGTACGTCGACATGGACAGCCGGCGGTTCATCCCGACCGACATCGGCAAGATCGTCAACGGCTTCCTCTCGAAGCACTTCCACCGTTACGTCGAGTACGGCTTCACCGCGGCGATGGAAGACGAGCTCGATGCCGTCTCGCGCGGCGAGGAGGACTGGACGCAGCCGCTGAAGAAGTTCTGGAAGCCCTTCATCGACCTCGTCGAGCACACTGAGAAGAACGTGTCGCGCGACGAAGTGGCGCAGGCGCGCGAACTCGGCACCGATCCGGCGAGCGGCAAGCCGGTCAGCGTGCGCATGGGCCGCTTCGGGCCCTTCGTGCAGATCGGCACCCGCGACGACGCGGACAAGCCGCGCTTCGCCGGGCTGCGTCCCGGCCAGAAGATGGACAAGATCAGCTTCGAGGAGGCGATGGAGCTCTTCAAGCTGCCGCGCAACCTCGGCGAGACGGCCGAGGGCGAGCCCGTGCAGGCGAACATCGGCCGCTTCGGCCCCTATGTGAAGTACGGCGCGAAGTACGCCTCGCTCAAGGAAGACGACCCGTACACGATCACGCTCGAACGCGCGCTCGAGGTGATCGCGGCGAAGAAGCTCGCCGACGCCAACCGCCTGATCCAGGACTTCGGCGTCGACGACATCCAGGTACTGAACGGCCGCTACGGCCCGTACATCACCGACAAGAAGAAGAACGCCAAGATCCCGAAGGACCGCGACCCGAAGTCGCTCACGCTGGAAGAGTGCCGCGAGCTGCTCGCCGCGGCGCCCGAGCGCGGCGGCCGCTTCGGCCGGCGCGGCGCGCAGAAGGGCGGCAAGGTGGGCGGCAAGGCGGCCGCTCCCAGGGCGGAAGCCGCGGCGCCGGTGGAGGCTGCGCCCGCTCCCGCGGCAGCGCCGAAGAAGAAGGCGGCCCCGAAGAAGAAGGCCGCCGGCAAGAAGACCGCGGCCAAGGCAAAAGCGCCGGCGAAGAAACCCGCCTGAAGCTGCGCCGATGAAGTACCGGCACGCCTTCCACGCCGGCAATTTCGCGGACGTGCACAAGCACATCGCGCTGGTGGCGTTGCTGCGCGCCCTGCAACGCAAGGACAAGGGGTTCTTCTTCCTCGACACGCACGCCGGCCGCGGGCGCTATGCACTCGCGAGCGGCGATGCGCGCACGAGTGGCGAGTCGCAGGCGGGCATCGAACGGCTGCTTGCGACCTGCGACCGCTCGAGCCGGCAAGCCGCCGCACCGGAACTCGCCGACTACCTCAACGTGATCGAAGGCTGGCGGCGCGGCGCAGATGCGCGCCACGACTACCCCGGCTCGCCGCTGATCGCCGCGCAACTGCTGCGCCCGCAGGACCAGGGCAGCGCCATCGAATCGCAGCCCGCCGAGTTCGAGGCCCTGCGCAAGGCGCTCGGCCGCGGATCGCGCATCGTGGCCGAGCATGGCGATGGCTACCAGCGGCTGCGCGCGCACCTGCCGCCCGCCTCGCGGCGCGGCCTCGTGCTGATCGACCCGCCCTATGAGGACACGCGCGGCGACTTCCGCGCAGCGGCGACGGCCGTGCGCGACGCGCTCGAGCGCTTCGCGACGGGCGTGATCGCGCTCTGGTATCCGATGAAGGACCAGCGCGACACGGACCGCTGGCTGCAGGAACTCGCGCACGGGGTCGGGCGCCCGATGCTGGCGGCCGAGCTCTGGATACATCCGCCCGATTCGCGCGCCGGGCTCAACGGCTCCGGGCTCGCGATCGTCAATCCGCCCTTCCAGTTCGCGGAGCGCTGCGACGCCTGGCATGCGCAGTTGCAGGAGATACTCGGCGGTGCCGAGGCGGGTTCGAGGATCGTCTCGCTGGTCGCCGAAAGCCGGTAAGCTTGCCGCAGGGGAGGAAGGCAGTGGACGACATCGACCAGTATGGCGTCATCGGACACCCGGTCGCGCACAGCCGCTCGCCGTTCATCCACGGGCTTTTCGCGAAGCAGACGGGCCAGCGGATCGCGTACCGGCTCTATGACGTGCCGCCCGAGGAGTTCGTGCCGCGCGTCACCGGCTTTTTCGAGGGCGGCGGACGCGGGCTCAATGTCACGGTGCCGCACAAGCAGGCGGCTGCGTCCTGTGCGCAGGTCCTCACGCCCCGCGCAACCCAGGCGCGCGCGGTGAACACGCTCAAGATGGAAGCCGACGGCACGCTGCTCGGCGACAACACCGATGGCGTCGGCCTGGCGCGCGACCTCACGCGCAACCTCGGCATCGTGGTCGCGGGACTCAAGGTACTGATCCTCGGCGCGGGCGGGGCGACGCGCGGCATCGTCGGGCCGCTCCTCGACCTGGCACCGGGCGCGCTCACGATCGCCAACCGCACGGCCGAGCGCGCCCGCGTGGTTGCGGCGAGCTTCGCCGACCTCGGGCCGGTGAAGGGTTGCGGGTTCCACGAGATCGACGCCCAGCCCTGGGACCTCGTGATCAATGCGACCGCCGCGAGCCTCGCGGGCGGGCGGCCAGATGTGACCCCCGCCATCATCGGCGCGAACACCATCTGCTACGATCTTGCCTACGGCCAGGCGGCGACACCCTTCCTGTCGTGGGCACTCGCCGAAGGCGCCGCCGGGGCGCACCTCGGCTGGGGCATGCTGGTCGAGCAGGCCGCCGAGTCGTTCCACCTGTGGCGCGGCGTGCGCCCGGAAACCCGCCCGGTGCTCGAGGTCCTGCGCGGCTAGGCGTGGTGCCGGTTTTTCGGTTGTTGCGCGACAACGCAGCTCAATAACCGAATAGCCGAAAACCCGGCACCCTTATCTTACCGCATCGTCACGAATTCCTCGGCACTCGTCGGGTGGATCGCGACCGTGTCGTCGAAGTCGCGCTTGCGCGCTCCCATCTTCACCGCGACGGCGAAGCCCTGCAGCATCTCGTCGGCGCCGTCGCCGATCACGTGCAGGCCGACGATGCGCTCCTCCGGCCCGGTCACGACGAGCTTCATCGACGCGCGGGCCTTGTGCGTCGTAAGCGCGTAGTACATCGGCACGAAGTTCGAGGTGTACACGCGCACGGCCGCATCCCCGAATTGCGCGCGCGCTTCGGCTTCGGTGAGCCCGACGGTACCGATCGGGGGATGCGTGAAAACCACGGTGGGCACGTTCCCGTAGTCGAGGTGACGCCCCTCCATTCCACCGTACAGGCGATCGGCGAGGCGGCGCCCGGCCGCGATCGCGACCGGCGTGAGCGGCAGGTGGCCGGTCACGTCGCCGATCGCGAACACCTGCGGCACGGTCGTCTGCTGGAACCGGTCGACCTGCACGAATCCCGAGGCGGAGAGCGCGACGCCCGCGCGCTCGAGCCCGAGGTCTTCGACGATCGGCTCGCGCCCGGCCGCCCACAGCATGCAATCGACGGGCGGCAGCACGCGGCCGTCGGCCAGGGTCGCCACGAGCGCGCCGTCCTTGCGCGCAAGGCTCGCCGTCGTCGCGCCGGTCACGATCCCGACGCCGCCGTCGCGCAGTGCCTGCATCGCGCCGTCGCCCAGCATCGTATCGAAGGAGCGCAGCACGCGATCGAAGCGGATCGCGAGCGTCACCTTCGAGCCGAGCGCGGCCAGGATGCCCGCAAGCTCGACGGCCACATAGCCGCTGCCTGCGACCAGCGTGCGCGCCGGCAAGGCCGCGAGGTCGAAGAAGCCATCCGAATCGATGCACAACTCGCCGCCGGGAAAGCGCGCGCGTTGCGGCCGCCCGCCCGTCGCGATGACCACGCGTCCCGCCTCGATCTTGCGCCCGTCGACCGCGAGCAACTGCGCACCCGCGAAGCGGGCGCGGCCGCGGATCAACGTGACGCCGCGCTTGTCGAGGTTTTTCGCGTAAATGCCGTTCAGGCGCTCGACATAGGCATCGCGCTTCGCCTTCAGCGCCGCGAAATCGAGCCCGCGCACCTCGAGTGCAAAGCCGTACCCGGCGGCGTCATCGAGGCCGGCCGCCAGCTCGGCGGCGTTCCACATGACTTTCTTCGGCACGCAGCCGACATTGACGCAGGTGCCGCCGAGGCGGCCCGCTTCGATGACGACGGCGCGCGCGCCGTACTCGGCGGCGCGCTGCGCGCAGGCGAGCCCGCCGCTGCCGCCGCCGATGACCGCAAGATCGTATTTTTCAGGCATTTCGCATTCTACACACGGCTACAATGGCGCGATGCCGAACCCCCTGCTGTCCGACCAGTTGCTGCCCCGCTTCGATGAGATCCGCCCCGAGCACGTCGAGCCGGCGATCCGCACGCTCCTCGAGGAAAGCCGCGCGCGCGTCGCGCGGCTCGCCGCCGACGAGGCGCCGGGCTTCGCGCGGCTCGTGGAGCCGCTCGAGGACCTGCAGCATCGCCTCTCCCGCACCTGGTCGCCGGTCAGCCACCTGAACGCCGTCGCGAACTCCGCGCCGCTGCGCGAGGCCTACAACACCTGCCTGCCGCTCCTGACCGAATACCACACCGACCTTGCGCAGAGCGAACCGCTTTACCGTGCATACGCCGCGGTCGCGGAGCGCGAAGCGGGCCAGCTCGACCCCGTGCAGCTGCGCGTCATCGAGCACATGCTGCGCGAGTTCCGGCTCGCGGGCGTCGCGCTCGACCCGCGGAAGAAGGAACGCTTCAAGGCGGCGATGCTCGAACTGTCGGCGCTGCAGTCGAAGTTCGAGGAGAACGTGCTCGATGCGACCAACGCCTGGACCCGGCACGTCACCGACCCCGCGGAGCTCGCCGGGCTGAACGACATCCTCGTCGCGCAGGCGCGCAGCCGCGCCCATGACGCGCGCCGCGAGGGCTGGCTGCTCGCGCTCGACCAGCCGACCTATGTCGCCGTCGTCACGGACGCCGAATCGCAGTCCCTGCGGCGCGATTTCCACGAGGCCTGGACCACGCGCGCTTCCGACCAGGGGCCGCTTGCCGGCCAGTGGGACAACACGCAGGTCATGCGGGATATCCTGCGCCTGCGCCACGAGGCCGCGCGCCTGCTCGGCTTCGGCAACTTCGCCGAGTACGCGCTCGCCACGCGCATGGCGAAGAGCGTGCCGGAAGTCATCGCCTTCCTGCGCGAGCTGGCGCGCGCCGCACGCCCGGCCGCCCTGCGCGAATTCGCCGAGCTCGAACGGTTCGCGGGCACGAAGCTCGAGCCCTGCGACATCGCCTTCTGGTCCGAGCGGCTGCAGAAGAGCCGCTACTCGGTATCGCAGGAAGAGCTGCGCGCGTACTTTCCCTTGCCGCGCGTGCTCGCGGCCCTCTTCAAGGTCGCCGAACGCCTGTTCGGCCTGCGTATCGTGGAGCGCAGCGGCGTCCCGACCTGGCACCCGGACGCGCGCTACTTCGAGATCGAGGCGCGCGGCGCGACGGTCGGCAGCTTCTACCTCGACGCGTACGCGCGCCCGCACAAGCGCAGCGGCGCATGGATGGACGACTGCGTCGGCCGCAAGGCGACCGCGGGCGGCACCACGACCCCGGTCGCGTACCTCGTCTGCAACTTCCTGCCGCCGGGCGATGGGCAGCCGGCCCTGCTGACCCACGACGACGTCGTGACGCTCTTCCACGAGTTCGGCCACGGCCTGCACCACATGCTGACGCGCGTCGCCTACCCGAGCCTCGCCGGCATCAACGGCGTCGCCTGGGACGCGGTCGAGCTGCCGAGCCAGTTCCTCGAGAACTATGCCTGGCATGAGGGCGTCCTCGAGGAGATGGCCGTGCATCACGCCACCGGCGAGCCATTGCCCGCCGGCAAGCGGCGCCAGCTCATCGCCACCCGCAGCTTCCATGCGGGCCTTGCGACGATGCGCCAGGTCGAGTTCGCGCTGTTCGACTTCCGCCTGCACGCCGAGTACGACGCGGCGCAAGGCGGGCGCGTGCTCGAGACGCTCGAGGAGGTGCGCCGCGAGGTGGCGGTGGTGCCCGCGACGCCGTGGAACCGCTTCCCGCACAGCTTCGGCCACGTGTTCGCGGGCGGCTACGCGGCCGGCTACTACAGCTACAAGTGGGCCGAGGTGCTCGCGGCCGACGCGTTCGCGGCCTTCGAGGAAGCCGGCGTGTTCGATCGCGCGACCGCCGAGCGATTCCTCGATGCCATCCTTTCGCGCGGCGGCAGCCGCGACGCGCTCGAGGCGTTCGTCGAGTTCCGCGGCAGGAAGCCCGACATCGCGCCGCTGCTGCGCCAGCACGGCATCGCGGCCTAGGCTCGCCCCGCGATGCGCACGATCGCCACCTGGAACGTCAACTCGCTGCGCGTGCGCCTGCCGCAGCTCACCGAGTGGCTCGCCGGCGAGCCGGTCCATACGCTCGCGCTGCAGGAAACGAAGCTCGAGGACGCCGCGTTCCCGCGTGCGGAACTCGAGGCGCTTGGCTACCAGGTCGCCTTCAGCGGCCAGCGCACCTACAACGGGGTCGCGATCCTCGCGCGCGCACCGATCGGCGACGTCGTCATCGACATTCCCGGCTTCGACGATCCGCAGCGGCGCGTGCTCGCGGCGACGATCGACGGCGTGCGCGTCGTGAACCTCTACGTGCCGAACGGCCAGTCGGTCGGATCCGACAAGTATGAGTACAAGCTGCGCTGGCTCGAAGCGCTGCGCGGCTGGCTCGCCGGCGAGGTGGCACGGCACCCGAGGATCGTCGTGCTGGGCGACTTCAACATCGCGCCGGACGATCGCGACGTGCACGACCCGGCCGCCTGGGCCGGCTCCGTGCTCGTCAGCGATCCCGAGCGCGCCGCGCTCGGCGCATTGTTCGCACTCGGCCTGAAGGACAGCTTCCGCCTCTTCGAGCAGCCGGCCGACAGCTTCAGCTGGTGGGACTACCGGCAGGGCGCATTCCGGCGCAACAACGGCCTGCGCATCGACCTGCTGCTCGTCTCGGAGGCCCTCGCCGCATGTTGCAGGCGCGCCGCGATCGATCGTGAGCCGCGCCGCGCCGAGCGGCCGTCCGACCATGTGCCGGCGCTCGCGAGCTTTGACATATAAGCGTTACCCCTGATCCGGGAAAACTGTGCGGTGCGTCGCTGGCGCGCCCCGGATCCGCGGCCTAGACTCCGGCAGGATCACCGCCTGGCCGCTCGATGCAGCAGAACCGACGCAGCGACTACGACGTCACGAACACCGTCCAGGTCAGTTCGCCGGGCAGCGTCTGCGACGCCATCAAGAAACTCTTCACCGCCACCTGGCCGGGCGCACCCTTCGACCCCGTGTTGCGCGCCTTCGACCGGCTCGAAGAGGCGTTTTCGGGGCGCGACCCGCAATACCACGCGCTCGACACCGTCTATCACGACACGCAGCACACGCTCGACGTCACGCTCGCGATGGCGCGCCTCTGCGCCGGCTACGAGCGCGAGGCGCCGCCGGGCCGCGCGCTCGGCGCGGAACGCGCCACCATCGGTCTCCTGATCGCGCTGTTCCACGACATCGGCTACCTGCGCGAGCGCAGCGACACGGTGACCCGCAGCGGCGCGGAGCTGACCGCCACGCATGTCGCGCGCGGCGCGCACTTCCTCGAACACTACCTGCCGAAGGCGGGCTTCGCCGACTGGGTGCCGATCGCGACCCAGATCATCCATTTCACGGGCTACGAGGTGCCGCTCGCGGACATCGTCGTGTTCGACGAGCGCGACCGCAAGCTCGGCCACCTGCTCGGCACGGCCGACATGATCGCGCAGATCGCCGATCGCTGTTACCTCGAAAAGTGCCGCGACCGGCTCTATCCGGAGTTCGTGCTGGGCGGCTATGCGCTGCCGCTGTCGACCAACGGCGATCGCAAGGTGAAGTACGCCTCGGGGCTCGACCTGCTGCGCCAGACGCCGCAGTTCGTGTCGGAGACGCGCATGAAGCGCCTCGACGGCGCATTCGGCTCGGCCTACCGTCACCTCGAAGTGCTGTTCGAGGGCAGGAATCCGTACATGGAGGCGATCGACCGCAACCTCGGATTCCTGAATCAGGTCTTGCGCAGCGAGAGCTGGCGCATGCTGCGCCGCAATCCGCCGGTATTCGCCGCGGGAGACGACCCGCTCGGCACCACGCGCGGGCTGGCGATGGGCTACATCCGCAAGGCCTGGGCGAAGCAGTCGGCCTGATGCCCGCCGGCTAGGCGACCGCCACGAAGCGGGCCCTGATGTCCGCCATCCGCTCGAGGAGCCGCGCGCGGCCTTCGATCTCCGCGCTCCCGATCGCTTCCGCCATGACCTCGACGGTGAGCGCTGCGCAGGCCGGCCGCGCGGTCGCCGCGTGGCTCAGGTGCCAGGGCTCGGGCTGCACGCCGCCGAGGTCGCGGCTGTACGGGCGATAGAAACCGAAGCGCCCGATCGACGCCGCGAGCCAGGCACCGAGGCGTCCGAACACGCCGCCCGGTTCATATTCCTGCGGCACGAGCTGCGGCCGGTAACCGGACGGCAGCGCGGCGCGATCGATCACGTCGAGATCGGTGCCCCAGTGATGGCGGCTCGCGCCCGGCAGTGCCGACCAGGCGAGGATCGCGTCGATGCGCGCGTCCGTATCGAGCCCTTGCGCAGCGAGCGGCCGCCCGCTGCGATCGAGGAGCGCCCGTTCGCCGCGCCACTTTGCATTCCAGATGTCGCACTGGCGCCCGAAATCACGGAACGCGGACACGACGGAGAGCTCGATGCCGGCCTCGGCGCGCGCCGCCGCCGCAAGGTCGAGTAGCGGCGCGACGACGTCACGGTGCACGGAGCACCCGAGTTCGGGCACCTCGATCACGTGCGTACGCGCCCGCCCCGTCAGCTCGAGGGCATTCATGCGGGCGCGGCGCCCTCTTCGGCCACCCGGTCCATCACTTGCAGGAACGCCTGCGGTTCCTGCGCGCCCGAAACGAGGTAGCGCCGCTCGAACACGAAGGCGGGTACGCCCGAGATGCCCCAGGACTGGGCCTGGCCTTCGAGCGTGGCGATCTGCGCATGCAGGGCCGGCTCGTCGATCGCCACGCGCGCCGCAGCGGGGTCGAGTCCCGCGTCGGCGGCGATCGAGACGAGCACCTCCACGTCACCGATGTCGCGGCCCTCGCTGAAGTAGGCGCGCAGCACGCGGCCCTTCACGTCGGACTGCGCGGCACCGGCCCAGGCGATGAGCGCGTGGGAGCGGCGCGTGTTCGGCATGCGCACGATGCGATCGAAATGGAAGTCGATGCCGAGGTCCGCGCCGATCGCGTGCAGCCTGCGCTGCGCATCGGCGAAGCGGTTGGCGTCGCCGAATTTCTCGCGCAGGTACTGGGCCCGATCGGCGCCCTCGGCCGGCATGCCCGGATTCAGCTCGAACGGCAGCCACCGCAGCTCGATGGCGAGCCCGGGCCGGGCCGCGACGGCTTGCTCGAAGCGCAGCTTGCCGACATAACACCAGGGACACACTGTGTCCGAAAACACTTCGACGAGCACCGTACCTCCTTCGGGCATTCTAGGCGATTGTGGCGGCCAGCCGACATTGCGCAAGCGGAGGCAGGGCGGCAGCCGAGCGGTCGTGCCGCGGGCTGGGGTAAGATAGCCGAACTCCGAAAATACAAAGGGATAAGCGCCCGGACCCGTACCCAGTGCGCCCGGCCGCAAGCTCGTGAACCGGCTCAGCCTCAAGCTGAAGTACGTCGCCATCGCCATCGCGGCCGTGGTCGCGGCATCGTTGTTGCTCGGTGGCCTGCTGCTCTGGCATGCGCGCGCCGAATCGCAGTTGCTGTCGAGCATCGCCACCACCGAGTATCGCGGTGCGATCGGCGAGGAACTGCAGGCCCGCGCGGCCTCGATCGCGGCGCATGCCGCCGAGAGCGCGGCGCCCGCGTTGCTGGCGGGCGATCGCAATGCGCTCGCCGCGCGCCTCTCCCGCATCGGCGACGATGCGGCGATCATCGGCATCGAGGTCCTCGATGCGCAGGGCCAGCCGGCTTACTCGCTCGAGCGCCCGCCCGCCACCGGGACGCCGGTCATCACGCGCAGCGCGACCCAGCCGATCCGGGCGCAGGTCCCGGGTTTTCCGGGCACGACCGCGCCGCGCACGCTCGGCACGGTGCGTGTGGCGCTCGCCACCCAGGATACTTCGCCCGCCGAAGTCGCTGCACCGCTCGCCGCTGCGGGGCGCGCGACCCTGCGACGCGCGCTGTTCGTGCTCGGCGGCTTGTTGCTGGCGGGGCTGATCGGCGCCGTGGCCCTCGCCTGGTGGGCGGCGCGCGGCATCGAGCGCCCGATCACGGCGCTCATCCGCTCGGCCGATCGCATCGGCCAGGGCGATCTCTCGCGCCCGACCGATATCGCGCGCCGCGACGAGCTCGGCGAGCTGCAGCAGGCGCTCGAGCGCATGCGCCACAAGCTGCGCCAGACGACCATCACGAAGAATTACCTGAACAGCGTGCTGACAGGCATGACGGACGCGGTGTTCGTCACCTCGCCCGAGGGCATCATCCGGATCTCGAACCTCGCGGCCCAGCGCCTGCTCGGCTACGGCGAGGAGGAGCTGAACGGGCGCAGCATCGTCTCGCTGCTCGACGGCCCCGACCGGGAGCACTTCGACGCCCTGCAGGCCTCGAGCGAGACGCGCGAGGCCGTGGTGCGCACGCGCAAGGGGCAGACGATCCCGGTGGCGCTCACCGGCTCGCCGATCGCGACCGACGACCCGCAGTTCCGCGGCAGCATCTTCGTCGCGCGCAACATCACCGACCGCAAGCGCGCCGAGCGGCGCATCCGCTACCTCGCCCGCTACGACGCGTTGACGAAGGTGCCGAACCGGATGCAGTTCCAGCACCTGCTGCAGCAGGCGATCGCGCGCGCGCTGCGCAATCGCCAGGCCGTGGCGCTGCTGTACCTCGACGTGGACCACTTCAAGGAAGTGAATGACACCTTCGGCCACGCGGCGGGCGACCGCTCGCTCGAGATACTGACCGAGCGGCTGACGCGCGTGCTGCCGAAGGACTCCGTGGTCGGCCGCCTCGCCGGCGACGAATTCGCGGTGCTGATCGACTCGCTCGCGGGCGACGTCGACCACCGCGGCCCGGTCGGCCAGCTCGCGCGCACGATCCTGGCCGAGCTCGCGAAGATCTTCCAGCTCGGCCAGCACGAGATCTACCTGACGGCGAGCATCGGCATCGCCTTCTGCCCGCGCGATGCCGAGAACGTGATCGACCTCATCCGCAATGCCGACGCCGCGATGTACTACTCGAAGCAGAACGGCGGCAACACCTTCGCGTTCTACGCGCCCGAGATGAACGCGGCCTCGGTCGAGCGCCTGATGCTGAAGAGCAAGCTGCGACGTGCGCTCGAGCGCGACGAGCTGATCGTCAACTACCAGCCTAAGGTCGACCTGCGCACCGGCCGGATCGTCGGGGCCGAGGGCCTGCTGCGCTGGCGCCTGCCCGGCCACGGCGACATCCCGCCGGGGCAGTTCATCCCGCTCGCGGAAGAGTCCAACCTGATCCTCGAGATCGGCGAGTGGGTGCTGAACCGCGTGTGCCTCGACTATCGCGCCCTGCGGCGCGACATCGCTGATCCGGGCCGCATCTCGCTCAACCTGTCGCTGAAGCAGCTGCGCCAGGCATCCTTCATCGTCCGCTGCCGCTCGGTGTTCCGCCGCCACGGGGTCGAACCCTCGGCGTTCGAGCTCGAGATCACCGAATCGACCCTGATGGCCGATGCGCGCCGCACCGTGCACCTGCTCGGCGAGCTGCATGCCATGGGCGTGCACCTGTCGATCGACGATTTCGGCACGGGCTATTCTTCGCTGTCGGCGCTGCAGCAGTTCCCGATCGGCACGCTCAAGATCGACCAGTCGTTCGTGCAGCACGTCACCGACCAGCCGGGCGACGCGACCATCGTGCGCACCATCATCGATATGGGCCGCAGCCTCGGCATGGACGTGATCGCGGAAGGCATCGAAACGCCGCGGCAGCTCGCGTTCCTGCGCGATCACCATTGCGACTACGGCCAGGGCCGGCTGTTCGGCGATTCGATGCCGCTCGAGGCGCTGCTCGAACTGCTGGCACGGCAGCAGGACGGCCAGGCGCCGTTTGCCGCGTTGATTCCGCCCGCGGCCTCGGCCGCGGGGCTGTCCGCCTGAGCCGCCCACCCCCATCATGCTGAACCTGCGCGACGTTCGCCTGCGGCGCGGCAGCCGCGTCCTCTTCGAGGAAGCCACCGTCGGCGTGTTCCGCGGCGACAAGGTCGGCATCGTCGGCCGCAACGGCTCGGGCAAGTCGAGCCTGCTCGCGCTCATCCGCGGCGAACTGGCGCCCGACCTCGGCGATTACACGGCGCCGGCTTCGCTCTGCATCGCGGTCGTCGAGCAGTCCGTGCCCGACTCGGCGCAGGCCGTCATCGAATACGTGCGCGAAGGCGACGCCGAACTGCTGCGCATCGAGCACGCCATCGCCGCGGCCCACGCCGCGGGCGACGGGCATCGCGAGGCGCAACTGCACGCGGACTTCGATGCCGCCGGCGGCTACGGCGCGCGCAGCCGCGCGGCCTCGCTCGCGACCGGCCTCGGTTTCGAGGCGGACGACCTCGAGCGCCCGCTGCAGGTCTTCTCCGGCGGCCTGCGCATGCGCGCCGCGCTCGCGCGCGCGCTGATGCGCCGCTCGGACGTGCTGCTGCTCGACGAGCCGACCAACCACCTCGACCTCGATGCCGTGCTGTGGCTCGAGGGCTGGCTGCGCGCCTACCGCGGCACGCTGCTGATCGTCTCGCACGATCGCGAGTTCCTCGACGCCATCGTCGGGCGCACGATCCACATCGAGAATGGGCGGCTCGGCGCCTACAACGGCAACTACTCGGCCTTCGAGCGCCAGTGGGCCGCCGCGCGCGAGCGCAATGCCGCGCTGGCGGAAAGCCAGCGCCGCGAGATCGCCCACGTCGAGGGTTTCGTCGAGCGCTTTCGCGCCAAGGCGAGCAAGGCGCGCCAGGTTCAGAGCCGCCTCAAGTGGCTCGACCGGCTGCCGGCGATCATCGAGGCGCAGGGCGAGGAATCCTTCGCCTGGGAATTCCCGGCGCCGGCGAAGCTGCCGCGGCCGCTCGTCGCGCTCGATCGCGTCGATGCGGGCTACGGCGAACGCCGCATCTTCGCGGACGCCCGCCTCTCGCTCGACCCGGGCGATCGCATCGGCGTGCTCGGCAGGAACGGCGCGGGCAAATCCACGCTGATGAAGACGATCGCCGGCACGCTGGCACCGCTCGCGGGCGAGCGCACGGCCGCGCCCGATCTGGAGGTCGGTTTCTTCGCGCAGCTCGAAGTCGAGCAGCTCGATGTCGCGAGCTCCTCGATCGAGGAACTCGGGCGGCGCGGCGGCCCGGCCGTGGCGAGGTGGACGCCGCAGCAGAAGCGTGACCACCTCGGCCGCTTCGGCTTTCGTGGCGATCGCGTATTCGAGCCCGTCGGCCGATTCTCGGGCGGGGAGCGCGCGCGGCTGACGCTTGCGGCCATCGTCGCGCGCCGACCCAACCTGTTGCTGCTCGACGAGCCGACCAACCACCTCGATTTCGAGATGCGCAACGCATTGCTGCTGGCGCTGCAGGATTACGCGGGCGCCGTGCTGATCGTCTCGCACGACCGTTCGCTGCTGCGCGGCGCCTGCGACCGCTTCCTCGTGGTCGCGGGCGGTGTCGTGCAACCGTTCGATGGCGACCTCGAGGATTACGCGGCCTGGCTCGCCAGGGGTGCAACGCCGGCGACGGGTGCGGCGCCGACGACAGGCGATGCGCCGACGGCAGACGATGCGCCGGCCGCGGGCGCCGCGGCTCCCGCCGGCGGCGAATCGCGGCGCGACGCGCGCCGACGGGAAGCGGCGGCCCGCAACCGGCTCACGCCGCTGCGCGCGCAGTTGCGCGACATCGAGGCGGAACTTGCGGCGCTCGCAAGGGAACGTGCGGAGATCGAGCGGGCGCTCGCGGATCCGGCGCAGTTCGCGCTGGCGGCCGAGTTCGGCCGGATCACCCAACGCACGGCCGCGCTCGAAGACCGCTGGCTCGCCCTTAGCGAGGAAATCGATGCCGCGCAGCGCGCGTAAGCGCATCGCGCGCTGGATCGGCATCGGCCTGCTCGCCGCCTGGGCGATCGTCGGCGCGTGGAATGTCGTGAAGCCGATGCCGCGGGGCGTCGTGGTCGATGGCGCCTGGAGCGCGCTGCACGAAGGCGACGTGCAGTTCCTGCGCGACATCACCGCGGCCGACGGCTACGGCCACCCGATCATCGACCAGCAGATTTTCGACGCGGCCTTCCGGATGATCGCGGCCGCGCAGCACTTCGTCGTGCTCGACATGTTCCTCTTCAACGAGCATCGCGGCGCGAATGCCGCCGCGCCGGTGCACCGGCCGCTCGCCGCGGAGCTCACGCGCCTGCTGATCGACAAGCGGCGCGCGGACTCGCACTTTCGCGTGCTGTTCATCACCGACCCGATCAACGATGTGTACGGCGGCGAGCCCTCGCCCGAACTCGAGACCCTGCGCGCCGCGGGCGTCGAAGTGGTCGTCACGGACCTCGATCGCCTGCGCGATTCGAATCCGGCGTATTCGGCCCTCTGGCGCCTCGCCATCGGCTGGTGGGCGCGCGGCGGACCGGGCGACTGGCCGAACCCCTTCGACGCGGGCGCGAACCGCGTGTCGCTCGGCGCCTGGGCACGGCTCGCGAACTTCAAGGCGAACCACCGCAAACTGCTGGTCGCCGACGGCGCGGACGGCGTGCTGCATGGCCTCGTCACGTCGGCCAATCCGCACGATGCGAGCAGCCAACACTCGAATGTCGCGCTCGCCATCCGCGGCCCCGTGCTCGGGCCGCTGCTCGCGAGCGAACTCGCGATTGCGCGTTTCTCGGGCTGGAAGGGCGCAGCGCTGGCCGTGCCGGAACGGGCTGCGAGTGCCACCGCGAATGGTGCCGCGGAAGGCGCCCCGGCGAGTTCGGGTGCGGCCGGCCGCATCCGCATCGTCACCGAAGAGGCCATCGCCGATGCCGTGGTCGAACGACTGCAATCCGCCGCCGCGGGCGACGCGATCGACATCGCGATGTTCTACCTCGCCGACCGCGGCGTGCTGCGCGCATTGAGGGACGCCGCCGAACGCGGCGCCGCCGTGCGCGTGCTGCTCGACCCGAACAAGGACGCTTTCGGTCGCGAGAAGGACGGCATTCCGAACCGTCCCGTCGCCTCGGAGCTCGTCGCGGGCAGCGAGGGCGCGATTCGCCTGCGCTGGTACCGCACGCACGGCGAACAGTTCCATGTGAAGCTGGTCGCGGTGCGTGGGCGCGACGGCTACTGGCTGACGCTCGGCTCGGCCAACCTCACGCGCCGCAACCTGCGCGACTACAACCTCGAGGCGAACGTGGTCGTCGAGACGCAGCGCGAGTCGGCGCTCGAGCTGGCGGTACTGCAGTGGTTCGACGGCCTGTGGACCAATCGCGCGCCGGCGGGGGTTGAGTACACCGCGGAGTTCGGCGCCTACGCCGACCCCACGCAACTGCACTACTGGGGCTACCGGTTCATGGAAGCGACGGGGTTGTCGGCGTTCTGAAGGTCTCGCAATGGCCGCGCCACTGCGACTCGATCGCAGCGTGCTTTGCATTGGCCTCGCCATGCGGGGGCATCTGCCTCCCCAAGGCCAAAGCGTTCTTCCTGAGCTATCGGCTACTGACGCTTTTTTCCGTAAGCACACCAAAACAGAAGGCCAAACAGCCAGCCTCCTGGCACGCTGAGCCCGATCACAACGATCGCTTTCGATAAAGTCAGCTCTCTGGAAGCAGCCAGATGTGCGGCGAACAAGCCTGCAAATATCGCCGCGAACAGCATTCCAACTTTCGTGATCTCCTTCTTCTTCTCGTCCTTCATTGCTTCACTGGATTTGTTACCGGTATTGCGAATCATGTGTCGATTGGGTCGAAAGACAAGGCTCGAGAAGACCACTCGCGTGGCGCGTGGCGCGAGGTGTGGTTGCCGGATTTGTCCCGCAGATTGCTCAGGTTCTGCGCGGCTGCCTCGCCCCAGATACCAGTGTGCTGGAAATTGACCCAGCCGATGACACGATCGAGGCTTCTCACCGTGGGAAGCCGGTTGTCTATGGTGGCATCGGTGGCCTGTCCGAGCGCATCGGCCGCGTCAGCGTCTCAATGCACCTCCCGCCGCTGCTCGCTGCCCTTGCTCGCGAGCGAAAACCGCGGTTCAACAACGGCGCCCGACACGCCGGCAACAAGATCGGCCGCATACCGCCCCACCGCCGGGCCATGCTTGAAGCCGTGCCCCGAGCCGCCGCCGACGAGCCACACGTTCGCGAGATCGGGATGGCGATCGATCAGGAAATCGCCATTCGCGGTGTTCTCGTACTGGCAGACGCGCGTCTCGACGAGCGGCTGCGACGCGATCGCCGGGAAGCGCCGCGCGAGGTAGCGGCGCACGTCGGCCTCGCCCTCGGGGCTCGCGCGCCGCTCCCCCGTGTCGGGATCGAAGGCGGGCCCGTGCACGTCGTTCGCGATCTTGAAGCCGCGGCCCTCGAGGTCCGGAATGCCGTAGTAGATGTCGCCCGCCGAGAATTCGGCCCAGCCCGGCAGCTGCAGCGGGCCGAAGCGCTCGTCACCGCGCGGCGTCGCGAAAAAGAACACTTCCTGGCGCGTCGGAAAGATGCGTGAACCCAGGAGATTGGGGAAGAGCTTCGGCAGCCAGGGTCCGCAGGCGAACACGAACTGCTCCCCGCCCGCGTCGCCTGCGGAAGTCTTCACGCTCTCGAGACGCGACGCTCCCGCGACCGGCGGCGTCACCGCGGCCACGCGATATTCGCCGCCCGCCGCAACGAACTCGGCGACCAGGGTCTGCACCGCGCGGCGCGCCATCAGCACGCCGTAGTCGGGTTGATGCAGGCCGAACTCGATGCCTTCCCAGTCGGCCTGCGGCCAACGGCGCGCAAGTTCTGCACGCTCGACCACATGGAGCGGCAGGCCGAGTTCGCGATGGGTGGCGATGCTCGCCTGCGCGAACGGCTCCTGCCTCTGGAAATACATCAGGATGCCGGCGGGATGCAGGATCGGCAGTCCCGCGCGCGCCGACAGCCAGCGCCAGTCGGCGAGCGATTCCGCGGCCATCTTCGTGTACACGGCGTCGGCGCCATAGATCGAGCGCGTGAGCCGGGATTCGCCGCCCGATGACGCCCGGCTGTGCGCGGCGCCATGGGCGTCGAGCAGCAGCACGCGTTGGCCCCGGCGCAACAGTTGCCAGGCCGTCCAGGCGCCGAAGACGCCCGCGCCCACGACGATCACGTCCATCGCGGCCTGCACACGCTGGGTGGTTGCACGCCCCTCCCAGCCGCCGCGAGGGCTGCAGAAGCCCCGGCCAGCTGCGCGAGCGCGTTGCGGCGGGTCATTGAAGCAGCCAGGCGCAACATGCGACCCCCTTCTATTGGCGACAAGTGTTGCGGGGCTTCCAAAGATACCCCCAAAGGCGCAGTATTTCGCGACGCAAAAATGCAACAGCGGGTCGCACCCCGCGGCCCGCATCACAGGGAGTGAATCATGCGGATGCGAATCAGGACAGCCGCCGCCATGTTTGCGGCGTCATTGCCAATGGCGGTCCATGCCCAGGAAACAACGTCGCGCACGACCCTCGAAGAGGTGGTCGTCACGGCGCAGAAGCGTTCGGAGTCCACGCAGGATGTGCCTTTCTCGGTCGCGGCGATGACCGAACAGGGGATCGAGCGCTCCGGTTCGAGCAATATCGTTGAGCTCGCGCGCAATATCTCCGGCCTCACCATCACCGACCTCGGTCCCGGCCAGAGCCAGGTCGCGATCCGCGGCATCAGCGCCGGCCAGGTGGTGCGCGACCAGGCGGGCGTGAAGGAGTCGGTCGGCATCTACCTCGACGAATCGCCGATTTCCGTGGCGCTCTTCACCCCCGACCTCGACTTGTACGACCTCGAACGCCTCGAGGTGTTGCGCGGCCCGCAGGGCACCCTGTTCGGTGCGGGCTCCTCCTCGGGCACCGTGCGCTACATCACCGCGCAGCCGAAGCTAGGCAAGTTCGAGGGTTCGGCCCAGGTGGGCGGCCAGTCGGGCACCGACAGCGAGTTCGGCGGCTCGGTGAAGGCCGCGCTCAACCTGCCCGTTGGCGAGCGGGCCGCGCTGCGCGCGGTCGGCTATTACAACGACATGGCGGGCTTCATCGATTCGGTCTACCCGGGCCGCGGGCGGCGGGAAGACGTCAACAGCGGCACCAAGTCCGGTGCGCGCATCTCGATGCTGTTCAGGCCGGTCGAGCAACTGTCGATCACGCCGCGCTTCATCTACCAGAAGCTCGAGACCGACGGCTTCCCGCGCATCGATGCCTACAACCTCCTCGGCAACCCGTTCACGACGACCGAACCGCCCGTGACGCCGGGCGAGCGCGGACAGGTGACGCAGCTGCGCGAAGGCATCGACGACGACTTCAAGCTCGGCGACCTCAAGATCGAATATGACTTTGGCGGCGCGACCCTCACGTCGGTCAGCTCCTACACCGACCGCAAGGTCGTGGTCACGCGCGACGCGAGCCAGCTCACCGGCAGCGTGACCTACGACCTCACGTTCGGCCATCCGACCGGCTACTTCCCGGCCGAGGTGCGCCTCAACTCGCCGCTGATCGATGCCACCAAGCTCGAAGCCTTCAGCCAGGAGCTGCGCGTCGCATCGAATGGCGGCGGGCAGTTCGACTGGCTGTTCGGCGGCTTCTACCAGCAGGTCGACCGCACCTACGGCCAGGACCTGCCGACGCCCGGCTACGATGCGATCCTGCAGCGGCGCTTCAACGCGACGAGCGCCACCTTCAACGCGCCGCCCAACACGCCCTACTTCTCGCACCTCACCTACGACTTCAAGCAGTTCGCGCTCTTCGGCGAGGGCACTTGGCGCTTCAACGACCAGTGGAGCGTCACGGGCGGGTTGCGCTACTACGACTTCGACGAGGACCGCCTGCTGACCTTCGCCGGCGTGTTCGCGGACGTCGGCTACAGCAACCAGCCGGGCTCGACGAGCTCGGACGGGTTCTCGCCGCGCGCGATCCTCGCCTTCCGCCCGAACGAAGACGTGATGCTGACCGCGCAGGTCTCGCGCGGCTTTCGGCTCGGTGGCATCAACGATCCGCTCAATGTCACCCTGTGCCAGGGCAACGACATCAACACCTACGGCGGCCATCCGAACTGGGATGACGAGAAGACGCAGAACTACGAGCTCGGCCTCAAGTCGACGCTCGCGGGCGGGCGGGTGCAGTTCAACGCCTCGGCGTTCTACACCGACATCGACGGCCTGCAGGTCATTGCCGATGCGGGCTCGTGCTCCTCGCGCATCATCCTGAATGCCGAGGCACGCACGGTGGGCGGCGAGGTGGAGGTCTTCGCGCGGCCGACCGAGCACTGGGACTTCGGCCTGTCCGCGACCTACAACAACGCGGAGATCACCAAGTCGCAGCTCGCGAACGGCAGCCCGATCGCCGGCATCCGCAAGGGCAATCGCCTGCCGACCGCGCCGGAGTTCCAGGCTGCGGCGAGCGCCACCTACTCGTGGGCCTGGGCCAACGCGATGGAGAGCTACCTCACGTTCACGTTCCAGCATGTCGGCTCGTCGTACACGCAGCTCGCCGACCAGGAGCCGAACTTCGGCCTGATCGCGACCGGTGGCCCGGCGGGTTCGGCGCGCTTCATCCCGTTCGGCAACCCGACGATCAGCTCGTTCGCTTTCCAGGCGGAGCTGCCGTCCTACGAGCTCGGCAACCTGCGCTTTGGCCTGAAAAGCGGCCGCTGGGAGGCCGCGGCCTTCGTCAACAACCTGTGGGACGAGCGCGCGCTGTTGTCGATCGACCGTGAGCGCGGGCGCAGCGCGCGCGTGGGCTACCTCACCAACGTGCCGCGCACGTATGGCGTGAGCCTCAACATCAGCTTCTGAAGGAAGGCGCGATGCTGGCGGCGGCGGTCACTTCGCCGCCGCCGCCAGCGAAGCGGAAACTCCCGCGAGCGCCTGCTGAAGCGCCGACTCGTAGGCGCCGATCACCTCGCCCATGCGATTGGCGGTCGCCGCCGCCTCGCCGCGCGCGGTAAAGCTCGCGATGACCGTGCGATCGAGCCTTCGCCCGAGCGTGCAGTCGAGCACGACGCGCGCCACCGGCGCCTCGCCCCCTTCCGCATACTCTGCGACGAAATCGCGCACGGCGATCTGCAGGAAGTAGTCCGCGCGCATCGGCGTGCCTTCGCCGTAGACGCCGGGGAACAGGGCCGTGCGCCGGAGCGTCTCGATCGCGAGCGCGGCCACCATGTCGGGGATGGGCGCGGCCCAGTGGCCGGTGGCGTAGAAATCGAGCTCGCGGCGCTCGCGCAGCAGCAGCACGCGGTCGGTCTCGAAGCCCGGCCCGGCGTTCGCACGCTGGATGCGCAGCGTGCCATCGAAGCGCGGAGCCGCTGCCGCGCTCTCCGCCGCCGGGGCCGCGTGCAGCACATAGGCCCGCGACACCGGGGCCTTCGAAGTGAAGGTGCCGCTGCAGGCCGCGGCGAGCGCGAGCGTGCCGGCGAGGACCGTCAGATGCAGCGAGGCTCGGATCACCGCGGTATCTCCACGCCGAAGTAGTTCGATTCGTAGACCAGCTGCCCCGGATCCTCGCGCAGGCTGCGCGAGAGGTCGCGGAACTCCGCGGCCGCCGAACGCGCGTCCTCGAGCAGCCGCTCGATCTCCGGCAGCCCGTCGCGCGCGAAACCGCGCAGCTCGCGCGCGTTCTCGGCGACGAAGCGGTCGAGGCCGGCCGAGGCATTCGCCAGGTGATCCGCGGCGACGCGCACGCGCGCGAGCGCCTCGCCGAGGTCGGGCCCCGACTTCTCGGTCAGCGCCCGCAGCTGCGCCATGGTCGCGCCGAAATCGCTCGCCGAGGCGCGCAGGTCCTGGATCACCGCTTCGGTATTCGCCATCGTGCGGGGCAGGTGGTCGGCCGCCTTCTCGAGCGAGCCCAGCGTCCTCGTGAGCGCGGCGATGTTCGTGTCCGACAGCACCGCGTTCACGCGGCTCAGCACTTCGTTCGCCTTCGCGACCACCACCGGCAGCGAACCGAGGAACAGGTCGATGCTCGAGCGCGCCGAGGCGATCACCGGGTAGCGCTCGCTCGGCACCGGCTCGACGACAGTGAGGTTGCCGCGGTTTTCGATCAGGTCGATGTAGAGGAGGCCCGTGACGCCCTGCAGGGAAAGCTGCGCGACCGTGCGCTCGGACACCGGCGCCGCCGAGTCGATGTCGGCGATCACCTGCACGCGCGCGCTCGAGCGCTGGTCGACGCGCATCGTGACCACGCGGCCGACATCGACGCCGAGGTAGCGCACCGGCGAGCCGCGCGACAGGCCGCTCACGCTGCCGTCGAAATAGATCTCGTAGCGCGTGTAGTCGCGCCGGTCGGCGCTGTCCGAATACCAGTAGACGAACAGCACCGCCATCGCGATGACGAGCAGCACGAAGGCGCCGACGGCGGCATAGTTTGCCTCACGCTCCATGCCCGCCCCCGAAGCGCAACGCGCGCTCGCCATGGAAATACTCGCGGATCCACGGGTGCGGGTTGTCCACGATCTCCCCGACGGTACCGCTCACCATGTGCCGGTCGACGATCACGCCGACACGATTGCAGGTTCGGAAGATCGTGTCCAGATCGTGGGTGATCATGACGATCGTGAGCGCCAGGTCCCTCTGCAGCGCCATCACGAGCGCGTCGAAGGCCGCGGCGCTGATCGGGTCGAGGCCCGCCGTGGGCTCGTCCAGGAAGAGGATCTGCGGGTCGAGCGCGAGGGCGCGGGCGAGCGCGGCGCGCTTGATCATGCCGCCCGAGAGCTGCGCGGGATACTTCGCGGCCGATTCGGCCGGCAGGCCGACGATCGCCACCTTGAGGCGCGCGAGTGCATCGAGCGCGTCGGGCGGCAGCGACAGGTGCTCGATCATCGGCAACTGGATGTTCTGCAGCACGGTGAGCGAGCTGTAGAGTGCCCCTTGCTGGAAGGTCACGCCGTAGCCGGCCTTCGCGCTGCGCAGCTCGTCCCAGGTGAGGTGGGTGATGTCGCGCCCCTCGAGCTTCACCTCGCCCGCCTGCGGCCGCTGCAGGCCGAGGATCGTGCGCAGCAGCACCGACTTGCCCGAGCCCGAGCCGCCGACGATGCCGAAGACCTCGCCCTCGTACGCGACCATGTCGAGGCCGTCGTGCACGACCTGCGCACCGAAGCGGTTGACGATGCCGCGCGCTTCGATCATCGGCTTCATCAGAAGTCGATCTCCATGAAGAGCACCGCGAACAGCGCGTCGGCGAGGATCACGAGGAAGATCGCCTGCACCACCGCGACGGTCGTGAGCCGGCCGAGTTCCCGCGAGGAACTGCGCACCTGCAGGCCCCGGTAGGTGCCGGCGGTCGCGATCAGCACGGCGAACACCGGCGCCTTGACGAGCCCCGCCCAGAAGGTGGTCGCGGATATCGCATCCTCGACGCGCGCGAAATACTGGATGATCGGCATGTCGAGCAGCCACTTGCACAGCAGCGCGCCACCGGCCAGGCCGACACCGTCGGCGATGACGGTCAGCAACGGCAGCGCGATCACGAGGCCGAGCACGCGCGGCAGCACCAGCACCTCGACCGGCTCGACCCCGGTCGCCGTGAGGGCGTCGACTTCTTCGTTGAGCTTCATCGCGCCGATTTCCGCCGCGAAGGCGCTGCCCGACCGCCCCGCGACGATGATCGCGGTGAGCAGGACGCCGAGCTCGCGCAGCACCCCGATCGTGACGAGGTCGACGACGTAGATTTCGGCACCGAAGTTGAGCAGCTGCTGCGCGCTCATGTAGGCGATGATCACGCTGATCAGGAAGGCGATCAGCGCAACGATCGGGATCGCCGTGATGCCGGTCTCGTA
The DNA here is from genome assembly GCA_963204835.1 of Pseudomonadota bacterium. Taxonomy (GTDB): domain Bacteria; phylum Pseudomonadota; class Gammaproteobacteria; order Steroidobacterales; family Steroidobacteraceae; genus CADEFQ01. Next base: position 23,749 of record CAUJHJ010000046.1, read on the forward strand.
CACATGGCGCGCGACCGAGATGGGGCGCAGCCGGCGCAGGCTGCCGCCGGCGCGCGCCGCCTGCACGGTGATGCGCCCGAGGAAATCGAGCCCGTCCGCAAGCCCGCGCCACTGCCCGACCGCCGTGCGCCCGACGGCCACGATGGGTGACTGCTCGTCGGCGCTCCCGGGGGGCGATGCGGCGGCGGCGGCTTCCCCGGCGCGCGTGCGGTCGATCAGCGCGAGCTGCGCGGGCGGATCGCCGACGAATCCCACCCGTCGCGCGCTGCCGGCGGCCGCCGTGTCGAGGAATTCGCGCAACAGCCAGGCGCCCGAGAGATCGAGGCGCTGCGCGCCCCGGGCGTCGACCGCGATTTCATGTGCGTCGTGCAGCGGCACGGCCGCCAGCTCGGCACGGATATCAGGCAGCGCGCTCGCCCGCCACTCCCCGAGGAGGCGCAGCGTCAGGCGTCCGTCCGAGTGCTCCGCGGAGAGGTGCATCGGAAAAGTCTAACCGGCAAACTGCCCGCATGACGACCGGAATCCGGCCTTGACGACCCTCGGCACCCCCAACGGCGCCTCCGGCACCCGCCTGCTGCTGCTCGGCGCCGGCGAACTCGGCAAGGAGGTCGCCATCGAGGCGCAGCGCCTCGGCGTCGAGGTGATCGCCGTCGATCGCTACGCCGGCGCGCCGGCCATGCAGGTCGCCCATCGCCACCATGTGATCGACATGCTCGATGCGCGGGCGCTGCGCGCCGTGATCGAGCAGGAGCGCCCGGCCTTCGTCGTGCCCGAGATCGAGGCCATTGCGACCAGCGAGCTGCTGGCGCTCGAGGCGGCTGGCCAGGCGGTGATCCCGACGGCACGCGCGGCGCACCTCACCATGAACCGCGAAGGGATCCGCCGCCTCGCGGCCGACGACCTGGGGATGCCGACCTCCGCGTACCGCTTCGCGGATACCGCCGAGGACTACCGCGCGGCCGTCGCAGCCATCGGACTGCCCTGCGTCGTGAAGCCGGTCATGTCGAGCTCGGGCAAGGGCCAGAGCCTCGTGCGCAGCCGCAGTGAGATCGACGCGGCCTGGCGGTACGCGCAGTCGGGCGGGCGCGCGGGCGCCGGGCGCGTGATCGTCGAGGGCTTCGTCGATTTCGAGTACGAGATCACCCTGCTCACGATCCGGCACGCGGGCGGTACGGCGTTCTGCGCGCCGATCGGCCACCTGCAGGAAGAAGGCGACTACCGCGAGTCCTGGCAGCCGCACCCGATGGGCGCCGTGGCCCTCGCACGCGCCCAGCAGGTCGCGCGCGCAGTGACCGATGCGCTCGGCGGCCGCGGCATCTTCGGGGTCGAGCTGTTCGTGCGCGGCGACGAGGTGTGGTTCAGCGAAGTCTCGCCGCGCCCGCACGACACCGGCATGGTGACGATGATTTCCCAGGACCTGTCGCAATTCGCACTTCATGTGCGCGCGATCCTCGGGCTCCCGGTCCCGAACGTCGCGCAGCACGGGCCGTCGGCATCCTGCGCCATCCTGCTCGACGGCAACGGCCGCGACATCCGTTTCCAGGGCATCGAGGCGGCGCTCGCCGAGCCCGACACGGCACTGCGCCTGTTCGGCAAGCCCGAGGTGCAGGGCCATCGGCGCATGGGGGTGGCGCTCGCGCGCGGCGCTTCGATCGACGCCGCGCGGGCCAAGGCGCGCGCCGCGGCCGCCGCGGTCGTGCGCGGCGCACAGGTGCGCTGACCGGCGGCCAGCGACTCTCAGCCGTCGTCGCGCCAGCGCCGCAGCCGGATCGCGGCGTAGAGCAGGGCCGCGGTCGCCACGAGCCCGAGCAGCATCTGGATATTGAGGAAGATCGGCGCCACGTCGAGCTGCTCGAACAGGCGCGGCATGGACACGATCTGGTCGCGGTGCAGCGTCACCATCGAGGCACGGACCTGCGCCTCGACGCCCGCCATGGCCGGAAAAGCGGGCTCCAGGCGATCGGAGAGGAACCCGAGTACATGCGAGCTGCCGATCGCGAGTCGCTCTACGAGCGCCAGCACGACCGGCGGGACCACCGCCCACATCATCACGTTGCGGCGGGCCCAGGCGGACACCATGAGCAGATAGGCCGCAAGCGGCGAGTACCAGAGCAGCGACGCCGCGAGCAGCAGCGCGAGCAAGGCCTGGGTCTGCAGCCAGGCCCAGCCGTCCCACAACGGGAAGTGTTCGACCATGAGCCCGGCCCCTGTGCGCAGCGTGAGGATGCCGCGCACCGCGAGGTCGGTGACGAGCGCGAGCAGGAACACGCCGAGCGGCACGACCACGATCGCAACGGCAAACTTCGCGAGCACCGTGGCCGCGTCCGACACGGGCAGCGACTTCCAGAAGAGGATCGAGCGGTCGCGCCGGTCCGCGTACAGGCAATCGAGCAGGTAGAAGGACAGCACGATGCCCGCGATCAGGAAGAGCACGAGGCTCATGGCCCACACGGTCACGCCCATGATGGCGCGCGCCTGCTCCGTGGTGAGCGCGGTCATGGTCGCCATCTCGAAATGACCGAAGATCGCGATCAGTACCAGGATCACCGCCATCGCGAGCGGCGCGGCCCACAGGGCGCGGTGCTCCCAGAACTCGCGGCGGATCAGGATCGGCATGGTGTTCAAGGAGTCGCTCCCTGCATCTTGGCGACGAACAGGTCCGCGATCGAAGGCGTGCGCAGCTCGCCGAACGGCGCGAGTTCCGCGTCGGACCGGCCCTCGAAGAACAGCGCGGTGCGGCCGAAGACCTCGCGCGAATGGAAGGGTTGCAGCGCGCGGGCGCGCTCGACCTCGCCGGGCGCGCAGGTGAGCTGGCGATAGCGCTCACCGAGGCTCTCGACGGCGCTGTCGAGCACGATCCGGCCGTGCTGGATGAACAGCACGTCGGTCAGCAGGTTCTCGATTTCCTCGACCTGGTGGGTCGTCAGCAGGATCGTGCGGTCCTTGTCGAAGTAGTCGTTCAGCAAGGTGTCGTAGAACTGGCGGCGGAAGAGCAAGTCGAGGCCGAGGGTCGGTTCGTCGAGCACCAGCAGGCGCGCATCGATCGCGAGGATCAGCGCGAGGTGCAACTGCGTGACCATGCCTTTCGAAAGCTCGCGCACGCGGCTCTTCATGCGGATGTCGGTTGTCTTGAGGAAGCCTTCGGCGCGCGCGCGGTCGAAGCGCGGATGGACGCCCGCGACGTAGTCGAGCGCCTGCGAGACGCGCAGCCATTTCGGCAGCACGGCGACGTCGGCGATGAAGCACACGTCCTGCATCAGCGCATCGCGCGCCGTGGAGGGGTTGCGGCCCAGCACGCTCAACTCGCCGTCGAACTGCGCGAGGCCGAGGATGGCCTTGAGCGCGGTCGTCTTGCCGGCGCCGTTCGGGCCTATCAGGCCGACGATGCGGCCCGCGCCGACGGTGAAATCGACGCCGTCGAGGGCGCGCAGCTTGCCGTAGGACTTGGCGAGCCCGCGCGCCGCGATCACCGGAGTGTCACTCGTGCTTGTCATCGTCATTCCCTGCGGGCGACAGCGTTTGCGTCGGGGCGGGCGTCGCGGCAAGCAGCTCCTGCGTCGACAACCCGAGCCGCTGGATCGTCGCGTAGACCCGCGGCCATTCGTCTTCGATGAAACGCTGCCGCTCGTCCTTCATCAGCGCCTTGCGCGCGCCGGCATTGACGTACATGCCACGGCCCCGGCGCTTTTCCACGAGCTGCTCGTCGACGAGCTGCTGGTAGCCCTTGAGCACGGTCAGCGGGTTCAGGCGGAACTCGACGGCCACGTTCCGCACCGAGGGCAGCGGATCGCCCTCCTTCAGGACGCCCTCCAGGATCATCGCCACGACGCGGTCGCGCAACTGGCGGTAGATCGGCTGGCTGTCGTCCCACTGCGGATCCATGCTGCCCGAGAACTCCTGAGACATGGCGGTTGCCGTGCTGTAGAGGGCTAATCTAGCAGAACGCCTTACTTGCTCGCGGCGAGGTGGATGGCCTGGGGCGCGTCCACCACCACCCGGGCCACCTGGGTCGAGCTCACGAAGGTGAGGCTGGAAGCCACCGTCAGCACGATCGCAATGACCGCAGCGCCGAGGGCAACCGTGAAGTTCTGGGTCGAGGTGCTCATGTCAGTCTCCTTGGTGTCTACTGTCCTGGCCGTTGCACCCTGCAATCGGCCTTCGTCTTGGTGTTATATATAACTACAACACTAGTTCAGTGTCAACACCTGAATGCGCTTTTACGTAACTGATTGATTTCTGTAGAATCTGCGCCCTCTTTCCGCGGAGTCCCCATGAAAACTGCCTTGAACGTCGCGATCACCGGTGCCGCCGGCCAGATCGGCTATGCCCTCGCCTTCCGTGTCGCCTCCGGCGCCCTCTTCGGGCCGGACCAGCCTGTCAACCTGCATCTCCTTGAAATCACGCCGGCGCTGCCGCAGTTGCAGGGCGTGCTGATGGAGTTGTCGGACTGCGCGTTCCCGACGCTGCAGAAGATCGTCGCGACGGACGATGCGAAGGTGGCCTTCCGCGACTGTCACGCGGCGCTGCTCGTCGGCGCGCGACCGCGCGGCCCGGGCATGGAGCGCAAGGACCTGCTGCTCGCGAACGCGCAGATCTTCTCGGCGCAGGGCAAGGCGCTCAACGAAGCGGCCGACCGCAACGTGAAGGTGCTGGTGGTCGGCAATCCCGCGAACACCAATGCACTGATCGCCCGCGCGAACGCGAAGGACCTCAATCCGCGCAATTTCACCGCGATGACGCGCCTCGACCACAACCGCGCGCTGTCGCAACTCGCGGAGAAAACCGGCACGCACGTGAACTCGATCCAGCGCATGATCATCTGGGGCAACCACTCGGCGACCCAGTACCCCGACGTGTCGCACGCGCTGGTCGGCGGCAAGCCGGCGAAGTCGCTCGTCGACCAGGCCTGGCTCGAGGGCAGCTTCATCCCGGTCGTGCAGCAGCGCGGCGCGGCGATCATCAAGGCGCGTGGCGCCTCGTCCGCGGCGTCGGCCGCCTCTGCGGCCATCGACCACGTGCGCGACTGGTTCCGCGGCTCGGCGACCGGCGACTGGCTCAGCATGGCGGTGCCGTCCGACGGCAGTTACGGCATCCCGGAAGGTGTCATCTATTCGTACCCGGTGACCACGAAGAACGGCGAATACCAGATCGTGCCGGGCCTCCCGATCGACGAGTTCAGCCGCAAGCGGATGGACGCTACACTCGCCGAGTTGCGCGAGGAGCGCGACGGAGTCAAGGAGTTGCTTGCATGAAGACGTTGCTCGCCGCCGTGTGCCTCGCCGCACTCGCCACATCCCACGCCTGGGCCGACTCGAAGGTCGAACTCGACGCGAAGGTGAAGGAGGCGCGCGCGGAACTCGCGAAGCACACCTCGGCGGGCGCCGAGCTCGCGGCCAAGGCGCACGGCGTACTCGTCTTCCCGAAGGTCATCAAGGCCGGCATCGGCGTCGGCGGCGAGTACGGCGAGGGCGCGCTGCAGGTCGGCGGCCGCACGGTCGGCTATTACAACATCGCCGCCGCCTCGATCGGCCTGCAGCTCGGCGCGCAGGCGCGCAGCGAGATCATCCTGTTCATGACCGCCGATGCGCTGGGGAAATTCCGCGACAGCGAAGGCTGGAAGGCGGGCGTCGACGGCAGCGTCGCGCTCGCCACGCTCGGCGCAGGCGGCTCGATCGACACCGATACCGCCCGCAAGCCGATCATCGGTTTCATCTTTTCCGGGAAGGGACTGATGTACAACCTGACATTCGAAGGATCGAAGATCACGAAGATCGACAAGTAGGGCGGGAGGCGTTCCATGCTGGGTGTGCTCATCACGTTCCTGCTGGTCGCGGCCGCGGCGCTCGCCGTCACCCAGGTGGGCGGCATCATCACGCTGCTGTTCATCGCGGCCATCCTGTTCCTCGCCTACAAGCGCCTGTCGCTGGTGGCGTTCGCGGCCACCTTCACCGTGCTGCTCGCCGCCTACACGGTGTACGGGCACCCGGCCGGGATCTGGAAAGGCATCCTCTGGGTGATGCTCGCGCTGCTGTGGCTGTTCACGTTCCGCCCGCTGCGCAAGGCGCTGGTCACGCGCCCGTTCATGAAGACTTACCTGCGCATGCTGCCCGCGATGTCGCAGACCGAGCGCGAGGCGCTCGAGGCGGGCACCGTGTGGTGGGACGGCGAGCTGTTCACCGGCGCGCCGAAATGGGACAAGCTGTTCGCGACCCGGCCGCCGCAGCTCTCGGCCGAGGAGCAGGCCTTCCTCGCCGGGCCCTGCGACGAGCTGTGCCGCATGCTCGACGACTGGGACATCACGCACGTGCGCGGCGACCTGCCGCCCGCCGTGTGGGACTTCATCAAGGCGAAGGGCTTCTTCGCGATGATCATCCCGAAGAGGTACGGCGGCCTCGAGTTCTCCGCTTACGCGCATTCCTGCGTGCTCGCGAAGCTCGCGAGCCGCTGCACGACCGCGTCGTCGACGGTCGCGGTGCCGAACTCGCTCGGACCCGGCGAGCTGCTGAACCATTACGGCACGCAGGAGCAGAAGGACCACTACCTGCCGCGCCTTGCGCGGGGCGAGGAGATTCCCTGCTTCGCGCTCACCGGGCCAAGGGTCGGCTCGGACGCCGCCTCGCTTCCCGATACCGGCGTCGTCTGCAGGGGAATGTGGCAGGGCCAGGAAATCACCGGCCTCAAGCTCAACTTCTCCAAGCGCTACATCACCCTCGCGCCGATCGCGACCGTCGTCGGGCTCGCCTTCCGGATGTTCGACCCGGACCGGCTGCTCGGCGGTGAGGCGGACCTCGGCATCACCTGCGCCCTCATTCCGCGCGGCACGCCGGGCATCTCGATCGGCCGGCGCCACTTCCCGCTCAACATCCCGTTCCAGAACGGCCCGATCGAGGGCCACGACGTGTTCGTGCCACTCGACACCATCATCGGCGGCACGCAGATGATCGGCCAGGGCTGGCGCATGCTGGTCGAGCAGCTCTCGGTGGGCCGCTGCATTTCGCTGCCGTCGAACGCCACGGGCGGCGCGAAGGCGGGCGTGTTCGCGACCGGTGCGTACGCCCGCATCCGCCGCCAGTTCAACATGCCGGTCGGCAGGTTCGAGGGCGTGCAGGCCGTGATCGCGCGCATGGTGGGCTACACCTACATCATGGACGCCGGCCGCTCGGTGACAGCAGGCGCGATCGACGGCGGCGAGAAGCCCTCGGTGCCCGCGGCGATGCTCAAGTACCACGTGACCGAGATGGGCCGGCAGGTCGCGGACGACGCGATGGACGTGCAGGGCGGCAAGGGCATCATGCTCGGGCCCAACAACTACCTGGCGCGCGGCTACCAGTCGGTGCCGATCGCGATCACGGTCGAGGGCGCGAACATCCTGACGCGCAACCTGATGATCTTCGGCCAGGGCGCCATCCGCTGCCATCCGTTCGTGATGCGCGAGATGACCGCGGCGCGCAACCCGGACCGCAAGGCCGGCGTCGACGAGTTCGACCGCGCACTCTTCGGCCACATGGGCTTTGCGATCTCGAATGCCGTGCGCTCGCTCGTCATGGCGCTCACCCTCGCGCGCTTCACGAGAAAGCCCGTGCAGGGCCCGACCGCGCGCTACTACCAGCACATCGTGCGCTTCAGCGCCTCGTTCGCCTTCGCCGTCGACGTCGCGATGCTGACGCTCGGCGGCTACCTCAAGAAGAAGGAAAGCCTGTCGGCACGGCTCGGCGACGTGCTCTCGTGCATGTACCTCGCCTCGATGGTGCTGAAGCACCACGAGAACCAGGGCAAGCCCGAGGCCGACCTGCCGATCGTCGAGTGGGCCTGCCGCGACCTGCTGTACACCGCGCAGGAGCAGCTGCACGGCTTCCTGCGCAACTTCCCCAATGCGTTCCTCGCCGGCGTGATGCGCGCGCTGATCTTCCCGCGCGGCCTCACCTACTTCGCCCCCGGCGACCGGCTCGGCCGCGAGCTCGCCGAACTCGTGTCGATGCCCTCCGATACGCGCGACCGGCTGTGCGAATCGGTCTATCGCACGCTCGAACCCGGCAATGCGCTCGGGCTGCTGCAGGAAGCGCTGGTGATGTCGCAGACGGCCGAACCGCTCGAGAAGCGCCTGCGCGTCGAGGGCGTGAAGACGGGCCGGATCACCGCGCTCGACCTGCCGGGCCAGGTGCAACAGGGCCTCGCGCTCGGCATCCTCTCGGAGACGGAAGCGGCGCTGCTGCGCGACTACGATCGCAAGGTGATGCACCTGATCAATGTCGACGACTTCGCGCCGCATGAACTCGGCGTGCAGGCGCAGCCCGGCCGCGAGGCGCCCACCGCCGAAGTCCGCCGCGCGTGAACGAGGCCGCGGATGCAGCTCCCGACGACGCAGCCGCGCGCTGCCTCAACTGCGGCGCATCGCTCACCGGCCCGTTCTGCGCGACCTGCGGCCAGCGCGACGACCGGCACGTGCATTCGCTCGGGCACTTCCTCGCGGAAGCCTTCGAGGGCCTGACGCACGCCGATTCGCGCGTCTGGAAGACGCTCTGGCCGCTGCTCGTGCGGCCCGGCTTCCTGACGCGCGAGTTCTTCGCGGGGCGCCGCCAGCGCTACCTGCCGCCGTTCCGGCTCTACATCGTCGTGAGCCTGCTGTTCTTCCTCGTGCTTGCGCTGGTGCCCGACCTGCAGATCGTGCGGATCGACGTCACGCCCCGGCAGGAGGAGAGCATCGAAGCGCGGCTTGCCGGGGTGGCATCCCGGGAGGTGGAGCCGGGCCTGGGCCCGGAGCGCAAGGCGGCGCTCGCGATCGCCCAGCGGGCGCTCGAGGCCCAGCGCGCACGCGAGACCAGCCCCGGGCCCGAAGCCACGGCCGGCGAGACGCCGATACCGGGCGTCTACTGCGATGGCCTGTCCTACGAGGGGCCCGGCCAGGCCTGGATCCAGCCGCGGCTCACCGCCGGGTGCAAGAAGACACTTGCGGACAAGCAGGCGCTCGGTCGCGCGTTCCTGCACAACGTGCCGCGGGCGATGTTCTTCCTGCTGCCCCTGATCGCCGCCTTCATGCTGCTGCTGTACTGGCGGCCGCGCCGCTACTACGTCGAACACCTGCTGTTCTTCATCCACAGCCACGCGATGGTCTTCCTGCTCGGCACGCTGCTCGTGCCGGTGTTCTGGCTGCTGCCGGGCGAGCTCCCGGTCCTGCTACTGGCCGCCGCCGCGCTCCTCTGGCTCGCCTGGTACCTGTTTCGCGCGATGCGCGTCTTCTACGGCCAGGGCCGCCGGCGCACGCTCGCCAAGTACCTGGTCCTGGGCGGTGTGTACCTCACCGCGAGCACGGTCCTCGCGGTGATCACGATCCTCTACAGCGTCGCGACACTCTGATGGTCGCCGCGCGCGAACGCGCGATCCTGCACGTCGACATGGACGCGTTCTATGCGTCGGTCGAGGAACGCGACGACCCCTCGCTGAAGGGCCGCCCGGTGATCGTTGGCGGCACGGGCGCCCGCGGCGTCGTGGCCGCGGCGAACTATGTGGTGCGCCGTTTCGGCGTGCACTCGGCGATGCCGATGAGCCGGGCGCTCGCGCTGTGCCCGCAGGCGGTGTGCCTCACGCCGCGCATGGCGCACTACAAGGACGTGTCGCGCGAGGTGTTCGCCGTATTCCACGAGGTGACGCCGCTGGTCGAAGGCCTGTCGCTCGACGAGGCCTTCCTCGATGTGACCGCAAGTCGCGCGCTCCATGGTGATGAAGTGGCGATCGCGCGCTGGATCAAGTCGACAATTCGCGAGCGCACACAGCTCGCCGCGTCGGTCGGCGTGGCGCCGAACAAGCTGGTTGCGAAGATCGCTTCCGACCTCGAAAAGCCGGACGGGCTCACGGTGATCCCCGCCGCGGCGCTGCCCGCGAGGCTCGAGGCGCTGTCCATCCGCCGCCTGCCGGGGCTCGGGCGCAAGAAGGGCGATGAGGTCGAGCGGGCGGGCCTCGCGACGCTCGGCGAACTGCGGCGCGCACCGGACGCGCTGTTGCGGCCGCTCTTCGGGCGCGATGCGCAACGCGTTCGCGAGCGCGCGGCCGGCATCGACGATCGGCCGGTGCTCGCCGAGCGCGAAGACCTCTCCATCAGCGCAGAGGAGACCTTCGACACCGACCTCGCCGACCCGGCCCGCATGGAGGCGGAGCTGCTCGCGCTCGCGGACCGCGCGAGCGGGCGGCTGCGCGCGAAGCAGCTCGCCGCGGGCTGCGTGGCGGTGAAAGTGCGGCGCGCCGACTTCGCGACCTTCACGCGCCAGCAGCAGCTCGAGCCTGCGACCCAGGACAGCCGCGTGATCGGCCGCGCGGCCTGCGACCTGCTGCGTCGCTGGCGGGGCGAGCAGCCGCGCGCCCGCGTGCGACTGCTCGGCGTTGGCGTGTCCGATCTGGCGCCCGCGACCCAGCTCGACCTGTTTGCCCCGGGTAGCGTGCCGCAGCCCGCGCCGCTCGATGCGACGGTCGATGCCATCCGCCGCCGCTTCGGGGCAGCCGGCCTCACGCGGGCGAGCAGGCTCAGGAAGTAGGCCGGGTGCGGGATTTTCGGCCATTGCGCGACAATGCAACGCAATAGCCGAAAATCCGAAAGCCCGGCACCCTTCTCGTCTACGATTTCCCCATGAATACGGCGCCTTCGTTCGACCTGTCGGGCCGCGTCGCCCTCGTGACCGGCGCCTCGCGCGGCATCGGCGAATCGATCGCGCGCGCGCTCGCCGCCGCGGGCGCGCGGGTGATCGTCTCGAGCCGCAAGCAGGACGCTTGCGAGGCCGTGGCCGCCTCGATCCGGGAAGCGGGCGGCGAGGCCACGGCGCTCTCCTGCCACATCGGCGAACTGGCGGAGATCGGGAAGGTTTTCGCGGCGGTGGAGGCCGCGCACGGCCGGCTCGACATCCTCGTCAACAACGCCGCGACCAACCCGCACTTCGGCCCGATCACCTCGATCGACCCCGGAGCCTTCCAGAAGACCGTGGACGTCAACATCCGCGGCTATTTCTTCATGTCGCAGGCCGCCGCGAAGCTGATGGCGAAGGGCGGCGGCGGCAGCATCGTCAATGTCGCCTCGATCAACGGCGTGATCCCCGGCCCGCTGCAGGGCGTGTATTCGATCACCAAGGCGGCGGTGATCTCGATGACGAAGGCTTTTGCGCGTGAATGCGCGCCGCAGGGCATCCGCGTCAACGCGCTGCTGCCCGGCCTCACCGACACGAAGTTCGCCGCGGCGCTCACGCGCAACCCGGTCGTGCTCGACAAGGTGCTGCCCCACGTGCCGATGGGTCGCGTCGCGCAGCCCGACGAAATGGCGGGCGCCGTGCTGTACCTCGTCTCGCCGGCCGCGAGCTACACGACCGGCGTGGCACTGAATGTCGACGGCGGCTATCTCATCGCCTGAAGGGCTGGATCGCGCTTCCGCAATTGAGGCATGATGGAGGCAATCCTGTTGCCTTCCGGACACACGGATGTCGCACGTCGAATTGCCCCGCGCACTCGAGGACTATTTCGCCCACGCCGAAACGGCGCAAACGCGCACCGGCCGGCGTTTCACCATCACGCTGCCCTACCGGGACGGTGAGCGGCTCGATCGCCTGCAATGGTGGTGGCAGGTCTCGGCGACCCAGGAAAAGCTGGGCGGCGAGGAGACCCTCGCGAAGCTGCGCGCCGAGGCCGTGGCGCGCTTCCGCCGCCATATCGAGCGCTGGCTCGAGAACAATGGCCAGCGCCTGCACGGCGACGGGCCGATCCCCCTGCTGGCGAAGCAGCCTTCCCTCACCGCCGCGCCGGAGGCCGTGCTGCAGGACCTCCCCGAGCCACAGGTGGCGAACGGCTGACGCGAAGCATAGGATCGCCCCTCTGCACTCGAGGAGAAGGACCATGTCTCGAGTCGACTGGCGCATCCAGGGATACGACGTCACCAACTGCAACTGTGCCTGGGGCTGCCCCTGCCAGTTCATGTCGCCGCCGACGCACAGCCACTGCCAGGCAGGCGTCTTCTTCCGGATCGATCGCGGGCACTTCGGCGAGGTGCGGCTCGACGGGCTCGCCTTCGGCGGCCTGTTCGCCTGGCCGAAGGCCATCCACATGGGCGGGGGGCAGGCACAGCCGATCGTCGATGTGCGGGCCGACAACGCGCAGCGCGACGCCCTCCTCAAGATCATGTCGGGCGAGGAAACCGAACCCGGCGCAACCATTTTCAATGTCTTCGCAAGCACCTTTGCGCAAGTGCACGCACCGATCTTCAGGCCGATCCACCTCGAGGCGGACCTCGAGGCGCGCACCGCACGGGTCGAGGTCGAGGGCCTCTTCGAGGCGCGCGTCGAGCCGATCCGCAACCCGGTGACCGGCACTCCCGTCCGCGCGCAGATCGTGCTGCCGGAGGGATTCGAGTACGATCGCGCCGACAGCGCAAGCGGCAAGGTGCAGACCCTGATCGGCGCGAGCATCCCGCTCAGCTGGGACGGCCGCCACGCGCATTTCGCGCGCCTCGACATGACGGGCGCGGGTGTCGCGCACGGGCGCGCGGCCTGAGCCGCGCTTGGCCGATCGCCCGACCCTCGTCACGTTCGCGGCCCTCATGGCGCTCGCCGCGCTCGCGTGGGCCTGGCTGTCCGTCACCCCGATGCCGATGCCCGCCACGAGCGGCGGCCTGTACACCCGCCACTACGCGCTCCACACCTTCACGATGTGGTTCGTGATGATGGTGGGCATGATGACCCCTTCGGTCGCGCCGACCGTGCTGCTCTTCGATCGCGTGAATCGCCGCGGCCAGGGCGCGGCGCCGACCGGCCGCAGCGCCTGCTTCCTCGCGGGCTACCTCGCCGCGTGGTTCGCCTTCTCGATCGTGGCCACCGCGCTGCAGGTCGGGCTGATCGCCGCAGGCTGGATCGACGACATGGGTGCGAGCGTGCGGCCGCTCGGCACCGCGGCCCTGCTCTTCGCCGTGGGGCTCTATCAGTGGCTGCCCGTGAAGGCCGCCTGCCTCGCACACTGCCGCGGACCCGCGCAGTTCATCGTGGCGGCCCACCGCCCGGGCCCCTGGGGCGCCTGCGTGATGGGCCTGCATCACGGGCTCTACTGCCTCGGTTGCTGCTGGCTGCTGATGGCGCTGCTGTTCGTCGGCGGGGTGATGGATCTCGCCTGGGTCGCGGCAATTTCGGCATTCGTCATCGCGGAAAAACTGCTGGCGGGGGGAATGTGGGTGCGCAAGCTGGGCGGCACCCTGGCGCTGTTCGCCGCCGGCATGGTTTTCGCGACCCGCTAGCCTGGCCGATACTGTGCCGATGCGGGACCCGACGGTAACGCTCCCGGCAAGGAGCACGGCACTCGAGCTGAAAGCGCGGCACCGGGAGATCCGGGCCGGCCATCCCGAGCCGTTGCGCCTGCGCATCCACCGGGCCCTGAGCTGGCTCATCCGCTCCGAGCAGATCCACGACGATGCAGACACCCGCTTCGTGCTGCAATGGATCGCCTTCAACGCCGCCTATGCCCGCGAGTTCGGCCGCGAGGAGACGGAGCGGGACCGGGCGCGCGGCTTCCTCGAAACGCTCGTCGTGCTCGATCGCGACCGGCGCCTGCACGAGGCGCTCTTCCATCAGTTCACCGGCCCCGTCCGTACGCTGATCGGCAACCGCTTTGCGTTCGACCCGTTCTGGAATGCCCTGCGCACGCACGATTCCAGCGAGCGCTGGAAGGTGGGTTTCTCGGCCAGCAGGAAAGCCGCGCTGGGCGCCATCCTCGCCGGCGACACCGCCCGCGTGCTCGGCATCGTGTTCGACCGGCTCTACGTCGTGCGCAACCAGCTCGTGCACGGCGGCGCGACCTGGGCCGGGCAAGTCAACCGTGCGCAGATCAACGACGGCGTCGCGATCCTCGGCACGCTCGTGCCGCTCGTGATCGCGATCATGATGGAGCACCCCGAGCAGGACTTCGGCGACGTGCTCTACCCGATGATCGGCTGAGCGCCGCGGGGGCGGCGCCCGGCCGCCGCAACCCTCAGAAATTCAGCCGTATCGCCAGGCCCAAGGTGCGCGGATCGCCGAGGAAGGCGCCAATCGAGCCCGACTGCAGCGGCGCATCGAAACCGACCTGGATGTACTCCTCGCCGGTGACGTTCCGGCCCCACAGTTCGAGCGCCCAGGAGTCGTCCCGCGAGCCGATGCCGATGCGCGCGTCGAGCAGCGCGTAGGCGTCCTGCGCCTTGAGCGGGTTGAGGTCGGAGCCGGTGTTGTAGTCCGAAAGGTACTTCGCGCCCACGTTCACCCGCCAGTCGAGCTTCGCCGTGAGCGGATGCTCGTAGGTCGCGGCAAGCACGCCCGTCCACTTCGGCGCGAACGACAGCGTACTGCCGGGCAGCCGCGGCGAGGCCCCCGCCGCCGCGGCATTGAACCCGCCGTAGCGGGTGTCCGCATAGTTGATGCCGCCCTGCAGGGTCAGGCCCGCGACAGGCGCATGCCAGAGGAAGTCGAGATCGACACCCTTCGAGGTCACCTCCGGGATCGACGCGACGATGAACTGCAAGCCGTTGTAGGTGTTGAGCTGGAAGCCGCGGTAGCGCTGGTGGAAGACGGCGCCGTTCAGCGCGAGGCGCTTGCCGAACCAGGCGGACTTCACGCCGATCTCGTACGAATCCACCGTTTCCGCGCCAAACGCCGTGTCGGCATCTGCGACCGAGTCCGTCACCGGCCCGCCGATGCGTTCGCGGTCGAGGTTGAAGCCGCCCGCCTTGTAGCCGCGCGCGTACGACAGGTAGGACATCACGTCGTCGGAGGCGCGGTAGATGAGCTTCGCGGTGCCGCTCCACTCGCCCTCGTCGAGCGACTGGCGCGTGCGCGCATCGTTGAACGCCGGATCCGCGAACGTGGCGCAGCCGAGTCCGTAGAAGCCCGGCAGGGCCGCGGCTGGCAGGGACGCCGAGATGATCGCGTAGCGCGCGCGCGCGGTGGCGCAGCCGGCGCCGGCCGGTGACGCCGCAGTACCGAGGTTCGTGTAATGGGAATCGAGGTCCTTCGCTTCGCTCGTGTAGCGCAGGCCGAGGCCGAGATCGAAGCGCTCGGTCAGCGCATAGGTATTGTTGGTGAAGAGCGCCCAGCTCTTCGAGCCTTGCTCATAGCGATCGAACGAGCCGTTGCCGGTGGCATAGGAGGTGCCGGGCGCGCGGCCGAACAGGGTCGGGATCAGCGCCGGCGCCATGCCGGCCGAGAGCGCGAGCCCGTAATACAGCTCGAACTGGCTGTCGAAACGCATCGAGTTGATGGAGTCGAGGTCTTCGTCGGCATAGAAGCCGCCGACGAGCCACTTGAGCCGTCCGCGCGCACCCGCGAGGCGCAGCTCCTGCGTCAGGGTTTCGAAGGCGTTGGCGTAACTCTTCGGGTCGCGATAGAGCAGGGCGGCGCCGCTGAAGTCGGCGTCCTGGCCGATCTCCGAGTCCCAGTGCCGCCAGGCGGTGATCGAGGTGAGGGTGGTGCCGCCCGGCAGCTCCCAGTCGGCCTGCGCCGAGACACCGCGATCACGGATGTCCTGCGGGGTGTCGCGATTGGCAAAGGCGCGGCGCGCGAAGGGCCGCGGCGGATTGGCGAGCCCTCCGCCCGAAATCGCGGCGACGATGGCCGCGCTCGGCCCGTCCACCAGCTGCACGCCGAGGCAGCAGGACTCATTGCGCTCGGACCAGTCGGCGATCAGGCGCAGTCGCACGGCGTCCGATGGCTTCCAGAGGAGCTGGCCGCGCGCCGTGTTGACGTCGCGGTCCACGTCTTCCCGCGCCACGCGAGGGGCCTGGGCGGCCACGTCGAGCCAGCCGTCATGCCGGCGGTAGCCGTAGAAAATGCGGCCCGTGAGCTGTTCGCCCGCAAGCGGACCGGTCAGCGAGAGCGAGCCTTCCGCGATGCCGCGGTTGCCGCCGATCGCCTCGAGCGTGCCACCGAGCCCGGCCTGCGGCTGCGCGGTGCGCACGCTGATCACGCCCGCGGAGGTGTTCTTGCCAAAGA
The DNA here is from genome assembly GCA_963204835.1 of Pseudomonadota bacterium. Classification (GTDB taxonomy): domain Bacteria; phylum Pseudomonadota; class Gammaproteobacteria; order Steroidobacterales; family Steroidobacteraceae; genus CADEFQ01. The sequence goes on from CAUJHJ010000046.1 coordinate 39,726, forward strand.
GCGTGCCCTGCGGGCCCTTGAGCACTTCGATGCGTTCGAGCTCGCCGAGGTCGCCGAAGCCGACCCCGTTGCGCGGGCGGTAGACCTCGTCTATCACCACGCCGACCGAAGACTCGAGGCCCATGTTGTCGCCGACCGTGCCGACGCCGCGGATGCGGGCGGTGGTGCTCATTTCGTTCGCCGTCGAGGTAACGATCAGGCCCGGCGTCAGGACCGTGAGGTCCTTGATATCGCGCACACCGTTGTCGCGCAGCAAGGCTCCCGACAGGGCCGTCACGACGATCGGCACGTCCTGCACGCTCTCCGCGCGCTTCTGCGCGGTGACGACCACCTCATCGAGCGTACGCTCGAGCGCGGCGGCCGGCCCGCACGGAACCAGCCACATCGCGGCACATGCCGCAGCCGCACGCGACGCCCGTCGCACTGGATGCATCGTCATCTCTCCCCTGTTCGGCCATCCGGCCCCGCGGGCCGATCGACCGGCTAGCGTATGGCCCATCCCCGCGACCGGCAAATGAAAAATGGGCATGGGCATATAGGCAAGACGCAGGGCAGGCGATAGGCTGCATGGCTTGCGGGAAGCGGGTTTCTTCGGGGAGCAGGCGCGCATGGGCGAGACGAACTACGAAAAGCGCGGCAAGGTCGCCGTGATCACGATGACGAGTCCGCCGGTGAACGGCCTGGGCCATGCGTTGCGCGCATCGCTGCTGAAGTCCCTCGACAAGGCGCTCGGCTCGCCGGGCATCAAGGCGATCGTGCTCCTCGGCAGCGGCAGCGCCTTCTCGGCCGGCGCGGACATCCGTGAGTTCAACACGCCGAAGACCCTCGCCCCGCCCACGCTGCACACCCTGATCGCCGCCTACGAGACGAGCCCGAAGCCCGTCGTCGCCGCGATCCACGGCGCCTGCATGGGCGGCGGCCTCGAGCTGGCGCTCGGCTGCCACTACCGCATCGCGAAGCCCGACGCGCAGATCGCGCTGCCGGAGGTGAAGCTCGGCCTGTTGCCCGGCGCGGGCGGCACCCAGCGCCTGCCGCGTGCACTCGGCCTCGAGGCCGCGCTCAACATGATCGTGTCGGGCAGCATCGTGCCCGCCCAGCAGCTCGCCGGCACGCCGCTGTTCGACGAAGTCGTCGCGGGCGACCTGGCCGAGGCCGCCGTGGCCTTTGCGGAAAAACTCATCAGGGAGAAGCGCCCGCCGCGGCGGGTGCGCGACGAGAAGGTCCGTCACGCGAACCCCGAAGGCTTCCTGATGTTCGCGCGCAATTCGGTCAAGGCCGTGGCCGGCCCCTACCCTGCGCCCGGCATGTGCGTGGAGGCCGTGGCCGCCGCGGTCAACCAGCCATTCGACGAAGGTTTCGCCACCGAGCGGCGCTGCTTCCACGAACTGCTGCTCTCGCCCGAGTCGAAGGCGCTGCGCCATATCTTCTTCGGCGAACGCGCCGCGGCGAAGATCGCCGACGTGCCGGATTCCACGCCCGTTCGCCCGATCGCCCGGGCTGCCGTCATCGGCGCAGGCACCATGGGCGGCGGCATCGCGATGAACTTCATCAATGCCGGCATCCCCGTCACGCTGCTCGAGATGAAGCAGGAGGCGCTCGACCGCGGCCTCGCGACCATCCGCGGCAACTATGGCAGTGCCGTCAAGAAGGGACGCATGACGGAAGCCGACGTCGATGCGCGCCTGAAGCTCGTCACACCGGCGCTCGACTACGGCGCGATCGCGCAGGCCGACATCGTGGTCGAGGCCGTATTCGAGGACATGGCGGTCAAGCAGGCCGTGTTCGAGAAGCTCGATGCCGTGATGAAGCCGGGCGCGATCCTCGCGACGAATACCTCGACGCTCGACGTGAACCGGATCGCAGGCTTCACCCGCCGGCCCGGCGACGTGGTCGGCACGCACTTCTTCAGCCCCGCCAACGTGATGCGGCTGCTCGAAGTGGTGCGCGGCGCGCAGACCGCGCCGGACGTGCTCGCCACCGTGATGAAGCTCGGCAAGGCGATGAAGAAAATCGCGGTCGTCTCCGGCGTCTGTGACGGCTTCATCGGCAACCGGATGCTCGAGCAGCTCGTCCGCCAGATGCTCTTCCTGCTCGAGGAAGGCGCGTTGCCGAAGCAGATCGATGCCGCGATGGAGAAGTTCGGCTTCGCGATGGGCCCGTGCCGGGTCGGCGACCTCGCCGGCAACGACATTAGCTGGGCCATCAGGAAGCGCCGCTACGTCGAGAAGCCGATGGTGATCTATTCGCGGCTCGCCGACCGGCTCTGCGAGCAGGGCCGCTTCGGCCAGAAGACCGGCGCCGGCTGGTACGACTACAAGCCGGGCGATCGCACGGCGTATCCGTCGGACGCGGTCGAGCGGATGATCGTCGACTACTCGAAGGAGATCGGCGTGAAGCGCCGCGCGGTGAGCGACGCGGAGATCGTCGAGCGCATCGTCTACGCGCTCGTCAACGAGGGCGCGAAAATCCTCGAGGAAGGCATCGCGCAGCGCGCCTCCGACATCGACATGGTGTACCTGAACGGCTACGGCTTCCCGGCGCATCGCGGCGGCCCGATGTTGTACGCGGACACCGTCGGGCTGGACGTCGTCGTGCGCCGCATGAAGCAGTTCGCACGCAACCGCCACGGCGATCCCCAGGCCTGGGAGCCCGCGCGTTCGCTCGCCAAGCTCGCGGCCGCGGGCAAGACCTTCAGCTGACTCCGGGGACTGCCATGACAGACGCCGTCATTGTTTCCATCGCCCGCACACCGCTCACGAAGTCGTGGCGCGGGGCCTTCAACATCACGCACGGCGCCACGCTCGCCGGCCATGTCGTTCAGCAAGCCATCGCGCGCGCCGGGGTCGAGCCCGCCGAGGTCGAGGACGTGCTGCTCGGCTGCGCCTATCCCGAAGGCGCCGACGGCCTCAACATCGCGCGCCAGGCCGCGCTGCGCGGCGGCTGCCCGGTCACGACCGGCGGCACCACCATCAACCGTTTCTGTTCGTCGGGCCTGCAGAGCATCGCGATGGCCGCAGCGCGCGTCACCCTCGAGAAGACGCCGGTGGTCGTGGCCGGCGGCGTCGAGTCGATCTCCTGCGTGCAGAACGAGGCCAACCGCCACATGATCCAGGAGCCGTGGCTGCGCGAGCACAAGCCGGATCTCTACCTGCCGATGCTCGCGACCGCCGAGAATGTCGCGAAGCGCTATGGCATTTCGCGCGAGCGGCAGGACGAATACGGGGCGCGGAGCCAGCAGCGCGCCGCGGCGGCGCAGGCCGCCGGGCGATTCGAGGCCGAGATCGCCCCGATCACCGTGAGCATGGCCTGGGCGGACCCGAAGACGCAGTCGATGGGCACGCGCGAAGCGACCGTCTCGAAGGACGAAGGCATTCGCGCCGACACGACTTACGAGGGCGTGGCGAAGATCAAGCCGGCGGTCCCCGGCGGCGTGATCGCCGCCGGCAACGCGAGCCAGTTCTCCGACGGCGCCGCGGCCTGCGTCGTCATGGACGCGAAGCTCGCCGAGCGCCGCGGCATCGCGCCGCTCGGCATTTTCCGCGGCTTCACGATCGCGGGCTGCGAGCCCGACGAGATGGGCATCGGGCCAGTGTTCGCGGTGCCGCGCCTGCTCGAGCGCGCGGGCCTCTCGGTCGACGACATCGGCCTGTGGGAGCTGAACGAGGCCTTCGCGGTGCAGGTGCTCTATTGCCGTGACAAGCTCGGGATTCCCGACGAGCGGCTGAACGTCGACGGCGGCGCGATCGCGGTCGGCCACCCCTACGGCGTCTCGGGCACGCGCCTCGTAGGCCACGCCCTGCTCGAAGGCAAGCGCCGCGGCGTGAAGTATGTCGTCACGACCATGTGCGTCGGCGGCGGCATGGGCGCCGCGGGACTGTTCGAAGTCGCCTGACCAGGGCCCCAGGGACGGCACGATGTACCTGTCGTTCTTCGGACTGGCCGAGAAGCCCTTCTCGATCACGCCCGACCCGCGCTACCTCTACCTGAGCGAACGCCACGCCGAGGCGCTCGCGCACCTGCTGTACGGCGTCAGCGAGGCGGGCGGCTTCGTGCAGCTCACGGGCGAGGTGGGCACGGGCAAGACCACCATCGTGCGCTCGCTGCTCGGCCAGGTCCCGAAGAACGCCGAGGTCGCGCTGATCCTGAATCCGCGCATGACCGCGCCCGAGTTCATGCTGACGATCTGCGAGGAACTCGGCATCGGCCTGCCCGACCGCGCGGTCGCGAGCCTGAAGGACCTCGTCGACATCCTGAACCACTACCTGCTGCGCGCGCACGCCGACGGGCGGCGCGTCGTGCTGCTGGTCGACGAAGCGCAGAACCTCGAGCCGGCGGTGCTCGAGCAGGTGCGGCTGCTCACGAACCTCGAGACGCCGACCCAGAAGCTGCTGCAGATCATCCTGATCGGCCAGCCGGAACTGCGGGAGATGCTCGCCCGCCCCGAGCTGCGCCAGCTCGCGCAGCGCATCACCGGGCGCTATCACCTCGATCCGCTCTCCGTGGCGGAGACGGCCGCGTACACGCGGCATCGCCTGCGCGTCGCAGGTGCGACGACAGACATCCTGACGAACGGAGCCCTCGCGGAACTGCATCGCCAGTCGGGCGGCATACCGCGCCTCGTCAATGTGATCGCGGATCGCGCGCTGCTCGGCGCCTATACGCAGGATCGCCACCGCGTCACGGCGGCGATCATCCGCAGCTCGGCGGGCGAGGTGTTCGACCGGCGCATCGCGCCGCGCTGGCTGCCCTGGGCCGCGGGCACCGGCGCGGCCGCGGTGGCCGTCCTCGCGGGCCTCGCGCTGTGGCGAGCGGGACTGGTCCCGCGCGCGGCGTTGCCGGCGCCCGGCGAGGTGCGCGCCGCCGCAGCTCCCGCCGTGCAGGCGCCGGTGGCGGGATCGGCCGCGGCCGAACCGGCGATGGCGTCCGCGACAACGCCGGCCGCGCCGGCGCCCGAATCGCTGGCGGGCCTGCTCGCCCAGGATGCCGGTGCCACCCGTGCCGAGGCGGCCTACGCGCGCCTGCTCGCGCATTGGGGCGTGAGTTACACCGCGGGCGCCGGTGACGGCTGCGCGCAGGCCGCGCAGGCCGGACTGCAGTGCGTCGAACAACGCGGCTCGTTTGCCCAGCTGCGCCTGTTCAATCGCCCGGCCATCCTGACGCTCGGTGATGACCGGGGCGCCAGCCACCAGGTCGTGCTCGTCGCGCTCGGCGACGACGACGCACGCCTCGACATCGGCGGCAAGGAGCACCGCGTGCGCATCGCGGACCTTGCGCGCTACTGGTTCGGCGATTTCGTGCTGCTGTGGAAGCCCGTCGCGATGCCGGTGAAGGCACTCGCGCCCGGCATGTCGGGTGAAGGCGTCCTGCAACTGCGCCGCCACCTCGAGCGCCTCGCGGGCCTCGCGGCAAGGGACGATTCGAGCGACCGGTACGACGCCTCGCTCGTACAGCTGGTCGAGGATTTCCAGCGCGGGCGGCGGCTCGACGTGGACGGCATCGCCGGGCCGCAAACTCAGTTGGCGCTCGACACCGCGGCACCCGCGGCTGGCACGCCACTCCTCGTCACGGCCGCACCTGGGAGCTGAGCGATGTCGTTCATCCTCGACGCGCTGAAGAAGTCCGATAGCGAGCGGCAGCGCCAGACGGGACCGGCGCTGTTCGAGATCCGCCGCGCGGCCCCGCGCGCGGGTCGCCTGCCGGGATGGGCGCTCGTGTTGGGCGCCCTGCTGCTCGTAAACCTCGTCGCACTCGGCTGGTTCCTGGCGCGCGCACGTGCGCCGGTGGCCGCGGCGGCCCCGGCGATGGCGCGGCCGGCGTCCCCGGAGCCGCCCGCCGCTCCCCCTGCGGTTCCGCCCACGATTGCGCCCGCCGCTGCGGCCCAGGCTGCCGCGCCCGTGCTGCCGCCGCGACCTCAAGCCGCGCCCGAGGCGGTGGCGGCCGACACCGGCGACGAGCCCGGGAATCCGGCCGACCATGAGGCCGCGCTGCCGGCCGGCAGCGCGCGGGAGCCCGTCGCACAGGGAGACGCTGCAACGCCTGCGCCGGAGGACGTCCGCGTGGATCGCAGCATCGCGCCCACGGTCGAACAGCTGCCCGCTTCGTTCGCGAGCCAGCTGCCCACCCTGCACCTCGACCTGCACGTCTATGCCACGCGAGCCGCGGACCGTTTCGTGCTGGTCAACATGCAGCGGCTGCGCGAGGGAGATGCCACGCGCGATGGCGTGCGCGTCGAGGCCATCACGCCGACAGGCGTCGTGCTGAGCTTCCGGGGAACGCGGTTCCAGCTTGAACGCGAGTGAAACGCTCGACGGCGCGGTCCTCCGCGACGCCCTGCGCGCCGGCATCCAGCGGGTTTTCTCCAGCGCCGATCACCTGAACCGGATCAACGTGTTCCCGGTCCCCGACGGGGATACCGGCACGAACCTCGCGATGACCCTGTCGGCGGTGCACGGCGCGCTCGCCGGGGCGCGCACCACGCACGCCGGCGCGCTGCTCGTGCTCGCAGCCGATGCCGCCCTCGACGGCGCGCGCGGCAACTCGGGCGCCATCTTCGCGCAGTTCCTGCACGGCATCGCCGATTCGGCCGGGGAGCGCGCAAGCCTCGACGCCGCGTCCTGCGCGGCCGCCTTTGCGACAGGCGCCCGCTACGCACGCGATGCGGTCGTCGAGCCGCGCGAAGGCACGCTGCTGTCCGTCATCGGCGAGTTTGCCGCTGAACTGCAGCGGCTCGCTGCCGCCGATGCGTCACAGGGCGTGCCGTCGCTGCTGCGCACCGCCCTGCCGCGGCTGCGCGCGGCGCTCGAACAGACGCGCGACATCCTCGAAGTGCTGCGCGCCGCGGGCGTGGTCGACGCGGGCGCCGCCGGCTTCGTCGCGCTCATCGAAGGCATGTCCGCCTGGTTCGAGACGGGCGAGATCGATGACACCGTCCTGCCGCCGCCCGAACCGGGCGAGGCGATGGCGGCGGGCGGCAGCGAAGGCGCCGATCGCTTTTGCACCGAATGCGTGGTGAGCGGCGAGACCGTCGACCCGCGGCGGTTGCGCGAAGCCCTCGTCGTGCTCGGCTCGAGCCTCGTGGTCGCAGGATCGCGCCGCAAGGCCCGCATCCACATCCACACCAACGACCCGGCGAAGGTCTTCGAGGTCGCCGCGCAGTTCGGTGAGCTTGCGGGGGAGAAGGCCGACGACATGCATCGCCAGGCGCTCGCGGCACACCATGGACGCGCGATCACGGCCATCGTCACGGATTCTGGAGCCGACCTGCCCGAGGAACTGCTGGAGCGCCTCGATGTGCACGTCGTGCCCGCGCGCGTGCATTTCGGCGGCCGCAGCTACCTCGACAAGGTGACGCTTTCCCCTCGGGAGTTCTACCGGGAACTCGCCACGAGCGGCGTGCATCCGCAGACCTCGCAGCCGCCGCCCGGCGACTTCCGCCGCCTCTACGCATTCCTCGCTTCACACTATCAGCAGGTCGTTTCCATCGCGCTGGCGGCGCGGGTGAGCGGCACCTATGCGGCGGCCAAGGGGGCCGCGGAGCGAATTCCCGGCGGCAAGGTGCGGGTACTCGACAGCCGCAACGTCTCGCTCGGCCAGGGCCTCCTTGCGCTGTACGCCGCGGAATGCGCACTCGCGGGCTACGACGGCGCGCGTGTCATCGCCGCGACCGAGGCGATGCGTACCAGGACCTGGACCTGGGGCCTGCTCGCGGGGCTCGATTACGCGGTGCGCGGCGGCCGGGTTCCCGCGTTCGTGCGCACGTTGTCGCGCGCGCTGCGCTGCTCGCCCGTGCTGACCAACCACGCCGACGGCCGCATCGCCCCAGGCGGCGCGATATTCGGCCGGCGCGATCCCGTGGCGGCCTTTGCGCGCTACGTCGCGCGGCGGCTGCGCGCAAACGCCACCTACCGCATCGCCGTGGGACACGCCGACGCGGAAGCGGAAGGCCGCAGGCTGCTCGAGGCGCTGCAAGCCGCGGTACCGGCGATCGAATCGGCCTACCTTACGCCGCTCGGCGCGGCGCTCGGCGTGCACGGTGGCCCCGGCATGCTCGTGGTGGGCGCGCAGGAATACGCGCCGCCCGGGTAGGTCGCCTACTTCAGGACGAAAGTGACCTTCAGGCGCACGCGGTACTCGACCACCTTGTCGTTCTTCACGAGCACTTCCTGATCGGCGACCCAGGCCGACTGGACGCCCTTGAGCGTCTTCGTCGCACGCTTGATGCCGCTGGCGATGGCGTCGTCGAAACCCTTGCTCGAGCTCGCGATGATCTCGCTGACCTTGGCGACAGTCATTCCGTCCTCCTTTCCGTCGAGCCGGCATCGTAACCCAGTGCCGCGATGCCGTCGCGATCGAGGCGCCACACGGTCCATTCGTTCATCGGCCGCGCGCCGAGGCTGCGATAGAAGCGCTGCGCACCGGTGTTCCAGTCGAGCACCGACCACTCCATGCGGCCGCAGCCACGCGCGGCCGCGCGGCGCGCCAATTCGACGAGCAGGGCCCGCCCCGCGCCGGCGCTGCGCTCCTCAGGCAGGACGTAGAGGTCTTCGAGATAGAGGCCCTGGCGGGCGAGGAAGGTCGAGAAGCTGAAGAAGTACAGCGCGAACCCCACCGCGCGCCCGTCGCGCTCGGCGATCAGCGCGTGCACCACCGGGCGCGGCCCGGCGAGCTCCGCCGCGAGTTGCGCCTCGGTGGCCACCACCTCGTGCTCGAGCTTCTCGAACTTCGCGAGCCCGCGGATCAGCTCGAGCAGCAGCGGCGCATCCGCGGGTTGCGCGGGCCGGATCGCGAGGGTCATTCCGCGATGTACCAGCGTTCGCCCACGCGCTCGAGCACGAAGCGATCGTAGGGCAGGCCGCGCGCCGTCAGGTCATAGCTCGCGCGGTTGCCGCCGCGATCGTAGGCCGGCGTCGAGTCGTGGACGATGCGCAGCGCAGCGATCAGCGTCTCGCGCTGCGAGTCGCTGCGCTCGCAGCCCTTGACCAGCGCGGCGAGCGCCGCGGCCGAGGTCGAGCGGCGGAACCCGGGGCTCATGTATTGCCCGTAGTACTCGTCGCAGCGACCGGCCACCAGCGTGTCGGTCGCGGTCGACAGCATCGACAGGATCTGGGGCGTGTTCGCGGCGGGCGGTGCCGCGCCCGGCGCGGCGGACACCCCCGTGGCCGGCGCAACGGCACGCTGCGGCACCATGCCGATGGCCGGGCTGCGGCCGTCGAGCAGGTCCTCGACCTGTGCCTCGATCTCGCCCGGGACCGCTGCCTTCCACTCCTTGCCATAGGGCAGCAGCGTCACGAGCGTCACGACGCGCGTCTTGCCGCGGCCCTCGGGCTGCTCGCCCCGGACGACGACATGCACGCGCTCACCGTCCTTCACGGCCTCGAGGCCTTGCAGCTTCGAGAACGGCCGCCCCGGATAACGCAGCCGCGCACCGAGTGCCGCGATGAAATTGACGTCGGTGAGGCGCTCGATGTCGGCGAGGTTCGAGGCTTCGCCGAAGAGGCGCTGGCGCAGCGTGGGATCGCCCGCCGCCGCGTCCGCGCGCAGCCGTGCGGTAATGGCCGCGCGCAGGCGATGCAGGTCGTCGGGATGCAGCGCCTGTGCAACAGCCTGTGCGCTGCCCGACGCCACGGCGTTCAGGAACTCCAGGGCGGCGCGTTCCTGTGCGCCGCTCGTACCGGCCGCCGCGGCCTGCATGCCGAGGGCGGCGATGAGGACGAATACCTCGCCAAGGCGGAATGGGGTGCGCATCGCCGGATGATAGCCGCCCGCCCAGGATGTGACAGGGTTCGCGTTTCCGGCTGTCTGCCCCGCGCGACGCCCAGGGAATCCCCGGGAAGGACCGCCGTCACGGAATGTTGCGCAAAACCCCTGTAAATCCGCTCCATATATTACGGAGCGCGCCGTGGCGGAGAGCCCTGCACAACGAAACCGTGACGAGGCGGCCCACCGGCCTGGCCGCGCCCCCATGCCTTCGCCCGCCGGCCTGCTCGCCTTCACCCGCGACGAATCGCTCATCGAGGCATTGCGCGCCACCATGGACGCGCAGCACCAGGTCTCCATCGTGACGACCGACGGCGCACTCAGCGACCATCTCCTCGCGAGCCTGACCCGCGCGGTCCTGATCGACAGCGCCGCCAGCCATTTTCCGGTCGCGCAACTCACCGCGCGACTCAAGGCGCAGTTCCCGGACCTCGTGCTCGTGGTCGCGGGGACCGTGGCCGACCAGGGCGCACTCGCCTCGCAGATCACCGACGGAAGCGTGTTCCGCTTCCTGCACAAGCCGGTCTCCACGCAGCGCGTCAAGCTGTTCGTCGAATCGGCCTTCCGCCGTAGCGACACCGCCCCGGCGGCGATCGCAGCGGCCACGCCCACCCCACCCGTGCGCACTCCTTCGGGCCCACGCTCGCGCACCCCGCTCGTGTTGGCCGCGGTCGTCGCCGCGATCGCGGTCGCAGGCGGCCTGTGGCTGGCCAACCGCGACGCGACGCCAACCGCCGCCACGTCCCGCGCGACCCGGCCGGTCGCCGAGGCAGCCGGCCGCGCGCCCGCGCCCGCCGAGCTCGACCCTGAAACCCTCGGCGTGCTCGAGCGCGCGGATGCGGCCCTCGCGCGTGGTTCGCTCGTCGCGCCTCCCGGCGACTCCGCCGCGGACCTCTACCGGCAGGCGCTCGCGCGCGAGCCGGGTAGCGCGCGCGCCGGCGCCGGGCTCGACGCGGTGGTCGACCGCCTGCTCGGCACCGCCGAGCAGGCCCTCGTTGCGGAACGGCCTGACGACGCCGCACGCCTCGTGGACTTCGCGCGCGGCCTGCGCCCCGACCAGCCGCGTGTCGCGTTCCTCGCGGCCCAGGTCGCCAAGGAGCGCGAGCGCCAGTTGCTGGCGACCGCGCGCCGCGCCGCCGCGGGCGGCGATCTCGATCGCGCCATTGCCGTGCTCGAGAGCGGTTCCTCCACCGGTTCCGAGTTGCTCGGCGCCGCCAAGCGCGATCTGCAGCAGCGGGAAATCGAGAAGGAAGCCGCGAACTTCCTCGCGCTCGCCGACGCGCGCCTGAAATCGGGCGCCCTGCTCGAACCCGCGCAGGACAACGCGCGCTTCTACCTCGAGTCGGCGCGTGCCCTCATGCCGCAGGGCGCGGCGCTGCAACCGGTGGAACGCGCCCTGCGCGCCGCTCTCGTCGACGCAGCGAATGGCGCCATCGCAACGAGCGATCTCGCCGCCGCCGAGCGCTTGATCGCCGCGGGCGGCGAGAGTGGCGTGTCGCGCGAAGACCTTGCGGGCCTGCGCCGTACCCTCGAAGCGGCCCGCATCGAAGGCAAGGCAAGGGCGCTCACGTCGCTCAGCCAGGCCTTTGCCGAGCGCCTGCGGCAAAACCGCCTGGTCGAGCCGGCCGACGACAGCGCACGATCGGTCTACCTGCGGATGCGCGAGGCCGATCCGCAGCATCCATCCACCCTCGCGGCGCGCGACGCCCTCGGCAGGGAAATGATGCGCGAGTCGCAGGTTGCGCTGGCACGCTCCGACCTGCCCGGCGCGGAACGCTGGATCGCCCAGGCGGAGGCGCTCGGCATCACGGGCGCCGAAGTGACGAATGCGAAGCGCGACCTCGCGACGCAGCGTGCTCGCGCCGCGCGTGCGACGGACGTCGTCCCCGTGGGCCAGCTCAAGCTGGTCCGCATGGTTGAGCCACGCTATCCCGCCGACGCCCAGGCGCGGGGCGAGGCGGGCTGGGTGGACCTCGAGTTCACGGTCTCGCCCACCGGCACGGTGGTCGACATACGCGTCGTTGGCGCATCGAGCGCGGGGGTCTTCGACGAAGCCGCCTCCGACGCGCTCGCGCGCTGGCGCTTCAAGCCGGTCGAGCGCAACGGCGTCGCCGTGCCGCAGCGTGCCCGCCTGCGCATCCGCTTCGACCTGAAATGAGGGTCGCCGGGCGAATGTCACAGCGCATCCTCATCATCGACGACGACGCCCGCTACGGCGCCTGGCTCAGCGCCCACGTCGGCACCGTGCTGCCGGAGGCCAGTGTCGAGTTCGTCGGCATCCCGGAGTTCGAGCGGCGCCGCGCCAAGGTGAGCTTCCGCGAAACGGACCTGCTGCTGCTCGCCATGGACTTCGGCGACAGCCCCGAGGACGCCGAGGCCGATGGCCTCGACTGGTTGCGGCGCTTGCGCGACCAGACCGAACTGCCGCCGATCATCGCCATCGCCGCGGGCGGCAACGAACTCACGGCGGTGCGGGCGATGCGCCTCGGCGCGAGCGACTACCTGCCGAAGAACCTGCTCACCCCGGCGCGCCTCGGCACGTCGATCAAGATCGCGCTGCGGCTCGTCGATCGCCGGCGCAACAGCGAGCGGGCACGCAAGCGGGCTGGTGTCGCCTCACCCCGCGCAGCTGCCGCAGCCACGGCGCATGCCAACCGCGCCCGGCTGCCTCGCAACCTGATTCCGCGCTACGCGATCCTCGACATCCTCGGGGAGTCCGACCGTGCCGTCGTCTATCTCGCGACGAGCTTCGAGCTCGACTCGCTGGTCGCGCTCAAGGTCACGCGCACCGACGAGGAGGAACTGGCCGGGGACCCGGACGCGCCGTGCGCCGCGCGGCAACTGTTCGCGCGTGAATACGAAGCGCTCAGTTCGATCCACGACCCGTCGATCATCGACATCTACGACTATGGCATCCACGCGGGCCTCGAGTACCTGGCGATGGAATACTTCCCGCGCGGCGACCTGAAGTCGCGGCTGCAGCATCCGATGGCGGCCGCGGACGCGCTCGACTACGTGCGCAAGATCGCCCGCGCGCTCGCCGTGGTGCACGCGGCGGGACTCGTGCACCGCGACTTGAAGCCGCCCAACGTGATGCTGCGCGAGAACGACGAAGTCGTGCTGATCGACTTCGGCCTGGCGCGCGCCATGCGTGCCGAATCGACCACCACGCACACGGGCATGCTGCGCGGCTCGCCCTACTACATGAGCCCCGAGCAGGCACAGGGCGCGCAGCTCGATGCGCGCAGCGACCTCTACAGCCTCGGCGTGGTGCTGTTCGAGATGCTGAGCGGTCGCAAGCCCTTCACCGGTGCGACCGCCATCGAAGTGCTGCAGGAGCATGTGTCGGCGCCCATTCCCGCACTGCCCGCCGAGCACGCCGCGCTGCAGCCCCTGGTCGATCGCCTGCTTGCGAAAGTACCGGCCCTGCGATTCGCGAGCGCCGAAGAACTGCTGGCCGCGTTGCCGGGCGACGCGGGCGCGACAGCCGCGCCGGTCATGGTGGCTGAGGAGGTCGCGGCGCACGCGGCGCTGGCGGCCGCCCTGTAGGACGCGGGCGCCGGGCATGGGCGGCGCGCCCGGATAGCGAGGGAGCGGATGAATCAGCGCGCCACTGGCCCGCCACACGTAGCCCGCATCACGCAGCCGGCCTCCCGCCGCCCTCCGCCCGCCTCGCCAGCCACCAGCCCACCCCCGCCCAGGCGAGCCCGGCACCGGCGCCGAGCATCGCCACGCCGGCGACCGGCAAGCCACCCTGCTTGAGTGCATTCTGCAGCTGTGCGACCAACATGTCGGCGCCGCGATAGACCGGCACGTCGATCAGGTTCTTCGCCTTGTACTTCGCTTCAGTGCCGAGGCGACTGAAGAGCATCTCGCGCCCCGGGCGGATGAAGGCGTACTCGCCCCAGCGGCGCAGGACCATCACTGCGGCGAGGAGCGCGAAGCCGCCGATCGCCGCGAGCGAGAGGAACCCCGCGACCATGGCGAGCGGCACCGTGACGAGCAGCGCTCGCACGCCGAAATGGGCGGCGATCCGGCCGGTAAGGAAGACCTGCGTGATCACCGTCAGCGTCTGCACCACGTAATCGATGCGCGCGAAAACCTGCGTGCGTTGGGCGACGTCCGTAAACGTGTTGCGAACGATGTCGAGCTGCTCGAAATAGAGCAGCGTGTTGACGGTCGAAATCAACACGACGAACAGCGCGAGCATGAGCAGGTACGGCGAGCGCAGCACGAGCGAAAAACCCGCGAACGGATTGCCGCCGAGGCCGCGATCCGCGGGCGCGGGCTGCCCCGCTCCGCCCGCCTTCCAGATGGCGACCAGCACGCGCTGCGCGACGATCGCGCCGGTGAACATCCCCGCCCCGATGAACAACACGCCGGCGTTGCCGATGCGCTGCACGGTGAGGTCGGTGAGCAGCGGCCCGACCAGTGCCCCGGCCGTGCCGCCCGCCGCGATGAAGCCGAACAGCCGCTTTGCCTGCGCGCTGTCGAACAGCTCGAGCAGGAAGCTCCAGAACACCGATACCAGCATCAGGTTGAGCACGCTGATCCAGACATAGAACGCGGCGCCGACCGCCATATCCTCGGGATTCGCCCGGAATGCGAAACCGAAGGCCGCCAGCGAGAGCGCGACGAAGCCGTAGATGGCGGGCATCAGGATCGAACGGCGCACGCGCCCGACGAGCCAGCCGTAGAGCGGCACGATGGCGACCGCACCGATCGAGGTGACGACCCAAACATCGGCGACGCGATCGCTGCCGAGTATGGTCGCGATCGTCTCGCGCAATGGCCGCACGGCGAAGTAGCCGCCGAGCACGCAGAAGAAAAGCAGGAAGGCCGTGACGACAGCCGGTGCCTCGCGCTCCTCGACGCGCGCGACACGAGCGAGGAAGCGCGCGAGGGTCGAGTCCTGCCGGACCGCGTCAGCGCCCATCGGCGCGCAGCCCGTCGAAGAAATGGTCCCAGTCGGGCGGCGATCCGTGTTCGTCGCCGACCACCTCGAAGGTCTTGCCGAGCGCCGCCTTGCGGCCGAGGGCGTTCACCAGGATGGCGGCGACGTCCGCGCGCGGAGTCAGGCCCAGCACCTTCGGGTCGCCCTGCATGACCTTGAAGCCGGCGACGCCGGCCGGCCCGTCGCTCAGCCCGCCTGGCCGGACGATCGTGTAGGGCACGCCCGCGGCGCGCAGCGCATTCTCGCCCCGCAACTTCCAGGCGAGCACGTTGTCGAGGATCTTGTTGAGCATGTGGTCCGGGTCGGTGACGCCCATGGAGGACTGCAGCACGAACTGCCGCACGCCCGCGGCACGCGCGCTTTCGGCGAGCGCTTTCACGGCCCCGTAGTCGATGAGCTCGGGCTTGTTGTCGGGCTCGCGCCGGCTGTTGGAACCGAGCACGCAGATCACGTAGTCGGCGCCGGCGACGGCGGCCGGCACGACCGCGGGGTCGCGCAGGTCGGCAACCGCATAACTGACCCGGTCGCCGAACAGCGCACGCGCCTTCGCTTCGTTGCGCACGAGTGCGCGTACCTTGAACCCGCGCGCGAGCGCGAGCTCCACCACTTCGCGCCCGGTGCCGCCCGTGGCGCCCGCCACCAGCAAGGTCCCGGCAGCCCGTGCATCCGCCTTGCCGGCGCCGCCGGCGCAGGCGGCGCCCACCGCGATCGCCGCAACCGCCAGCATTGCCACGAATCCCTTCCACCGGCCGTACTGCATGACGCCCCCCTTTGCCGCGAGCATAGCCAAGCTCGTAACATCGGCGCCATGCCCAGCCTCGAAATCAACGGTGCGCGCCACGAGCTGGACGCCGATCCGCAGATGCCGCTCCTCTGGGCATTGCGCGACCTCGCCGGCCTCACCGGCACGAAGTACGGCTGTGGCAAGGCGCTCTGCGGCGCCTGCACCGTGCATCTCGACGGCAGTCCGGTGCGCGCCTGCGTCACGCCGCTCGCGGCGGCCGCGGGCCGCCGAGTCACCACGATCGAGGGCCTCCCGGCCGACGGCAGCCACCCGGTGCAGCGCGCCTGGGTGGAGCTCGACGTCGTGCAATGTGGCTACTGCCAGTCGGGGCAGGTCATGTCCGCGGTCGCGCTGCTGGCCTCGATTCCTGCGCCGACCGATGCCGATATCGATGCGGCGATGCGCGGCAATCTCTGCCGCTGCGGCACCTACCAGCGCATCCGCGCGGCCATCAAGCGCGCCGCGGAGCTGCTCGAGGCGCCGCGATGAGCGCGCGGTCCGCGGGCCGCGACGGGGCGCACACGAGCCGTCGCATGTTCATCGCGGGCAGCGGCGTCGTGGCCACGGGCCTGCTCGTACCGTGGTATTTCGCGGGCCGAGGCGGACGCGTCGCCGGCGGACTCCTTGCCGATCGCGGGCCGGGGCTTTCGCCCAACGCCTTCGTGCGCGTCGCTCCCGACGACTCGGTCACCGTCTGGCTCGCCAACTCCGAAATGGGCCAGGGCATTTTCACGAGCCTCACGCAGATACTCGGCGAAGAGCTCGACGTCGACCCGCGCCGCATCCGGGTCGAGTTTGCGCCGGTGGATGCCGCCTTCAATCACCCGGCCATGCCAATGCAGTTCACGGGCGGCAGCACGAGCACGAGCTCGGGCTACGAGCGCTTGCGCAAGGCAGGCGCGACCGCGCGCGCCATGCTGCTGGCCGTCGCCGCGCGACGCTGGGGCGTTGCCGCCGATTCCCTCGAAACCGCCGACGGCCAGGTCATGGGCGCAAGGCGGCGCGCGAAGTACGGCGAGCTCGCGCAGGAAGCGGGCGCCCTCGCGCCGCCGAGCGAAGTCAGGCTCAAGGATCCGGCCGATTTCCGTTACATCGGCCGTCCGCTGCGTCGGCTCGACAGCCTGCCCAAGGTCACGGGCCGCGCGCAGTTCGGCATCGACGTGATCCGCGCCGACATGGCCCATGCCGCGATCGCGCGCGCACCGACGTTCGGCGGCGGCGTGCGCGCGGTCGACGATCGCGCGACGCGGGCCATTCCGGGCGTGCTCGGCGTGCAGCGGATTGCCGCGGGCGTTGCGGTGCTGGCAACCAACACTTGGGCCGCGCAGCGCGGTCGCGACGCGCTCGTGATCGATTGGGCGCCGGCCAGCGGGTCGGACCTCTCGAGCAACGACCTGCGCGAGCGCTATCAGGCGCTGCTGCGCGAGCCGGGCGCCATCGCCAAGTCCGCCGGCGACGCGCCCGCGGTGCTCGCCGGCGGCATGCGCGCCATCGACGTCGAGTACGAGCTGCCCTACCTCGCGCACGCCTGCATGGAGCCGCTCAACTGCGTGGCGCACGTGACCGGCGACGCTTGCGAAATCTGGACCGGCACGCAGATGCAGACGACCGACCGGGCGGCTGCGGCCCGCCTGCTCGGCATGGCGCCGGAAAAGGTGCAGGTCCACACGACCTTCCTCGGTGGCGGCTTCGGCCGCCGCGGCAACCCACGCGCCGACTTCGTACTCGAGGCCGTGGAACTCTCGAAAGCGGCAGGTCGCCCGGTGAAAGTCACCTGGTCGCGCGAGGACGACATGCGCGGCGGCTGGTACCGCCCCTGCGGCCTCTCCCGCGTGCGCGCCGCCATCGACTCGGATGGCCTGCCCGTCGCGTGGCACCACGTAATCGCCTCGCAATCGGTGTTGCGCGGCTCGCCCTTCGAAGGCCTCATTGGCGACGGCAAGCCCGATCCGACGGTGGCCGAAGGGGCCGCCGACATGCCCTGGGCGATCCCGAACCTGCGTGTCGAGGTGCACGAGGCGTCGTCGCCCGTGCCGGTCCAATGGTGGCGCTCGGTGGGACACTCGCATACCGGCTTCGTCGTGAACGGCGTGCTCGACGAGCTCGCGCAGCTCGGCGGCCGCGATCCGCTCCAGCTGCGCCAGGCACTGCTCGCCGGCAAGCCACGGCATCTCGCCGTGCTCAACGCCGCCGCGCGACGCGCGCACTGGGGCCAGCCGCAGGCGCCGGGACACCACCTCGGCATCGCGCTGCAGGAATCCTTCGGCAGCATCGTCGCGCAGGTCGCGGAGGTGTCGGTCGAGGGCGGCGCCGTGCGCGTGCACCGCATGACCTGCGCGATCGACTGCGGTTTTGCGGTCAATCCGGCGGGCGTGATCGCGCAGATGGAAAGCGCGGTGGTCTTCGGTCTTTCCGCGGCGCTCCACGGCGAAATAGGCATCGAGCGAGGCGGCGCAGTGCAATCGAACTTCGACGACTATCCGCTGCTGCGCATCGACGAAATGCCGTTCGTCGACACGATCCTCGTCGCGAGCGACGGGCCGATGGGTGGCGCGGGCGAACCCGGCGTGCCGCCGGTGGCGCCTGCGGTCGCGAGCGCGGTCTTCGCCGCGACCGGCCGGCGCATCCGGCGCCTGCCTATTTCATCCGCCCCGTGAGGTAGTCGACCGTCAGCTGCGTGAGGGCACGCACGCCCACGGGCAGCGCCGACTCATCGACGTAGAACAGCGGCGAGTGATTGTCGGCGACTTCGTTCGCCGGCACGCCGGGCTTCGCGACACCGACGAAGAAGAACAGGCTCGGCACTTCGCGCGCGAAGTAGGAAAAATCCTCGGACGGCGTCTGCAGGCCGATCTCGCGGATGTGGCCCTCGCCCGCGACGCGCGTGAGCGTCGGCACCGCGCGCAAGGTCAGCGCGGGATCGTTGCGCGTCACCGGGTTCGGCGTGGCGCCGAATTGCACCTCTGCGGTGGCGCCGCTCGCCTCGGCGATGCGCGTGGCGGTGCGCGTCACGCGCGCGAGCACGTCGGTGCGCTGCGCCGGATCGTAGGTGCGGATCGTGCCGCGCATCTCCACCGCTTCGGGAATGATGTTGCCGCGCGTGCCGGCGCGGACCGTGCCGATGGTGACGATCGCGGGATTCTCCGTGAGATCGACCTGGCGACTCACCACGGTCTGCAGCGCCGAGATGATCTGTGCCGACACGACGATCGGGTCGAGCCCTGCCCAGGGGCGCGCGCCGTGGGTCTGCCGGCCGTGCACCACGATGCGCAACCCGTCGGACCCCGCCATGAAGGCGCCGGGCCGGTAACCGATCGTGCCCGCCGGCAGGGTGGAGAACACATGCAGGCCGAACAGGGCATCGGGTTTCGTGCTGGCGAACAGCCCTTCCTTCAGCATCAACGGCGCGCCACCCTCCTCGCCATCCGGTGCGCCTTCCTCGGCCGGCTGGAAGATGAACATCACCTTGCCCGGCAGCTCGGCGCGCATGCCGGCGAGGATTTCCGCGACGCCCATCAGGATCGCCGTGTGGGCGTCATGGCCGCAGGCATGCATTACGCCCACCGTCTCGCCCTGGTAGGTGGCGGTCGCCGTCGAGCGGAAGGGCACATCGGTCTTCTCGGCGACCGGCAGCGCGTCCATGTCGGCACGCAACGCCACCGTGGGCCCGGGCTTGCCGCCCTCGAGCACGGCGATGACACCCGTCTTCGCGATGCCCGTCGTCACTTCGAGGCCGAGCCGCTTCAGGTGTTCCGCGACGATGCCGGACGTGCGCAGCTCGCGGTTCGACAATTCGGGATGCTGGTGAAAATCACGCCGCCAGGCGACGACGCGCGCATTCTCCTTCGCGACGAGCGCGGCGATGTCGGCATCGCTTGTCCCGGCCAGCGCAGAAGCGCTCGCCGCCCCGGCGGCCAGCGCGGCCGCGATGAGCATTGGAAGCGTTCTCATGGGCCCAAGCTTGACACATCCGGGCGGGGCAGGTGCAATCCGGGAAGCCGACAGGGGCGGCCGTTCGACGCGGGTCCATTGATGCATGTCGTCGATACAACCGTTTTCTTCTCGCCGACGAGTGGCGGCGTCAGGCGCTACCTGACCGCGAAGCACGCCTGGTACACGGCGCGCACGCCATGGCGCCACAGCCTGCTGGTCCCCGGCGAGCGGGAGCAACTCTCGCCCGGCGGCCTCTCGACACTGCGCGGCATCAAGGTGCCCGGCACGTTCAATTACCGCCTGCCGCTCGACCCGCAGCGCTGGTCGGCGATGCTCGCCGCGCTCGAGCCCGACCTGATCGAAGTGGGCGATGCCTTCCACCCCGCGTGGTGCGCGGCGCAGGTCGCGCAGCGGCGCGGCATCCCGCTCGTCGCCTTCTTCCACTCGAACCTGCCACAGCTCGTCACGCAACGCATGGGCACGACGATCGGCTCGGGCTTCGCGCGCTACGTGCGCTGGCTCTATGCGCGCTTCGACGCGGTGCTCGCGCCGAGCCACTTCATGC
This sequence comes from Pseudomonadota bacterium, assembly GCA_963204835.1. Classification (GTDB taxonomy): domain Bacteria; phylum Pseudomonadota; class Gammaproteobacteria; order Steroidobacterales; family Steroidobacteraceae; genus CADEFQ01. The sequence continues at coordinate 59,718 of CAUJHJ010000046.1, forward strand.
GCGACTACCTCCGCGAGCTCGGCATCGCGCGTGTCGCGTGCCAGCCGCTCGGGGTGGACATCGACACCTTCAACCCTGGACAGCGCTGCCTCGACCTGCGACGCGAACTCGGGCTCGCGGACGACACGCGGCTACTGGTGTACGCGGGCCGTTTCTCGGGCGAGAAGAACCTGCCGGTGCTGATCGAGGCCTTCGCACGACTCGGAAAGCCCTATCACCTGCTGCTGGTGGGCGGCGGCGAAGCGAAAGCCTTCGCACCGAACGTCAGCGCGATGCCCTACCGGCGCGACAGCGCCGAACTGGCGCGCTGGATCGCCTCCTGCGATGCACTGGTGCACGCGGGCACTCGCGAGACCTTCGGCCTCGTGATCGTCGAGGCACTTGCCTGCGGCCGGCCCGTGGTCGCGACGCGCGCGGGCGCCGTGCCCGAGCTCGTCGATGAGCGTGTCGGGCTGCTGGCCGAACCGGACAATGCGCGCAGCTTCGCGGATGCGGTGGCGTCGCTGTACGATCGCGACCTCGACGCGCTCGGCCGCGCGGCGCGCGCGCGCGCGCTGCGCCTCGGCTGGGCACAGGCCTTCCAGGCACAGATCGCCACCTATGAAGCGCTCGGCGTGCGCGCGCGCCTGTCGCTGCCTCAGGCCGCGAGCGCGTAGAGCGACACTTCCCCGTTCTCGCTCGCGGCCACCACGCGCCGGCTGTCGGGCGACCAGGCGAGCGCACAGATGGGCGCGCCGAGCAGGTGCGCGTCGAGTGCCTGCGTCGTGCTCGCAGGCCGCCATAGGGACAGTCGCCAGTCCCGCCCACCCGACACGAGATGCCCGCCCTCGCGCTGGAAGGCGAGCGCGGTGATCCGGTCGGTGTGCCCCTCGAGCTGTAACGGCCGTGTGCCCTCCGGCCCCTTGCCGCCGAAGTCCCACAGCACGACGGCCTGCCCACCGCCGGTCGCGAGCCAGCGGCTGTTCGCGCTCCAGCTCGTCTCGCGCACCTTCGCGGCGTAGCCCGACATCTGCGAATGGTGGCCGCCGGGGCGGCGCCAGAAATGCACGCTCGCATCCTGCATGCCGCAGGCGATCACCTTGCCGTTCGGGCTGAAGGCGAGCGTGAGCGGCGCGCCCTTCCACGGCAGCGCTTCGGTCGCGTACGCACCGGCCTCGATCGAATGCAGCCACAGGCCGCCGAACGCGGCGGCACCGAGGCGCTTGCCGCCATTCCAGGCGATCGCGGCCACCACGCCGCCGTGTTCTTCGAACGCATGCAGCCGCTCACCGGCTTCGGACCAGAGCTCGACGCGCTTGCCGGCGGCAGAGGCCAGCAGCTTGCCGCCCGGCTGGTAGGCGAGCTGCTCGACCCAGGCCTTGCCGGGAGACGAGCGATGCAGGAGCGCTCCGTCGGGCAGGCTCCATTCGGCGATCGCGCCGTCCTGCCCGCCACTCGCAACGCGAGCACCATCGCCGCGGACAGCGACGGCGAGCACGCCGATCTCGTGCTGCCCGATCGCGCGTCGTGCGCCATCGGCGGCTGCGACCAGGCTCAACTCGCCGGAGGCCGCGCCGACGATCAGTTGCGTGCCGTCCGGGCGCCAGGTGAGTGCGGTGGGGAAATCGCCGACGTCGACGGTCCACAGCGCGTCGAGCCGCGCCGGCGGAAGCCTGGCGCTCACGCGACCGCCGATTCGAAGCCTGCCTCGAGTTCCGCGCGATCGAGATTGCGGCCGATGAAAACGAGGCGATTGCGGCGTTGCGCACCGCCCCAGTCACGGCCCGGACGGCCATCGAACATCATGTGCACGCCGTGGAACACATACTGGCGATCCTCGCCGGCGATGCTCAGCACGCCCTTCATGCGAAAGATGTCCTGGCCTCGGCTCTGCAGCAAGTAGGAGAGCCAGTCATTGAGCTTCTTCGGATCGAGCGCCCGGGCATCGTCGATACCGATGGAGGAAATCCCCGCCGCGTGCGAATGCGAGGCGAAGGAGCGGCGCGCAACGGGTGGCGGGCTGAGGGAGAGGCCTTCCGCGGGGCTGTGCTCGAGGAAGAGCGCATAGGCGCCTGCGGCAGGAATATCGAGCGTGGCGAGGGCGCCGCCGTGGGCAAGGTCGAGCGCGTAGCGATGCGAGGCGGGGCGCAGCACGTCGCCGCAGGACACGGCGACCGCCGGCTCCGCAAAGGCGCGCACCGCAGGCTCGATCGCGGCCTCGAGCGCCTCGCGGGTCGCCGCCGCCACCGGCAGCAGGGTCGCGGCCAGGGCGCCCTGATCATGGCCATGTTCGTGATTGTGGTCGTGCGCGTGACCATGCGCGTGGTCATGTTGATCGTGGGCGTGATCGTGCGCCCCGCCTGCGCGCAACGTGTGCCGGCCGGCCGCGAACTCGTAGACACCCGCCCATTCGAAGGGATACTGCGGCTCGAGGAAGGCCTCGTCGACCGCGAGCGCGCGCGACAGGTCGAAAGCGCCGAGGCCGAGCAGGCGGTCGACCGGCACGTCCGCATTGCGCGCGCGATGAATCCGCGCGGTGCCGTTCATGCCGCGCACCTGCGACTCGATGCGGGCGAGCGCCGCCTCATCGACGAGGTCGGTCTTGTTGAGCACGATCACGTCGGCGAACGCGACCTGCTCGGCCGCCTCGCGCGCGCTCGCGAGCTGGCCCTCGAAATGCCGCGCATCGACCAGCGTGACGATTGCGTCCAGAACGAACTGCTCGCGCAACTCGTCGTCGAGGAAGAAGGTCTGCGCAACGGGGCCGGGATCGGCGAGCCCGGTGGTCTCGATCAGCACATAGTCGAACTTGTCGCGGCGGCGCATGAGCTGGCCGAGGATGCGCAGCAGGTCGCCGCGCACGGTGCAGCAGATGCAGCCGTTGTTGGTCTCGAAGAGCTCCTCCTCGGCGCCGATCACGAGCGCCTGGTCGACACCGACCTCGCCGAATTCATTCTCGATCACGGCGATGCGCTTGCCGTGCTGCTCCGTGAGGATGCGGTTGAGGAGGGTCGTCTTGCCGGCGCCGAGGAAGCCGGTGAGCACCGTGACCGGGATGCGGGGAGTCGTCATGTCTGTGAGGTATCCGTCAACCGCGCGAAACGAGCCATACGCCGCCGAGCAGCAGCGCGCAGCCCGCGACGCGCGCGGGCGTCACGGGCTGTTGCGGGAATCCGAGCCAGCCGTTCTGGTCGATGACGAGCGCGGCGAGCAACTGGCCGAGGACCGTGACGGCGATCATCACCGTGGCACCGAGCTTCGGGCCGGCGACCGTCACGGTCGCGACGTAGAACGCGCCGAAGATGCCGCCGAACCACGCCCACCAGGGCGCGGCGGCGATGGCCTCGCGCGACGGCACGGGGGTGCGCATCGCGAGCAGGAAGGCGACGAGAGCGAGGATGCCGACCGAGAAATTCACCAGCGCCGCCGCACCCGCCGAGCCGAACTGCGTGCGCAGCGCCGCGTTCAGCCCGACCTGCACGGTGATGCCGATGCCGGCCGCGAGCGCAAACGCCCAGAGCGTGGCCTGCACCTCAGCGCCCCCGCAGCAACCGCAGCAGCCTGCGGCCCGGCGCCGTGGCGACGATCCGCGGCAGCCAGTACCACGCGAGCCGGCGCAACCGCGGCGGCTCGTGGCGAGGCAGGAGACCCTGCAACGCAAGCGAGACATCACGATGCAGGTAGACGCCGCGCGCGTGCACGACGAACTCGCCGCGTGCCGTGCGCACCGACCAGGCGCGTCCCGCCTCGCTGCCGCCGATCTCGGCGTACTCGAGGTCGTCCGGCACATCACCGACGGCGCCCGCGAAGGCGACTTCGGTCGCATTCGAGCAGGTGCCGACTTCGCGGCCCTGCAGGATCAGGTTGAGGGGACCGGCCGCGGGCCGCAGGGCCTGCACGCCGGAAAGGCTGACATTCATGCGGCTAGGATATCGCAAGCGACTGCACGAGGATGATCTCGCAGGCGCCGGCGCCGGTGTCGTCGCGCCGCAGCGAGGTGCGGGCGCTACCGCCGTCCGGGCCTTCGACGTCCACAAGTTCCCCCGTGATGCGCACCACTTCGCCGACCCGGACGCGGCGCAAGGTACGGGCGACCTCGGCGCTGGCCGGCACGATGTGCCAGTTCGCCGAGTGCGATTCGATCTCGCCGCGCGGCAGCGGCATTTCATCCGCGTGCCAGTAGTAGAAACGGTTCGACTGCGAGATGTCGAAGGCGGCGAGGATCGCGCTGTCCGACATCGGTCCCCAGCCGACCGCGAGATCCACCGGCGCCACCGGCGCGAGCGCATCGATGTAATAGCGCTCGCGCGCCAGTACCCGCACGGTCGCGCTGAATCGGGCTCGCGGCGTCAGCCGGTAGTCGTGGCCTGCATCGAGCGGCTCGATCGCACCCGCGGGGCCATCCGCATCGAGCGCTGCCTGCGAGGGATTCCCAGGCGCGAGCACGCCGGGACGCCGCTCGATCGGGCGCGCCTGCAGCCATTGGTAGCCCGCGAACAGCACGACCGCAGCGAGGAACAGGCCCTTCCAGCCCGCCCCCGCGGCCGATGCCCGGGACCGATCCGCCTTGCGCATCGCGCCACTCACCGCGTGGGCGGCTTGCCCGCCGTCTCGAGTTCCCAGAGCGGCAGCGGCACGTCCTTGCGCAGCCAGAATCCGGCGCCGATTTCCCTGAATCGCCGCCGCAGGCGGGTGCGATACCACTCGCCTCGCCGCAGGTGCACGTTGCGGTCCGTGCGCGACTGGTCGCAGTTCTCCCGCCAGTCGGCGCGCGTGAGCGCGCTGAAGTAGAGGAGGCCGCGGCTCAGGCGCGCGAGGTTTGCGAGCGCGCTTCTCGCCGGCGCGTCGTCGAGGTACTGCAGGACGTCGTAGCAGACCACGAGGTCGAAGGGCTGCGCGGGCCGGTACCCTTCGATCGTCGACTGCGTCCAGCCGTACTTGCGGCAGAGCCAGGCGCTTACCTCGATCCCCGTGTATTCGGCCCGCGGCAGCACGCGCTTCAGCGGCGTGCGCAGCAGTCCCACGCCGCAGCCGGCGTCGAGCACGCGCTTCACCGGCAGCCCGATGTGCAGCGCGCAGGCGCCGATCAGCCGGCCGCGCGCATTCATCTCCGCGCGCGAGACCACGCGGCTCGCCGGGTCGCGGTAGAAACGCTGGTAGTAGTCGCGGTCGAAACGGCCGTCCATTGTGCTCACACTTCGCGCAGGTAGCCCCAGGTGTGCAGCCGGTCGTGGTCCTCGAACCAGCGCTCGCCGATGTCATCCCGATAATACATGTCCGGGATCATGATGTTCCTGATGCGCGAATAGGCCTGCGCCTGCGCCTGGCGCATCGTCGGCCCCAGGCCGCAGACGATCAGCACCACGCCCGAGGTGCCGGCGACGTACCACTGGCCGTTCACCTGCTTGACGTCCTCGATGTGCACCTCTTCCGGGATGCCCTTCTTGAAGAGGATCGCCGCGTTGTGCGACACGGAGCTGAAGGTGGCCTCGTCGTCGAACGGGAAGGGCGAGACGACGATGCGCACGCCGACCTGGAAACCGCTCTTGACCTTGAATTTCTGCGCCGTGCCCGCGGCAAGGTCGTGGAAGAATTCGCCGACCGGCGTCGTCATGCCCTCCTGCTGGATGCTGATCGTCGGGTAGCCGAAGCGCGCGGTGAACTCGAGCGGGTAGATGCCGTTGCCGTTGACGATGCAATTGAGGTCGATGTAGCCGACATAGCCCTCTTCCGCGAGCTTCGGCTCCATCTTCTTCAGCGTCTGGTTGAAGAGGCGATTCGGGCCGCTCCAGAACATCACGGTGCCCATCTCGCCGGTCGAGGGGCCGATGTTGCCGGGGAAGAGCTTCTTGTGCTCGAAATTGACGTTGATGGGGTAGATGAACTCGCGGCCATTGAAGAATGCGCCGACCGCGACCTCGACGCCCGTGACGCGCCGCTGCAGCTGGAACACCTTGATCTCGTCGGGGAAGGACTTCTTGTACGCCTCGAGCATGCGCACCACGTCCTGGCCATCCTCTTCGTCGCCGACGAACAGGCGTCGCTTGACGTTGCCGGCCTCTCCCGAGGGCTTGATGACGTATCGCTCGGGGTTCGCCTTCACGTAGGCGATGGCCGCGTCGAAATCGCTGAACTCGCGGTAGGGCAGGATGTTGACGCCCGCCTTCTTGAGCTCTTCCTGGCCGAAGGAGCGATCGTCCTCGAGACGGTCGGAGTACGGCGTACCGCCGATCACCTTCTTGCCGAGCGCCCGCAGGCGCTGCGCCTGCTCCCCCTGGCCGAGGGTGTCGTCGAAGACGATCACATCCGCCCAGTCGACATCCGCCTTCCAGTCGAGGGTCTTCGGCACGAAGCCGTCGGCAATGTCGCGTTCCCGGGCATTTTCGATGTAATAGCGGACTTCGTGCCCCTCCTTGGCGACCTGCCAGGCTATGTCGCTGATCAGCGCGGAGAGCGAGACGAAGAGAAAACGCCGGGGCTCCATGGGGTCGTGACTATACCGGGCACCGCCCTTAAACTCGCGCCCATGCTGCGCCCCCTCGCCTTGACCCTCTGCCTCGCCTCCGGCGCCGCCCTGGCGCAGGCCGCCGACACCCCCGGCGACCCGGCCACCGGGACCGCCCGCTTCACGCTCACTTCCGCCGCGTTTTCGCCCGGCGGCATGCTCGAGCACGAACAGGTGTTCAACGGCTTCGGTTGCGACGGCAAGAACGTGTCGCCGGCGCTCGCGTGGAAGAACGCGCCCGCCGGCACCAAGAGCTTTGCGCTGATGGTCCATGACCCCGATGCACCAACCGGCAGCGGCTGGTGGCATTGGGTGGTCTACGACCTGCCGGCAAGTGCCCACAGCCTGCCCGCCGGAGCGGGTTCGGCCGACGGCAAGCTGCTGCCGGCGGGGACCGTGCAGGGCCGCACCGATTTCGGCTCGATTGGCTACGGTGGCGCCTGCCCCCCGAAGGGCGACAGGCCGCATCATTACGACTTCCGGCTGTATGCGCTCAAGGTCGAAAAGCTCGAAGTGCCGGCGGACGCCACCGCCGCACTGATCGGCTTCATGGTCAAGGCCAATGCCCTCGGCATGGCCGAGACGCAGGCGATTTACGGGCGCTGAATGGCTTCCGATCGCCGCAGCACGGCCTGGCCGTGGATCCTGGTGCCGATCTTCGCGTTGATCGTCTTCTTCGGCCTGCGTTCCTGCAAGGAACCGGTCGCGCCTCAGACCGACACGGTCGTCGGGTTGTAGTCGAAGAGGCCGAGCCCCTCATCGGCGGCCTTGCCGCCGGTCTTCTGCGCGTACTTTTCCGGCTCGTGCGAGTGGAACACCTTCACCGCGTTGCGTGACTCGCGCACCACGAAAGTCGCGCGCGGAATGCGAGCGGCCTGGTAACGCGTGAGCGCCTCATCCACCGTCGCGGCCTGCGCGAAGGCGCGCCCGAGCACGATGGCGTCCTCGATCGCGAGCACGGCCCCGTGGCCGAGGAAGGGCAGTATCGGGTGCGCGGCGTCGCCCAGCAGGGCAACGCGGCCCTTGCACCAGCTCGTGAGCGGTTCGCGATCGAACAGGCCCCACTTGAAGAGCAACTCGGGCGGCACCGCCGCGAGGAACCCGAGCACATCAGGGTGCCAACCCTTGAACTCCTGCACGAGCTCGTCGACGGTGGAGCGGATCGACCAGCCCTCTTCTTCCCAGGCCGTGCGTTCCGCGAAAGCGACGAAATTGAGCAGCTTGCCGCTGCGCACCGGATAGCGGTTCACGAGATGACCCGGGCCGACGAAAATCCCCGACGGCGGGTCCAGCATGCGCTCGGGCACGCGGTCCATCGGCACAAGGCCGCGCCACGCGATGTAACCCGTGTACTTCGGGCCGTCGTCGCCGAAGAGCGCATGGCGCACCCGCGAACGCGAACCATCCGCACCGATCACGACATCCGCCGTGACCGTCGCCCCCCCTTCGAACTCGACCCGTGCCTGCCGGTCCGATTGCGTGACGCCGATGCAGCGCCGTTCGAGCTGGATGGCCTGGCGGTCCTTCGCCCGCACGGCGCTCGCCAGCGCATCGTGCAGGTCCGCGCGATGGATCAGGTAGTAACGCTCGCCGTACTTCTCGAGGAGCGAGTGGCCGCGGTTCGTCCATTGCAGCGCCCGGCCATCCTGGTAGTGGCGGACGGCCTGGTCCTCGGGCAGGTACGCAGCCGCATCGAGCGCCGGCCCGAGGCCGAGATAGCGCAGCGCATGGGCCGCGCTCGGGCTCAGGGAAAGTCCCGCGCCGACTTCCCCGAGTTCGGAGGCCTGCTCGTGTACCGTGACCTTGTAACCGGCGCGCTGCATGGCAAGCGCGGCGGTGAGGCCGCCGATGCCGGCCCCGACGATGGCAATGCGCAAATCCTTCATGAGGGGCAGTGTCCCTTAGGCCCGCCCGGCGGGCGAGGGGCCGTCACTTGTCTGGTTCAAGGGGCGGACAGGAGCCGCGTCGCGATGCAGCCGTATCCGGCTGGTGGCGCGCGTATTGTCGGAAGTTGACGAATCGCAGCCCCCTGACGCCGCGGTTGTTGCCCCGGCGATCTGGGGACACGGAGTACAGGGATGCGTACTTCGAAGGCCTTCGGGACAATGGGGCTTTTCCTCGCCTCCTCGGCGAACTGATCCAGAAGCAGCAGCAGGCGGGTCCGGCACGCGATGCATTTCGCAAGGCCATGGCCAGCCGCAACGGGGCGACATCGACGAGCCGCTCACGACACAGCCGCGCGGCCTCACAACCTGCCTCGACATCAGCGATCCCCTGGCTACGCACAAGCGCCATGCGCATCATGAGCGCACGTTCGAGGCCTCGGGCGCGTGCGTCAGGCAGTAGGGGTTGGTGCTCGATCCTGGCCTGCTGGCCGGCCGCGAGCCCGACGCGCACCGCATGTGCCGCGCGCTGCGGCCGCTCGACCAGCCGAAGGCCAACCCATTGCTCGCGGAGATCAATGCGGCCCCCTAGCCGTGCGCCAGCCGCCCCCTGACCGCGCGGCACCCCGCGGGCACGTATAATTGCCGGATGCCCCCCCGCCCCGCCGCCAAGACGCCCAAAGTCGGCTTTGTCAGCCTCGGCTGCCCGAAGGCGCTCGTCGATTCCGAGCGCATCCTCACCCACCTGCGCGCGGAGGGCTACGCAGTCGCGCCCACCTACGACGACGCCGACGTGGTGGTCGTCAACACCTGCGGATTCATCGACGCCGCCATCGACGAATCGCTCGACGCCATCGGCGAGGCGCTCGAGCAGAACGGGCGCGTGATCGTCACCGGCTGCCTCGGTGCGCGGCCCGAACGCATCCTCGAACGCCATCCGCGCGTACTCAAGGTCACGGGCGCCCATGCCTACGAGGACGTGATCGGCGCAGTGCACGAGCACGTCCCGCCGCAGCACGATCCGTTCCTCGACCTCGTGCCGCCGCAGGGCGTGAAGCTCACGCCGCGCCACTACGCCTACGTGAAGATTTCCGAGGGCTGCAACCACAAATGCAGCTTCTGCATCATCCCGTCGATGCGCGGCCGGCTCGCGAGCCGCCCGATCGACGAAGTGCTGCGCGAGAGCGAGCAGCTCGTGCGCGTGGGCGTGAAGGAGCTGCTCATCATTTCGCAGGACACGAGCGCCTACGGCTCGGACCTCAAGTACGCCAGGCGCACCTGGCGCGGCACCGAGCGCGAGACGCGTTTCCTCGACCTCGCGCGCGGCCTCGGCGAGCTCGGCGCGTGGGTGCGACTGCACTACGTCTACCCCTACCCGCACGTCGACGACGTGATTCCGCTGATGGCGGAAGGCAAGCTCCTGCCCTACCTCGACGTGCCCTTCCAGCACGGCAGCCCCGCGGTATTGAAGCGAATGAAGCGCCCCGCGCATGCCGAGAACACGCTCGCGCGCATCCGCGCGTGGCGGGCCGAGTGCCCGGAGCTCGTGATCAGGAGCACCTTCATTGCCGGCTTTCCCGGCGAAACCGAGGCGGAGTTCGCGGAACTCCTCGACTGGCTCGACGAAGCGCAGCTCGACCGGGTCGGCTGCTTCACCTATTCGCCGGTCGAAGGCGCCACGGCGAATGCGCTGCCGGGCGCGGTGCCCGAGGAAGTGAAGGTCGAGCGGCAGGCGCGCTTCATGGAGCGTGCACAGGCGATCAGTGCCGCACGGCTCGCGAAGCGCGTCGGCACGCGCATGCGGGTGCTGGTCGACCGGATTGATGGCCAGGTCGCCGTCGCGCGCGGACCCGGCGATGCCCCGGAGATCGATGGCGTGGTGCGCATTCGCCAGGGTGGCAAGCTGAAGGTCGGCGACTTCGCCGACGTCGAGATCACGGCTGCGCGCGAATACGACCTCGACGCGCGCGTCGCCACTTGAGCAGCAGCTGCGTGCCGAGCAGCGCGTAGCCGGTCCACTTCGCCCGCCGCAGCACCGACAGCTTCGCCGCGAACGAAGCGCCCGCCAGCACCCAGGTGATGCCGCGCGCGCCGGCGAGCGTGTCGATCGACGCGCGCAGCGTGCGCCGCTGCAGCTCGGCCTCGAGCTCAAGCAGCTTCGCGCGTTCTTCCAGGCTCGAGGGCTTCGCTGTCACGTTTGAGGGCATCGATCAACAGGCCAAAAAGGCGTTCGCGGCGCGCAGCGCTGCGCCGGAAAAGCACGCCGAGGGCGATGGCTGCAATGGCGAGCACGATCGCGAGCGCGCCGAGCACGATGAAGCGGGTGTGCGGTTCGAACGAGAGCGCAGCCCAGAGGATTGCCGCGAACACCGCGAGCGCCGCGCAAGTGCCGCAGGCGACCGCGAGGCCGAGCTGGCGCGCGAGCGCCGCCTTCTCGCGCGCAAGGTCGACGGCAAGGAGCTCGAGGCGGGTCTGCGCGATGCGCAGGCCCTGCGCGCCCAAGCTGAGCGCCTCCTCGAGCACGCGCTGGGTGGTCGGGGCCACGGGCCGCGCCGAGTGCCTCAGCGGCGCCGCGACAGCAGCGCGCCGGCGATCACGCCGGCCGCGGCGGCGATCGCCACAGCCGCCCAGGGATTGCCGCGCACGTAGCGGTCGGCCGTGTCGGCCGCGTGATCGGTCAGGGCGCGCGCATCGCCCTCGAGCGATGCCAGGCGTGAACGCGCGCTGCCGATCGTGGCCTGCACGCGCTCGCGCAGCCGCTGCGCCGCCTCGCCGGTCTGGCCTCCGAGGGACTGCAACATGGCCTCGGCCTGCTCGATCAGGTCGCGCAGGTCGTCGCCCGCTGCACCGTCATTGGCCGCATCATTGCCCGAGCCACTCATGGCGTGATCCTCGCCGTCGATGGGGAACCCCGAGGTTACTCGACCGTGACGCTTTTCGCGAGATTGCGCGGCTGGTCGACGTCGGTGCCCTTCAGGATTGCCACGTGGTACGAAAGCAGCTGCAGCGGCACCGTGTAGACGGCCGGCGCCTGGAAGTAGCTGACATGCTTCGGCATCTGGATCACGGTCACGCCGTCGGACGGCTCGAAGCCCGCCTCCGGGTCCGCAAAGACGATCAGCTCGCCGCCGCGCGCGCGCACTTCCATCAGGTTCGACTTGAGCTTCTCGAGCAGGTCGTTGTTCGGCGCGACGGTGATGACGGGCATGCCGGCATCGACGAGCGCGAGCGGGCCGTGCTTCAGCTCACCGGCCGGGTACGCCTCGGCGTGGATGTAGGAGATTTCCTTCAGCTTGAGGGCGCCTTCCATCGCGATCGGGTGCAGGGCGCCGCGACCGAGGAACAGCGCGTGCTGCTTGTCGGCGAAGCGCTCCGCCAGCTTGTGGATCACGGGATCGAGCGTCAGCGTCTTTTCGATCAGGCCCGGGATCTCGACGAGGCGCGCGACCAGCCCGCGCTCGCGCTCGGCATCGGCGCCGTGGTACTTGGCGAGCGCGACGACCAGCATCGAAAGCGCGGTCAGCTGGGTCGTGAAAGCCTTGGTCGATGCGACGCCGATCTCGGGACCCGCGCGCGTCAGCATCACGAGTTCGGACTCGCGCACCAGCGAACTCTCCGGCTGGTTGCACACCGCGAGCGTGGCGAGGTAGCCCGCCTGCCTCGCGAGCCGCAGGGCCGCGAGCGTGTCGGCGGTCTCACCCGACTGCGAGATCGTGACAAACAGCGAATTGCGCAGCACGACCGGATTGCGGTAACGGTACTCGCTCGCGATCTCGACGGAACACGGCAGCTTGCAGATCTGCTCGATGAAATAGCGCGCGACGGCGCCCGCGTGGAAGCTGGTGCCGCAAGCCACGATGTGCACGTGTTCGGTGCGGCGGAAGATTTCGCCGGCGGTCGGCCCGAAGGCGGCGTCGAGCAGCCTTCCGTTGGCCACGCGCTCCTGGAGCGTATCGGCCACCGCGCGCGGCTGCTCGTGGATCTCCTTCAGCATGAAGTGCCGGAACTGGCCCTTCTCCGCGGCATCGGCCGAGAGCTCGCTCTCGTGGGCGGGCCGGTCGGCTGCCTTGCCTTCGCGATCGAGGATACGCACCGCATCTCGGGTCACCTCGGCAACGTCGCCCTCCTCCATGAAGATGAACCGGCGCGTGACGGGCAGCAGCGCCGCAACGTCGGAGGCGATGAAATTCTCGCCCACGCCGAGGCCGATCACGACCGGGCAACCCTCGCGCGCGAGGATCACCCGGTCCGGCGCGGCAGTACTCACGACGGCGAGCGCGTAGGCGCCCTCGAGCTCGGCAACGGTGGCGCGCACGGCCTTGAACAGCTCGCCCAGTTTCGCGAGGTGGAAGTGGATGCGATGGGCGATCACCTCGGTGTCGGTTTCGGAGGTGAAGCGGTAGCCGGCGCGCGTGAGCTCGTCGCGCAGCTCTTCGTGGTTCTCGATGATGCCGTTGTGCACGATCGCGAGGCCATCGTGCGAGACATGAGGGTGGGCGTTGCGCTCGCTCGGCACGCCGTGCGTGGCCCAGCGCGTATGGGCGATGCCTAGCTTGCCGGCGACCGGCTCCTTGCCAAGGGCTTCCTCCAGCATCTTCACCTTGCCGACCGTGCGCCGGCGCGCCAGCTGCTGGGTGTCATCGAGCACCGCGAGGCCGGCCGAGTCATAGCCGCGATACTCGAGGCGGCGCAGCCCCTCGATCAGGATCGGCACGATATTGCGTTCCGCGACGGCTCCGACGATTCCGCACATAGGGGTCTGGCTCTCCGGTCAGGGTCGCGTATTTTGCCTGAATGTCCGCTGTCCTGCTCTGGCAATCTGGCGCGAAAACAGGGGGTTGCGTCATGAAAACCAACATCGAACCCTTCCGGATGAAGGTCGTCGAGCCGATCCGGATGACCACCCGGGCCGACCGCGAACGGCTCATCGAAGCGGCCCATTTCAACTAGTTCGGGCTGCATTCGGACGACGCGGTGTTCACGCAGGGCCACGCCGACTTCCTCGTCGAAGTGTTCGAGGAAATCGCCCGGAAGAAGGCGCGCTTGCGCGGCTATCGCATCGTGCGGGAGCCGCGGCTGATGCGGCGCTTTACGGCGCGATTCGCGCGGCGCTAGCGCGCGACCGCGGTCGTGAACCCGTAGCGCGAGAACACGGCCTGGCTTGCCGGACGGCCGAGAAAGTCGAGGAAAGCCGCACCGGCCGGCTGCCCGCCGACCGGGACGGCGGCGGGATAGGCGATTGGCGCATGGCTGTCGGCCGGGAACACGCCGACGATCCTCACCTTCTTCTCGATCTGCGCATCGGTCGAATAGACAATGCCGAGTGGCGCTTCGCCGCGCGCGACGAACGCGAGCGCGGCGCGCACGTTGTCGGCATTCGCGAGCTTGCCCGCAACGCTGTCCCAGACGCCGAGCTTCGACAGCGCCGCCTTGGCATAGCGTCCTGCGGGAACCGTGGCCGGATCGGCTACGGCGAGGCGGCTGTCGCCGAGCGCCCTCGCGAGTGGAAAGTCGGGCGCGACCGCCAGCGCCACCTCGCTGTCGGCCGGCGCGATCAGGACGAGCGCATTGCCCGCGATATCGCGCCGGCTCGCGGGCATGATCAGCCGGCGCTCGGCCAGATAGTCCATCCATTCCTGGTCGGCCGAGACGAATGCATCGACGCGCGCACCGGCCTCGATCTGGCGGGCGAGCGCGGAACTTGCGGCGAACGACAGCGTGACCGGCGTGCCGGTTTCACGGGTGAAATCCGCAGCCAGTTCCCCGAGGACATTGGCCAGGGAAGCGGCGGCAAAGACCGTGATCGCGGGTTGCGCGGCCGGCTTCGCATGGGCTGCGAACAGCGGTGTCGCGGCCAACGCGACCCACAGCAAGAAGAGGCGGCGAGGCTGTGATGATCCCATGCTAGAGGACTTTCCATTCAAGGACGATGGCCAGGGCGGTCGGCAGCAGAAAGAGAAGGGTGAACACCGGCAGTTCCTCTGCGACAGAGTATCCCGCCTTCGCGACCCCGGCCCACATGTTGGCGCCGGCAGCCTTGCCTGAAGGACCGTCGGGCGCGAGGGCCGCCCTCGAAAACAGGAAACGTCGCCTGTCCATTGTCCCACGCATGAGAACTTGCGGCCAAGGCAGCTGCAGGAACCAACCGGGGGTCACTGCACTTCGACGAGCTTGGCCCGCAATTGCATGTCGTTCTTGTTGGACATTGGGAAGTCAAAGCTGTGATAGCCGGCCCTGATGATCGCGTCAATCAAGGCGCCGTTTCCGGAATGCGGCGCTTCCGGGGTTCTCCGAATGAAAAAGAAGGTCGCGCCGACGGCGGGATCTTTCGGTAGATAGATCCCGCAATCCCAACGGTCTTTCCACGCCGCAGCCGGGTTCTTTGGCGGAACCACACTCATTTCCACGCACTGGCTGTCGCCGACGAGATAAATAGCCTTGCGGTCCTCATAGCGCTGGACGTAGGTTCCCGCAGCCAGCGTGAAGGTGGCCGCCTTCTCCGAAACAACGTAATCCTCGGCTAGCGAGAACGTGGCGCCGTGGTCAACCGGCGTCAGGCTCCTGGGGTAGACGCGACCTGACACCCGCGTTTAGTACTGGCAGGAGGTAGAGTCTGCTTCAACTGGGAGCAGACATGAAGGCGAAGAGGTTTACGGAAGAGCAGATCATCGGGGTGCTGAAGGAAGCCGAGGCCGGGGCGAAGACGAAGGACCTGTGTCGCAAGCACGGCTTGTCAGAGGCGACCTTTTACAACTGGAAGGCCAAGTACGCGGGTATGACGGTCTCGGAGGCCAGGCGGCTGAAGGAACTGGAAGCCGAGAACAGCAAGCTGAAGAGGCTTCTGGCCGATGCCGAGCTGGACAAGGCAGCCCTGAAGGAATTGCTAGGCCGAAAATGGTAAGCCCACAGGCCAGGCGCGAGGCGGTCAGCATGCTGATGACCGAGCGTGACTTCGGGGTGACCCGTGCCTGTGGGCTGCTGCAGATATCACGGTCGCTGTATCGCTATCGCAGCCGTCGAGGAGGTTGTCCGGGGCTGCGTGAGCGGATCAGCGAGATCGCGGCCACGAAGCGTCGCTACGGCTATCGGCGGATCTACATCCGGCTGAGGCGAGAAGGCTGGGCGGTGAACCGCAAGCACGTGTACCGGCTGTATCGGGAGGCAGGGCTTGCGGTGCGCAGAAGGAAGCGCAAGCGCATCGGCCTGGTCGAGCGCAAGGCGTTGCCCAAGCCATTGATGGCCAACCAGAGCTGGTCTATGGACTTTGTCTCGGATGGGCTGGCAGACGGCAGAAGGATCCGATGCCTGAACATCGTGGACGACTGCACGCGGGAGTGCCTGGCGATTGAAGTGGATACGTCATTGACGGGATCTCGGGTCAAGGCGGTGCTGCAGAGGCTGGCTGACACCCGCGGACTGCCCCGATCCATCACCGTGGATCACGGCCCCGAGTTCGAAGGCCAGGTGCTGGACAGCTGGGCCTACGAAGTCAACGTGCAATTGTCGTTCATCCGACCGGGCAAGCCGAACGAGAATGCCTACATCGAGAGCTTCAATGGCAAGTTCCGGGACGAGTGTCTGAACGAACACTGGTTCATCACGATGGTGCAGGCTCGGAGGATCATCGAAGCATGGCGGATCGAATACAACACGGAACGGACGCACAGCTCACTGGGGAACATCACCCCGGAAGAGTACGCAGCAGGGCTGTCGAACAAGACGGAAGGCCGAGTATCTTTAACTGTCCTAACTACGACTCGATCTGACGGACGTGCCGCTCAGGCGGCGACTCGATTCTCGTTGACTGCTAGGGCTGTCCGATCCAGCTGCTTTTCGTCCGAGAGTTTCTTGCTATCGAGGAAGGTCTGCATCGGTGTCTTGC
>CAUJHJ010000047.1 GCA_963204835.1 Pseudomonadota bacterium
AGGTGCTGGCCGGGCTGGCCCTCAGCGCCTGGCGATGTCGGTGTATTCGCGCCGGGCCGGACCGGTGTAAAGCTGGCGCGGGCGGCCGATCTTGTAGGACGGGTCGGAAATCATTTCCTGCCAGTGCGCCACCCAGCCGGCGGTTCGCGCCACGGCAAACATCACCGTGAACATCGAGCGCGGGATGCCGAGCGCGCTGTAGATGATGCCCGAGTAGAAATCGACGTTCGGGTAAAGCTTGCGCGAGATGAAATAGTCGTCCTTCAGCGCGATTTCCTCGAGCCGCTCGCCGAGCTCCAGCAGCGGGTTGTCGCCGCGGCCCATCTTGGCGAGCACCTTGTGGCACATCTCGCGGATGATCTTCGCGCGCGGGTCGAAGTTCTTGTACACGCGGTGCCCGAAGCCCATCAGGCGCACGTTCGAGGCCTTGTCCTTCACCTTGGCGAGGAACTTCGGGATGTTGTCGGCCGTGCCGATCGACTCCAGCATCTCGAGCACGGCCTCGTTCGCGCCGCCGTGCGCCGGGCCCCAGAGCGCGGACACGCCGGCCGAGATCGCGGCGTAGGGGTTCGCGCCGGTCGAGCCCGCGAGGCGCACGGTCGAGGTGCTCGCGTTCTGCTCGTGGTCGGCGTGCAGGATCAGCAGCAGGTCGAGCGCCTGCGCGGCGAGCGGATCGACGTCGTACGGCTCGCAGGGCACCGCGTAGAACATGTGCAGCAGGTTCGCGCAGTAGTCGAGGTCGTTGCGCGGATAGACGAACGGCTGGCCGAGCGAGTGCTTGTAGGCCGCGGCCGAGATCGTCGGCAGCTTGGCGATGATCCGGTGCGCGAAGATCTCGCGGTGGCGCGGGTTATTGATGTCCATCGAGTCGTGGTAGAACGCCGACATCGACGCGACGATGCCCGACACCATGGCCATCGGATGCGCATTGAAATGGAAGCCGTTGAACATGCGCAGCAACGATTCGTTGATCATCGTGTGCCGCGAGATATTGGCCGTGAACTCGGCCAGCTGCTTCTTGTCGGGCAGCTCGCCGTTCAACAGCAGGTAGGCCACTTCGATGAACGAGCTCTTCTCCGCGAGCTGCTCGATCGGGTAGCCGCGATACAGCAACACGCCCTTGTCGCCGTCGATGTAGGTGATGCGGCTCTCGGTGCTCGCGGTCGCCATGAACCCGGGGTCGAAGGTGAAGACGTCGTGGTCGCGGTTGAGCGTAGCGATGTCGAGGACATCGGGTCCGATGGTGCCGGAGCGGACCGGCAGCGAGGATTTCTTGCCGGTGGCGGAATCGACGAGTTCGAAGGTCTTGCTGGGCATGCGCACGATCCAGGCTGCGCCCGTCGCGGGCATGCAACGGGGGGACCGCGAGGATTCCATGGCACGCAGCCGGAATCAAGGCGCGAAAACCGCTAGTGCCGCGCAGCGGCGCCGCTGCGGAACTACTGCACGATTTTGAAGAGCTGGCCGAACTGCGGCACTTTGTCGGGGTAGAGCCCGTTCATCAGCTCCAGTTCTTCGAGCTGGTATTTCTCGACCGGGACGTCGCGCGCGTAGTCGGCGAGCGACCTCTTGCCGTCGTAGGGCACGACCGCGATCCGGTAGGGCTCGGCGAGCGGGAACTCCGCGGGCTTGAGATTGCGCATGGTGGCGGCGACCGAGGTGATGACGCCATCGGCCTCCGGGCGTGAATTCACCGACGCCCGGCTGGCGCCGGCGACCACGAAGGCGCTGCTGTCGCGATAGAGCACGACCCAACGCACGGGACCCTTGCCGCCGTCGAGGGGCGAGCCGTCCCGCGTGACGACGGAATAGCCTTCCATGCCCTGCGACTCGAGCGCCTCGCCGAGCAGGACCGACTTGCCCTTGAGGCGCGTGAGCAGGAACTCGCGCGGCGATTGCGAGGCGGGCCGCGCCTCGACCGTGACCTGCATGATGCTGTCCTTGCTGGGCGTATGCGCAAGGATGCGGTCGCGCAGGTTGTCGACCGTCCAGGCACGCGGGAACGCCATCGTGAGGTTCATGCCTGCGTGGTAGAAGCGGTTGTCGCGCACGATGCCCTGGGCGCGGCTCGAGCCGTACGGCAGGCCGTCGAGGTTGCGCAGGAAGAGGTTGCGGTTGTCGATCCAGCCGCCCACGGGTTCGGTGGTGATGCGCGCGGCGCCCTTGGCGGCCTGCACGGTGCGCGCATCGGGCGCCGGGTGGGAGGAGAAGACGCCGTGGTAGATGCGCGGCTCGCGCCCTTCCTGGCGCGCGCGCGCGAGCTCGAAGCGCTCCTGGTCCTTGAACACCTTGAACACTTCGGCCATTGCCTCGGGCCGGTAGCCCGCCTTGGTCGCGAACACGAGACCGAGCCGGTCGGCCTCCATCTCGTTCTCGCGCCCGTAGCCCTGTATCCACGCGCCCGCGCCGAGGTTGGCGAGCTGGCCGATCGCGCCGGAGCCCGTGGCGAGCGTCGCGCCGATCGCGAGGATGTTGGCGAGCAGCCCCTGCGTGCGGCGCTTCTGCGGATGTTTCGCGGTGACGTGGGCGATCTCGTGGCCGAGCACCGTCGCGAGTTCGGCCTCGTCGTCGAGGTAGCTCAGCAGGCCGCGATGGACGTAGATGAAGCAGCAGCCGGTCGTGAACGCGTTGATCGCGTCGTCGTCGAGCACGAAGAACTTGAACTCGGTGTCCGGCCAGTCGCTGTGGCGCGCGACGCGGGTGCCGACCTCGTTGACGTAGTCCTGCATCGCCTGGTCTTCGTAGAGACCGTAGAACTTCAGGATTTCGCCATGCGCCTTGCGCGAAGACTCGCTCTCGGCGTGCTGTTCGGCCGCGCGCGCCGCGGGCGGGGCAACGGTCGCGGCGAAAATCGCGAGCGCGACGAGGATTCGTAGCATGCGCACTGCCCGGTGGGAGGGGCCCCTATATTGCTACGATTGCGCGCGCACGGGACAGTTCCGGCGCGCGGTGCGCTCAGCGCGCGGCGGCGGTCGCGTACTTCTTGCGGAACTTGTCGACGCGGCCGGCGGTGTCGACGATCTTCTGCTTGCCCGTGTAGAACGGGTGGCAGCTCGAGCACACTTCGACCTGCAGGTCGTGACCGAGAGTCGACCGCGTCTTGAACGTGTTGCCGCAGGTGCAGGTCACGTTGATTTCGGCGTAATTCGGGTGCGTGTCGGCTTTCATGATCGTGCTCGCGGCCGGAATCATCCGGCCCAAAAGGGCGCGCAGTTTAGCGGCGACAGGCCGCCCCCTCAAGGGGTGCACGGCCTGAGACTCTTTCCAGGCTGGCAGCGCGTTCATTCCGTTGCGCCCTTATCCACAGAAGATGTGGATAACTTTGTGGGTATCTCGCCAGCGCAATCCCTGATTCTGCAGCCAGATCGCGATTCTGCAGACTTGGTCAAAAAATGACCAGTCTATTTCACCCTAAAAAATCAATGAATTACGGGCATCACATGGAGCTGTTTGGGTGCAATAGGACGTAATGTGCTCATTTGTGGTCATGCGCCCCGGCGGCTGTGAATAAAACCCGCGACTGTTCCGCGGGAACTTTCCTAACTTGCTGCTCCCGCTGGCGATTCCGGGAGGAAATCGAGCAGCAGCTCGTTCAGGAAGTCCATCCCGCGGCGCGACGGGCGGCAGCGGGTCGCCGATCTCTCGACGAGGCCGCGGGCTTCGAGGCGGCCCATCCGCGCCTCGATGGAGGTCCACGCGAGCCCCGTGCGGGCCTCGAACAGCGCGGGCTCGAAACCCTCGCGCAGCCTCAGGGCGTTCATCAGGAATTCGAAGGGCCGGTCGGCAGCCCCCACTTCACGCGCTTCTGGCAGGCCCGCCGCTGCGGCCATGTAGCGGCGCGGTTCGCGCGGACGCGTCGTGCGCACGATGTCCCGGGCACCGGACCCGCTGCGCTTGCCGTGGGCGCCGGCGCCGACGCCGAGATAGTCGCCGAACTCCCAGTAATTCAGGTTGTGGCGACAGGGCCGGCCCTCGCGCGCGTAGGCCGAGACCTCGTAGCGGCCGAAGCCGCGCACTTCGAGGCGCTCGAGGCAAGCGTCGAGCATGGCGTGGGCCGCATCATCGCCGGGCAGCGCCGGGGGACGTGCCGCGAACACGGTGCCGGGCTCGAGCGTGAGCTGGTAGTGCGAGAGATGCGACGGCGCGAGCGCGAGCGCGGCGTCGACGTCGGCGAGCGCGGCCTCGCGGGACTGGCCGGGCAACGCGTACATCAGGTCGAGGTTGAAGTTGTCGAGCGCGGCCGCGTGCAGCTCCTCCGCAGCGCGCCGGGTCTCTTCCGGCGAATGGATGCGACCGAGCGTCTTGAGCGTCGCAGCATCGAAACTCTGTGCGCCGAGGGACACGCGATTGACGCCCGCATCGCGATAGCCGGCGAAGCGGCCGCGTTCGATCGTGCCGGGATTGGCCTCGAGGGTGACCTCGGCGTCGGGCGCGAAGGCGAGCACGCGGCGCGCCGCCCCGAGCACCCGCGCGATCGCTTCGGGCTGAAACAGGCTCGGCGTGCCGCCGCCGAGGAACACGCTCACGATGGGCCTGCCCGCCACGAGCGGCGCCTGCGCCTCGAGGTCCGCCTCGAGCGCTGCGAGGTAACGCCCGACGGGCAGCTCGCCCGGCGCGGCGTGCGAATTGAAATCGCAGTACGGGCACTTGCTGACGCACCAGGGGAAGTGCAGGTAGAGCGCGAGC
>CAUJHJ010000048.1 GCA_963204835.1 Pseudomonadota bacterium
AGGCTAGGGTCGGAATCGAACCGGCGTACACGGCTTTGCAGGCCGCTGCATGACCACTCTGCCACCTAGCCGGCGGACCCGAGGAAGATTGGAGCGGGAAACGAGGCTCGAACTCGCGACCTCAACCTTGGCAAGGTTGCGCTCTACCAACTGAGCTATTCCCGCGCCCTTGGTGAGGGGCGGAATTGTAGAGAGGCCCGTTGCCAAGTCAAGGACTTGGCACGCGCATCGTGCGCTTTCAGCGTGCCCGCAATTCGGGCCAGGCGGCCCGCAGGTAGCTCACCATGGAGGACAGCGTCAACACCGCCGCGAGGATCGTGAGCGCCAGTCCGAGCCGGTAGACGGGCAGGCCGAGGAGGTCCCACCTAAACAGCATCAGCGACAGGCCGGTGATCTGCAGGATGGTCTTGTGCTTGCCGATGCGCGACACGGCCACCTTCTTGCGCTGGCCGATTTCCGCCATCCATTCGCGCAGCGCCGAAATCGCGATCTCGCGGCCGATGATCACGATCGCGGTCAGCACGACGACGAGCTGCGGGTCCTTGCTGACGATCAGCACGAGCGCGACTGCGACGATGAGCTTGTCGGCGACGGGATCGAGGAAGGCGCCGAGCTTGGAGGTCTGGCCGTACTTGCGCGCGAAATAGCCGTCGAGCGAGTCGGTGATGCCCGCGGCGGCGAACAGCAGGCCCGCTGCCGGATCCGACCAGTGGTACGGCAGCGAATAGAGCACCACCACGAGCGGGATCGCGAAGATGCGCAGCCAGGTCAGGGTATTCGGTAGGTTCCAGATCATCAGGCACCCGGGTGCAGGTGATCATATAGAGTTTGCGCGAGTGCGGGGCCGATCCCCGCGACCCGTTCGAGGTCGGCCGCGGCCGCCTTTAGCACGCCCTGCAGCCCGCCGAAATGCCGGATCAGCGCACGGCGCTTGGCGGGACCGAGGCCCGGCACCGACTCGAGCACCGATTCGTTGAAGCGTCGCGCCCGCCGCCGGCGGTGACCGGTGATCGCGAAACGATGCGCCTCATCCCGGATGCGCTGCACGAGGCGCAGCGCGGGCGAGGCGGCATCGAGCACCCGGGGCGCCTCCTCGCCGTAGACGAACAGCCTCTCCTGCCCGGGGCGGCGATCGGCGCCCTTCGCCACGCCGACGAGACGCAGCCCCTCGAAGCCGAGCGGCGCGAGGATCGCACGTACCTCGTTCACCTGGCCTCGCCCGCCGTCGATCAGCAGCAGGTCCGGCGGCGCAAGCTCCCCGCTCCGGATGCGCGTGTAGCGCCGCTCGAGCGCCTGGCGCAGCGCGCCGTAGTCGTCGCCGGGCGCGACCCCCGTGATGTTGAAGCGCCGGTAGTCCTTCTTGAGCGGACCGTCGGGCCCGAAGACGACGCAGGAGGCCACGGTGCCCTCGCCGCCCGTATGGCTGATGTCGAAGCACTCCATCCGCGCGGGCGACGCCGGGAGGTCGAGCGCCGCGGCCAGCGCCGCGCGCATCTCGGCGACTCCGTCACGCTGGGCGCGCCGCATCCGCAGTGCCTGCGCAGCGTTCTCTGCCGTGAGTGCCACCCAGCGCGCCGCGAGGCCGCGCGCGGGACGGCTGACGTCCACTTGCCGGCCCGCGCGCCCGGCGAGCGCCGCAGCGAGCGGTCCGGCATCGGGCAACGTCAGATTGACGTAGACCTCGCGCGGCGGCTCGCAAGCCCCGTAGTACTGCATCAGGAACGACGACAGCGCCTCCTCGGGCTCGGCGAGCACCGCGGTGGGGAAGCTCGTCGACGTGCCGAGGTTGCGCCCGCCGCGCACGATCATGGCGCTCACCGCGAACTCGGTCGGCTCGCCTGCGATGGCGAAGACATCGACGTCGCGATCGCTGCCCGCGGTGACGACCTGCTGTGCCTGGATGTCGCGCAGGGCGGCGAGCTGGTCGCGGATCTGCGCGGCCTTCTCGAACTCGAGCTTCGCCGCGGCCTCTTCCATCCGGGCCACGAACGCGCGTTCGATCTCCCCGCCGCGGCCTTCGAGCAGGTCGACGGCCGCGGCGACATCGCGTGCGTAGTCCTCGCGTGATATGAGCCCGACGCACGGCGCCGTGCAACGGCCGATCTGGTATTGCAGGCAGGGCCGGCTGCGGTTGGCGAAGAAACTGTCGCGACAATTGCGGATCCGGAACAGCTTCTGGATCTGTGCCAGCATCTCGTTGACGGATGAGGCGTTCGGGAACGGGCCGAAGTAGCGCCCGTCGCGGTGTCGCGGGCCGCGGTAGGACAGGAAGCGCGGGAAGTCGTGGCTGGTGCGCAGCAGGATATAGGGAAAACTCTTGTCGTCGCGCAGCAGGATGTTGTAGCGCGGCCGGTGTTCCTTGATCAGGTTGTACTCGAGCAGCAGCGCCTCGGTCTCGGAGTTCGTGACCGTCACCTCGACGCGTGCGATCTGGGCGACGAGCGCAGCCACTTTCGGCGCGAGGTTGCGCGGGCTGAAGTAACTGCCCACCCTGTCGCGCAGGCGCTGCGCCTTGCCGACGTAGAGGATCGAGTCGTCCGCACCGTACATGCGGTAGACGCCGGGCCGCCGCGGCAGGTTCGCCACGAAGGCCCTGGCGTCGAACGGCCCGCTCATGGCCGCGGCGCACCGAGGCCGGCGAGGCCGGCGGCGCGGCCGAGCACTGTGCGGAACATGACCGCTGTCAGGCGCCGTGTCTGCGTGTTGTAGCGGCTGCAGTGATAGGAGTCGACCAGTATCCTCCCGTCCGGTAGCGCATGTTCGGCGCCATGCGCGAAGGGGAGGCTCGGGCGGCGCAGGTCGAGCGCCCCGAGCACGGCGTCGTGCGCGATGCGCCCGAGCGCGAATAGCACCCTTGTGTGGCGCAGCCCGGCGATTTCGCTGCGCAGGAAGCCGAGACACTCACGCGCCTCGGCTGGCGTCGGCTTGTTCCCCGGCGGAACGCACTTGACGGCGTTGGTGATGCGCACGCCGTGCAGCTTGAGCGCATCGTCGGCCGCGACCGAGGCCGGCTGCGAGGCGAGCCCGAGCGCGTGCAGGGTTTCGTAGAGCAGGATCCCGGCGTAGTCGCCGGTGAACGGCCGGCCCGTGCGGTTCGCACCGTGCATGCCCGGCGCGAGGCCGACGATCAGCAGCTGCGGGTCCTCAGCCCCGAAGGCCGGCACCGGCGCGCCGTGGTAACCGGGATGCCCGCGGCGCGACGCCTCGCGGAACTCCACGAGTCGCGCACAACGCCTGCACTCGGCATCGAACGCGGACAAGCCACAGGCGGTCACGGGCGCCGCCGCCTCAATCGGCCATGTGGCGTACGATGGCCTCCGCGAAACCCGAGCAGCTCATCAGCGTCGCGCCGGGAATCAGCCGCTGCATGTCCTCCTCGACATTGCGGCGCGCCGCGAGGTCGCGCTTCGGCGCCCGGATCGCTTCGCGCAGGCGCGCGAGGTCGTAGGTGAGTTCCTTGGCGGCGATCGTGTTGGCGACGCCCTTGTGGATGAGGTCCGCGGCCTCGGTCCACTTGAGGTAGCGCAGCATCATCTCCGCCGACAGGATCAGTGAACCGGGGTTCACGCGATCCTTGCCGGCGAAGCCCGGCGCGGTGCCGTGGGTCGCCTCGAACACGGCGAGCCCATCGCCGATGTTGCCGCCCGGCGCTATGCCGATGCCGCCGACCTGGGCGGCGAGCGCGTCGGAGATGTAATCGCCGTTGAGGTTGAGCGTGGCGATCACGTCGTACTCTTCCGGGCGCAGCAGCACCTGTTGCAGGAAGTTGTCGGCGATCACGTCCTTCACCACGATGTCCTTGCCGGTAACGGGGTTGCGGAAGCTCATCCAGGGCCCGCCGCCGATCTCGGTGGCGCCGAATTCGTCCTTCGCGAGCTGGTAGCCCCAGTTGCGGAAGGCGCCCTCGGTGAACTTCATGATGTTGCCCTTGTGGACGAGCGTCACCGATACACGGTCGTTCTCGACGGCGTACTGGATCGCCTTCCTGACCAGGCGCTGGCTGCCCTCCTTCGACACCGGCTTGATGCCGATGCCGGAGCTCGCCGGGAAGCGGATGCCGGTTGCGTGCAGCTCGGCCTGCAGGAAGTGGATCAGCTTCTGCACTTCCTGCGAACCGGTCGGGTACTCGATGCCGGCGTAGATGTCCTCGGTGTTCTCGCGGAACACCACCATGTCGGTGAGGCTCGCGTCCTGCATCGGGCTCGCAACGCCCGGGAAATACCGGATCGGGCGCACGCAAGCGTAGAGGTCGAGATTCTGGCGCATGGCCACGTTCAGCGAGCGGATGCCGCCGCCGATCGGCGTCGCGAGCGGCCCCTTGATCGACACGACGAATGCGCGCAGCGCATGCAGCGTTTCGTCCGGGAACCACTGGCCGTAGAGCCGGTTGGCCTTCTCGCCCGCGAAGATCTCCACCCAGGCGATGCGGCGCTTGCCGCCGTACGCCCGTGCCACGGCGGCATCGACGACCTTCAGCATCGCGGGCGTGACATCGATGCCTATGCCGTCTCCTTCGATGTAGGCGATGTACGGGTGGTCGGGGACTTCGATCGTGGCGTCGGGATTGATGGCGATGTGCTTGCCGGATGCGGGCAGCTTGATGTGATCGTATTGCATCGGGGAATTTTATCAGCAGGCCCCGATGCCCGGCGATCCGCGAACGGCGAATCCATCCCGGCCCCGGGCGTCCCGGAGCGGAGCCGGGCGCCCGAGGCTGCGATTGATCAAGGGCTCAGGCGCTCTTGAACTGCTGCTCTTCGGTGGAGCCCGTCATCGCCGTGACCGACGACTGTCCGCCGGTGACCGCCTGTGTCACCTCGTCGAAGTAGCCCGCGCCCACTTCGCGCTGGTGCTTGGTCGCCGTATAGCCGAGCGGCTCGGCGCCGAACTCCTCCTGCTGCAGCTTCACATAGGCGGTCATCTGGCTTTCGCGGTAGCCCTTCGCGAGCTGGAACATGGAGTAATTGAGGGCATGGAAGCCCGCGAGCGTGATGAACTGGAACTTGTAGCCCATCGCGCCGAGTTCGCGCTGGAACTTCGCGATGGTGGCGTCGTCGAGCTTCTTCTTCCAGTTGAAGGATGGTGAGCAGTTGTAGGCGAGCAGCTTGCCCGGGAACTGCCGGTGGATCGCCTCCGCGAACTGCCGCGCCTCGCCGAGATCCGGATGGCCCGTCTCGCACCAGAGCATGTCCGCGAACGGCGCATAGGCCAACCCGCGCGCGATGGCCTGGGGCAGGCCCGCACTGACGCGGAAGAAGCCCTCGCTGGTGCGCCCGGGAGACTCGATGAACGGGCGGTCGCGCTCGTCGATGTCGGAAGTCAGCAGGTTTGCCGATTCCGCGTCGGTGCGCGCGATCAGCACCGTCGGCACGTCGCAGACGTCGGCCGCGAGGCGCGCCGCGACGAGCTTGTTGATCGCCTCCTGCGTCGGCACCAGCACCTTGCCGCCCATATGGCCGCATTTCTTGGCCGAGGACAGCTGGTCCTCGAAGTGCACGCCCGCCGCGCCGGCCTCGATCATCTGCTTCATCAGCTCGAAGGCATTCAGCACGCCGCCGAAGCCTGCCTCGGCATCCGCGACGATCGGCTTGAACCAGTCGATCGAATCGTCGCCCTCGGCGTGATGCAGCTCGTCGGCCCGCTTGAGCGTGCTGTTGATGCGCTTGACGACCGCCGGCACCGAGTCGGCTGGATAGAGGGACTGGTCGGGATACATCTGGCCGGCGAGGTTCGCGTCGCCCGCCACCTGCCAGCCCGAAAGGTAGATCGCATCGAGGCCGGCCTTCACCTGCTGCATCGCCTGGTTGCCGGTCAGCGCACCGAGCGCGTTCACGAAGGGCTTGCCGTTCACGGACCGCCAGAGCTTCTCGCTGGTCAGGCGCGCGATCGAATGCTCCACATGGACGGTGCCGCGCAATCGCACGACATCGGCGGCGGAGTAACCGCGCTGGATGCCCTGCCAGCGGGGGTTGTCCTGCCAGTCGCGGGTAAGGTCGGCGGCACTGCGGGTCATCGGGGTTCTCCGTTTCAATGGAGCTGCCGGTAGGCAGCGAGGGTAAGGAAGGTCTGGAACTCGTCGTTGGCAGTGATGTCGTCGAGCAACGCACCGGCTGCATCGAAGTGCCCGGCCCGATAGGCGGCGGCACCGAAGGTTGCGGCGAGACGCTGTTGCTCGGCCGCCAGCAACTCGCGAAACAGCGCCAGCGTCACTCGCCGGCCATCCGCGAGCACGCCGCGCGGATGGCGGATCCACTGCCAGACCTGCGCACGCGCGATCTCGGCGGTGGCGGCGTCCTCCATCAGGTTGTTGATCGGAACGCAGCCGTTGCCCGACAGCCAGGCCGCCATGTATTGGAGCGACACGCTGACGTTGTTCGCGAGGCCCTCCGCGGT
The DNA here is from genome assembly GCA_963204835.1 of Pseudomonadota bacterium. Lineage (GTDB taxonomy): Bacteria > Pseudomonadota > Gammaproteobacteria > Steroidobacterales > Steroidobacteraceae > CADEFQ01. The sequence goes on from CAUJHJ010000048.1 coordinate 6,394, forward strand.
GATCGTGCCCGGCGGAATCGCAAGCAGGTCGCTCGCTCCGACCTGGACATCCTCGCGCAGGCGATGCACCTGGTTCGGGGCCGGCATGAGGCGGTCGAACACTTCCATGGCGACCGGTACCAGCGCCGGATGCGCGACCCAGGTGCCGTCGTGCCCGTCGCCGGCCTCGCGCTCCTTGTCGGCGCGCACCTTGGCGAGGGCCTGTTCGTTCGCGACCGGGTCGTTCTTGATCGGGATCTGCGCCGCCATGCCGCCCATCGCGAACGCGCCGCGCCGATGGCAGGTGCGGATGCACAGCAACGAGTAGGAGCGCAGGAAGTGCGTCGTCATCGTTACCTGCTGGCGGTCGGGCAGCACGAAGTCGGGCCGGCCGGCGAACTTCTTGATGAAGCTGAAGATGTAGTCCCAGCGCCCGCAGTTGAGCGCGACGATGTGGTCGCGCAGCTCGTGGAGGATCTCGTCCATCTCGAAGGCCGCGAGGATCGTCTCGATCAGCACCGTGCAGCGGATCGTGCCGTGGGCGAGGCCGAGTTCGCGTTCCGCGAAATCGAAGACTTCGGCCCACAGCCGCGCCTCGAGGTGGCTTTCGAGTTTCGGCAGGTAGAAATAGGGTCCCGTGCCGCGCGCCGCCAGTTCGGCCGCGTTGTGGAACAGATAGAGGCCGAAGTCCAGCAGCGCACCGGGAATCGCCTCGCCGCCCAGCAGTACATGCTTCTCGTAGAGGTGCCAGCCGCGTGGCCGCACGATCAGCACGGCGGTCACGGGGTTCAGCCGGTAGTGCTTGCCCTCGGGGCTCGTGAACGCGATCGTGCGGCGCACCGCGTCGCGCAGGTTGGCCTGCCCGCCGATCACATTGTCCCAGCCCGGCGAGAGCGAATCCTCGCAATCGGCCATGAAGACCTTCGCGCCGGAATTGAGCGCGTTGATGATCATTTTGCGCTCGGTGGGACCGGTGATCTCGACGCGCCGGTCGAGGAGGTCCGCCGGAATCGGCGCCACGCGCCAGTCGCCCTCGCGGATGGCGCGGGTCTGCGGCAGGAAGTCGGGCAACTCGCCGGCGTCGATGCGGGACTGGCGCTGCTCGCGCGCCGCCAGGAGCGCACGCACTTGCGGCGCGAAACGCCGCGCCAGGGAGGCGATGAAGGCTTGCGCAGGCGGCGTCAGGACCTGCGCGTGGCAGGCCGGCATGTCGCCCAGGATCTCGAGTGCGCTGTCCGTTCCCTGCATGTAGGCGTTCCGGGGGCCGCGCCGTTGCGCGGGTTCGGGGTGCAGTCTATGCTCGGCTGGTGTGTCATTTACACAATAGAAATTTGACAATGTCAATTTCACACGCGATTGCATGAACGCAAGCCCGGTCCGCCACGGCGCCCTGCTCGGCTCGAAGCTGCGCCTGCTGCGCAAGCGCAACGGCCTGACGCTCGAGGAACTCTCGGCCCGCTGCGCGCAGCTCGATCCGGCCGCCGCGCCTTCGGTGTCCTATCTCAGCATGCTCGAGACCGGCAAGCGCACGCCTTCGCCGCAAGTGCTCGCGATGGTTGCGGGCGTGTTCGGCAAGCCGGCGCAGTGGTTCCTCGACGGCAGCCTCGACGGAGCGCCGGTCGATGGGCGTCGCGGCGGGCCTGGCCCTGCGGCGGCAGGGCTCGACGCCACCTCTTTCGAGCCCTCGTTCCTCTTCTCGCCCGGGATGCTGCGCCATGTGCTCCCGGAACTTCTGTTGCAGACCGGCACGCCGGGCCCTGCCTTCGCGCAGTTGCTGATACGCGTCTGGCAGGAGACCCAGCAGAACGACTTTCCGGAGATCGAGCGCACCGCCGAGGCTGCTGGCGATCGCGCCATGCCGCTGTCGCTCGAGGCGCTGGTCGCCATCTGCGCGCGCCACGGACTTGCGATCCGCTGGGTCGATGATGACCGGCGGCGCCTCAATCGCGGCCTTGCCCGCGCCCGCTTCGAGGCGCCCGGCACCCTGCTCGTGAGCCGCCGGCTTCGCAGCCGGGAGGAGCGCCTGAAGTATGAACTGGCGTTCTTCCTCGGCCACAAGTTGCTGCACAACGGCGACGGTGCAATTTCGGCGGCGCGCGTGGATCGCGCCACAGGCACCGATGCGGCGTCTCCCGAAGTTCCCGGCCTCGGAGCGAGGGATGCCTTGCACGCGTGGCGCGAGTTCGAGTGCAGCTTCTTCGCGGGCGCCCTGCTCTGCCCGCGTGCGCCGTTTCGCCAGTTGCTGGTGCGCGAATCGCACCGGATCGCGATCCATCGCAAGCTGGGCGTCGGCCCGGCCGTGGTGATGCGGCGCATGACAGCCGTCTCGCCTTATCGGCACTGGCATTTTTTCGACGGCTACCCTCCCGGCTACCTGCGCACCGTCTACCGCGGCAACGGCATCCCGCTGCCCTGGGGCAACCTGTCGGTCGTGCCCGATCCCTGCCCGCACTGGGCGGTCTTCAGGCTGCTACGCGAGGACGCCAGGCAGCGCGGCACCCCGGCGGCTCGGCCCACCTCGCAGATCTCGGCGATGCTCGAGGGCGGCGAAGTGCGGCTCTACTGCTGCCATTCGCTGCTCACGCGCGACGCGGCAGACGCCACGCGCGTGCTGTCTGTTGGCATCGACCTTGCGCCGGCGCTCGCTGCCCAAGGCTACGATGCGCCGGGACTTTCCCAGGCGGTGTGGGATGCCTGCCAGCGGGGCCGCGGCGCGCGCGCCATTCCCGAGGAGGCCGCCGCGGCCGTCCGCACCGTCGCGCATGTGCTCAAGATCGGCTGGGTCGCGGAAGCGCTCGAGGCACCCGCACAGATCATCTGTCCGCGCAGTGCGGCGTGCCCGCGTGGGTCGGGTGCGGCATGCAGCGGGTAGAGGCGGTGCGCCGGAGGGGGAGCGGGACATCGCGTTCCTCGCCTCAAGGAGATCGAGCTGAGTCATTCGAGCCGCAGGCCGGAGGCGCGGTGATTCATCCGCGGACGAGCGTGGAGGGCACGCCCCCGCAGGGGGCGCGCCCGGATGGCGAGGGAGTGGATGAATCACCGCGCCTCCGGCCCGCGACACGCATCACGCAACTCGCAGCCCGTGTCACCCTCGCCGCGCGTGCGCCCGCTCGGCGATCAGCAGCGCGAGCTCGAGTGCCTGTTCATAGTTCAGGCGCGGATCGACCGTCGAGAGATAGGCGCGCTGCAGGTCCGCATCCGACAGGCCGCGTGCGCCGCCGGTGCATTCGGTGACATCCTCGCCGGTGAGCTCGATGTGCACGCCGCCGAGCACCGAACCCATCTCGCGATGGATCTGGAACGCGAGTTCGATCTCGCGCAGGATGTTCTCGAAGCGCCGTGTCTTGAGCCCGCTGGTGCTCGTCTCGGTGTTGCCGTGCATCGGGTCGCAGATCCACAGCACGCTGTGGCCCGTCGCCCGCACCGCGTTCAGCATGCGCGGCAGCGCCTTCTCGATTTCCCTCGCGCCGAAGCGGTGGATCAGTGCAAGCCGCCCCGGCACGTTGTGCGGATTGAGCGTCGTGACGAGGCCCTGCAGCCACCCGTCGTCCATGGCCGCCCCGATCTTCACGCCGATCGGGTTCGCGATGCCGCGGAAGAATTCCACGTGCGCGCCGTCGAGCTGCGCCGTGCGCATGCCGATCCACGGCATGTGGGTCGACAGGTCGTACCAGCGGTCCTGGCGTGGAATGAAGCGCGTCTGCGCCTGCTCGTAGTGCAGCAGCAGGCCTTCATGGCTCGCGAAGAAGCCGGCATGGGTCGCCTCATGCACGCGCCGGCCGCTGAGGCCCTCGAGGAAATCGAGCGAGTCGGCGATCGAAGTCGCGATCCGCCGGAAGGCATCCTTGAGCGGTGAGTGGTGAACGAAACCGAGGTCCCAGTATTCCGGGTGGTGCAGGTCGGCGAAGCCGCCCGCCACCAGCGCGCGCACGAAATTGAGCGTCAGAGCGGCGCGCTCATAGCCGCGCAGCAGCAGTTGCGGGTCCGGCGTGCGGGCTTGCGCGGTGAACTCCGGGCCGTTGACGAGGTCGCCGCGATAGCTCGGCAGCGTGACGCCGTCGCGGGTTTCGGTGTCCGCGGAACGGGGCTTCGCGTACTGGCCGGCCATGCGGCCGACACGGATGACCGGCTTCTTGAGGCCGTGCAGCAACACGAGGCTCATCTGCAGCAGGATCTTGAGCTGCTTCGCGATCTTGTCCGATTCGCAGCCGGCGAAGGTTTCGGCGCAATCGCCGCCCTGCAACAGGAAAGCCTCGCCCCGCTGCGCCGCCGCGAGCTGCTCGCGCAGCGCTTCCACTTCCCACGACACCACGATCGGCGGCAAACGGGACAGGTCGGCGACCGTCCGCTCGAGGGCGGCGGCATCGGGGTAGCGGGGCTGTTGCTGTGCGGGCTTCGATTGCCAGCCCGCGGGGTGCCAGGTCGTGAGATCGGTCGTGCGCATCCCCTTCATCCTACATGGAAAAGCCCGGGGGTGGCGGACCGGCAGGCGGACGGGCAGAATGCGCGCCTTCCAAAAAGGTGGATTTCATGCATCGCGTACTCGTGCTCGGAGCCGGCAAGATCGGTTCGCTGATTTCGGGACTGCTCGCGGAATCGGGCAGCTACAAGGTCCACCTCGCCGATGTCGACGGCGAGCACGCTGCCTCCGTCGCACGCGCGCACGGCGTAGCGATCGACGCCCACGCCGTCGATGCGCGCAACGCCAAGGCGCTCGAGCGGCACCTCGCGGCGCATCCTGTCGATGCGGTGATCTCGAGCCTGCCCTTCTACTGCAACACGGGCGTGGCAGAGGCCGCGCGCCGTGCCGGCACGCACTATTTCGACCTCACGGAAGACGTGGAAGTGACACGCGCCGTGCGGCGCATTGCCGAGGGCGCGCAGCAGGCCTTCGTGCCGCAGTGCGGGCTTGCGCCCGGCTTCATCAGCATCGCGGCGAGCGAATTGATCACCCATTTCGACTCGCTGCGTTCGGTGAAGCTGCGCGTCGGCGCCCTGCCCCAGCATCCGAACAACGTGCTGAAGTATTCGCTCACCTGGTCCACCGAGGGACTGATCAACGAGTACGGCAATCCCTGCGAGGCGATCGTCGACGGCCGCCGCATCGAGGTGGCGCCGCTCGAGGGCCTTGAGGAAATCGAGATCGACGGCACGGCGTACGAGGCCTTCAATACCTCCGGCGGCCTCGGCTCGCTCGCTGAGACCTCCGGGAAGTCCTGCGAGCACATGACCTACAAGACGATCCGGTATCCCGGGCATTGCCAGCAGATGCGCCTGCTGATGAACGACCTGAAGCTGAACCAGGACCGGCCGACGCTCAAGCGCATCCTCGAGAGCGCCGTGCCCCAGACGTTGCAGGACGTGGTGATCGTCTATGCCGCGGTGACGGGGCTGCAGGACGGTGAGCTGCGCGAAGAGAACTACGTGAACAAGGTGTACCCGCAGGTCATCGCGGGGCGCCTGTGGTCGGCAATCCAGGTCACGACCGCTGCGGGCATCACCTCGGTCGTCGACCTCGTGCTGGGCGGCGGCAATCGCTACCGGGGCTTCGTGGCGCAGGAGCAGTTCCGCCTGCCGGAAATCCTCGCCAACCGCTTCGGTCACTACTACGCGCCGGGCGGCACCAAGGACCTGTCCTCGCAAGTCGTGGTCGCGGGCAAGGCAGGGCGCCAGCGCAGCGCCGGGAGTGCCAGCCGATGAATGAGCACACCGCGATGGGTGACAAGGACGTCACCGCCCTGCTCGCGCGCCTCGGCCTCGACGCCGCGGCGCTCGCTTCGGGGGCGGGCGACTGGATCGAGGTCCGCAATCCCGCGAGCGGCGCGCAGATCGCGCGCGTGCGCGGCGCGGCGCAAGCCGACTACGATCGAGTCATGGCGCGCGCGGTCGAAGCCGCTGCGGCCTGGCGCGCGGTACCTGCGCCAAAGCGCGGTGAGGCCGTCCGCAAGTTTGGCGAGGCCCTGCGGCGGCACAAGGAGGACCTCGGCGCCCTCGTGACGCTCGAGAACGGCAAGATCCGGGCCGAGGGCCTCGGCGAGGTGCAGGAGATGATCGACATCGCGGACTTCGCGGTCGGCCAGTCCCGCATGCTCTACGGCCTGACGATGCATTCCGAGCGCCCGGTGCACCGCATGTACGAGCAATGGCACCCGCTCGGTGTCGTCGGCGTGATCTCGGCATTCAACTTCCCGGTGGCCGTCTGGGCCTGGAACGCGCTGCTCGCCGCCATCTGCGGCAATGCGACCGTGTGGAAACCCTCGCCCAAGACGCCGCTCACGGCGCTCGCCGTGCAGAAGATCTGCGATGCCGTCGTGGCCGCGGAAGGCCTGCCGCCGATCTTCCAGCTCTTCATCGACGCGGGCACGCAGCTCGCGATGCGCTTCGTCGACGACCCGCGCGTGGCGCTCGTTTCCTTCACGGGCTCGACGGCCGTCGGGCGCAAGGTCGGTGAGCGCGTCGCGGCGCGCCTCGGCAAGTCGCTGCTCGAGCTCGGTGGCAACAACGCCATCATCGTCGACGAGGCGGCGGACCTGTCGCTCGCCGTGCCCTCGATCGTGTTCGGCGCGGTCGGCACGGCCGGCCAGCGCTGCACCAGCACGCGGCGCGTCCTCGTGCACGAGTCGCGCGCCGGGGAACTGGAGCGCCGCCTGCTCGCGGCCTACAGGCAGGTACGCATCGGCGACCCGATGGACGGGGCGACGCTGATGGGCCCGCTGATCGACGGCAACGCGGTCGAACAGTTCCGCAAGGCCGTGGCGGCGGCCCGGGCCGCGGGCGGCGACGTACTCTGCGGCGGCGATGTGCTCGAGCGACCGGGCCATTTCGTCACGCCCGCCATCGTGCGCGCGCGCAATGAATGGCCGATCGTGCAGCAAGAGACTTTCGCGCCGATCCTCTACCTCATCCGCTTTCGCACGCTCGACGAAGCCATCGGGCTGCAGAATGCGTCGGCGCACGGCCTGTCTTCCGCGATCTTCACCGACAGCCTGCAGAACGCGGAACGCTTCCTGTCCGCCACTGGCAGCGACTGCGGCATCGCAAACGTCAACATCGGCACCTCGGGGGCCGAGATCGGTGGCGCGTTCGGCGGCGAGAAGGATACGGGCGGCGGTCGCGAATCGGGCTCCGATGCGTGGAAGGCCTACATGCGCCGGCAGACGAACACCATCAACGCGTCGCGTGCGCTGCCGCTCGCCCAGGGGATCCGCTTCGACGTCTGAGGCCGCCGCGCTTCAGACCAGCGTGTGGAACACCCGCTGCACGTCGTCGTCCTGCTCGAGGCTGTCGATCAGCTCGAGCGCCTCGGTGGCCTGCGCTTCCGGCAGCTCGGTGGGCACGGTGCAGACGAATTCCTGCTCCGCGGACACCGGCGCAAGACCGCGCGCCTCGAGCGCCTCCTGCAGGCGGCCGAAGTCGCCGAACGCGCAGCGGATGACGATCTGCGATTCACCCGCCTCGCCGGTTCCCTCGCCCATCTCGTCGAGGCCGTGGTCGATCAGGTAGAGCTCGAGGTCGTCCTGGTCGATGCCCTCGGGCTTGAGGCGAAAGACGCCCATGCGGCGGAACTGGAAGGCGACGCTGCCGCTCGCGCCGAGGTTGCCGCCGCCCTTGGCGAAGATGCTGCGCACATGGGCCACGGTGCGCGTCGGGTTGTCGGTTGCCGTTTCCACCAGCACCGCGACACCATGGGGCGCGTAACCCTCGTAGATCACCTGTTCGTAGTTCGCCGCTTCCTTGCCGGACGCGCGCTTGATCGCCGCCTCGATCCGGTCCTTCGGCATGTTGACCGCGCGCGCGTTCTGTATCACGCGGCGCAACGCCGGATTGGACCCCGGATCGCCGCCGCCCGACTTGACGGCCATGGTGATGTCCTTGGCGATCCGCGCGAACTGCTTGGCCATGCGGTTCCAGCGCGCGAACATCGTGTGCTTGCGGACTTCGAAGATTCTTCCCATGCGCAAATGATGCCACGGGAAGCGCTCCGCTGGCGCGCTCAGCGTCCGGGCAGCGCAAGCTCGATGCAGGTGCCGCCGAGCGTCCCGGAGCGCCCGATGGCGAGGCTCCCGCCGTAGAGTTCGACCGCGTCGCGCAGCATCGACAGGCCGAGGCCATGGCCCGGCGTCGCCTCGTCGGCCCGCTCGCCGCGCTCGAGCACGCGTTCGCGGTCCGCCGCCGGGATGCCGGGGCCGTCGTCCTCGATCGCGATGTGCAGGCGTGCGCGCGCCGCCACCGGGCCATCGAGCCGCGCCGATACCCGCACCTGCGCCGCGCACCACTTGCAGGCGTTGTCCATCGCGTTGCCGAGCATCTCGGCGAGGTCGTCCCGGTCGCCGACGAACGACAGTTCGGCCGCGACGGCGTTCTCGATCGAGAAATCCTTGTTCGCATGGGCACGCAGGAGCGCTGCGCGCAGGTCGGCCACCACCGGCCGCAAGGCGCTCGCGCCCTGCCCCACGGTCGCGCCGCCGCTTGTCGCCGCGCGTCGCAGCTGGTGCGCGACGATGCCGTCCATGCGGTCGATCTCGCGCTCAAAGGGGGCGCGCAGCGCCTCGACCGACGCCGCATTGCGCAAGGTCGCCCGCATCACGGCGAGCGGCGTCTTCAGGCTGTGGGCCAGGTTGCCGAGCGTGTTGCGATAGCGTGCGATACGTCCGCGCTCGGCGGCCAGCAGCGCGTTGAGGTTGGTCGCCACGCCGTCGAGTTCGCGCGGCCAGCGCTGCGAGAGCGCCTCCCGCTCGCCGGACTCGATGCCACGGATTTCGTTCTCCAGCTGCTGCACGGGCGCGAGCGTGCGGCGCAGGAGCAGCGCGAGGGTGGCGAGCAGCAGCAGCGCGAGCGCGGCAAACCAGCCGAACATCTGGGTGCGCACCCGCCCGAGCTGCGCGCTGTAGGGTCCGAGGCTCGTCGCGACACTGAAGGTGAGTTCGAACGAGCGGCCGGCGTCATCCCGCCACGCGATGCCGCGGCTGCGCACCGCCACTTCCCCGACTCCCGGCCAGAGGCTGTGCACGGTGCGCCGCGCGCCGGGGCGCAGCGGGCCGCCGAAGCGGGTCTGGGTGCCGACGCTCGAGGGTGAACGCCATCCCCGCCGGCCGTCGTCGATCTGCGCGAAGAGGCCGGACCCTGGCGTCGCGAGCCGCGGATCGGCGAGGCGGGTAACCGCAATTCCCGCCGGTGCCGTTTCCGTCGCCGCGATGAGCGCGACCGTCTGCGCATCGAGCAACTCGTCGAGCGAGCGGTCTGAAAGTGCGCGGAAGACGGCGTCGAGCGCCACGATCGTCACGCCGAAGAAAAGCACGAGCGACACCGAAACGGAAACGATCAGGCGCCGTCGCAGCGAGCGCATGTGGCCCCTTCAGTGCGGATCGCGGGGCAGGCTGAAACGGTAGCCACGGCCGCGCAGCGTTTCGATCGGCCGCAGGGTATCGGCCGGGTCGAGTTTCTTGCGCAGCCGCCCCATGAACACCTCGATCGTATTGCTGTCGCGCTCGAAGTCCTGCTCGTAGAGCCGTTCCGTGAGCTCGGTCTTCGAGATCACCTCGCCCGCGCGCATCATCAGGTGTTCGAGCAGGCGGTACTCGAAGGTCGTGAGCTCGACCGCCGCACCGTCGACCGCGACGGTCTGCGCGCGCAGGTCGAGGACGACGGGCCCGCAGGCGAGCTGGGGGCTTGCCCAGCCGCCCGCGCGGCGCAACAGCGCCTGCACGCGGGCCAGCACTTCCTCGAAACGGAAGGGCTTGGCGACATAGTCGTCGGCGCCCGCATCGAGGCCGGCGACCTTGTCCTGCCAGCGATCGCGCGCCGTCAGGACGAGGATCGGGAACGCCTTGCGCTCGGCGCGCAGGCGGCGGATGAGATCGAGCCCGGGCAGCTTCGGCAGTCCGAGATCGACGATCGCGAGGTCGACGGGATATTCCCGGCCGGCGTACAGGCCTTCCTCGCCGTCCGCCGCGAGGTCGACGGTGAATCCCGCCGCCACGAGATCGCCCTTGAGCGCTTCGCGCAGCGCGGCCTCGTCTTCGACCACCAGGATGCGCATCTAGAGTTCCGCTCCGCTCGCGGCGTCGATCCGCACGGTCCACACGCGGCCATCGTCCGACAGCAGGCGCAGCTGGTGCACCTGCCGGCCATTCGCTTCGTGGGTTTCCGCGCGGATGACGCGGGCGCGGTACTTGCGTTCGGCCCGATTGACGGCCTCGTCGAGGCTGATGCCGTCCGCGCGCGGCGCCTGCGTGGCGTTTCCGCGGCCGCCCTTGCGCGCCCAGGGCGGCGGATCGGCCCAGGCCCCTGGCACCGCGAGAACGTTGCCGAGCAGCAGCGCGGCGGCGAGGACGACAGCCTTCTTCATGGCAGGCGCCAGTCTAATCACCCCCGCTGAACCCTGCCTGAAGATCGTCACGCCGGCCGGGTGCCGGCCTTGGCGGCGGTCCAGAGCCGATCCCAGTTCGCGGCATCGAGGCTGGCGAGGGTCGTCCCCTGTGCCACCGCGAGCGCCTCCATGCGTCGAAAGCGTGCCTCGAACTTCCCGTTCGCCTCGCGCAGGGCCTGCTCGGGGTCTATGCCCAGGTGACGCGCCCAGTTCACGATTGCGAGCAGCAGGTCGCCCAGTTCCTCGGACTGCCGCGCCGCCGGTTCGCTGCGCACCGCTGCATCGAGTTCGGCGAGTTCCTCACCCACTTTGTCGCGCGCGCCCGCGGCGTCAGGCCAGTCGAAGCCCACGCGGGCGGCGCGGCGACCGAGCTTGGCCGCGCGGCTGAGCGCCGGCAGCGCGCGCGGCACGTCGGCCAGGGCTCCGTGGTCGCCGGCCGCAGCGCGTTCGTCGGCCTTCATCGCCTCCCAGGCCGCGCTCTGCTCCGCGGCATCGGCAAAGCGCGCATCCGCGAAGACATGCGGGTGCCGGACCGTGAGCTTGTCGGCGATCGCGGTCGCGACTTCGCTGAAACCGAACCAGCCCTGCTCCTCGGCGAGCCGCGCATGGAACACTACCTGGAACAGCAGGTCGCCCAGCTCGGCCCGCAGGCGCGCCGGGCTGCCGTCCGCGATCGCGTCCGCGACCTCGTACGCCTCCTCGATCGTATACGGAGCGATCGTCGCGAAGGTCTGCTCGCGGTCCCACGGGCAACCTCCGGCGGGTGACCGCAGCCGCTCCATGATTCGCAGCAACCGATCGAGCGATGAACCGGCCCCGCTCATTGCCCGCCACGCATCACGAAGTCGCGCAAGGTCATGAGCATGCCCGCCGTCGCGCCCCAGATGTGGCGTTCCCCATAGGGGATGTCATAGAACTCGACGTCTTCGTCGCCGATGCGGCGCACCTTCACGCGTTGGTTGTGCACATCGAAGACATGTGCCAGCGGCACCTCGAAAGTCTCGCGCACTTCCCGGTCGTCGAGCCTGAGCGAGAAGCCCGGATCGACGAAACCCACGACCGGGGTGACCCGAAATCCGGTGCCTACCAGGTGATCCGGCAGGAAGCCGATGACGTGCACTCGCACGGCATCGAGGCCGATCTCCTCGCGCGTCTCGCGCAGGGCCGCCGCCAGCGGGCCATCGTCGCCTCGCTCGATGCGCCCGCCCGGGAAACTGATCTGGCCGCCGTGCTTGCGCAAGCCCTCGGCGCGCTGCGTCAGCAGCACCGTGAGCCCGTCGGGATGATCGACGAGCGGCACGAGGACCGCGGCCGGCACCGGGTTGGCCGGAAAATGCGCACGGCGGCGCTCGCTCTCTTGCGGTGGCAGGCCGGCAAGCCGCCATTGCCCCGCGTTGGCCGACGGCGCCGTACCGCGCAGGCGCGCAACGATGCGTTCGCGCAGCTCGGCTTGCACGGTGGCCCCGTCAGCCCCCGCCGCTGGTGCCGCCCTTGATGCCGCCCCGCGCGAGTTCGGCCGGATCGAGCAAGGCGGCAAGTTCATCGCGCGCGAGATCGGTCATTTCCGCCGCAACAGCCAGGATGGGCTTGCCCTGCGCGTACGCCTTCTTTGCTATGGCCGCACCCTTTTCGTAGCCGATTACAGGGTTCAGCGCGGTGACCAGGATCGGGTTGCGGTCGAGGGCCTCCGCGAGGCGTGCCTGGTTCACGGTGAAGCCGGCGATCGCGGAGTCCGCCAGCAGCCGCGAGGCGTTCGCGAGCAGCCGCACGCTCTCGAGCAGGTTGTGCGCGATGACGGGCAGCATCACGTTCAGCTGGAAATTGCCCGACTGGCCCGCCACGGTGATCGTGGTGTCGTTGCCGATCACCTGCGCGGCCACCATCGCGGTCGCCTCCGGGACCACGGGGTTCACCTTGCCGGGCATGATGCTGCTGCCCGGCTGCAGCGCGGGCAGGGCGATCTCGCCGAGCCCGGCGAGCGGACCGCTGTTCATCCAGCGCAGGTCGTTCGCAATCTTCATGAGGCCGACCGCAATCACCTTGAGCTGGCCCGACAGTTCGACGGCGGCGTCCTGCGAGGACAGCGACTCGAAGTAGTTCGGGCTCGCCACGAACGGCAGCTTCGTGAGACCCGCGAGCACGGCGCAGAAGCGCGCGCCGAACTCGGGGTGGGCGTTGATCCCGGTGCCGACCGCCGTGCCGCCCTGGGCCAGCGCGTACAGGCGTGGCGCGGTCGATGCGAGCCGCGCACGGCCGTTCTCGACCTGCGTGCGCCAGCCGGAAAGCTCCTGGCCGAGGGTCACCGGCATCGCGTCCATGAGGTGCGTGCGGCCTGTCTTGACGATGGCGCCGACCTCGCGTTCTTTCGTAGCGAGTACTTTGGCGAGATGGGCCAGCGCCGGCGACAGCGCCTCGCCCACCGACAGCGCAGCACTCACGTGGATCGCAGTCGGGATCACGTCGTTGCTGCTCTGGCTCATGTTGACGTGATCGTTCGGGTGCACCTTGAGCCCCGAGGCGCGGCTCGCCAGGTGAGCGATCACCTCGTTGGCATTCATGTTGGTGCTGGTGCCCGAGCCGGTCTGGAAGACGTCGATCGGGAAATGCGCATCGTGCCGGCCCGCGGCGACTTCCATGGCCGCCGCCTCGATCGCGCGCGCGATGTCCGCCGGCAACAGGCCGAGCTGCGCATTGGCCGTGGCGGCCGCCGCCTTGATCAAGCCGACCGCGCGCAGGAACTCGCGCGGCATGGTGAGCCCGCTCACCGGGAAGTTCTGCACGGCGCGTTGCGTCTGAGCGCCCCAAAGCGCCTCGAGCGGCACCTGCAGCTCACCCATGCTGTCGTGCTCGGTACGGAAGGAAGCAGTCATCGGTTACTCCGGAAAGTGCGCCGTCCCCGGCGCGCATCGGCCGGGACGGCCGCATGCGTTATCATCGCGATCCTATCATTCCCGGTGACCCGCCCGCATGACCCCAGCTTCGATCGACGCCCTGTCGCCGGTGGATGGCCGATATCGCGCCGGCGCCGAACCGCTGCGCCCGATCCTGAGCGAGGCCGGCCTCATTCGCGAACGCATCCGCGTCGAAGCCGAGTGGTTCCGGTTCCTGCTGGCCGAGGTCCCCGCCTTTCAGCGGCGCGCGCCCGCGCCCGCCGTGCTGGCCTGTGCCGCGCAACTCGCCGCCGACCCAGGCGGGACAGCGGCCGCGGCGGTCAAGCAGGTCGAAGCCCGCATCAACCACGACGTCAAGGCGGTCGAATACTATGTGCGCGATGCGCTCGCGGCGGCCGGTGCGTCCCCGGCCGCGCTCGAGCTGGTGCACTTCGGCTGCACGTCGGAGGACATCAACAACGTGTCGTACGCGCGCCTGATGGTCGCGGCGCGCACGGTCCTGCTCGGCGTGCTTGATGCGCGCATCGCGACGCTGCGCGAACTCGCGGCCCGCTACGCCGCGCTGCCCATGATGGCGCGCACGCATGGCCAGACGGCGAGCCCGACCACGCTCGGCAAGGAATTTGCCAACGTGGCCGCTCGCCTCATGCGGGCGCGGGCGCGTTTTGCCGCCGTGGCTGCACTCGGTAAGTGGAACGGCGCGGTCGGCAATTTCAACGCGCACCTCGCAGCGTTCCCCGACCTCGATTGGCCGGAGCTGTCTGCGCGCTTCGTCGCGCAGCTTGGGCTCGAGCACAATGCCTTCACCACCCAGATCGAGCCGCACGACTGGATCGGCGAGTATTGCGACGCGCTCGCCGCGGTGAACGTGATCGTGCTCGATTTCTGCCGCGACGCCTGGGGATACATCTCGCTCGGCTACCTGCGCCAGCGCGCGGTCGCGGGCGAAGTGGGCTCCTCGACCATGCCTCACAAGGTCAACCCGATCGATTTCGAGAACGCCGAGGGCAACCTCGGCATCGCGAACGCCCTGCTGCGGCATTTCGCGGAGAAGCTGCCGGTGTCGCGCTGGCAGCGCGACCTGACCGATTCCACGGTGTTGCGCAACCTCGGCGTCGCGCTGGCGCACGCGCTGATCGCCTGGCAATCGCTCGGCCGCGGCCTTGGCAAGATCGAGGCGAATCCCGCGCGTCTCGCCGCCGACCTCGACGGCGCCTGGGAAGTGCTCGCCGAGGCGGTTCAGACCGTGCTGCGCGCCCATGGTGTCCCGGATGGCTATGAGCTGCTGAAGGCGTTCAGCCGCGGTCGCCCCATCGACGCCTCGATGCTGCGCGAACTCGTCGCCGGCTTGCCCCTGCCCGAAGCGGCCCGTGCGCGACTCACGGCCATGACCCCGGCGGACTACACCGGCCTCGCAGCCTCGCTCACGGCCGCGCTACCGTCCGCAAACTGAGAACCGCGGCACGGTTTGGCGCCGCGGGGCGCCGCGAGCGGACCGAAACCGTGACGGCCTCGTCATGCCGCCCCGGCCGACCTGCACGAGAATCGGCGCCAAACGCCATCCGGCGCAGGGCTGTGGAAGATTCCGTGACGGGCACCGGGGAATTCGAGTTGAGTCTGCTGTCGCAAGCGCCGGCGCCGCGGCTCGACTTGCCGCCGCTCGAGACGCCGCCGCAGGTCAATGTCGTGACCTCGCTCGAAGAGACGCTCGCCGCCACGATCCGCATCGCAGGGAGCGCGCAGCGCCTGATGTCGATCTACACGCCGAACCTCGAGCCCGAACTCTACGACCAGCCCCCGTTCCTCGAGATCATCAAGCGCTTCGTGCTCGCGCGCAGCTTCGCCAAGGTGCGCGTGCTGCTGGGCGACGGCAGCCGCATGATCCGCGACGTGCACCGCTTCGTCGCGATGAGCCGCCGGCTCACGAGCTACATCGACATCCGCGCGCTTGGCGCGGATGCGCCGAACCCGCACCCCGGGTACATCATCGCCGACGATCGCGCGATCCTGTACCGGGCCAATGCCGCGCAATGGGACGGCGTCGCCGACCACGACAATCCCGCGGTGGCGCGCATGCACCTCGCCGACTTCGACGCGCAATGGATTTCCCACGCGCCCGACTACGGCTACCGGATCGCGCACCGCTGACCGCGGTCGCGCGCGAACCATGCCCGGTCGTCCGGAAATCACCGTAGCCGCCATTGCCGAGCGTGACGGCCGTTTCCTCCTCGTCGAGGAACGCGCCAACGGCCGGCTGGTGCTGAACCAGCCCGCCGGCCATGTCGAAGCGGGCGAGACGCTGCTCGAGGCCGTGGTGCGCGAGACGCTCGAGGAGTCGGCCTGGCGCTTCCTTCCCGCGCACCTGCTCGGCCTCTACCTGTGGCGAAATGCGCGCACCGGTCGCACGACCCTGCGCGTCGCCTTCACAGGCGAAGTGACCGGCCACGATCCGCACGCACGGCTCGATCGCGGCATCGTCGGCACGCACTGGATGACGCGCGCGTCAATTGCCGGAGCGGCCGCGCGCCTGCGCAGCCCGCTCGTGCTCCGCTGCATCGACGACTACCTTGCCGGCCAGCGGCTGCCGCTCGGCTCGGTCGCCGACATCGGCATCGACGGCGCCGCGCAACTGCGTGCCGTGCAAGTCGGCTGAAGACCCAACCGGCCACCCGCAACCCGCGACCTGACGCGCCACGTACAATGCCGGCGTGAGCGAGCGCGCCTCCCGCATCGTCGTCGGCCTGTCCGGCGGAGTCGATTCCGCCGTGGCGGCGCTGCGCCTGCTCGAGCGCGGCCACGAAGTGCACGGCCTCTACATGGCGAACTGGGAGGACGACGACGGCTATTGCACGGCCGCGCAGGACTTCCAGGATGCGCGCGCAGTGGCGGACGTGCTCGGCATCCCGTTGCACAGGGTCGATTTCTCGCGCGAGTACCGCGAACGGGTGTTCGCCAGCTTCCTCGCGCAGTACGAGGCCGGGCGCACGCCCAATCCCGACGTCCTGTGCAATCGCGAGATCAAGTTTGGCGTGTGCCTCGCGCATGCGCGGCGGCTCGGCGCCGCCCGCTTTGCCACGGGTCACTATGCGCGGCTGCGGCACGACGGCCCGCCCCAGTTGCACAAGGGCGCGGACCTGGCGCGCGACCAGTCGTATTTCCTTCATTCGATCGAGCGCGAGGCGCTTGCCGCCATCGAGTTCCCGATCGGCGACCTGCTGAAGGACGACGTGCGCGCGATCGCACGCGCCGCGGGCCTGCCGGTCTACGACAAGCCCGACAGCACGGGCATCTGTTTCATCGGCGAGCGGCCGTTCCGCGAATTCCTGGGGCGCTATCTCGACGACCGGCCGGGACCGGTCGAGACACCGGAGGGCGAGTGGCTCGGCAGCCACCATGGCCTCGCTTTCTATACGCTCGGCCAGCGAAGCGGCCTCGAGATCGGCGGTCGCGCCGGCCACACCGGGGGCGCCTGGTACGTCGCGCGCAAGGACGCGGCGCGCAATGCGCTCGTGGTCGTGCAAGGCCACGACCATCCGCTGCTGCAGGGGCGCGCGCTGCTGACGGGCCCGGTGCACTGGCTGGGCTCGCCGCCGGCGGGGCCCTTCAGGGCGCAGGCCAAGGTGCGCTACCGCCAGGCCGACCAGGCGGTGGAGGTGACGCCGCTCGCCGACGGCCGGGCGCTGCTGGAATTTGACCTGGATCAGCGCGCCGTGACGCCCGGCCAGTACGCTGTGCTCTATGAAGGCACACATTGTCTCGGCGGCGCCGTCATCGAATCGGGCGGAGCGAGCGCCGGCGCCCTCATGCCCTGAGCCGGCCACGCGGCCCCTGCCCGCGCGCCTTGCAGCCTTGAAGAGCCTCACCGGACGCACGCCCCTCATCGAAATCGATTGTGAATTCCGCGGCGTGCGGCACCGCATCCATGCCAAGCACGAGGCGCTCAACTTCACCGGCAGCATCAAGGACCGCATGGCGCTGCACATCCTCGAGCGCGCCTATGCCGAGGGTGCCATCGAGCCGGGCGACGAGATCGCCGAGGCAACCAGCGGCAATACCGGCATCGCCTTCGCCGCGATGGGTCGCGCACTCGGCCATCCGGTACGCATCTACATGCCCGACTGGATGAGTCGCGAACGCGTGCTCGTCATCCAGAGCCTCGGCGCCGCGGTGATCCCTGTTTCCCATGAGCAGGGAGGCTTCCTCGGCAGCATCCGCATGGCCGACGAGTACGCAGCGGCGACGCCGCACGTCTTCCGGCCGCGCCAGTTCGACAGCGCCGCCAACGTGCAGGCGCACGGCGAAACCACGGGCCCCGAGCTCCTGGCGCAACTTGGACGGTCGCCGACCGCGTTCGTCGCTGGCGTAGGCACCGGTGGCACCGTGATGGGCGTCGGCCGTTTCCTGCGCGGGCGGGCGCCCGGCGTCGCGGTCCATCCGCTCGAGCCGGCCAATTCGCCCACCCTGCGCACCGGCAGCAAGGTCGGCCGCCACCGCATCCAGGGCATCAGCGACGAATTCATCCCCTCGATCGTCAAGCTGGCGGAACTCGACCGCATCATCGATGTCTGGGACGGCGATGCGATCTGCATGGCGCAGCGGCTCGCGAGCGAACTCGGCATCGCCGTCGGCATCAGCTCCGGCGCCAACCTGCTGGGAGCCCT
Organism: Pseudomonadota bacterium; assembly: GCA_963204835.1. Taxonomy (GTDB): domain Bacteria; phylum Pseudomonadota; class Gammaproteobacteria; order Steroidobacterales; family Steroidobacteraceae; genus CADEFQ01. Next base: position 24,294 of record CAUJHJ010000048.1, read on the forward strand.
CGAGATCGCCCACGAGCAGGGCCGCGACGCCGTGGTCGCCACAGTCTTCTGCGATGACAACAAGAAGTACCTGTCAACCGATCTCTGCAGCGTCGAGGAGTGCAAGGATCACTATCTGTCGCGCGAAGTGCGCCTGCACGGCTTCCGGGTGATCCCGATGCCGGAAAATACGGATACCTGAACGTCCCGGCGGGGGGCCGCGCGGTCGCGCGGGACGCGCGTGGCAGCTATAATTCGCGGCTGTTCCATGCCCTTTCGTCCCGTCGCGGAGAACACGATGACCGACAGTTTCAAGGCGCGCAAGCAGCTCGCCGTGGGATCACGCAGCTACGAAATCCACTCGCTGGCGGCCCTGCCCGCCGACAAGGTGGCGAAGCTGCCCTACTCGCTCAAGATCCTGCTCGAGAACCTGCTGCGCTTCGAGGACGGCGTCAATGTCACGCGCAAGGACATCGACGCCCTGCTCGACTGGGACCCGAAGGCGGCGCCTTCGCACGAGATCTCGTTCACGCCCGCGCGCGTCATCATGCAGGACTTCACCGGCGTGCCCTGCGTGGTCGACCTCGCCGCGATGCGCGAGGCGATCAAGCGGCTTGGCGGCGATCCGCAGAAGGTCAATCCGCTCGCGCCCGCGGAACTCGTCATCGACCACTCGGTGCAGGTGGATGCCTACGGCACGCCGCTTTCGCTCGAGGAGAACAACCGCATCGAGTTCGAGCGCAACGGCGAACGCTACGCCTTCCTGCGCTGGGGCCAGTCCGCATTCGAGAACTTCAAGGTCGTGCCGCCGAACACCGGCATCGTGCACCAGGTCAACCTCGAGTTCCTCGGGCGAGTGGTGTTCGACGCGGCGCGCGGCGACGGTCGCGCGGCCTACCCCGACACCGTGGTGGGCACCGATTCGCACACCACGATGATCAACGGCCTCGGCGTGCTCGGCTGGGGCGTGGGCGGCATCGAGGCCGAGGCCGCGATGCTCGGCCAGCCGATTCCGATGCTGATCCCGCAGGTGATCGGCTTCAAGCTCCACGGCAGCCTGCAGCCCGGCGCGACCGCGACCGACCTCGTCCTCACCGTCACCGAAATGCTGCGCAAGAAGGGCGTGGTCGACAAGTTCGTCGAGTTCTTCGGCGACGGCCTCGCGAACCTGCCGCTCGCCGACCGCGCGACCCTCGGCAACATGTCGCCGGAGTTCGGCAGCACCTGCGCCATCTTCCCGATCGACGCCGAGACCATCCGCTACCTGCGCCTCTCGGGCCGCGCCGACGACCAGGTGGCGCTGGTCGAGGCCTACGCGAAGGCGCAGGGCATGTGGCGCGAGAACGGCCAGGCTGCCGCGCAGTACACCGACGTGCTCGAACTCGACCTGGCGAGCGTCGAGCCGAGCCTCGCCGGCCCGAAGCGCCCGCAGGATCGCGTGCCGCTGCGCACCGCGAAGGGCGCCTACCAGAAGGCGCTCAAGCCCATGGCCGAGGAGCGCGCGAAGAAGACCGGCGGGTCGGGCAGCGCGAAGGCGGCGCTCGACGGCAAGAGCTTCGAGTTGAAGGATGGCGCCGTCGTGATCGCCGCGATCACGAGCTGCACCAATACTTCGAATCCCTACGTGATGATCGGCGCGGGCCTCCTTGCCCGCAATGCCGCCCGGCGCGGGCTCACCGCCAAGCCCTGGGTCAAGACGAGCCTCGCACCCGGCTCGCGCGTCGTCACCGACTACCTGAAGAAGGCCGAACTGCTCGACGACCTTGCGCTGGCGGGCTTTTATCTCGTCGGCTACGGTTGCACCACCTGCATCGGCAATTCCGGCCCGCTGCGGCCCGAGATTTCCGCCGGCGTGGGCGCGGGCGACATCGTTGCCTGCTCGGTGCTGTCCGGTAACCGCAATTTCGAGGGCCGCATCCATCCCGACGTGAAGATGAACTTCCTCGCGTCCCCGCCGCTCGTGGTGGCGTATGCCCTTGCCGGCACGCTCGACATCGACCTCGCGACCGATTCGCTCGGGGAAGACCCGGACGGCAAGCCCGTCTACCTGAAGGACATCTGGCCGAGCGATCGAGAGGTTGCCGACAAGGTGCGCGCCGCCATCGGCTCCGAAATGTTCAAGAAGAGCTACCAAGGCGTGTTCGATGGTGATGCGAACTGGTCGGCCATCAAGATCCCGGCCGGCAAGATCTACCAGTGGGATGCGAAGTCGACCTACGTGAGGAACCCGCCTTACTTCGACGGCATGACGATGCAGCCGGGCGAAGTGCGTGACATCAAGGGCGCTCGCGTGCTGGCGCTGCTCGGCGATTCGGTCACGACCGATCACATCTCGCCGGCCGGCAACATTTCGAAGTCGAGTCCCGCCGCACGCTACCTGATGGGCGAAGGCGTGCAACCGGCAGACTTCAATTCCTACGGTTCGCGCCGCGGCAACCACGAAGTCATGATGCGCGGCACCTTCGCCAACGTCCGCCTGCGCAACCTCCTTGCGCCGGGCACCGAAGGCGGCGTGTCGATCCACCTGCCCTCGGGCGAACAGTCGAGCATTTTCGACACGGCGATGCGCTACAAGGCCGACGGCACCCCGCTCGTGGTGCTCGCCGGCAAGGAATACGGCTCGGGCTCCTCGCGAGACTGGGCCGCCAAGGGCACGATGCTGCTCGGCGTGAAGGCGGTCATCGCCGAGAGCTTCGAGCGCATCCATCGCTCGAACCTGATCGGCATGGGCGTGCTGCCGCTGCAGTTCCCCGTTGGCCAGAATGCGCAGTCCCTCGGCCTGACCGGGCGCGAGGTGATCGACATTGCCGGTGTCGCCGATGCCGCATCGAAAACCGTCAAGGTGGTCGCGACGCCGGAGAACGGCGGCAAGCCGATCACGTTCGACGCACGCGTGCGCATCGATACGCCGAAGGAGCGGGACTACTACCGCCACGGCGGCATCCTGCAGTACGTCCTGCGGCAGCTCGCCGGGGCGGGCCGCGCCGCCTGATGAGCGCCACCGCGGCGGTGATCGCTGTCTTCGACCTCGACGGCACGATCACCCGCCGCGACACGCTCTTTCCTTATGTCCTGCACTACCTCGCGCAACGGCCCCTGCGGCTGCTGCGCCTCCTGCGCTTGCTGCCCGCCGTCGCAGCCTATGTCTTCGCCGGGCGCGACCGCGGCCGTCTCAAGGCGGCGCTCCTGCGCCATACGCTGCGCGGCGAGACCCGTGCCGGCATCGACTCCTGGAATGCCCGCTACCTGCCACGCGTGATCGCGCGCGACCTGCTTGCGCCAGCGATCGCCGCGATCGAGCGGCATCGGGGCGCCGGTGACACGCTGGTCCTGATGTCGGCGAGCGTCGACCTCTATGTACCCGAACTCGCGCGCCGCCTCGGCTTCGCTCAGACGATCTGCACCGGCGTCGCCTGGCAGGGCCAGGCGCTCGACGGTGCGCTCGTCACGCCCAATAGGCGGGGCGACGAGAAGGCTCGCTGCCTCGAGGGCCTGCGCGCCCACGACCGCGAGGCGCGCATCGTTGCCTACGGCAACAGCACATCGGACCTGCCGCACCTGCGCCTCGCCCACCATGGCGTCCTCGTCAACGGATCGCGCGCCGCGCGGGCCGCCGCAGCCGCCCTCGGGATCGAATGTGTGGACTGGCGGGGAACATGGCGCCCGGCCGCTTGCTCCAATCCGGACAGCCCCGGTTAGCGACCTTCCGGGCCAATCAAGATATGGCTTTAAATATGGCTCGGAATATTTTGATTAATAACAATATAATTTCAGCGTCCGAGCTGACGCCGGAGTGCGTGTACCTCGATCGTCGGCGCCTGCTGCTGGGCGGGACGGCCCTCGCTCTCACTACGGCGACGGCCACCGCCGCAGCTGCGGCCCCTGCGCAGGCTCCCATGAAAGCGGCCCTCAATGCGCGCTATTCGTCCACGGAGCAGCCGACGGCCTACGCGGACATCACGGGCTACAACAACTTCTACGAGTTCGGAACCGGCAAGGACGATCCGCGGCGCAATGCCCACACGCTGCGCCCCCGCCCCTGGAGCGTCACGATCTCCGGCGAAGTCGAAGTTCCCGGGACGCTCACGCTCGAGGATATCCTCGCGCCGCATGCGCTCGAGGAGCGCGTGTATCGCATGCGCTGCGTGGAGCGCTGGTCGATGGTGATTCCCTGGGTCGGCTTTCCGCTCGCGGATTTCATCAAGCGCTTCCGGCCCACATCGAAGGCCAAGTATGTCGCCTTCAGGACGCTGCACGACCCGAAGCAGATGCCCGGCCAGCGTGCCGGCTGGCTCGAGTGGCCCTACGTGGAGGGGCTGCGCATCGACGAGGCCATGCATCCGCTCACGCTGCTTGCCGTCGGGCTCTACGGCCGCCTGCTGCCGAACCAGAACGGCGCGCCGCTGCGGCTCGTGGTGCCGTGGAAGTACGGGTTCAAGGGCATCAAGTCGATCGTCGCGATCCACTTCACCGAGCGCCGCCCGCCGACATCCTGGAACGTCGCCGCAGCCTCGGAATATGGCTTCTACGCGAACGTGAACCCCGCGGTCGACCATCCGCGCTGGAGCCAGGCGAGCGAACGGCGCATCGGCGCAAGCCTCTTCGATGCGACGCGCCCCACCCTGCCATTCAACGGCTACGCGGCCGACGTGGCCTCGCTCTACAGCGGCATGGACCTGCGCCGCTGGTTCTGATGACGGTCACGCAGCGCTATCGCTACTGCTGGAAGCCGCTCGTCTTCGCGGCCGCCATCGTGCCGCTGCTCTCGATGCTGGCGGGCATCTTCGGCATCGCGGGCCAGCGCCTCGGCGCCGACCCGGTGGAGGACTTGCTGCTGACCTGCGGCAAGACGGCGCTCAACCTCCTGTGCCTGACGCTCGCAGTGACGCCAGCGGCGAAGATCGCGCACCGTCCGCAGTGGTTGCGCCTGCGCAGGATGCTGGGTCTCGCCGCCTTCAGCTATGCGGTGCTGCATTTCGCGGTCTACCTCGTGCTCGACCGCAGCCTCGATGCCGCGATGATCGTGGAGGACATCGCGAAGCGCCCCTACATCACGATCGGCTTCACGGCGCTGTTGTGCCTCGTTCCACTGGCGGCCACTTCCACGCAGCGCATGATGCAGCGGCTCGGCCGCCGCTGGCAGCAGCTGCACCGGCTCGTCTACCCGATCGCGATCCTCGCGGTGTGGCATTTCTACTGGCAGGTCAAGCGGGACGTGACGGAGCCGCTCATCTATGCGGCGATCGTTGCCATGCTCCTCGGCTGGCGCCTCTGGCATCGCCGGCGGCGCGGCGGGCCGGCGCGCGTCACATCGAAGTCCGGACTTGCCACAATTCCGGGAAGAACCTGAGTTCGAGCGCCTTGACGAGGTAGGAGACGCCGCCGGTGCCGCCCGTGCCGGGCTTGTAGCCGATGATGCGCTCCACCGTCTTCATGTGCTGGAAGCGCCAGGTCTGGAACCGGTGGTCGACATCGACCAGGCATTCGGCGAATTCGTAGAGGTCCCAGTCCTTCGCGGCGTTGTGGTAGACGGCGAGCCAGGCGCCCGCGACCTGCTTGCTGGCGCGATAGGGCTCGCTGAAATCGCGCATGAGGTATTCGTCCGGCACGCCGTAACCGCGACGCGACAGCATTCGCAGCGCTTCGTCGTACAGGGACGGCGCCTCGAGCGCACGCCGCAGCTGCTGGCTCGCGGCGGCATCGCGCTGGTGCACGGCGAGATGGTCGGCATTCTTGTTGCCGAGCTGGAACTCGAGCAGGCGGTACTGGATCGACTGGAACCCGGACGCGCGCCCCAGCGAATTGCGGAACGAGGAGTAGTCGGCGGGGGTCATCGTCGACACCACGTCCCACACCGCGAGCAGCTGCGCCTGGATCCGCGCGATGCGCGCGAACATCTTGAAACACGGGTCGAGATCGTCCTTCCTGACGCAGGCGAGCACGCCCGCGAGCTCGTGAAGCAGCAGCCGGATCCAGAGCTCCGAGACCTGGTGCACGATGATGAACAGCATCTCGTCGTGCTCGCGGGAATTCGGCCGCTGGGCGCCGAGCAGCCGCTCGAGCGCAAGGTAACCGCCATAGGACTGCGAGGCCGGCAGGTTCCAGTGCACCTGCTCGTCCGACAGGTCGACCCGCTCGCTCGGCGCGAACGGACAGGTCGGCGGTGGTTCAGTCGCCATCGTCGAACATCCAGTGTGGCACATGCCGCCATCCGCCAGTGAGCTCGCGATCAAGCGAACGCCACCCGGGCTCGTGTTGCGCGACCAGGCGCCAGAAGCCCGCCGCATGGTTCATGTGCCGCGTGTGGGCCAGTTCGTGCAGCAGCAGGTAGCGCACGACCGCCGGGCGCTGGAAGGCGAGACTGGCATTCAGGCTGATGGTGCCGCGGGTGGAACAGCTGCCCCAGCGCGTGCGCTGGCGCCGGATTGCCATGCGCGCGTAGCAGAGCCCGGTCTCACGGGCGAGGGCGTCGAGCCAGGGCCCGAGCTGCGCGACGCAACGCGCCCGCACCCAGGCGCGCAGCATCGGTCGCAGCGCCCGGCCGGCGGGTTCACCGCGATGTTCGAGCTCGCCAGCCGCCACTTGCGCGAGGCGGACCCGCCCGGGCCCGGGCACCGCGCGCAGCGACCAGGACTCGCAGAATGCGGGCAGTTCGATGGCAGCCGGCGGGAACGCCGGCGGCGGCGGGCGGTCGCGCTGCGCATGCTGGCGGCGCGCCTCGATCCAATCTTGATGGAGCTCGAGAAATTCGCGAACCGTGCGCTCAGGGGTGCGTGGCGGCACCACGACCTCGACCCGTCCGCCGGGGAATACGCGCACGCTGAGGCGACGCGCGCGGCGGCTGTGCCGTACGGTGGGCACCGACGTGGCGTCGCGCGCGTCGAACAGGGAAATCTGTGTGGTGGCAACGTCGCTCATGGCAGGCAGCTGCCATCATATCAGCCGATCGGCTAGCATGATGGCGTGGCGCCGATCCTCGAAGTCCGCAACCTCGTCAAGCTGTACCCGCGCGTCACCGCCGTCGACGGCGTGTCGCTGGACGTCGAGGAAGGCTGCTGCTTCGGGCTGCTCGGCCCGAACGGTGCGGGCAAGACCACGACAGTCGAGATCATGGAAGGCATCCTGCCCGCCTCCTCCGGCGAAGTCCGCTACCGGGGCGCACCGCTCGGCAGTCGTTTCCGCAATGAGGCGGGGATCCTCTTCCAGAAGACGGCGCTGCAGGATTTCCTGACCGTGCGCCAGACCCTGCGGCTCTTTCGCGGCCTTTATGCGCAGGGCTATGACATCGACGAACTGCTGCAGCTCTGTTCGCTGCAGAAGCTCGCGGACCGCGACAACCGCAAGCTCTCGGGCGGCCAGCAGCAGCGCCTGCTGCTCGCCGTGGCACTCGTCAATGACCCGGCGATCCTCTTCCTCGATGAACCGACCACCGGCTTCGATCCGCAGGCGCGGCGCAACTTCTGGAAGCTGATCGAGTCGGTGAAGGCACGACGGCGCACCATCATCCTGACGACCCATTACATGGAAGAGGCGCAGCGGCTGTGCGACGAGATCGCGATCATGGATCGCGGCCGCATCATCGCCCGCGGCCCGCCGCGGCGCCTGCTCGCGGAACACTTCGCGGACGTGCTGATCGAGCTGCCGCGCGACGACTTCCCGGCCGCTGCACGCGACCTGCCGCTGCGGCTGATCGAGGGCGCCGAGCGCATCGAGATCTCGACCAATGACCTCGAGGGTACCCTCAAGACCCTGCTCGCCGCGCAGGTGCCGCTCGGCAACCTGCGGATCCGCCCGCCGAACCTCGAGGACCTGTTCCTCGAGCTGACCGGCAAGGAGCTGCGGGCGTGATCCGCCGCCTGCTCGCCATCTGGCACGCCCGCAACCTCGAGTTCCTGCGTGACCGCGGCGCGCTGGTTTTCTCGCTGCTGCTGCCGCTGGCGCTGGTCGTCGGCATGAGCTTCGTTTTCGGCGGTCCCGAGCGCGCCATCTTCAAGGTCGCCGTGCTGACCGACGACCTCGCGAGCGTGCGCCATCCGTTCATGACCGAGCGCTTCGTCGATTTCGTGCCGGTCGACGACCTTGCGGCCGCGAGCCGCAAGGTGGCGCGGCACCAGTTCGACCTGCTGATCGACTTCGCGCCCCGCGCCACGCGCTACTGGGTCAACGAGGACTCGCCCAAGGGCTATGTCGCCGAGCGGCTGCTGCTGCAGTCGGAGCCGGCCGCGCAGCGCCAGCCCGTGAGCGGCCAGGCCATCCGCTACGTCGACTGGCTGTTCCCGGGCATCCTCGGCATGAACATGATGTTCAACTGCCTGTTCGGTGTCGGCTATGTCGTGCTCCGCTACCGCAAGAACGGCTTCCTGAAACGGCTCAATGCCACCCCGGTCTCGGCCTTCGAGTTCCTGGCCGCGCAAGTGCTCTCGCGGCTCGCCCTGATCCTCGCCGTGACCACCATCCTCTACGTGGGCGTCGGCCTCGCGATCGGCTTCCACTCGGCGGGCAATCCCGGGCTGCTGCTCGCGATCGCCGTGCTCGGCGCGCTGTCACTGATCGCGCTCGGTCTCACCATCGCGGCGCGCTTTTCCAGCGACGAGCTGGTCGGCGGGATCCTGAACACGCTCACCTGGCCGATGATGCTGCTGTCTGGCGTGTGGTTTTCGCTCGAGGGCTCGCCCGACTGGATCCGCTATGTCGCCCAGGTGTTCCCGCTCACGCATATCCTCGACGCCGCCCGCGCGGTCATGATCGATGGTGCCGGCGCCGCGGCCATCGCACCGCACCTCGCCTACCTCGCGGTCACCACGCTCGCCTTCCTGGCGTTCGGCGCGTGGTCCTTCAAGTGGCGCAGCGACTGACCCGCATGAGTTTCTACAGTGACAACAACGCCAGCGTCTGCCCTGAACTCCTCGCCGCCATCCAGGCAGCCAACGCGGGCCCGGCCCGTGCCTACGGCGACGATCGCTGGACCCTGGCGCTCGATGAGGCCTTCGGGCGCTTCTTCGGCACGCGCGTCGCGGTCTTCCCGGTCACGACCGGCACGGCGGCCAACGCGCTCGCGCTGGCGACGCTCACGCCACCGTACGGTGCGGTCTTCGCGCATGAGCTGGCGCATGTCGTGCGGGACGAATGCGGCGCGCCCGAATTCTTCGGCGGCGGCCTGCGGCTCGTGCCACTCGCAGGCGAGGGTGCGAAGCTGGACGCCGCGACGCTCGAGCGCGCGCTCGACGCCGCTCCACCCTCGGTGCACACCGTGCAGCCCACGGCCGTCACGATCACGCAGGCCACGGAACTCGGCCGTGCCTACCGGCCCGCCGAGATCGAGGCGCTGGCCGCGCTCGCGCACGCGCGCCAGCTCTTCGTCCACATGGACGGCGCGCGCATCGCCAATGCCCTCGTGACGCTCGGCTGCAGCGCGGCGGAAATCACCTGGCGCGCGGGCGTCGATGCGCTGTCCTTCGGCGCGACCAAGAACGGCGGCCTCGCCGCCGAGGCCGTCGTGTTCTTCCGCCCCGAACTCGTGCGTGACTTCGAACTGCGGCGCAAGCGCGCCGGGCACCTGCTCTCGAAATCGCGCTATGCCTCCGCCCAGTTGCTCGCCTACCTGTCGGACGATGTCTGGCGGCGCAATGCCGCGCGCGCCAACGAGGCCGCGCGCCTGGTCGGCGCGGCCTGCTCCGCCACGCTGATCGAACCGGTCGAGGCGAACGAAGTCTTCGCACGCCTCGGCGAAGACGGCAAGGCTCGGCTGCGCTCACAGGGCTTCGAATTCTACGACTGGGGCGCCAGGGGCTCGGGTGAAGCGCGCTTCGTCTGTTCCTGGGACCAGGACCCCGCGGAAGTCGCCGCCCTCTGCCGGGCGCTGTCCGCGGCCTGAGGGACCGCCTCAGCCCGAGGTGATCGTGGCGAGCAGCCGCCTCGCCTGCCCGAACCCGGGCGCGAGCAGCAGCGCCCGCTCGAGCGCGCTGCGCGCCGCGGCGCCATCTCCCTGGTCGAGCTGGCGGCGCGCGAGCTGCAGGTAGGCCTCGGGAGCACCCCACGACGGCATCGTTGCAACGGCCCGTCGCTCCTCCTCGAATTGGGCGACCGCTTTCTGCAGGGTGGCCACGGCGCGCACGCCGTCGCGCTCCGCGAGGGCCGCGAACAGCAGCACGCGCGGATTGCGCGGCGCCAGCTCGATCGCGCGCTCGAGTTGCGCCGCACTGCGCGGGCCGAGCAAGGGCGCCTTCCACACCTTGAGCGTGGCGACGAGTGCCTGGCAGGTGGCCTGCAACGCCAGCGCGTCGGCAAAGCTGCCGTGCGCACTGTTCGCGGCGGCCAGGTGGCCGGCGCAGGCCTCGGCCGCAGACCTGGCCGCTGCTTCGTCCCGCCCCTGCGCGAGCAGCGCGATCCGGTATTCGCCGTAGCCGCGATAGTAGGCACGCAGTGCCTCGTCGTCCGCGCCGCTCCCGATCGAGGCCACCACCGCGCGCAAGGCGCGCAGGTCCTCCGTGTACCAGGCGTATTGCAGCCGCCCCTCGATGTCGCCCCACTCGACGGCGCAGGCGAGGGACGGCAGGCAAGACAGCAACAGGACGGCCAGCGAGGTGCGGCGGCTCATGGGGACGGGCGTATGGTTAGAATGCGCGAACGACCGTGGACAACGATAACACAGCCCCCGCGCAGCTGATCGACATCGGCGCGAACCTTACCCATGCCAGCTTCGACATCGATCGCGATGCCGTGATCGCGCGCGCGCGCGCCGCGGGCGTCGCCCAGATGCTCGTGACCGGCGCCACGGTGCCAGGCAGCGCGCAGGCGGTGCAACTCGCGCGCGCGCAGCCCGGCGTGCTGTTCGCCACCTCCGGCATCCACCCGCACCATGCCCACGAACTCACCGACGATGCCGCCGCGCAGCTTGCGGAGCTCGCGCTCGCGCCCGAGGTCGTCGCGGTCGGAGAGTGCGGCCTCGACTACTTCCGGGACTATTCGCCGCGCGACGCGCAGCGACGCGCCTTCGCACGGCAGCTCGCGCTCGCGGCCAGCGTCGGCAAGCCGGTCTTCCTGCACCAGCGGGACGCCCACGAGGATTTCGCGGCGATCCTGCGCGAGCACCGCGCGAGCCTCGCCGGTGGCGTGGCGCACTGCTTCACCGCGCAGCGCGCCGAACTGGAGTGCTACCTCGCGCTCGATCTCGCGATCGGCATGACCGGCTGGATCTGCGACGAGCGCCGTGGCGCGCACCTCGCGCCCCTGATGCCGCTCATCCCGCCGGGCCGGCTGGTGATCGAGACGGACTCGCCCTACCTGCTGCCGCGCGACCTCTCCCCGAAACCGCCCTCGAGGCGCAACGAACCGATGCACCTGCCGCATGTCGCGGCGGCGATCGCCGCGGCGCGTGGCGAGCCGTTCGCGGCGCTCGCCGCCCATTCGACCGCGGCCGCACGCCGCCTGTTCGGCTTGCCGCCGGCGCCGGCCGCCGGCGCGTAGGCGGGCTTCAGATCGGACGCGGCTTGCCGAGCGGGCTCGGCAGGGCGGCCGTGCGCAGGGACGACCAGCCGGCGTGGTAATGCGCCAGCGCCGACTCGAACAGGCTGCGGTCCGCAGGCGGGAAGTCCGCGCGCAGGCCATCGACCGGCACCGTCCACTTGGGCAGGCCCTTCGGGAAGCGCGCCCGGCGGGTGAACACGATGCGTCCTTCGACGGGTGCCTCGCCAACGATCGCCTTGACCGCCGCTATGCGGTCGTACAGCGCGCCCTGCGGGTTCGCGAAAGTGTGGCGCGCGGCTCCGTTCATGACGGTCCAGTCCGTCATCTGGTCGCCGCCGAAGATGTTGCCGGCCACGTCGCGCAGGTCGACGACCAGCACGCCGCGCGCGGTCAGCACGAGGAAGTCGACGTGATAAGTGCCACCACTGCCATCCGGCACGAGCACGTCCTCGAGGTGCTCGAAGCCGGTCGAGACGATCGCCTGCACGAGGCGACGCCGCGCGCGACGCAGCCGCCACCAGCGCCAGCCCCAGGACACGCCGAGGCCGAGCACGACGCCGCCCAGCACGAGGCCCACGAGGATCGGTGTCGCCGGCAGGTGATTCATGGCTGCACCCGGGCGGCGGGAATCGCGCCGAGCAGCGCGCCACGCAACGCTTCGAGCTGCGGCGCGAGGTCCTCCTTCGCGACGGGCAACTCGTAGAGTCGCGCGAGCGAATCGGGCGTCGGCACGGCACGGCCGATCAGGGGCTCGACGATCTCGCGGAACTTGGCCGGATGCGCGGTCGCGGCGATCACCCAGGCGGCCGAGCGCCTGCGCGCCTCGGGCATGCGCGCCATGACCTCGGCCGCGATCGCCGTGTGCGGGCACCAGATCCTGCCGTAGGCGGCGTAGTCGGCGGCGATGCGCTCGCGAATAGCGGCATCGTCCACGACCTCCGCCGTGACGGCGGACTGCAGCGCAGGCAGCCCGGGATACAGCGCTCGCAGTCTTTCCATATTGCTCGGATCGCCGACGTCCATGGCAGAGGCAAGCGTAGCGATACTCCGCCGCGGCTGCCACGGCAGGCCGGACAGGAAATCCGGGACCGTGCGATTCGCGTTGTGCGCGAGGACGATTTCGCCAATCGGCAGGCCGACATGGCGCGCCCAGACGCAGGCGAGCGCATTGCCGAGGTTGCCGCTCGGGATCACGAACGACGCGGGGCGCCCCTCGCGGCGCCAAACGGCGAGCGCCGTCGCCGCGTGATAGGCAGCCTGTGGCAGCAGGCGCCCGAGGTTGATGCTGTTCGCGGACGACAGGTCACGCGTCGCGCGCAGCGCGGGGTCCATGAATGCGGCCTTCACGAGGCGCTGGCAGTCGTCGAAGCTGCCGCGCACGGCGAAGGAACGCACGTTGTCGCCCCAGCACGTGAGCTGCTGTTCCTGTGCGGGCGAGACAAGTCCCCGTGGATACAGCACCGCCACGCGGATCCCCGGCCGGCGATGAAACGCCGCGGCCACGGCGCCGCCTGTGTCGCCCGAGGTGGCGACGAGGATTTCGAGCGGCTTCGCTGCCGTCGCGCGCAGGCGCGTGAGCGAGGCCGCCAGGAAACGCGCGCCGAAGTCCTTGAACGCCGCGGTGGGGCCGTGGAAAAGCTCGAGCACCGAGTACCCTGCCCCGTCAACCGCCACCAGCGGCGCCGGGAAATTGCAGGCATCGGCAGTGATCTCGGCCATCGCGGGTGCGAGGATGTCGCCCGCCGCGAACGGCGCGATGAGCTGCCGGGCGACCTGCGCGAGCGTGGCGCCCGGCGGAAAGTCCGCCGGCTCGAAGCGTGGCCATCCCGCCGGAATGTAGAGCCCGCCATCGGGAGCGAGGCCGGCTAGCAGCGCCTGGGAGAACGATGCGGCGGGGCTTTCGCCCCTGGTACTGTGGTATTGCATGGGTATCAGGCGGCTTCGACGAAGGCACCGCGAGTGCCGATGTCCACGACCCAGGGGTCCGTGCCGATTTCGCGCGCGGCAAAGGCCGCGACCATCGCGTCGCGCACGGCTGCGGCGCTGTCGGCCCTGCTCCACGCGAACATCGTCGGGCCGGCGCCCGAAATCGAACAGCCGAGCGCACCCGCGGCCATCGCTGCCGCCCGCACGGCAGCGAAACCCGGGATCAGCGCCTGTCGCTGCGGCTCGATGACCACGTCCTCGAAGGAAGCGCGCAACAGGTCGAGGTCGCCGGTGTAGCAGCCGGATATGAAGCCGGCGAGGTTCGCGGTCTGCCAGACGAAGTCGGAGAGCGGCACGCTCTTGCTCAGGATGGCCCGCGCCTCGCGCGTGCCGAGGAACATGTGGGGATGCACGATCACCGCGCGCACATCCGCCGGCACCGGGATCTGCTTGACGCGCGGATGGTCTATGCCCACGGTCAGCACGAGGCCCCCGTAGAGCGAGGGCGCGATATTGTCGACATGCATCGACCCGCTGGCGACCGCCTCGCCCTGCATCGCGAATTTCAGCAACTCGAGGCGCGGCAGCGGCGTGTCGAGCAGCGCGTTCGCGGCCACCACCGCCCCTACCGCCGAAGCCGCCGAGCCGCCGAGGCCCGATCCGAGGGGAATGCCCTTCTCGATGCTCATCTCGATGCCGAACCCCGGCGCCAGCGCCTCGTGCATCGCAAGCAGCGCCCGGCCCGCGGTATTGCGCGCAGCCTCGAGAGGCAGGTCGGCGGCAACCCCTGTGATCGCCTTGATCGTCACGCCCGGGCTGGCCGTGCGGCGCACGGTGACGCGATCGCCGATCGCATCGACACTGAAGCCGAGGATGTCGAATCCGATCGCGACATTGCCGACCGACGCGGGCGCGAAGGCTGTCGCCTGCTCGAGGCTCACAAGTGCGCTCCGAGGTAGGCGCACAGGCGCAGCAGGTCGGCGAACACGCCGCCTGCGGTCACCTCGGGACCGGCGCCCGGGCCCTGCACGATGAGCGGATTGGCGCTGTAGCGCGCGGTGGCGAAGCGCACGATGTTGTCGGTGAGCGCGATGTTGGCGAAGGCGTGCCGGCCCTCGACCTCGACGACGCCCACGGTTGCCTCGCCCGCGGCCGTGATGCGGCCGACGTAGCGCAGCACCCGGCCGCGCGCCTTGGCAGCCGCGAAGCGCGCCTGCCACGCCGCATCCGAAGCAGGCAGTTGCCGCAGGAAGTCCTCGATAGAGCCGGCCTCGAGCCCGGCGGGCACGAGGCTTTCGACCTTCACGTCCCGCATCTCGAGCGACAAACCCATCTCGCGGCCTAGGATGATCAGCTTGCGCGCGACATCGGTGCCCGACAGGTCGTCGCGCGGATCGGGCTCGGTGTAGCCGCGCTGCTTCGCGTCGGCGACGATCTGCGAGAACGGCACGCTGCCGTCGTAGACATTGAAGAGGTAGGCGAGCGTGCCCGAGAAGATGCCCTCGATGCTGCGCACCTCGTCACCGGTGTCGCGCAGGTCGCGCAACGTCTGCACGACCGGCAGGCCTGCGCCGACAGTGGTTTCGTAAAGATAGTGCGCACCGGTGGTGCGCCGCACCTGCTGCAGTTCACGGTAGTAGGCGAGGTCGCCGCTGTTGGCCTTCTTGTTCGGCGTGACGATGTGGATGCCCGCGGCGAGCCAGTCGCGATAGCGCGCCGCCACCTCGGGGCTCGCACTGCAGTCGATGATCACGGAATGCGGCAGGTAATCGACGTGCACGTGCTCGACGAAGCGGTCGAGGTCCGCGGGCGCGGCGCCGGCCTGCAGCGCCGTGCGCCACTCGCCGAGCGGCAGGCCCGCCTCCGACAGCGTCATCGACTTCGACGCGAGGATGCCGCGGATGCGCAGGTCGAGCTTCAGCTCGCGCAGGCGCCCGACCTGGGCGGCTAGCTGGTCGAGGAACACGCGTCCCACGGTGCCCGGGCCGATCACCCCGATCGACAGGGTATGCGGCGAGAGGTAGAAGCCCGCGTGCACGGCGCGCAGCGCGCGCGTCGCGTCCTTGCCGTCCACCACGACGGAGATGTTGCGCTCCGAGGCGCCCTGCGCGATCGCGCGCACGTTGACGCCGCTCGCGCCGAGCGCGTTGAAGACCTTGGCCGACACGCCGGGCATGCCCGCCATGCCGTCGCCCACCACCGCGAGGATGGCGAGATCGCGGTCGACGTCGACGCTCTGGATCTGGCCGTCGGCGAGCTCGCGCGCGAAGGCCTCGCGCACCGCCTGCACCGCCCGCCCGGCCTGCGCGCCCGGCACGGCGCAGCAGATCGAGTGCTCGGAACTGCCCTGCGAAATCACGATGACCGAAATGTCCGCTTCGCGCAGCGCGCCGAACAGCCGGTGCGCGGTGCCCGGCACGCCGATCATGCCCGCGCCCTCGACGTTCACGAGCGCGACCTGCTCGATGCTGGTGATGCCCTTGACCGGCATGCCCGACTGCGGCTGCGCGCAGATGAGCGTCCCGGGCTTCTCCGGGGCGAAGGTATTGCGGATCCAGATCGGGATGCCGCGGCCGACGGCCGGCGCCATGGTCTGCGGATGGATCACTTTCGCACCGAAATACGCGAGCTCCATCGCCTCGCTGTAGGACAGCGAGTCGATCACGCGCGCGTCGGGCACGCGCCGCGGATCGGCCGACAGCACGCCGTCGACATCCGTCCAGATCACGATCTCGGCCGCATCCAGCAGGGAGCCGAAGATCGACGCCGAGAAATCGCTGCCGTTGCGGCCGAGCGTGGTCTGCACCCCCCGCCCGTCGGAAGCGATGAACCCCGTGACAACGAGCGTGTGCCGACCGGCGGCCGACGCGGCAGGGGAGAGCTTCTCCTTCGAGGCGGCCCACTGCACCGCTGGCCCGAGCGCACCCCACTCCACGACCAGCACCCCGCGTGCATCGACCCAGTCGATGGCGCCGCGGCGCAAGCCGCGATGGACGAGATAGTCGCGGAACAGGCGCGTCGACCACAGCTCGCCGAAGCCGACGATGGCGTCGCGCACGGCTCCGGCCGCCGAGCGGGTGAGGCGCACGGTATTGAGGATGCCCTCGAGGTCGTGGCAATCGCGATCGAATGCGGCGAGCCAGAGCTTCGCGCCCCTGGCGTCGAGCACGGACTCCGCGATGGCCGCGTGGCGGGTGCGCAGCGCGTCGAGCTCATGGCGCACGCCGTCCTGCTGCTGCTCCGCAAGCTGCACGAGCCGATAAAGCGCGTCGGTCACGCCGCGGCAGGCCGACAGCACCACGGCGAGCCTTTCGTCGGGGGCAGCTTCGATGATCTTTGCCACGCGCTCGAAACACGCGGCATCGGCGACACTCGAGCCGCCGAACTTGTGGACGCGCCAGGCGGCCCGATCGGAACCGGTCATTGCAACTCTCTGAATGGGGGGCAAAAACCTTGGAAGCCTAGCATAATGAAGCGCAGGTGGACCACGAACTGCATTTGCTCCTGCCCTTCTACGCCGACTCGCGCGCCGCAGGAGAACCCGTGGCGCTCGCGGTCGTGTTGCGCACGGCCGGCTCCACCTATCGCAAGCCGGGCGCCTGCATGCTGATCGCGCGCGACGGCCGCTTTGCCGGCCTGCTGTCCGGCGGCTGCCTCGAGGGTGACCTGCGCGACCACGCCGCGCGCGTCATCGACTCCGGCGGCAGCACGCTCGTCCGCTACGACATGCGCGGCCCCGACGACTTGCTTTGGGGTCTCGGCAGCGGCTGCGAAGGCGCGATGGACATCCTTCTCGCGCGCGTCGGTCCGGCGGAAGGCTGGCAACCGCTCGAGGCACTCGCCACGGCCCACGCCCGCGAGGAGAGTTTTGCTTTCGGGCTCGAGCTGCCGCGTGGCACGGATGCCGCGGCGGGCACGCAAGTCGTGCTCGATCCACGCGACGATCCTGGCTTGTTCGTGGTCCGCATCGCCCCCCCTCCCCATGTGCTGCTGCTCGGGGGTGGGCCGGATGCACTGCCCGTCGCGGAACTCGCCCGCTTCCTCGGCTGGCGCCTCTCGGTGGCCGACCATCGGTCCGCCTATTGCGCGCCCGGGCGCTTTCCCGGATCCACCCGGGTGATTGCCTGTCGTGCGGACGAACTCGCGCGGCACTGCGACCTCTCGCGCGTCGATGCCGCGGTCGTCATGAGCCATCACATGGACAGCGACCGGGCGTACCTCGCTGCGCTCGCCGCTTGTGCCGTGCCGTACGTCGGCCTGCTCGGACCGCAGCCGCGGCGCGAGCGCCTGCTCGCCGAACTCGGCGAACTCGCCGCACCCCTGCACTCGCGCCTGCGCGCACCCATCGGCCTTGATATCGGGGCGCAATCACCCCGCACGATTGCGCTCGCTATCGCCGCCGAGATCCAGGCGACGCTAGCGGGTCGGGATGGTCGTTTGTTTACTAGTATTATCAATAAATAACGATAATTACCTATGAAGACTTCTATGCACGCATGGTACGTGGTCGTCGTGCTCATGCTCGCCAATACAGTGTCCTTCATCGACCGGCTGATACTTTCGCTGCTCGTGACACCGATCAAGATGGAACTGCAGCTCAGCGACACGCAGGTGAGCCTCCTGCAGGGCCTCGCGTTCGCCCTCTTCTACTGCGTGGCGGGCCTCGCCCTCGGCCGCCTCGCCGATCGCACGAGCCGCAAGTGGATCGTGACCGCGGGCATCGCGACCTGGTGCGTCATGACTACGCTGTCGGGCACCGCGCGCCACTACTGGCAGTTGTTCCTTTATCGTTTCGGCGTCGGCATCGGCGAAGGCACGCTGTCCCCTTCCGCCTACTCGCTGATCGCGTCGTATTTTCCGCGCGAGCGCTTGTCGCTCGCGATCGGCGTCTACAGCCTCGGCATCACCGCAGGCATCGGGCTTGCGTATCTCGGCGGCGGCGCCGCGATCCATTGGGTGGCGACGCAGGGCGCGATCGTGCTGCCCGGCCTGCCGGCCCTAGAGGGCTGGCGGCTCGTGTTCGCGCTCGTCGGCCTGCTGGGCCTGCCCGTCGCGGTGCTCATGCTGTTCGTGCGCGAGCCGCCGCGCCCACCGGGCGAACGCAAGGCCAACGTGCGCGAAGTCCTCGCGCACTATCGCCGCGAGGCCGGGCGCTACACCTGCGTGATGTTCGGTTACGGCGCCACTTCGATCACGATCTACGCCGTGATGACCTGGACGCCCACGTTCTACCTGCGCCACTACGGCGCAACCATCACGCAGGCCGCGACGATCCTCGGCGTCATGGCCCTCGCAGGGGGGCTCTCCGGCACCTGGCTCGGCGGCCTGCTGGCGGACCGGCTCGAACAGCGCGGCGATCCCCTCGCGAAGTTGCGCGTGCTCTACTGGGGCGCGATGGGCCTCTTGCTGCCGGCCGTGCTCGCGCCGTTCATGCCGACCTTGACGGGATCGGCCCTGGTGCTCGCGCTGACCTTCTTTTTCGGTGCCGCCTGCACCGGGCCGGCCGGCGCCTTCGTGCAGTCGATCACGCCGCCTTCGATGCGCGCGCAGTTCGGCGCCATCTACCTCCTCGCATTGACCCTCGTCGGGGCCACGTTCGGACCGCTGCTGACCGCCCTGTTCACCGATTACGTATTCCGGGACGAAGCCCTGCTCGGTTACTCGCTGTCGGCGGTGGGCCTCGTGGGCAACGGCCTTGCGCTGTGGCTCCTGCGACGGGCCTACCGCGCCGGCGCGACCGCCTTGCAGACAGCGCGGCAGGCCCCGACCTGACAATTCTTTGCACCGGGCCGCATACTCTGCGGCAGGCGGGTTTGCTAAGGTTTCGCCATGTTCATCAACTTCTGGTATCCCGTCATCCGCTCGGCTGAGCTCGGCACGACGCCACAGCGAGTGCGCATTCTTTCGCACAACTTCGTCGTGTTCCGCGACGCACAGGGCAAGCCCGCCGTGCTCTCGGACACCTGCGTGCACCGCGGCGGCTCGCTGTCGGGCGGCAAGTGCAAGGATGACGGCACGGTGCAGTGCCCCTACCACGGCTGGCGCTTCAACCGCGACGGCCAGTGCACCCGCATCCCCTCGCTCGGCATCAATGCGAAGATCCCGACGCGCGCACGCGTGGACGCCTATCCGGTCGAGGAGCGCTACGGCATCGTGCACGCCTTCCTCGGCGACCTGCCCGAGGCCGAACGGCCGCCGATCATGCCGATCTTCGAGGCCGACGACCCGAACTGGCGCTCGCATTCGATCTCGTTCGAAGTGCCTTATCACTACGAACGATCGATAGAGAACGGCCTCGACCCCGCGCACAACGAGTACGTGCATACGACCCACGGCCACCAGGGCGAGCGCGAGAGCGAGTACAAGGTCAACGAGCTCGAGCCCTCGCAGGACAACCCCTGGGGCTACGGCTTCATGCACACCTACGACGCGCCACCGCTGCGCAACGGCGTGTTGCGCTTCTCGCGCAGGAAGGGCGGCAAGATGCAGGCAGGCTCGGGTACCTACGGCCCGAACCAGATGTGGACCCACATCAACATTTCGCCGACCAAGTCGATGCGCCAGTACCTGTTCGAAGCGCCGATCGACGAGCGCCATACGCGCGTGTTCCTGGTGACCTACCGGAACATCGTCTTCTTCAAGGGCGGCCTGCTCTCGAAACTCAACAACTGGCTGGACAGGAAGGTCACCGTCCGCAACCTGTTCGTCGCGAGCCAGGACATCACCGTGGTCAAGCAGCTGCAGCCGGTACTGACCCCGCCCTCGACCGCGCGCGAGTTGATGATGCCGGCCGACAGGATCATCGCGCAGTATCGCGAGAAGCTCGACGAATTCGAGGTCAAGGGCTGGCGCATCGACATGGAGCGCATCAAGCGGGATTACGAGCGCGGCAACGTGATCTACGCGATCCCGTCCCCGGCGCGCCGCGAGTCGAAGGGCTGGGTGCTGGAGTCGATCCCGCTCGTGGCCGCTGCCGATCCCGGCAAGGTCGCGCACCTCGTCACGGGCTGAGCCTGCACACCCCATGGTCGCACTGCTACAGTGCGACCATGGATGAACTCGCCATATTGCGCGACCAGGTCGCCACCGAGCGCCGCCACCTCGCGGCGCTGAAGCAAGCTTGCCGCGCCGCCCTGCAATCTTCGACCGATGCGCCCGGCAAGGCCGCGCTCTGCCGTGCGGCCGCCGCCTATCTTGCCTACGGCGGCCATCGCCTGCTTGCGCAGGACCAGGCCCACTGCCTGCTGCTGCGCCCACGCGTATCGCGCGCAGATGCGGCAAGCCATGCCTTGCTCGATGACCTCGAATCGGCCCTGCAACGCGCACGCGTCGCACTGCAGGCGCTCGAATCTGCCACGGACCCCGTAGCGGGTGTCCGCGATTATCTCGACTTCATCGACGCGGTGCTCGGCAAGCGCCGCCACGGACTCGAGGCTCTGTTCCAGATGCACTATACGATCGAGGACTGGCGCGCAGCGTCTTTCGTCGATGCCGACAGCATCCTCGAGGAACGCGAGCGGTACGCCGCGGTGCGCGGCGCGTTTCCGGCCGGCCTCGAGCCGGGTGCCGGGGTCACGGCCTGACGGGGTCGCGTGGATTTCCCGTCCGCAGAGGCGCCCACCCTGCACGCGGTCGTGCTCGCCGCTGGCGCCTCCACCCGGTTTGGCTCGCCGAAACAACTCGTGCGCATCGATGGCAGGCCGCTGCTGCATGCTGTCGTTGGCCGCGCGGTCGAAGTGGCTGGGCATTCGGTCACGGTCGTGCTCGGCGCGCATGCGACCCAACTGACACCGCTCCTGCGCCACACGCCTGCTTCCGTGGTGGTCAACCGCGAATGGCAGGAAGGCATGGCGAGCTCTATCCGCAGCGGCATGTCCCAGGTGCCCGGCGCGGCCGATGGTGTGCTGCTGGTCCTGGCCGACCAGCCGGGTGTCAGCAGCGAGGACCTGCGACGCCTTGCAGGCGCCTGGCGGCGCCAACCGGATTCGATCCTCGCCGCGCAGTACAGCGGCATCCTCGGGGTGCCCGCGATCTTTCCGCGCTGGGCGTTTCGCGATCTCGCCGAACTGCGCGGCGATCGCGGCGCGCAATTGCTGCTCAAGCGCTACATCGACCGGGTCGCGCGGCTGCCGATGCCTTCCGCCGCGGTCGACATCGATACGCCCGAGGACCTGCTCGCGATCGAGCCGGGCAAGGAGGCCCGCTGATGGCTCACCCTCCGTCAACCCCGCCGGGTCCGGGGCGTTGAAGGCAGCATGACAAACGCATGCCGCCGGCCGGCCGTGATCAGCCGGGGTCCGTGGACCGCACCATTGACCCTGACCCTGCTCGTGCTCGCCGGCTGCGGCGGTGGCGGCGACAGTCCGGTCGTAGGGGCCCCATCCCCTCCGCCGGCGACGACACCCACGCTGGAGCAGCGCAGCGCCGCCGCGGCCCAGACCGCGCAAAGCGATGGCAATCCGTGCGCCCCGATACGTCCCTTCTACTGGGAGATCGGCGACCGCAATGCGCGGGCCGCCTCGGGATCCATTGCCGTGGCAGGCAATCCGCCTGCCTACACCGCCGACAGCACGATGCCAATCGCGTCGGCTTCCAAGTGGATCTACGGCGCGTACGTGGCGCAGCGGCGCGCCGGCTCCCTGACCGACGAAGACATCCGCTTCCTGACCTTTCGCAGCGGTTACACGAGCTTCAGCCGCTGCCTGCCATCGCAGACGGTCGATGGGTGCGTCGGTTACGCCGACAACGGCGTTTACCACCCGGCCGCCGACGGGCTCTTCTCCTACGGCGGCGGGCACATGCAGAAACACGCCAGCCTGATCGGTCTCGGAACCATGGACAGCGGAGCGCTCGCCACCGAGGTCCGCGCGAAGCTCGGCACCGACATCGAACTCGGCTACTCGCAGCCCCAGCTGGCCGGGGGCATCTTCACTTCCGCTGCCAACTATGCGCGCTTCCTGCGCAAGCTCCTGGGGGGCGAACTCATCCTCGGCAGCCTGCTCGGGTCCCATGCGGTCTGCACCAATCCCGCCACCTGTCCGCAGGCGCTCAACGCACCCGTGCCGGGCAATGAAAGCTGGAGCTATTCGCTGGGCCACTGGGTGGAAACGGACCCGGCCGTCGGCGACGGCGCCTTCAGCAGCGCCGGCGCATTCGGCTTCTACCCGTGGATCGATGCAAGCCGCTCCTGGTACGGGATCATCGCCCGACAGCAGGCGCCCGCCCCAGGCACCGATGAAGACGAGAGCCTCGGCGAAGGCGCGCGGTCCGTGCAGTGCGGCCGCCTCATTCGCAAGGCGTGGATCAGCGGCATCGCGCAGTGACGCAAGTCCCGCCGGCCGAAGGCCCGGCTCACAGGGGTGCGCGCCTTTTCACCCGCAGGCTTTCCTGCCACTCGCGCGCGAAATCGCGCTGGCAGCGGTAGTTCACCGCCGCCGTCACGCACATTGCGATCAGCGCCCCGAGGCTCGCGAGCGCCATGTCCTTCTGCGCATCCCAGGGATCGCCCTGGCTGCCGAGGAATGCGGCGCCGAGGTCACCGCCGAAGACGACCGCCGCGGCCCACTCGACCATTTCGTAGAGCGCGGAGCTCGACATCGTGAGGTCGAGCGGCAGGAAGTAGCCCCAGAAACCCTTGACGGCGGCGACCCGCAGGAACAGTTCGCGGATCGGATAGGCGAGCAGCAGCCCATAACCGAAGTGCACCATCCGGTCGAAGTTGTTCCGTTCCCAGCCGAACAGCGCGTCGATCGAGAAGCCGAGCATCCGTCGCGACCAGTCGTCGTACGGGACTTCGGAGTAGGTGTAGTGCGCGCCGATCGTGTGCAAGGCGAGGAACGTGAAGATCAGCGCGTATGAAGTGCGCGACAGCGGGAACGATCGCCACGTGGCGGCGAGCAACGCGATCGCCGCGACAGCCAGCGCATTTTCGAGCAACCAGTCGCTGCGGTTGAACGGCTCGATGGCAAGCGGCAGCCAGAGCGCGAACCAGGCGAGGAGCAGCGCGAGGGCGAAGCGGCCATTCGACTGCATCACCCGGCGGCCTCCCCTTCGATCGACAGCAGCCGCTCGCCTTCCCGCACGCGCTGGCCGGCGCGCACGTCGACGGCGGTCACGCGCCCCGCCACGGCTGCCCGCAAGGTGTGCTCCATTTTCATCGCCTCGAGCACTACGAGCGGCTGGCCGCGCTCGACCTGGCTGCCCTCCGTCACCTTGATGTCGAGTACCGCTCCGGGCATGGGCGCAAGCACTTGCCCGCCGCCGCCCATCGCCTCCGCCGGAGTACCCTTCGCGACGCGTGCCAGGCGGAAGAACTCGCCGTCGAGCCAGACGCGGACCTCATCGGGAAGGACCGCCACTTCCACCGGGGGTTCGTTGCCGGCTATCGCGCCATCGGCAAGGCCAGGCGTTCCCGCCAACGGCGCCACCACCACGAGCGGCTTCTCCACGCCCGGCAGCATGAACCTCACCTCGGTCTCACCCGGCCCCTGCACGCGCCAACCGTCCGTCGCGGCCCAGGGATCGAGGGCAGCGCCCGCCGTGGGCGTGAGCAGCGCGATCGCCGCGAGCCCTGCGGCGCGCCCGCACTGCGCGGCGTGATCCGGCAGCAGCGCATCGCCCCGCGCGTCGATCAGGCCCGTCGTCATGCGGCCGGCGCGGAAATCGGCGTCGCGCGAAAGCGCCACGAGCGCGGCGAGGTTCGTGGTCACGCCTTCCACGCGGCTCGCGAGCAGCGCGACCTCGAGTTCCCGCAGGGCGGCCTCGCGGGAACTCCCATGGACGATCACTTTCGCGAGCAACGCGTCGTAATCGGTAACTACCCGGTCGCCCTGCTCGACGGCCGCATCGACACGCACGGCGCCACCGGGCCAACGCAGCACTTCCACGCGCCCGCCGGCCGGCAAGTAACCATTGCGCGGATCCTCCGCGTAGACGCGCGCCTCGAAGGCATGGCCGCGCGGTGCTGCCGGTCGCGCAGGCAAGGGCTCGCCCGCAGCCACCCGCAACTGCCATTCGACGAGGTCGATGCCGAGCACCGCCTCAGTGACCGGGTGTTCAACCTGCAGGCGCGTGTTCATTTCGAGGAACCAGCCCTCCTCGCCCGCCACGATGAACTCCACAGTGCCCGCATTCTCATAGCCGACCGCCTGGGCCGCCCGCACTGCGGCCTGGTGCAGCCGCTCGCGCAAGGCCACGGAAAGCCCCGGGGCGGGACACTCCTCGATCACCTTCTGGTAGCGGCGCTGCAGGGAGCAATCGCGCTCGTACAGGTGCAGGCAGTTGCCGTGGCGATCCGCGATCACCTGCACTTCGACATGCCGCGGCGACTCGATGTAGCGCTCGAGCAGCAGCCGGCCATCGCCAAACGCGCGCTCGGCCTCGCCGCGCGCGGCCGATATCGCGGCCGGAACTTCGGCCAGGCTGCGCGCCACGCGCATGCCCTTGCCGCCGCCGCCTGCGATCGCCTTCACGAGCAGCGGGAAGCCGACGCGTTCGGCCTCGCGGCACAGCGTGGCCTCGTCCTGGACTTCACCCTGCCAGCCCGGCACCACCGGCACGCCCGCGGCGCGCATCAGCGCCTTCGCCTCGTCCTTGCGGCCCATCGCACGCATCGCCGCGCCGCCCGGGCCGACGAACACGATGCCGGCCACCGCACAGGCGTCGGCAAAATCCGCGTTCTGCGACAGGAAACCGTAGCCGGGGTGGATGGCATCCGCGCCACTTTCGCGGGCGGCGCGCAACACGGCCTCGATGTCGAGGTAACTCTCGCGCGCCGCCGCCGGGCCGACGCGCACGGCGAGGTCGGCACTGCGTACGTGCAGCGCATCCACGTCGGCGTCGGAATGGATCGCGACCGTGCGCATGCCGAGCCGGTCCGCCGTGCGCATCACGCGGCAGGCGATCTCACCGCGGTTTGCGACCAGCAGCGTGCGCAGCGGCCTCGCGACCGGACTACTCATCGGCCCCGAACAGCTCGCGGCCGATCAGCATGCGGCGGATCTCGCTGGTGCCAGCCCCGATTTCATACAACTTCGCGTCGCGCAACAGGCGGCCGGCCGGGTAGTCGTTGATGTAGCCGTTGCCGCCGAGTGCCTGGATCGTCTCGAGCGCGCACTGCGTCGCCCGTTCGCTCGCGTAGAGGATGCATCCCGCGGCATCGTAGCGGGTGGTGCGGCCCCGGTCGCAGGCGCGCGCCACGCCGTAGACGTAGGCGCGGCAGGCGTTCAGCGTCGTGTAGAGGTCGGCGATCTTGCCCTGCATCAGCTGGAACTGGCCGATCGCCTGGCCGAACTGCTTGCGCTCGCGCACATAGGGCAGCACCGTATCGAGGCAGGCCTGCATGATGCCGAGCGGACCGCCCGCGAGCACCACGCGTTCGTAGTCGAGGCCGCTCATCAGCACCTCGACCCCGCGTCCCGGTTCGTGCAGCAGGTTGTCCATCGGCACGCGGCAACCGTCGAACACGAGTTCGGAAGTGTCCGAGCCGCGCATGCCGAGCTTGTCGAGCTTCTGCGCCGGATGGAAACCCGGCATGCCGCGCTCGACGATGAATGCGGTGATGCCCTGCGGGCCGCGCGTGCCGGGCAGGCGCGCATAGACAACCACGACATCGGCCTCAGGCCCGTTCGTGATCCACATCTTGCGGCCATCGAGCACGTAGTGATCGCCCGCAAGGCTCGCCGCGAGGCGCATGCCGACGACATCCGAACCCGACTCCGGCTCGCTCATCGCCAGCGCGCCGACATGCTCGCCGGAGAGCAGCCGCGGCAGGTATCGGCGCTTCTGTGCCGGGGTGCCCCAGCGGCGCAGCTGGTTGATGCAAAGGTTGGAATGCGCGCCGTAAGAGAGGCCCACCGACGCCGAGGCGCGGCTCACCTCTTCCATCGCTATCACGTGCTCCAGATAGCCGAGGCCACTACCGCCGTCCTCGATGGACACCGTGATGCCGTGCAGTCCCAATTCGCCGAGCTCCGGCCACAGGTCGCGCGGGAATTTGTTATCCCGGTCGATGTCCCGGGCACGGGGCGCGATGCGTTCCTGGGCGAAAGCCCTGACTGTCTGGCGCAGGAGCTCGCCGCTCTCGCCCAGGTCGAAATCGAACTCCGCCAAGACCCCTCGCTCATCCGCTGCGCGGATCGGAATTTTGGGGCCGCAGTTTACACTAGAGCCCCATGGCGTCGCGTCGCGCGGCTGATTGCATATGCACGAGCGCCCGACCATGCAGGGCAATGGCACCCTGGGCATAACAACCCAGCGCGAAGGCGCTCGAGTCGCCTAGCCGCAGGCCGGCGATGAAGAGCGGCGCGGTGATCGGGAAAAGCAGCGGCCGGCAGATGCTGACGCGCAGCCCGAGCTGGTTGGCTTCGGCGATCGACTGGCCGGATGCCGCGCCGCGCGCGGTGCGCCGCCGCGACCATACATTCGGGATTTCGACCCGGCCGTCGACCTGCCTGCCGTGATCCGCAAAGCTCGCCGACGTCGGGCTCCAGATCTCGATGCGCGTGCGATCGCGCCGCTGCGCATCCGCCAGGCTGGCCGCCCAGGCTTGCGACGCACCGCGCGTCGCGTGCAACGGCACGAGGCCGCGCGCGAGCGCGCGGCGCATGGCGCCGCGGTCCCCATGTTCGGTGGCGCCGGCGCGAGCCGCCATGAGGGTGGCGACGCCGAGCGTCTGCCGGGCCACGGTGAGCAGGGCGATCTCGAGCGTGCCGAAGATGAGCGGCACGAGCACGGCGAACGCCACGACCAGGAACTCGATCGTCGCGGCGCCACGGTCACCGCGGAGCCTGCCCGAGGCACGGAACACGCGCGCGCGAGGCCCCTCAGGATTTCGCCCGTCGGTCATCAAGACGGTCTCCAGGCCGGATCGCAAGCTGGCGGCACAGCCCCGCTGGCATCTCCCATGCGCTCAATGCACTGCCACACACCGCGATGCGCCAGGGGCGCAGGCCGTGCACGCAGCGCAGGACTTCGCCAGCGCGATCGGTGAACACGACGTCGATCGCGGCACGGAGCCCGAAGGTATGCACGCCCGCGCAAGGCGTGATCTTCACGACCGTGGGACGCTGGAGCCGGCGCCGCAGCGCGAGGCCGCGCGCACGCTCAAGGAAGGTTTCGCAGGCCAGCACCCGCGCCTCGAGCAGGCGGCCGTTGTGGTGCAGGCAACGCAGGTCCATGGCGGCTCCTCATGCCCAATGCAGCAGGCGCTGCGCGATGGGAAAGCCGATCACGAGGAAGGCGCAAGGGAAGATGCAGAGGATCAGGGGCGCGAGCATCTTCACAGGGCTTTCCATCGCCAGCCGCTCGGCGCGCGCAAAGCGTTCCTCCGTGCGCTGCACCGCCTGCGCGCGCAGGGTGGTGGCCACGCCGGCGCCGCTCGCGTCGGCATGCACGATCGCGGCGAGCATCGCCTGCTCGCCTGGGTGGGCGTGCCGCGCGGCGAGCTCGGCAAGCGCCTCGGCGCGTGGGCGGCCCGCATGGATCGCGCGCAGGGCCTCGGCGAGCCCTCGCTGCAGCACGCCCGCGCCCACCGCCCCGACGCCGAGGCGCAGTGCCGCGCCGAGGGCGCAGCCCGCCTCCACGGCGAGCGTCGTCAGCTCGAGGAAGTGCGGCAGCTCACGGTCGATTTCGCGCACGACCCTGCGCCGGCGATCGCGCAGCCACAGCACCGGCCATGCGGTCCCCACGGCGCCCGCGAACCCGGCGGTGGCCGGTGATGCGCCGCCGACGAGGCCGAGGGTTGTCGCAATGGCACCTGTGAGGAGGGGCAGCACGAGCCATTCGCCAGGCTGTATCGCCTCGTCGAGGTCGGCACCCCGCAGGCGCTGGCCGGCACCCGACATCCATTGCCGGCGTTGCACGGGGGCGAGCGACACCCGGGCGAGTGCCGCGGCCAGCAGGGCGGCGATCGGCAGGAGCAGCCGCAACCAGTGAGGCAGGCCGGCGAGTGGACGATTTTGGCGCGCGCGCTCCGCGAGCACGGCGCACACGCCGAGCCAGCCGAGCGTCGCGGTCGCCATGCCCATGGTCAGGGCGAGCAGCGCGATCCATGGGTCGAATCGAGTCATACGTCGATCGCCACGATCCGGCGGATCAGCAGCCAACCGGTCGTCTCCAGCAGCGCGATGCAGGCGAGCACCATCCATCCACCGGCCGTGGTGAAAAGCGGGCGCATCGACTGCGGGTCGAGCGCCAGCAGGGCCAGCATCAGCGCAATGGGCAACGCAGTCACGATCACGGCCTGCAAGCGACCCTGCGAGGTGAGCGCGCGCAGTTTCGACTCGATCACGTGCTTGCGGCGCAAGGTGTCGGCCAGCCGATCGAGCGTTCCGCAGAGGCTCCCGCCGACCTCCATCGCGAGGGCGATCGCCGTCACCAGCAGGCGCACTTCGGCGAGCGGCAGCCGGCGGGCCATTTCGCGCAAGGCATCATCGAGGCGCACGCCGAGTCGATGGCGGCGCATCACGAGCATGAGCTCGTGGCCGAGCGGCAGGGCAACGCGGGCCGACACCTGGTCGAGACCCTGCGAGAGTGCAGCGCCGGCCCTCACGGCACCGGCCAGCATCGCCATTGCGTCGGGGAGCTGTGCGCCGACCTGCCGCAGGTAACGCCGGCGCCACCCTGCCTGCAACAGCCGCGGCGCCCCGAAGGCGGCCACGGCGGCCGCGCACGCGAGCAGCGGCGACTGCAGCACCGCGATGGCGAACGCCAGCGCGAGCACTGCCGAAAGGGCACTTGCCCTGAGGAGGCGTTCGGGCTCGATGAAGATGAAGAGGTCTGCCAGCGCAGAGGCCGGGGCCTCGATGGCCTCGCGGCGAAAGGAACCCGCGGCCACGCGCAGGCTGCCTGCGAAACCGATCGCCGCAGCTGCCGCCGCGAGTGCGGACAGCGCGCAGATCAGTGCCGGCACGGTTCCGACTCCCCGGACAACGGCGCACGGCGAAATATCGAGTAGTCGAGCTCCGCCCCGGCGGCCCGCAGCGCCTCGTAGAATGACGGCACCTGTCCCGTTGCCTCGAACGCACCCTCCGCGCCCATGCGGCTGCGCGTGTAGCGGAACAGCTCCTGCGTCGAAATTACCCCGGCGTCCATGCCGGTGACCTCGACGATGTGCGTGACCCGCCGTGCACCGCAGGCGAAGCGGGCCACTTGCACCACGAGGTCGATCGCCGAGGCGATCTGCTCGCGCACGGCCTGCAGTGGCAGCTCCACGCCGGACATCAGCACCATCACTTCGAGGCGCGACAGCAGGTCACGCGGCCCGTTGGCATGGGCGGTGGTCAGGCTGCCGTCGTGGCCGGTGTTCATCGCCTGCAGCATGTCGAGCGCCTCGCCGCCGCGGCATTCACCGACGACGATGCGGTCCGGCCGCATGCGCAGCGCGTTGCGCACGAGGTCGCGTATCCTGATTTCGCCGCGACCCTCGATATTCGCGGTACGCGCCTCGAGTGGCACGAGGTTCCCGTGCGCGAGCTGCAACTCGGCCGCATCCTCGATGGTGACGATGCGCTCGGACTCCGGGATCAGCGAGGAGAGCACGTTCAGCAGGGTCGTCTTGCCCGAGCCGGTGCCGCCCGACACGACGATGTTGCGCCGGTGGCGCACGCACTCGGCAAGGAAGGCGACCATTGGCTGGCTGATCGCACCGAGCGCCACGAGGTCGTCGACCGCAAGGCGACGCCGCGCGAACTTGCGGATCGTGAGCGCTGCGCCGCACAGCGACAACGGCGCCAGCACGACATTCACGCGCGAGCCGTCCGGCAGGCGCGCGTCGACCAGCGGCGAGGCGTCGTCGACGCGCCGGCCGACGCGCGACACGACCCGGTCGATAACGGCACGCAGCGCCGCCTCGCTGGTGAAGCGCGTGGCGGTCGACGCGAGCCGCCCGCCGCGCTCGACGAACACCCGCCCTGCCCCGTTCACCATGATCTCCGAGACACTGTCGTCGGCGAGCAGTGACTCGAGCGGCCCCAGCCCGATCGCCTCGTCGACCACGAACTGCACGAGCGCGCACCGGTCGGTGCCCTGGGGCAGCTGCATTGGCGCAATGATCGCGGCGAGCCGCTCGCCCGCGAGGGCCCGCAGCTCGGCCTCCGGCATCTGGACGATATCGCGGCGACGCAAGTCGAGCGACGCGAGCAGCGCCTGGTGCAGGCTGCGTGCCAGTTCCGGATCCGGCACCATCATGGCGGCGTCCGCCGCTGCGTGAGCTGGCGCGCGAGCTCGTCGAGCTTGTGCTGCAGCCGGTCGGAGGTCTCAGCCGGTGTCTCGGGCGGGGCGGCCGTCGCGGCTTGCGCCATGACGATGCGCGGCGTGATGAAGATCGCCAGTTCAGAGTCGAGGCCGCGGCGCGCGCGGCTGCGAAAGGCCCCGCCGACAATCGGCAGGCTGCCGAACCCCGGGATCTGGCGACGTTCGCCGGAACGATTGCGATTGACGAGGCCGGCAATCACCAGCGTCTCCCCTTCGCGCAGGTTCACCTCCGTGGCCGACTGGCGCTTGAGGAACCCCGGCACGCCGAGTACCTGCTGCGTCCCATCGACTTCGCTCACTTCGGTGTCGATGCGCGCGTAGATGCTGCCGTCAGGCTCGGCAACGGGCTTGACGTCGAGGATCACGCCGTACTCCTTGTACTCGACGTCGGCGCCGCCCTGTGGATCGAACACCGGGATCGGCAGCTCGCCGCCGGACACGAAACGGGCGCTGCCGCCGCTGCGGCAGGACAGCATGGGCTCGGCGATGATCACCGCGTCCCCGCGCTGCTCGAGCAACCGGATGCGTGAGTCGAGGCTCGACACCCAGCCGAGGTGCAACTTGGGCGGCCAGACCCGGGTGCGGTCGGGATCGTTCTTCGGCAGGTCGGCAGCGATGCCGGCATCCGGGCCCGCGATGTCGTCACGCCAGCGCACGCCCGCCTCACGCAAGGCGCTGCTGCGCAGCTCGACGATGCGGACCTCGAAGTGGATCATGCTCTCCCATGCGACCTTGCCGACGAAGTTGAGCACGACGCCCGGATAGAGGCCGGCGACGGCCGCAGCGCGATCCTGCGCGCGGGCGCCGGCGGCGAGGCCGTCGAGCACGATCCGGTTGCCGACCAGTCGCGCACCGACGCCTGCGACGCCCTCGAGGAGTTCACGCACGGTGCGCAGCGTCGCCTCCATGTCGTTCGCGGCGACATCCACCACCACCCGGTGTTGCGATCCGTCGCGCAGCCAGAGCTGCAGGGTGGTACGCCCGGCGGCCTCACCGAGCAACAGCAACTCACCGGCCGGCAGGGTGGTCACCGAGACGATCGCACCGTTGCCGATGGCGACCCGTGCCGGATTTACCTGCAGAACGCGGCTGTCGCCGACGAACAGGTCGAGGCGCGACGGCAGGCCGGCGGCGCGCGCGTTCGCAAACCCGAGCAGGAGGCAGAAGCAGCCGAGGACGCGCGTGACCCTGCTCATGTCGGCGGCACCTCGACACGCTGCATCGGCTGCGCGGCCGAGCCGCCGATGATCAGGCTCACTGTCGGGCCGCGAAACCTGCGCTGCGGCAGGCGCGGCCCCGTGAGCTCGCTCTCGTCGACGACGCGCAGCGCACCCGCTCCCCCGCGGTCGGCGCCCCGCAGCAGCACCGTGACTTCACCAGTACGTTGGGCCAGCACGAGGCGTTGCGCATCGACCGGAGCCACATCGAGCGCAACGCTCGCGTAGTCCACGTCGACATCACGGGCGACACCATTGCCGTCCGTGGCGCGCACTCGCCGCGTGCTGCGGCCCGTGGCGATCACGGTGACCCCCTCGAGCAGCGGGCGCGCCGTCGGACGGTCGCGCTGCGCCGCCTCGGTATCGGCGACGTAGACGAGGTCCACGATGTCACCCGGCGAGAGCAGCC
The DNA here is from genome assembly GCA_963204835.1 of Pseudomonadota bacterium. GTDB lineage: Bacteria > Pseudomonadota > Gammaproteobacteria > Steroidobacterales > Steroidobacteraceae > CADEFQ01. The sequence goes on from CAUJHJ010000048.1 coordinate 56,544, forward strand.
CCGCGAATCCGTTGATCTCATCGACCGCCAGCGTGATGGCGCGCCGCTGCTCGCCGACGAGCGACGCGAGCGGCGGCAGGTCGCTCGACTGCAGCGCCGAGGGAAGCACCGGATCGCCGGCGGCGAGTGCGTGCAGGGTCGCGCGGCCGACGATCTCGCCCGCCGCCGCCGCGCCCTGAGCGTCGCTCGGTGCGAAGCGCACCGGCACCTTGCGCAGCGCAAGGTCGTCGACTTGCACTGTCTCGCCGGCCGGGATGGCTCGCGCCGCCACGATCACCGGGCGAAGCTCGTACTCCCTCGCGAGCGCTGCCTCCGCTGAAGCGATGCGCGTGCTCATGTAGCGGGAGGCAAGCAGCGCGGCGCCGCCTCCGGCCAGCAGGGAAGCCAGCCAAGGCAGCCAGCGGTTCATGCCGCCACCGCCGCGGTCAGCAAGGCCGCGGTCCAGGATTGCCAGTAGAGCCGCAACGCCTGCTCGAGCTGCACCATGACGGCGGGCCCGCCGAAGGCTGGCAGGCAAAGGGCCGCGATGAGCACCAACAGGAGCCCCACATACTCGGCGAGTGCCTGGCCGCGCATCCTGCTCACGGCTGCGGACTCACGAACCCGATCACCGCGCGCGAGCCCCGGCCGCTCGCCCGCAGCGAAAGCCCGAGCGTTTCGGCACCTCGCAGGAACCAGGCGGTCGCTGCCGTGACCGGCATTGCGCAACCATCGGTGGCAACCGGCTGCCACCCGCCTTCGAGCAGGCGTGCACACAGCAGCGACATGGCGCGCGGCGGCGAGCCTTGAATGGCCACGATGAACTGGCTGCCGCGGCCGGCACGGTCGTGGAAAGCGAGGGTGCGCAGGACGGCCCCGCCTGCGGGCAGGGCAAAGGGCAGCGACTCCGGTCGCGCAAGCGGCGCACGCAAGTCGACCCGCGAGCGCAGCACTTCGCTGCCACCTGCGCCATCGGAGCGGACCTGCAAGGTCTCCTGCCACGACCCCTCGATCCGGCTCGCGACACGCCAGCCGCCTGCGATGTCGCGGACGGGGGGGCGATCTGAGGCGCCCCCGCTCCAGAGCGCGAACAGGCGGGCGGGCGCCAACACTGACCGGTAGCGATGGAGCGCCATCGGGACCCGATCGACGACCACGGCATCGCTCGCGAGCTGTACGAGCGCCCGCGCCAGCTCCGGCGGGGCCTGCGCGCCCGTGGCCGCAGCCAGCGTCGACTGCAGGACGAGCGCGGCGATCAGCATCGCAGGTACTCCCGCGTCCGCGGCCACGTGCGAGGCAGGAGCCGATCGGCGGGCACGATGTCGGGCGCGACCTTCGCGGGGCAGAACTCGCGCAGACGCGGTTCAAAGAGAGACAGCGGCGGAGTGAGCGGTTGCAGCAGCGCCGTCACCGGCGTCAGGACCCGCAAGGGCGCGAGCCCCCGCACCCGCGCGGAGACCTGCCGGCTGTCCTCGGCAGCCCAGGCATCGCCGAGCACGCTCACCTCTGCGGACAGCATGAAGCGCTGGGGCAGGAAAGGGAGGCTGACGCCCGCGAGCGGCACACGCACCGTCGCTCGCGCCGGTCCCCCGGCACGCAGGTCGAAACGGCCCGGCGCGAGCGGCGCTGCGGGCGCCACCAGTGCGAGTGCCGCCTTGCTCGCCGTGCCGGCGAGCCCGGCCAGCGGCGAGCTCCGGGTCGAAACCGATACACGGCCGGGCGCGGGAAGCCACTGCGCGCGTGTCGCCGGATCGAACCACAGCCCGGGATAGATGCCCCACTGCCGGGACTGCGTGGCCGAGTTCACCGGTCCCGGCGCCGCATCAAAGATGAAGCGGCGCGCGCGACCTTCCAGGGTGGCGGCTCCCTCGGGCGCGAGCGCGCGATCGAACGCCGCGTAGCGTGCCGCCGCCTGCGTCGTCGCGGCGAGGTCCTGCAGGCCCGCATAGGCCATCAGCCCGAGCCACAGCGGAACGAGGCCCAGCACCACGACCAGCATTTCCGCCATGGCCTGGCCGCGCGCGTTCATGGCGCGAGCCATCGCGGCGAGGTGGCGAGGCGCGCCTGCCAGTAAGGTGAATAGAGGCTCGCAAGCTCGCGACGGCGGTCGGTACGCGACTCGGCGCGCGCATGGAAAACCCGTGCCGACGAAAGCGCCAGCATGTCCCTGCGGGCCGGGCCGCCACCGCCCACGGGCACCGCGAGTTCGAGGTCGAGCCGCAGGTCGTTCACCGCCGTGGCTTCGAGCCGGCTCACGTCGCGCATGGCCGGCAGGCCGCGAAAGAGACGCGAGCTGCGCAGGTCGCGCATCGCGGCTCGCGACGTGCGGCGGTTCACCCGGTAGCTGCCGCCGTGCTCCCCGCGCAGTGAACTGCGCGGCCCCTGCTCCGCCGCGCCCCAGCCGATCGAGAAGGTTTCACGCCAGTCGAAGAGCAGGCGCTGGTGCAGGGCGAAGGTATCCATGCCGCGCCAGGTGTCGTAGCCGAGCAGATCGGTGCCGCCGCGCTTCTGCAGCTGCACGATTGCGGCACTGGCCAGCACGGCGCCCCGATCGGCGGTGAAGCGGTCCAGTGAACGAAGGACGACATCCTTCTGCCGACCACGCTGCGCGCCCCCATAGGCGCGAGTGAGACGGTTCCACTGGCCGGCGTGTACGCCGAAGAAGGCCTGGCCCCGCGCGCTCGGCACCGCGCCGGGAAAGTTCTCCGCGGCGACGCGCCGCGCAAGATCGAGCGTGGCGGGCGCCGCGGCCCCATGCAGTGCATCGGCGGCACGCGCAAAGTCGGTGGTGAACACCGCGAGGGTGCCCTCGCCGGCCGCGAGCAACGGCTGCGCGGCACGGTTCACGCCGGACATCACCCGGCTCAGCGCCGTAGTCGCCGCCCCGAGCCAGGGGACGAAGCGGGCGACCCTGTTCACGCGGCTGACCGTGCGTGTCATGTACTCGAGCCAGGACCGCAGGCTGACCGACTGCGCCATGGCGGCCTGGTTCGCGACGATCGCACGGTTCATGTAGCTGTCGAAGTTGAGCACGCGCGCCTCGAAGGTGGCGGCCGACAGCGCCGCGGCATCCGCGGCGTCGATGAGACGCCGCTTCTGCGCGGCGAGCCGGCCGCCCTCGTGCACGAACAGGGCGGCCGCCGCCAGGCAAGCGAGCACCACGAGGGTGAAAACCACGGCATGTCCATGCTCGCGCCGCACGGCCTACTGCTCGAAGTCCTGCAGGGTCTTCTGTGCCTGGCCCTCGGTGTTCGAGCGCTGCTGCGCCTGGTTCACCGCGCCGCGGGCACCGCCGGATTGCGAGCCGGCGAGCGCCGATGCCGCCACCGAGGTCTGTCCGCGCACGATGTCGCCGAATGCCGTGTAGACGCCGATCGCGGCGACGGCGATGAGCGCCACGATGATGATGTACTCGGTCATGCCCTGACCACGGGAGCTGCGCCTTGTCATTGCGATTTCCTCCGCTGGTTCGAGCTTCGATTGAACGCGCGGGCCGTGCCGCAAGCACGCCGAGAAACGACGGTCTTTACGGCGAAATCCGCACGCGCGACACTCGTCGCATGCACACTCGCCGCAAGTCACTGCGCCTGCTGCCCGCCTGCGCCGCCGCCACGCTCCTTGCCGCCGTGGCCGCGACCGATGCCGCCGTTGCATCGCCGCCGCCCGAAGTGGAGCAGCTCATCGCGCAACTCGGCCTGAAAGTCGACGCCGTGCCCGTGCGCGAGCGCGCGACCTGGCGGCCGCTGCGCCGGATCGTCGTGCGCGCCAATCTCGCGCCGCAGGCCGCGCAGTACCTCGCGCCGGTCGCGGCCGGCGCCCATATCGTCGTGGCGGCCACGCCTGCCGAGGCGCTGGCGGCGGCACCGGGCGCCGATGCCTTCCTCGGCTTCTGCGAAGCGGACTTGCTGGCCGCGGCGCCCGGCACTCGCTGGGTCCAGGCATTCTCGGCCGGCATCGAAAAGTGCGTGGCCCTGCCCGCCATCCGCACGCGCGGCATCGTCGTCACCAACATGCAGCGCGCGCTCGGCCCGCCCATGGCGGAACACGCGATCGCACTGCTGCTCGCGCTCGCGCGCCACCTCGATGTCTACATCGCGCGCGGGGCCGCCGGACGCTGGGACGATTCTCCCGGCCCCGGTGCACCCGTGCAGGTCCTCGCCGGCAAGACATTGCTCGTCGCCGGCCTCGGCGGCATCGGCACCGAGGTCGCGCGCCTCGCGCACGCGCTCGGCATGCGTGTCATTGCCACGCGCGCATCGGATCGCCCGGGGCCGCCGTTCGTTGAACAGGTCGGCAAGCCCGCCGACTTGCTCCCTTTTGCCGCGCGCGCCGACGCCGTGGTCGCGGCCCTGCCGCTCACCGCGGAGACGCGCGGCCTCTTCGATGCGAATTTCTTCGCGGCCATGAGGCGTGGCGCCCTGTTCGTGAACCTCGGCCGTGGCGCGAGCGTCGTGACCGGCGACCTCGTCGCTGCGCTCGCTAGTGGACAGGTCGGCGGCGCCGGGCTCGACGTGACCGATCCCGAGCCCCTGCCGCCCGGCCATCCGTTGTGGCGCGCGCCGCGCACGATCATCACGCCGCACATGTCAGCGACCACCGATGCCGACGAGGGCCATCGTCGCAGGATCGTGCGCGAGAACCTGCGGCGCTGGCAGGCGGGTGAGGCGCTGCTTTCGGTGGTCGATGTCGAACGCGGCTATTGAGCTCGATCCGCAGTCCCGCGGCGACGTCGACCGCCCGCCCTTGCTGCTGCTGCACGCGCTCGGCAGCTCGCTCGCGATGTGGGACGCGCAGGTCGCGGCGCTCGAGCCGTATTTTCATCTCGTCCGCTACTCCCTGCGCGGCCATGGTGCCTCGGCCCGCGCCGGCGTGGAGGAGTCGGACATTGCCGCACTGGCCGCCGATGCCTGTGCGGTGCTCGACCGCCTTGGCATCGAACGCGCGCACTGGTGCGGCCTGTCGCTCGGCGGCATGGTGGCGATGCGCGCCGCGATCCACACACCCGGTCGCGTCGACCGGCTGGTGCTCGCCAACACCGCCGCCCATATGCCGCCGGCGGCCGCCTGGTCGGAGCGGATGGCGCTCGTGCGCCATGGCGGCATGGAGCCGCTCGCCGAACCCACGATGGCACGCTGGTTCACGCCGGCATTCCGGCAGCGCGCACCCTGCGAAGTCGGGCGCATCCGGAAGATCTTCCTCGGCACGGATCCCGCCAGCTACGCGGCGGCCTGCGCCGCCATCCGCGACCTGGACCTGCGCGCCGATCTCGCCCGCATCGGCGCGCCGACGCTGCTGCTGGCGGGCGCCCACGATGCCGGCGTGCCGCCCGCCCGAATGGCCGAAATGCAGGCCGCCATCTGCGGCGCCCGCCTCGTGACCCTCGATGCCGCCCATCTCTCGAACATCGAGGCGTGCGCGGAGTTCACCGCCGCGCTGTGCACGCACCTCGGCGTCAGCCCGTGAGCGGTGTCGGCGGCTCGCTGAAGTAGTCCGGCTCGAGCGGGACGGCGCCCACGGTCAAGGTCGGCAAGGTCAGCGTGACTTCGAGGCCGCCCGCGGGCAGGTTGCGCGCCCTGGCGGCGCCTCGGTGCAGCCGCATGGCCCGCGCGACGATCGCGAGCCCGAGACCCGAGCCGCCCGGCTGGCGCATGCGCGCATCGTCCATGCGGAAGAACGGTTCGAAGATGTGCTCGAGCGCATCCACCGGCACGCCGGGGCCGCGGTCCTGCACGATGATCGCGGCCTCCCCGCCCTGCACCCGCAGCCGCACGTCGATATGCGTGCCCTCGGAGGTGTGATGGATGGCATTGCGCAGCACGTTCTGCAGCGCGCTGCCGAGGATCATCGGGCTGCCGTAGACCTGCACCTCGAGGCCCTCGGCATCCAGCAGCCCGAGCACGCAGTGGCGCTGCGCGGCCTCGAGCTGCGCATCCTCGACCACCTCTTCGACGAACGGCGCCAGCGCGATGCGCTGGAACTTCGGTGGCGCCGACATCGCGTCGAGCCTCGAGAGGCTCAGGATGGACCCAATCATGTGGTCGAGCCGGTCGACCTGTTGCTGCAGGCGCGCGACATCGCCCTCCAGCCGGCCGTCCGGGTCGCGCCGGCGCAGCAGCTCGAGCGCCACGTTGAGGCGCGCGAGCGGCGTACGCAACTCATGCGACATGTCGCGAACCAGCCGGTCGCGGGCCTTCAGCAAGTGCCCGAGGCGCCCCGCCATCGCGGTGAAATCGCGGGCAAGCGCGCCAAGTTCGTCGTTGCGCGCGATCACGCGGCCGCTGACCTCGGGCGCCGCGAGGCCCGCGGCAAACGAACGGGTGGCGCGCGCGAGCTCGCGGATCGGCCGGCTGAAGCTGCGCGCGAGGATGCCGGCTACGGCGCCGCTCATCAGGATGGCGAGCGCGATCAGCAGGATCGGCAACTGCTTGATGCCGACGCCGTCCCACCAGGATGGATTGCGCTCGACGAGATACACCGCGAAACGCCGCCCATCCGCCAGCTGCACCTGCGGAATCCAGCGGGAGGCGTACAGGGAGCGTGAGCGGTCGGCCGGGTCCAGCTTGAGGACGGCCGGCGTGCGCATCGCAAGGCCTGCGGGCACCGCGCGGCCGATGAGGTCGGCACCTGTGCTGTCGACAACGAGCACCTGCATGTGGCCCGGGCGCGCCTCCTCGGCGCGCAACCAGTCACGCAGCGCCGGCTCGCCACCCCGGTCGATCGCGGCGGCGGCGGCGGCGGCGACATGCGCCGCATCCTGTCCCGCGAGCCGCTCGATGCGCTCGCTCACCATCAGGAAGCTGACCGCCGTGCCGAGACCGAGCATCAGCAGGCTCGCGATGCTGACCGTGAGGAAGATCCGGCCGTAGACGCTCTTCACGCCGGCGCGCCCGGGTCCATGGCATAGCCCGCGCCGCGCACGCCGCGGATCTCCGGCGCGTCCTCGCCGAGCTTGCGGCGCAGGTTCGCCACGTGCGTGTCGATGCTGCGGTCGAATGCCTCGAGCGGCCGGCCGAGCGCGCGTTCGCACAGCAGCTGCCGGCTCACCACCTGCCCGGCCGAACGCGCGAGCTCCTCGAGCACGCGCGCCTCGGCGCCGGTGAGCGTGACCTCGCGTCCCGCGACCGCTGCGCGGCCGCGCGCCAGGTCGAGTACCAGCGCCCCGACCGTGAGCAGCCGCTCGGCGGGCCCGGCGGCGCTGGCCGTCGGCCGGCGCAGGATGGCGCGGATGCGCGCGATGAGTTCACGCGGGTGGAAGGGCTTTGCGAGGTAGTCGTCCGCACCCACCTCGAGGCCGACGATCCGGTCGACGGCTTCGCCGCGCGCGGTCAGCATGAGGACAGGCAAGGCGCTGCGCCGGCGCAGCGTGCGCAGCACGTCGAACCCGCTCATGCCCGGCAGCATCACGTCGAGCACCGCGAGGTCGACCCTGTGCTGCTCGACATGCGCGAGCGCGGCGGGGCCCGAGTGCGCGCTCGCCACGCCGAATCCCTCGCCCGCGAGCAATTCCTCGAGCATCGCGCACAAGTCGCGATCGTCGTCGATGAGCAGCAGCTGCGGCGGCATGGCAGGCGAGTGTAGACGCTCGCGTCGCGCAACTCATCCGCGAAACCGTCTTTGCAAAACTTTGCATAGCTTTGCCGCGGACACACGCAGCGGGCCGGTCCGCGCGGCTACTCTGGAATCCCCCTCAGGAGATCCCCCATGCAGTTCCAGAAAGTCATCGCCGCCCTTGCCCTCACTGTGCTGGGTGCCGCCACCGCCGCCACCGCGCAGGACAAGCGCGTCGGCGACATCATCCACAGCGACGCCCGTTTCTCGACCTTCGCCAAGGCGGTCGACGCCGCGGGCCTGCAGGGCCTGCTCGCGAGCGGCGATGCCGTCACCGTACTGGCGCCGACCGACGATGCGTTCGCCAAGCTGCCGGCCGGCGAACTCGAAAACCTGCTGAAGCCCGAGCGCAAGGCGGAGCTCGAGGCGCTGGTGAAGCGCCACCTGGTCACCGGCAGCCTGACGCAGTACGACCTCAAGCGCCAGCGCGAGCTCGCCACGGTGGGCGGCGAGAAGCTCGGCGTGAAGCTGCTCGGCGGAAGCCTCCGCGTCGCCGATGCGCGCGTGCTCGGCCGGCAGGGCGTCGCCGTCAATGGCACCGTACAGCCACTGGATGCCGTGATCACGAAGTGAGCGCCCGCCCGCCGCGCACCGCGGCGGGCGATCTGCAGGCGGGTGCGCCGGGCTGGTCAGCCTCGGCGCATCCGCCATTTTACTGGCAGCGGCCCTACGCGCCCTGCTTCGACCCTTCGGCCGCAGCCGGCGCCGTGCCCTCGTCGCCCTTCGTCGTCAGCACCCGCTTGAACCACGGGCCCGCGCGGCGCTCGAGGTCGTCGATGACCGTGAACACGGCCGGCACGACCACCAGGGTGAGCGCGGTCGAGGTGATGAGGCCGCCGATCACCGCGATCGCCATCGGCACGCGGAACGAGGAGCTGCCGGAGATGTTGAGCGCCACCGGCAGCATGCCGGCCACCATGGCGACGGTGGTCATCACGATCGGGCGCGCGCGCTTGTGGCCGGACTCGAGCAACGCCGTCACACGGTCGCGACCCGCACGCATCTCCTCGATCGCGAAGTCCACCAGCAGGATCGAGTTCTTCGCGACGATGCCCATCAGCATCAGCACGCCGATCACCGCCGGGAGCGACAGGGCGTTGCCGGTGAGCAACAGCGCCACGGCCGCGCCGCCGATCGACAGGGGCAGCGCCGAGAGGATCGTGATCGGCTGGAAGACGCGGGCGAAGAGCAGCACGAGCACCGCGAACACCATCAGCACGCCCGCGATGATCGCGAGCAGGAAGTTCGAGAACAGCTCGTTCATCATCTCGGCGTCGCCCTTCTCGATCAGGCGCACGCCCTGCGGCATGTGCTTCAGGACCGGCAGCGACATGATCTTTTCCATTGCGACGCTCGGCTCGACGCCGTTGCGGTCGGCGCCGACCGCGAGGCGGCGGCTCTGGTTGTAGCGTCGAATTGTGCTTGGGCCCTGCCCGAAGCTGATGTCGGCCACGGACTTGAGCGGCACCACCCCGCCACTGGCCGTCGGCACCGGCAGGTTCTCGATCGCCGAAAGGTCGGAGCGCGCCGCTTCGACGAGGCTCACCCGGATCGGAACCTGCCGGTCGGTCAGCGAGAACTTGGCGCCGTTCTGCGCAAGGTCGCCGAGGGTTGCGATGCGCACGGTCTGGCCGATGGTCGCCACGGTCACGCCGAGGTCGGCGGCGAGGTCGAGCCGCGGGCGGATCACGATCTCGGGCCGCGGCAGGTCGCCGTCAATGCGCGGGTCGCGCAGTTCGGGCAAGGTGCGCATCTGGTCGATGAGCTGCTCCGCCGTGCGCTGCACCAGCGCGGAGTCCTCGCCGGTGAGGTAAAGCGTGATGTCGCGCCCCAGCCCGCTATGCTGGCTCTGGAAGCTGATGCGCGCATCGGGGATCGCGCGCAGCTTGCGGATCATCTGCGCCTCCCAGCCGGACTGCGTGAGCTCGCGTTGTCGCGGCTCGACCAGGTTGATGAAGAGGGTCGCGCTGCGCACGTCCTCAGAGCCGATCGATTCGACGACGTCGGTTACCTCGGGCTGCTCGCGCACCATCGCGGTGACGCGCGCCGAGACCGCCGCCGTGTCCTCGAGGCGCACGCCGGGCGGCAACTCGATATTGAGCGACGAACTCGACTGGTCGACTGTCGGGATGAAGGCCTGCGGCACCATCGCGAGGGCAAACACGGACAACACGAAGAACGCGGTGCCGCCCGCTATCGTCCGCCAGCGATGCTGCACGCAGAGGCGCAGGAAGCCCATGTACCAGGTCATGATGGGGCCATCGCCAGCGGGTTGCGGGCCGTGGCTCTTGAGCGTGTAGGCGGCCACCAGCGGCGTGATGAGTCGCGCGACCAGCAGGGAGATGAACACGGCGACCGCCACCGTGAGCCCGAACTGCTTGAAGAACTGCCCGGTGATGCCGCCCATGAAGCTCACCGGCAGGAACACCGCGATGATGGTCGCCGAGGTCGCGACGACCGCGAGCCCGATCTCGTCGGCGGCGTCGAGCGCCGCCTGCCAGGCGCTCTTGCCGTTGCGCATGTGGCGCACGATGTTCTCGATCTCGACAATGGCGTCGTCGACCAGCACGCCCGCCACCAGCGACAGCGCGAGCAGGCTGATCTGATTGAGGGTGAAGCCCATCCACTGCATGAAGGCGAAGGTCGGGATCGCCGACAGCGGGATCGCGAGCGCCGAAATGGCCGTCGCGCGGCCATCGCGCAGGAACAGGAACACCACCAGCACCGCGAGCAGCGACCCCTCGAGCATCGCGGCGATCGCCGAATCGTAGGTCTGCTGCGTGAACTTGACGGTGGTGAACACCAGCTTGATCGTGACGCGCGGGAATTCCTTGCGCAGCCGGTCGAGCTCCTTGTTGACGAGCTCGAGCACCCGCACGTCCGAGCTGCCCTTCGAGCGGAAGATGCCGAAAGTCGTCGCCTCGCGGCCATTGAAGCGCGCGTGGGCGCGCACTTCCGCCACGCCGTCATGCACGTTGGCGATGTCCCGCAGCTGCACGACGCGGCCGCCGGGCACGGCGATGCGCGTCTCGCCGAGGTCGAAGGCGCTCTTGGCGCCGCCGAGCACGCGGATCGCCTGCTCGCCGCCGCCCACCTGGGCGCGCCCGCCCGGCGCGTCGATGTTGAGCTGGCGCAGCTGCTGGTTGACCTCGACCGCCGTGATGCCGAGCGCCTGCATGCGCGCGGGATCGAGCTCGACGCGTATCTCCCGGTCCACGCCGCCGCCGCGCGTCACCTGGGCGATGCCCTGGATCGCGAGCAGGCGCTTCGTGATCGTGTTGTCGACGAACCAGGACAGTTCCTTCGGCGTCATGTCGGTGGTGCTGACGGCGAAATAGCCGATCGCGCCGCCCTCCACGTCCTCGCGCTGCACGATCGGGTCCTCGATGCCCTCCGGCAGCTCGCTGCGCACCTTCGAGACGGCGTCGCGCACGTCGTTGACGGCGCGGTCGATCGGCGTGCCGATCTGGAACTCGATGAAGGTGAAGCTCTGGCCCTCGACCGCACGCGAAGTGATCTCGCGCACGTCGCCGACGCTCGCCACGGCGCCGTCGATCTTCTGCATCACCTGCGTTTCGATCTCGGTGGGCGCCGCCCCCGGCTGGGACACCATGACCGACACCATCGGGAAGGAGATGTCGGGATTCAGGTTGATCGGCAGGCGGACGAACGCCGAACTGCCGAGGAACAGCAACACGACGAACAGCACGAGCGGCATCGTCGGGTGCCGGATCGCCCAGGCGGAGATGTTCTTCATGTGGTGGTCCTCACGGTTTCCCCTTCGCGCAGGAAGGCGGCCGCGGTCACCACTATGTGTTCGCCGCCTGCAAGCCCGGCGGCGATCACGACACCGCTCGAGGTGGTGTCGGCGACGCGCACGTCACGCCGCGCGACCTTCATGTCCGGCCCGACGACGTATACGTAGGTGCCCTTGCGATCCGCCAGCACCGCGGTCTGCGGGACGACCGCCCGCACGGCGTCCGAGACCAGCACCTCGCCGCGCGCGAAAGCACCCGGGCGCAGGTTCGGGTCGGGCTCGAGCGCAATGCGCACCTCGCCGAGGCGACTTTGCGGATCGATCGTTGCGCCGAGCAGGCGCACGGTCCCCTTGAAGGGCTGGTCGAGGCCCGTGATGCGCACTGTGGCGGCCTGGCCGACCGCCAGGTGCGGCAGGTCCTGCTCGGCGACCTTGCCGCGCAGCTCGACCGCGCCGTCCTGCGCGAGGCGGAACAGCGGCTCGCTGCCCGCGGAAACGATCTGGCCGACTTCGGCGGCGCGGGTGAGCACGATGCCATCGAGCGGCGCGCGCATCTCGGTGCGCGCGAGGCGCGCGCGCATTTCCTTGAGCTGCGCCTCGGCCACCGCCACCTGGGCGGTGGTGGTGGCGAGCTTCGAGCGCCGCTGCTCGATCACCTCTTTCGAGAGCGCCCCGGAAGCCTCGACCCCCTGCGCGCGATTCCAGTCGGCGCGGGCAAGGTCGGCGTCGGCACGCGCCTGCACCAGCGCTGCCTCGAGCCGTGCGACTTGCGGTGCGAGCACCGAGGTGTCGAGCACCGCGAGCCGCTGGCCCTTCTTCACCTTGTCGCCCACTTCGACATTGACGGCGGAAATACGCCCGCCCTCGCCATCGATGCCGAGCGGCAGCTCATTGCGCGCGCTGATCGTGCCGTTGATCGACACGAGCGATGAAACCGGCCCCCGGGTCACGGGCGCGACCGTCACGAGCGGCGGCAGGTCCTCGATCCGCTCGGTGCGCGAATCCGCCACCCGCATGCCGACGATGGCGGCGACGATGGCAAACGCGGCGATACCGCCGCCGATGGCGATGGCCTTGGGTGAAAATCTTGTCTGCACAGGCAGTTCCGTAGGGATTGCAAAGCGCGAAGTCTACGCTGATCGATCAGCCGGGGCCGTTTCGGTTCAGCGCAATTCACACCATGGACATGCGGGGGATGGTGGGCCGTGCTGGGCTCGAACCAGCGACCAACTCCTTAAAAGGGAGCTGCTCTACCAACTGAGCTAACGGCCCGCGGAAGGCTGCGCATGATAGCGGTAAGACGTCGGGTCGGCGACACCCGCGGCGTCGAATCCCGCGCGCCGCAGCCGGCATGCGTCACAGGCCCCGCAGGCGCCACCGTCATCGCCCGCCTGGTAGCACGATACGGTGAGCGCGTAGTCCACGCCCAGGGCAAGCCCGGCGCGGATGATGTCCGCCTTGCCCATATGCAGGAGCGGCGCGCGGATGCGCGTTGGGCGCCCTTCGATGCCGGCGCGGGTCGCGAGCCGCGCGAGGGAATCGAAGGCCGCGACGAATTCCGGTCGGCAATCCGGGTATCCCGAATAGTCGACGGCGTTCACGCCGATGAAGATGTCGCCTGCCTGGAGCACTTCCGCCCAGCCGAGCGCGAGCGAGAGCAGCAGCGTGTTGCGGGCCGGAACATAGGTCACCGGGATGCCGGCGGTCGGTTCAACCGGCACCGCAATCGCGGCATCGGTGAGTGCCGAACCACCGATCCCCGCGAGGTCCACCTGCAGGGTCCGATGTTCCACCGATCCAAGCGCCGCGGCGACGCGCGCCGCGGCCGCCAGTTCCGCGGCATGGCGCTGGCCATAGCCGACCGACAGGGTGTAGCAGGCGAGCCCGCCGGAACGTGCCATGGCCAGCGCCGTCGCCGAATCGAGCCCACCCGAGAGCAGCACGACGGCTCGCCGCTCGCGCTGCCCGGCTCCCGGTTCCCCGGATGCGGGAGTCATCGGTCAGCGCCCCGGCACATCGCCCCACAGGACCTTGTGCAACTGGATCTGGAATCGGACCGGGGCGCGGTCCTCGAGGATCCACTCGGCGAGTTCGCGGGCGGGCTGCTGGCCGTGGCTCGGCGAGAAGAAGACCGGGCAGCGTGCGGCAAGGCCGTGCTCACGCACGCAGGCGAGGCTCCACTCATAGTCGGCGCGGCCGGTCACCACGAACTTGACCAGGTCATGCGTGGTGAGCAGCGAAAAATCCTCGTACCGGTTGCGCGCGGACTCACCCGACCCCGGCGTCTTCACGTCCACCACCCGCTGCACGCGCGGATCGACGCCTGCGATGGGCAGCGCACCGCTCGTCTCGAGCGACACTGCATGGCCCGCATCGCAGAGGGCCGCCAGCAGCGGCAGGCAGGCGCGCTGCGCGAGGGGCTCGCCGCCCGTCACGCACACATGCCGCGTCCCGAACTCCCCGACCTTGCGCAACACGTCGGCCTGCGACCACCAGTCGCCGCCGGTGAATGCGTAGGCCGTATCGCAATAACCGCAGCGCAGCGGGCAACCCGTGAGGCGCACGAACACGGTCGGAAAGCCGACCGTTGCGGCTTCGCCCTGCAGCGAGTGGAAGATCTCGGTGATCCGCAGCCGCGATTCCTTCGCGGCTGCGCTCACTGCCCTTCGGCGATGATGCGCTTCATGCGCTCCTGCGCGAGCTTCGCCGCCTCGGTATCTGGATAGCGCGCGACGAGGCGCGCAAAGGTCTGTTTCGCATCGGCGTAGCGCTTCAGTTCGTACTGCGAATAGCCGAGCTTCAACATCGCACCCGGCGCCTTCGCCGAATCGGGCCAGCGCTGGCCGACGGTTTCAAAGGCGCTCGCGGCCCCCTCGAAATCGCGTGTGACGTAGTACGCCTCGGCGAGCCAGTACTGCGCGTTCGGCGCGAGCGGTCCCGACGGGTTCGCCTCGAGCAGGCGGCGAAAGCCGGCGATCGCATCCGGGTAACGCGCGTCCTTCATCGCGGCGAAAGCGCCGTCGTACGTCCGCTGCTGGTCGGCCGCGGATGGCGGCGCGCCCGCGGGAGCCGCCGCCGCTGCGGCAGGAGGAGCGACCACGGGCGCCGAGGCGCCGGTTGGTGCCACGCCACCCGCAACGCCCGCTGCGCTCGCCGCAGCCCCGGTTTGCGCCGCTGCGGCACCGGCGGGCGCTGCGGCGCGGGCCGGGTCCACGACGCCGGCCTCAAGTGCCGAGAGCCGCTGGTCGAGGTCCGCGTAGAGATCGCGCTGCTGCTTCTTTGCGCCCTCGACCGCGTTCTCCTGCAGCTCGGTCCGGCCACGCAGGTCGCGCACCCCCGCCTCCAGCGCCTCGACGCGCTGCGAAAGCTCGACGAGGCTCTGGTTCGCGATGATGCGTTCGACCTTGGCGACACGCGCGTCGAGGTCGGTGAGACGCACCTGCACCGGATCCTCCTCGGTGGGTGCCAGGCTGCAGCCACCCAGCAAGGTGGCCACGGACAGGACGGACGCAAAGGCGATGACGCGTGGGCGCATGCGGTGGGCCTGCTCAGTTCAGGTAGACGATTTCGACACGGCGGTTCTGCGCCCAGGCCATTTCGTCGCTGCCAGCCGCGGCGGGACGCTCCTCGCCGTAGCTGACGGTGGCAACCTGCGACTCGGCGACGCCCTGCAGCAGCAGCGCCCGCCGCACCGTCTGCGCGCGCCGCTCGCCGAGGCCGATGTTGTACTCGCGCGTTCCGCGCTCGTCCGTATGCCCCTCGAGCCGCACGCGCGTGCCCGGATGCGAGGCGAGGTACTGGGCGTGGGCCGCGATCAGCGCCGCGTCCTCGGGCTTGAATTCCGCGCGATCGAACTCGAAATAGATGATGCGCTTGCTGAGCAGCTCACCCTGCGGGCCGGCGGAAGCCGTGTCGTCGCCGAGCGGCGCCGTGGTGACGCCCTCGCCCGGCGCGCCCTGGCTCGTGGCCCCGGCGCCCGCGCCCTGGGTCGTCTCGGCCGCCGGCTTCTGCACCGGCTTCTTCGTGGCGCAGCCGCCCAGCGCAAGCGCGCCCGCAGCCAGCCAAACCCACATCAGATTTCTCATCGCTTCTGCACCTCTGCTGAAAATCATGGCCGCCGCGGGCCCCACACCGGTTCGCGCACTTCGCCCTGCTCGGCCTTGAGCCGCTGGGTCGTCAGGCCGTCGATCGCCACCGTGGCGAGCACGCCCTGGCCCCGCTCGCGCCCCGCATAAATGAGCATCGCGCCGTTCGGCGCAAAGCTCGGCGACTCGTCGAGCGGCCCCTTCGACAACGGTCGCACCACGCCCGTCGCGAGGTCCTGTACCGCCACCCGGTAACCGCCACCCGCGAGGGTCACCATCGCGAGCTGCTTGCCGTCGGGGGACAGCCTTGGCCGCGCATTGTAGCTCCCCGTGAAGGTCACGCGCTTCGCCGCTGCATTCGCGGCGGCCTCGGCGCGGTAGACCTGCGGGCTGCCCGCGCGGTCCGACGTGAAATAGAGCGTGCGGCCGTCGGCGCTGAACGCGGCCTCGGTATCGATCGCGGGGTCCGAGGTCACGCGGGTCAGGTTGCCGTCGGCGACGTCGACTAGATAGATGTCGAGGTTGCCGCTGGCCGTCGAGAGCGTGACGGCGAGGCGCTCACCCCTCACCGGCTCCCACGCGGGCGAGCCGTTGATGCCGGGGCGCGCCAGCAGCCGGCGGCGCTCGCCGGTGCGGACCTTCTGCAGCCAGATCGCCGACGAGCGTGACTCGAAGGACACATAGGCCAGCCATTCACCATCGGGCGACCAGGCGGGCGACATCAGCGGCAGCGTGGACTCCGCCACCGTGCGTGCCTGCTCGCCGTCGGCGTCCGCCACGATGAGCTTGTACGACTGGCGCGGCGGGCGCCCGTCGACGGCCACGTAGGCGATGCGCGTCGCGAACGCGCCTGGCACGCCGAGGATCTTCTCGTAAACGAGGTCGCTCACCTGGTGTGCAGCCTCCCGCAGGCGGCCCGGTGACGCGACGAAGCGCTGTCCGGCCAGCCGCCTGCCGCTCGCAAGGTTCACGAGTTCCACTTCGATCTGCACCGCGCCCGCCTCGCCCGGCAGGACGCGGCCCACGACGATGTAGTCGTTGCGGGCGGTCCGCCAGTCCGCGACCACCACGTCGGCGGCACGCGAGGGCTGCTCGATCATGTCGTTGCGGGCCATGGCCCTGAAGCGGCCGCTGCCCTCGAGGTCGCGCTGCACGACCGCCGCGACATCGAGCCCGCCGTCACCGGGCACCGAGCGGGCGAACGGCACGATCGCCACCGGGATCGGATCTGCGACCCCGGAAGTGATTTCGATGCGCAACTGCGCGCGCGCGTTGCCGCCGGCCGTCACGCCTGCCAGCATGAGGAGGCAGGCCAGGATTCGCTTGTCAGTCATTTGGCTTGAATACCACTTCCAGGTTGCGTTCGAACAGGGCCGCGTCGGGCGGCGGCGGCAGCGGCGAGGCGTTCATGACGGCGAGCTCGATCGACTGGCGCACCGCTTCGTCGCCATTGCACGACAGGATTTTCACCGATTGCACCGTTCCGCCGGGCACCTGCGTGACCTTCACGACGCACTCGATCCCGGCACGCGCGGTGGGCGGCCGCCGCCAGTTGGCCATGATCTTCGCGCGGATCAGGTCGCGCCACTGCGAGCCCGCACCGCTCGCAGCGCGCGCGCGTTCTTCCGCTTCGAGGCTGCGTCGCAAGTCGGCCTCTCGCTCGGCGCGCTTGCGCGACTCCTCGGCCTTGCGAGCCTCCTCAGCCTTGCGGATTTCTTCCGCCTTGCGCTTTTCCTCGGTCTTGCGCTTCTCGTCGGCCTGCCGCTTCTCTTCGGCGGCGCGCGTCGCCGCGGCGACGCGTTCAGCCGCAGCCGCCTCGCGCGCCGCTTCGGCCTTGCGATCTGCTTCCGCCTTGCGATCCTCCTCGGCCTTGCGCTCCTTGGCCTGGCGGTCATCCTCGGCGCGCGACTTCGCCTCGGCCCGCTGTCGCTCGAGCGATTCATCGCGTGCTGGCGGCGCCCGCAGGCCTGGCACGGCATCGGGCTCGACGACAACGGCCTCGATGGCCAATTGCCGGGGCTGCGGCGGCGTGGCGCGTTTCCAGGTCATCCAGCCCGCAGCGAACAGTGCGAACAGCGCGAGGTGCAGCAGCACGGAGCCGGCATACGGCCCGAAATAGCTTCCCCCTGGCTCGCGCTGCCGATGTTCCGCCATACCTTAACTATGGGGTCGCACTAGGCGCGACGATCCGGCGGCGGATCGGTCAGGAATCCAACTTTCTTCGCACCCGCCTTCTGCAGGATCACCATGGCCTCGACGATGCGGCCATAGGCCACGCGCCGGTCGCCCTTCACCAGCACCGGCAGCTCGGGCGAGCGACGCAGCATCGCCGCGGCCCTTGCCCCGACCGTCGCCTCGTCGAGCGCGCGCTCCGGCTGCGACCCGACATTGAGGAACAGGCGGCCGTTGCGGTCGACCGAGAGGACCAGGGGCTTCTCGCCCCGTGGCAGCTTGACCTCGATCGGCTCGGCGCCCGCCTTCGGCAACTCCACCTTCACGCCCTGGGTCAGGAGCGGTGCCGTCACCATGAAGATGATCAGCAGCACGAGCATTACGTCGATGTACGGCACGACGTTGATCTCGCCCATCAGCCTGCGTCCACGCCTGCCCTGCGCCATGCTCAGCCTCCCGTCCCGGTCCGCGCCGCCACATAGCGCTGCAGGATCGTCGAGAACTCTTCCATGAAGGCGTCGTGTCGCAGCTCGAGGCGGCTCACCTGGTCGGCATAGCGGTTGTAGGCGATCACGGCGGGAATCGCCGCAAAGAGGCCCATCGCCGTGGCGACGAGCGCCTCGGCAATGCCGGGGGCGACCATCGCGAGCGTCGCCTGTTGCACGCTCCCGAGTGACACGAACGCATTCATGATGCCCCATACCGTGCCGAACAGGCCGACGTAGGGACTGATCGAGCCGACCGTCGCCAGCGTCGCGAGGCTCTGTTCGAGGCGCTCGAGCTCCTTCAGCTGCGCGACCTTCATCGCGCGGCGTGCGCCTTCGAGCATCTGCTCGGGTGCGACGCTGCCCTGCTGGCGCAGCCGCGCGAACTCGCGAAAGCCCATCACGAAGATGCTGGCCATGCCGGTGACCCCGGCCCGCGCCTCGATCTCGCGGTAGAGCGCCGTGAGGTCGCCGCCGCCGACCCAGAACTGCTCCTCGAAGCGCCCGGCCTCCGCGCGCGCACCCCGCACGATGCCGCGCTTGCGCAGGATGATCGCCCAGGACATGACCGATGCGCCGAGCAGCAGCCCCATCACGATCTGCACGATGAGGCTGGCATCGAGCACCAGCCGCAGGATCGACAGCTCTCCACCCATTTATCCGACCTCCGCGATCACGAATTCCGGCAGCCGCACCGGTCGCAAGGTGCCCGCCGCAAGGCATGCCACCCGGACTTCACCCTCTGCGAGCAGTTCCTCGCCACGCAGCACTTGCTGTGCGAAACGCAGGCTCGCGCGCCCGTCGGGCCGCGGCTCGCACGTCACGACGAGTTCGTCGTCGAGGCGCGCGGGGCGCCGGTAGTCCACCCGCGCGCTCACGACCGAAAACACGATGCCCGGCTCGCGCGCCAGCATCGCCTGCGAATATCCCTTCGTGCGCAGCCATTCCGTGCGCGCACGCTCGAACCAGCGCAGGTAGTTCGCGTAGTAGACGATGCCGCCGAAGTCGGTGTCCTCGACGTACACCCGCACCGGCCAAGCGAAACTCACCGCCCGTCCTCGAACAGCGACAGGGTCGGCGCCAGCTGCTCGGGCACGGCGAGGCCGAAATGGCGCCAGGCGCTGCGCGTCGCGACGCGCCCGCGCGCGGTGCGCATCAGGAAGCCCTGCTGGATCAGGAACGGCTCGATCACGTCCTCCAGCGTGCCGCGCTCCTCGCCGATCGCTGCGGCGATGCTGTCGATGCCGACCGGCCCGCCATCGAACTTCTCGATTACGGTGAGCAGCAGGCGGCGATCGAGCGTATCGAAGCCGTGCGCATCGACCTCGAGCAGGTCGAGGGCCGCATCGGCCACCCGCTCGTCGATGCGGCCGTCCGCCTTGACCTGGGCGTAGTCGCGCACCCGACGCAGCAGCCGGTTCGCAATGCGCGGCGTGCCGCGCGAACGCTCGCCGATGCGGCGCGCGCCGGCCGCGTCGATCGGCACGCCGAGGATGCCCGCCGAACGTGCCACGATGCGCTCGAGGTCCTCGACGCCGTAGAACTCGAGCCGCTGCACGATCCCGAAGCGGTCGCGCAGCGGCGAGGTGAGCAGGCCCGCACGCGTGGTGGCGCCGACCAGCGTGAAGGGCGGCAGGTCGAGCTTGATCGAGCGCGCCGCCGGCCCCTCGCCGATCATGATGTCGAGCTGGTAGTCCTCCATCGCGGGATAGAGCACTTCCTCGACCACGGGCGAGAGCCGGTGGATCTCGTCGACGAACAGCACGTCGCGCGGCTGCAGGTTCGTGAGCAACGCCGCCAGGTCCCCGGCGCGCTCGAGCACCGGGCCCGACGTCTGGCGCAGCGTCACGCCGAGCTCCTCGGCGAGGATGTGCGCGAGGGTGGTCTTGCCGAGCCCCGGCGGACCGAAGATCAGCACATGGTCGAGTGCCTCGGCGCGCGCGCGCGCGGCATCGACGAAGATGCCGAGCTGCTGCTTCACCTTCGGCTGGCCAACGTACTCCGCGAGGCGCCGCGGCCGGATGGCACGCTCGGCCGCCTCTTCCTCACGCCCGGCCGCGGGACTCACGATCCGATCAGCGTCCTGCGCCATGCACCACCTGCTTCATGCTTCACGCGCCGCGCTTTGCAGCGCGCCGCGAATGAGGTCCTCGGTCGTCGCGTCGGGCGCGCGCACGCCTTGCAGAAGGCGCGCCGCTTCGGCCGGCTTGTAGCCGAGCGCGACCAGCGCGCTCAGGGCTTCGGCCTGCGCGCCGCCGGCGAGCGCGCCGCCCGCGGCGGGCACCGCCATGCCACTCGCCTGCGCAGCGGCCTGCATCCGATCGCGCATCTCGACCAGCAGGCGCTCGGCCGTCTTGCGGCCGACACCCGGGATCTTCGTGAGCGCCGCGGCATCCTGCGCGAGCACGCACTGGGTGAAGGCCTCCACCGAGCTGCCCGAGAGGATCGCGAGCGCGAGCTTCGGGCCGACACCCGTCACCCGCAGCAGGTCGCGGAACAGGTGCCGCTCCTCCCCGGTCGCAAAGCCGTAAAGGACATGGGCATCCTCGCGCACCACGAGGTGGGTGAGCAGCTTCAGCTCGCGGCCCACCGGAGGCAGCGTATAGAAGGTAGACATGGGCGCCTCGACCTCGTAGCCGACGCCGCCGACTTCCAGCACGAGCTGCGGTGGCGCCTTCGACAAGAGGATGCCGCGCAGGGAGCCGATCATCGGCGCGCCCCCGCGGTGCGGGTCAGCAGCGCGAGCCGGCGTGCCTGCGCATGGCAGAGCGCCACCGCGAGTGCATCGGCGGCATCGGCCGGGACGCGCACGTCGATGGCGAGCAGGCGCCCGATCATGTGCCCGACCTGAGGCTTCTCGGCCGCGCCGAAACCGACCACCGCGAGTTTCACCTCGCGCGGAGCGTACTCGAAGGTCGCGGTGCCGACCGGCACGGCAGCAAGCGCCGCGCCGCGCGCCTGGCCGAGCTTCAGGGCGCTGTCGGGATTGCGACTCACGAACACCCGCTCGACGGCGACTTCGTCCGGCGCATGCGTCGCGACCAACGCCTGCACCGCCTCGAAAATGCGCCGCAACCGCGCGACGAAGTCGAGGCCCGACACATCGATGCAGCCGTGGGCCACATGGACATACTGCCCGGCCTGCCAGGCGAGGATGCCGTAACCGGTGCGCCGCGAACCGGGATCGAGGCCGAGGATGCGACAGCCGGACGCATCGCCCGCGCGCGCGACCTGCCCGCCCTCAGGCCGGTACGCGCGCCAGGAGCTCGTCCGGGAATTCCGCATTCGTATACACGTGTTGTACGTCGTCCAGGCTCTCGAGCGACTCGAGCAGTTCCAGCGTCTCCGTGGCGGCCGCGCCCGACACCGCCGCGCTCGTGGCCGCCCGCTGCGTGACTTCGGCCGACGCCGCCGTGTAGCCGCGCTGCGCCAGCGCCCGGCGCACGGCCTCGAAGTCGGCCGGCGCGGTCAGCACGTCGATCGAACCGTCGGCATGGGCCACCACGTCCTCCGCACCGGCGTCGAGTGCCACATCCATCAGGCGATCCTCGTCGCAGCCCGGCGCAAAGGCCAGCTGGCCGACCTGATGGAAGAGATAGGCCACCGAACCATCCGCGCCGAGATGCCCGCCATGGCTCGCGAAGGCGTGGCGCACATCGGCGACGGTGCGGTTGCGATTGTCGGTCAGGCAATCGAGCATGACCGCAACGCCGCCCGGACCGTAGCCCTCATAGCGCGCCGCCTGGTAGTCGACGCCCTCGGCGCCACCCGCGGCGCGCTTCATCGCCCGCTCGATCGTGTCGCGCGGCATGCTCGCGGCACGTGCCTTCTCGACCGCCAGGCGCAGGCGTGGGTTCATCGCGGCGTCGCCGCCGCCCGCGCGGGCGGCCGAGAAAATCTCGCGCAGCAGCTTGCTGAAAATGCGCGCGCGCAGCTTGTCCTGCGCGCCCTTGCGGTGCTGGATATTCGCCCATTTGCTGTGGCCCGCCATGCAGACGCCATCATATCGCGATTCGGCGCTAAGCTCATGCCGTGGAGCCGCTGTTCTACTGCCCGCCCGCACATGCGCAAGAGATCGAACGCGTGCGCGAAGCGCTGCGCGACGCCGGCGTGGATGAGTCGCGCCTCGCGCGCGCGGCCGAGGCCGCGGGCATCGTCGCCGCGCTCGCGGACGATGCGACGCTCGCCATCGCGACGCTCGCCTCGCAGGCCCTCGCCAGTGCCGCGCCCACGACAGGGGTGGCGCAAGCGGCGGGCGCGCGCGCGCTCGCCTGCGCGCGCGAGCTCGCGCCGCTCGACGACCTCGGGCTGCCCCGCGACTGGCAGCCCGAGCGCGGCCTCGATGCGCGCCAGGCCGAGACCTTGCGCAAGATGTTGCTGGCCGTCGTCGGCGACCCGCGACTCGTGCTCGCGCGCCTCGCCGTGCAGCTCGTGCGGCTGCGGGCCGCACGGGACGCGACGCAAGGCGAGCGGGCGCGCCTCGCGAGCGAGACCCGCGAGATCTTCGCGCCGCTCGCCAACCGGCTGGGCGTCTGGCAGCTCAAGTGGGAGCTCGAGGACCTTGCTTTTCGCCTGCTCGAGCCGGGCGAGTACAAGCGCATCGCACAGGCCCTCAACGAGAAGCGCGCGGCGCGCGAGGAGTACATTGCCGCGCTCTGCGGCGAGTTGCGTGCTGAACTCGCCGCCGCGGGCATCACCGCCGAGGTATACGGCCGGCCGAAGCACATCTACAGCATCCACCGCAAGATGCAGCGCAAGCGGCTCGACTTCGAGCGGATCTTCGACGTGCGCGCCGTGCGCATCGTCTGCGGGGACGTCGCGGAGTGCTACGCGGCGCTCGGCGTGGTGCACGGCCTCTGGCCCTACATCCAGGGCGAGTTCGACGACTACATCGCGACACCGAAGGGCAACGACTACCGTTCGATCCACACCGCCGTGATCGGCCCCGCGGGCAAGCCCGTCGAGGTGCAGATCCGCACGCGCGACATGCACGCGCAGGCCGAACTCGGCATCGCCGCGCACTGGCGCTACAAGGAAGGCGGCGCGCGCGACGCCGACTACGCCCGCAAGGTCGAAGCGGTGCGCGAACTGCTAGCACCCGGCGGCGCGCGCGGCGGCGACGGCGACTTCCTCGACCGCGTGCAGGCGAGCCTGTTCGCCGACCGGGTGTACGCGCTCACGCCGAAGGGCGAAGTGGTCGAGCTGCCGCGGGGCGCGACGCCGCTTGATTTCGCCTATCACCTGCACTCCGATCTCGGCCATCGCTGCCGGGGCGCGAAGGTGAATGGCCGCATCGTGCCGCTGACCCACCGCCTCGCCAATGGCGAGGTCGTCGAAATCATCACCGGCAAGGCGCTCGCGCCGAGCCGCGACTGGATGGCGCCGGAGCAGGGTTATCTCGCCTCCGCCCGCAGCCGCGCGCGCGTGCGCGCATGGTTTCGTCGCCTCGGCGAGGCCGACAATCGGGCCGCAGGTCGCGCGACCATCGAGCGGGAGCTCGCACGCAGCGCGGGCGGTCCCGGGTTGCTGGCGGCACTGGTGCCTGCGTTCAAGGTTCCCGACGCCGACACCCTGCATCGGCTCGTCGGCGAGGGCGAGATCACGGTGACCCAGCTGACGCAGGCCATCGCCCGCCTGCAGGCCCCGCGATCGCCGCGCGCATCGCCCCGCCCGAGGCCCGCCGCGCCGGGCCGCAACGGATCGCCCGTCGCGGTCGAAGGTGTCGGCGACCTGCCGATCACGCTCGCCCGCTGCTGCGCGCCCGTGCGCCCGCAGCCGATCGTGGGCTACGTCACGGTCGGGCGCGGCGTCACCATCCACCGCGCGGGCTGCGCGGGGCTCAGGCGCATGCGCGCCGGGCGGCCCGAACGCGTGCTCGACTGCGAATGGATCGAGGCCCATGCGGGCGCACTGACCGTAGAACTGACGGTCGTCGGGCTCGACCGGCGCGCGCTGGTGCGCGACCTTACCGACGTCGTCGCCAGCGAGCACCTGCGGCTCGACTCGCTGTCGACCACCACCCGCCGCTCCGAGGGCACGGCCACGACGGTCCTGAGGATCGACATCCAGGGCGAGGCGGACCTCAGTCGCGTCACGCAGCGTCTTGGAAAAGTGCCCAACGTCCTGAATGTACGACGGACACGCTAGGATGCGGCAATGCACCATCGGATTTCGTGACATATGCCGGAGTTACCCTGGCCGACACTGGGGTATCTAGGGCACCTGAATGAGAGTCCTGCTCGTCGATCATGACCCGGCGGTCCTTTCGGCCGCAGCGCGTTCGCTGCAGGGCCTGATCGACTGCGCCCAGGTGACGAGCAAGGGCGATTGCCTCGCACGCCTGCGCGAGGGCGGCTATGACATCGTGGTGGCCTGCGAACGCCTCGCCGACGGTTCGGGCCTCGACCTGCTCGCCACACTCGGCCTGTCGGAACCCGACGTACTGCGGATCTTCGCGGCCGACGGCGAGCGCCTCAAGAAGCTCGGCGGCCACCTCGCGCCCTTCAAGCTCTTCGACACGATCGGCTATCCGCTCGACTCCATGCAGCTGCGCTCGGCCATGGCGCTCGCGATCGCCGAGCGTGGCGACCTGATGTCCGGCGAGTTCGAGAACATCGTGCTCGGCAGCGATGCGCCCGCGGGCGCCGAGCCGGCGGCCGAGGCGATCGAGGCCTTTCCGCAGATCGTGCTGTTGACGCGCGACGGTGCTGCGCTGGAAAGCGCACATGCCGCGCTCGCCGACCGTCCCTACCGGGTGATCGCCGCGCGCGACGCCGATGAGGCGCGCGCCGACCTCGTCGCGCGCCGGCCGGTCCTGGCGCTCGTCGACGTCGGCACGCTCGGCATGGACCCGGTCAACTGGTTCGCCGAGGCGCATCGCGCCTCGCCGGCGACTCACCTCATCGCCCTCGGGCGTCGCAATGACGGCCAGGTACTCGAACCGCTCGTCGCCGACGGCATCGTCGACCGGTTCGTGGCAAAGCCCGTTACCCATGCCGGCATGCGCCTCGTCCTCGACTCGGCGCTGCGCCTGCAGTCGCTCGACCCGGCGCGCCCCGCCGGCACCGTGGCAACCGACCGGACGGCCGCGCCCCCCTCCAGCTCGGCATTCGGCGACGACGACTCCCTCGCCGGGCCGGTCGTGCGCACGAGCGGCGCGCCACTGCGCACGGTGGATTGGCAGCCCGCCGACCCCGTCGTTCGCAAGGCAAGCAACCCGGGCAGCGCACGCGCGGACCACCACCCGGGACGGTTGCCGCTGCCTGCGATGCTCGCGATGGCGGGTGCCCTCGCCTTCGGTGCCGCCTGGTTCTATTTCTCGCGCCACGGAGACCCCGCCGCGGTGCCCGCGGCGACCGCTGCCCAGGCGACCGCTGCCCAGGCGACGTCGCCTGCGGCGGCCGCATCGACCGGAGACCAGATCGTGGCGCGGATCGAGGACGCACTGACACGCGGCGATCTGGCCGCCGCGCAGGCCTCGCTGGATGAACTCCTGCGCGTCGAGCCGCAGCACAACCGCCGCACCCTGCTCGCCACGCTGGTCGCGCGTGCGAAGGAAGCCCAGCGCCTCGCCAAGTCGCCGCCGGCGACGGGCGACAGCCTGCCCGCCGCGATGGCGACCACTTCGATCGCGCCCGGTGCGACCCTGCCTGCGCCTGAGCCGCCCCCTGTGCCGCACGAGGTGGAGCGCGCGCCGCCCGTCCCGCCTGCTGCGACCGTGCCCGCCGCTCCCGCGCCCGACGAGCCCACCACCATCGAGCCGGCAACGAGCCGGCCTGCCGCCTCGCCGACCGACCTGCGCCCCTCCAAGCTGACGGCGGTCAGCTTTGCAGGCCGTACCATCGAGGACGGCCCGGCCCCGGCGACGGCGGCATCGTCCGCCGCGCCAACCGCGCGCCCCGAGCCCGACCGTCCCCAGCCGGTGGTCATGGAAATGAAACTGCTGCGCAGCGCGGCACCCGAGTATCCGGAGGACGCCCGCCGCAAGCGGCTCGAAGGATCGGTCGACCTGGCGTTCGTCGTCGGCGCCGACGGCAAGGTGAAGGACGTCGAAGTCGCGAGCAGCACTGCGCCCGGCGTGTTCGATGCGCAAGCCATCGCGGCCGTGAAGCATTGGCGTTACGACCCGCGGCGCGAGGACGGCGTGCCGGTCGACCATCCGGCGAAGGTCCGCCTGCAGTTCAGGCTGGACGAGTAAGCGCAGCGCGCAACTGCTTCTTGTCGATCTTGCCGGTTGCGCCGAGAGGGATCGACGCGACGAATTGCACGGCCTCCGGCATCCACCAGCGCGCGATCCGCCCCTCGAGGAAGTCGAGGAACTCCTGCGCCGTTGAAGACTGCCCCACCTTCAGTTGCACGATGAGCAGCGGCCGCTCGCCCCATTTCGGGTGCGGCATGCCGACCACGGCGGCGAGCGCGGCCTTCGGGTGCGCTGCCGCCGCATTCTCGATGTCGATGGAACTGATCCACTCGCCACCCGACTTGATGACGTCCTTCGCGCGGTCGGTGATGCGCAGCATTCCGGACCCGTCGATCGTCGCGATGTCGCCGGTGTCGAACCAACCTCCCGCATCGAGGATGCCGTCCGCCTCGCGACGGAAATAGGCGCACGCCACCGCAGCACCGCGCACATTCAGGTGGCCCGGGGTTCTGCCATCCTGCGGCACTTCGGCGCCCTCGTCGTCGGTGAGCCGCAGGTCGACGCCGAATATCGCCCGGCCCTGCTCCGTCGTGGGCGTCGCGAGGTCAGGCGGCGCATTCACGGTGCCGATCGGTGACATCTCGGTCATGCCCCAGCCGTGGCGCACCTCGATGCCATACTTCTCCTGGTACGCGCGGATCAGCGCCTCGGGTGCCGCGGCACCCCCGCTCACGATCCGCTTTAGTGTCGTGGGGCGCAGCTGTTCACGCTCGAGGAACTGCAACAGCCCCTGCCACACCGTCGGAACGCCGGCGGAAAACGTGACGCCTTCCGTTTCCATCAACTCGAACAGCGACGCGCCGTCGAGCTTCGCGCCCGGCAGGACGAACTTCGCCCCGACCGCGGGCGCCGCGAATGCGAGCCCCCATGCATTGGCATGGAACATCGGCACGATCGCGAGCACCACGTCGCGCCTCGAGAACCCGAGCACGTCCGGCATCAGCGAGCACAGGCCGTGCAGGAAATTGGAACGGTGCGAGTAGAGCACGCCCTTCTGGTCGCCGGTCGTGCCCGATGTGTAGCAGAGGCCGGCGGCCGTCTCCTCGGAAAAGCCACCCCAAGGACAATCGGTGCTGCGACCCGCGATCCAGCTTTCATAGGCCGTTGCGGCAACGCCCGCCGGCAGCTGCGCCTCGTCGGCGAACAGGACCACGCGCTCGATGCCCGGGCAGTGCGACGACAGCTCCCGCACGATCGGCGCGCACAGCACATCGGCCAGGAGCACGCGATCCGCCGCGTGATTGACGATATAGGCGAGCTGCCCGACCGGCAGGCGCGGATTCAGCGTGTGGCAGACGGCGCCGATGCCCATGATGCCGTACCAGGCCTCGAGGTGGCGCGCGCTGTTGAAGGCGAGCGTCGCGACGCGGTCCTCGAGCGCGATGCCGTGCTCGAGGAGCGCGCGCGACAGCTGCCTCGCGCGCCGGTGGATATCGGCGTAGCCGCAGCGCGTGACCGGCCCCTCGTTCGAGCGACTGACGACTTCCGTGCTGCCGTGCCAGCGACCCGCGTGCTCGAGGAAGCGATCGAGCGTCAGTGGCCAAGGCTGCATCAGGCCGGGCATGACCCATTACAGCATGAGTGGCCAGCCGCCGCTCGGCGGCCGCCTGGTGACGAGGCCTACTTCTTGTTCGGGATGTCGATCGCGCGCTTGTCCGCGGCGAGCGCCGCCTCGTGCAAGGCCTCCGACAGCGTCGGGTGCGCGTGGATCGTGCGCTGCAGGTCCTCGGTGCTGGCCGAATACTCCATGGCGAGCACCGCTTCCGCGATCAGCTCGCCCGCCATCGGGCCGATGACGTGCACGCCGAGGATCTCGTCGTCGTCGACGGCGGAGACGATCTTGGCGAAACCCGCGCCCGCCTCCATCGCCCGCGCACGGCCGCTTGCCATGAACGGGAAGGTGCCGACCTTGTACGACCGCCCGCTCGCCTTGACCTGCTCCTCGGTCTGCCCGACCCAGGCGATCTCCGGCGCGGTGTAGATCACCGAGGGAATCGTCTTGTAGTTGACCTCGCCGAAATGGCCCGCGATGAGGTCGGCCACCATCACGCCCTCCTCCTTGCCCTTGTGCGCGAGCATCGGCCCGCGCACGAGATCGCCGACCGCCCAGACATTCGGCACGCCGGTGCGGCAGGCGTGGTCGACGACGACGAAGCCGCGATCGTCGACCTTCACGCCCGTGCCGTCGGCCAACAGGTTGCGCGAATTCGGCCGCCGGCCCACGGCCACCACCAGCGTGTCGACCTTGACCGACTGCGTAGCGCCCTGCGTGTCGGTGTACTCGACATCGACCGCGCCCTTGGCGACCCTGGCGCCCGTCACTTTCGTGCCGAGGCGGATGTCGAGGCCGAGCTTCTTGAAGTGCCGCAGCGCTTCCTTCGAGACCGCGCCGTCGGCCATTGGCAGGAAATCCGGCAGCGCCTCGAGCACCACCACTTCGGCACCCAGGCGACGCCACACACTGCCGAGTTCGAGGCCAATGACGCCCGCACCGATCACGCCGAGGCGCTGTGGAACCGCCTCGAGCTCGAGCGCTCCCCAGGAGTCGATGATCTTCGCGCCATCGAACGGCAGCGACTTCAGCTCGACGGGAACCGAACCCGCGGCGAGCACCACGTGCTTCGCGGCGATTTCGCGCTTCGTTCCGTCGTGCGCCGTGTACTCCACCCGGCCTGCCGCGAGCAGCTTGCCGTGGCCCGCGAGCGCGGTGACGCCCACGGCCTTGAAGAGGCCCGCGATGCCCTGGGTCATGCCCTTGACGATGCTGGCGCGCCGCTTTTGCATCGCGGCGAGATCGACGCTCACGCCACTCGCCTTGATGCCGTGGGCGGCGAACTCGTGCTGCGCCCGGTGCAGCAGCTCGGTCGATTCGAGCAGCGCCTTCGAGGGGATGCAGCCCGCGTTCAGGCAGGTGCCGCCCAGCGCGGTGGAACCGTCGCGGTTCTTCCACTCGTCGATGCAGGCGACGGTGGCGCCGTTTTGCGCCGCGCGGATCGCCGCCGGGTAACCCGCCGGTCCGCCGCCGATGACGACGACGTCGTATGAATCTGCCATGGCTTGCCCCTTCAGACGCCGAGCAGCATGCGCGCCGGATCCTCGAGCGCGTCTTTCACTGCCACGAGGAATTGCACGGCCTCGCGGCCGTCGATGATGCGGTGATCGTAGGTGACCGCGAGGTTCATGATCGGCCGCACGACGACCTGGCCACCGACCACGACCGGTCGGTCGACCGTCTTGTGCATGCCGAGGATCGCGCTCTGCGGCGCATTGACGATCGGCGTCGACAGCAGCGAGCCGAAGACGCCGCCATTCGTGATCGTGAACGTGCCACCCGTGAGGTCCTCGATCGCGATCGAGCCCTGCCGGGCCTTGGCCGCGAAATCGCCGATTTCCTTTTCGATGGCGGCGAGGCTCTTGATGTCGGCATCGCGCACCACCGGCACCATGAGGCCGCGATCGGTCGAGACCGCGACGCCGATGTCGTAGTACTCGTGGTAGACGATGTCGCTGCCTTCGACGGACGCGTTGACGATGGGGAAGCGCTTCAGCGCCTCGATCGAGGCCTTGACGAAGAAGCCCATGAAGCCGAGCTTCACGCCCTGCTCCTTCTCGAAGCGGTCCTTGTAACGCGCCCGCAGCGCCATGACCGCCGACATGTCCACCTCGTTGAAGGTGGTGAGCAGCGCCTGGGTTGCCTGCGCCTGCACGAGCCGCTCGGCGATGCGCTGGCGCAGCCGCGTCATCGGTACGCGCTGGTCGACGCGTCCCGCGCGCACCGCGGGTGCCTTGGCCGCAGCGGGCGCTGCAGCCCGCGGCGCAGCCACCGGCGCCGCGGACTTCTTGTCGAGGAAACCGACCACATCCGACTTCGTGATCCGGCCGTCCTTGCCCGAGGCCGGAATGGCGCCCGGGTCGAGCCGGTTTTCTTCCACCAACCGCCGCACCGACGGGCTCAGCTTCGCGCCGTCGCCGGCCGGGGCTTCCGCTGCCGCCGGCGCCTGTGCCTGCGCGGCACCCGGCGCGGCCTTCGCCGCCGCGGTGCCCTCCTCGATGATCGCCAGCACCTGGCCGCTCGTCACCGTACCCGCCTGGATGCGGATCTCCTTGAGCACGCCGTTGGTGGGCGCCGGCACCTCGAGCACCACCTTGTCGGTCTCGAGGTCGGCGAGGTTCTCGTCGCGGCTCACCGCGTCGCCCGCCTTCCTGTGCCAGGCCACCAGCGTGGCGTCCGCCACGGACTCCGGCAGCTGCGGCACCTTGATCTCGATCGTCATGACTTCTTCCTTACGCCTGTCGCGGTGAGGCGCGTGGTTTCGCGCCCGGCATCTTCAGTGGATTGCGAGCGCAGCGCCGCTTCGATCAGCGCCGCCTGCTCGAGTTCGTGGACCTTCAGGATGCCGGTGGCGGGCGCCGCGGCATGCGGCCGACCCGCGTACAGCAGCTCGACCTTCGCGGGCAAGCGCTCCTGCAGGCGATGGCGGATCTGGTACCAGGCGCCCTGGTTCTGCGGCTCCTCCTGGCACCACACGACGTCGCGCGCGGCCGGGTAACGGCGCAGCACGGCTTCGTACTCGTCGGCCGGGAAGGGATAGAGCTGTTCGATGCGCACGAGGGCCACGTCCCGGATCGAGTCCTTGCGCCGTGCCTTCAGCAGGTCGAAGTAGACCTTGCCGCTGCAGAACACCACGCGGCGCACGCCGGCGGCCGGCAGGTCGTCGATCTCGTCGAGCACGTTCGCGAAACGCCCCTGCGCCAGCTCGTCGATCGTGGAAACCGACAGGTCGTGGCGCAGCAGGCTCTTCGGCGTCATGACGATGAGCGGCTTCCTGAAGCTGCGCAGCATCTGCCGGCGGATCATGTGGTACATCTGCGCGGGCGTCGACGGCACGCAGACCTGCATGTTGTTCTCGGCGCAGAGCTGCAGGAAACGCTCGAGCCGCGCCGAGGAATGCTCGGGACCCTGGCCTTCGTAGCCGTGCGGCAGGAACAGCGCGAGCCCGCACAGGCGGCCCCACTTCGCCTCGCCCGAGCTGATGAACTGGTCGATCACGACCTGCGCGCCGTTCATGAAGTCGCCGAACTGCGCTTCCCAGATCACGAGGGCATGCGGCTCCGTGGTCGAGTAGCCGTACTCGAAGCCCATGACGGCCTCTTCCGACAGCACCGAGTCGATCACCTGGAAGCGCGGCTGCTCATCGCTGACGTGCTGCAACGGGATGTACACGGCCGCGGTCCTTTGCTCATGCAGGGCTGCGTGGCGATGGAAGAAGGTGCCGCGGCCAACATCCTGGCCGCTGATGCGCACCGGGTAGCCGGCGTCGAGCAGCGTCGCGTAGGCGAGCGTCTCGGCGCAGCCCCAGTCGAAGGGCAACTCGCCCGCCAGCATCTTCACGCGATTGGCCATGACCAGCGCAACGCGCGGGTGCAGCGTGAAGCCTGCCGGAACCTCCGTGATGCGCGCGCCGAGCGTCCGCAGGCGCTCGACGCCGACGGGCGGTACGCGCTCCTGCCAGTCGACGTGGGCATACTTGCTCCAGTCGACCGTGAACTTGTTGCCGATCATGCCGAGCGAGGCGCGCGCCTGCGGCCGGCCCTCGTCGAGCCCGGTGCGGTACTGCTCGACGAGGCCCGCGGCCTCGGCTTCGCTCAGCACGCCTTCGGCGACGAGCCGGTCAGCGTAGATCCTGCGGGCCGTCGGGTGCTTGCGGATCGCCTGGTACATGACCGGCTGCGTGGCGGCCGGCTCGTCCGCCTCGTTGTGGCCATGGCGGCGATAGCAGACGAGGTCGATCACGACGTCCTGGCGAAAGCGCATGCGGTAGGCGAGCGCGAGCCGCGTCACGAAGATCACTGCCTCCGGATCGTCGGCATTGACGTGGAAGATGGGCGCCTCGAGCATCTTCGCGACGTCGCTGCAGTACATCGTCGAACGCGCGTCGTCGGGGTTCGAGGTCGTGAAACCGACCTGGTTGTTGACCACGATGTGCACGGTGCCGCCGGTCGCGTAGCCGCGCACCTGCGACAACTGCAAGGTTTCCATCACGACGCCCTGGCCGGCAAAGGCCGCGTCGCCGTGGATCAGGATCGGCAGCACCCGCTCGCCGCGCGCATCGCCGCGGCGCTCCTGGCGCGCGCGCACCGAGCCCTCGACCACCGGATTGACGATCTCGAGGTGCGAGGGATTGAATGCGAGCGCGACGTGCACGTTGCCGCCGGGCGTGCGCAGGTCGGCCGAGAAGCCCTTGTGGTACTTGACGTCGCCCGAGCCCTGCAGGTGGGCGAGGTCGTATTTGCCCTCGAACTCCGAGAACAGCACCGACGGCGACTTGCCTAGCACGTTCACCAGCACGTTGAGGCGGCCGCGATGCGCCATGCCGATGATGCATTCCTCGATGCCCGCGGCGCCGCCGCGTTGCACGAGGTCGTCGAGCAGCGGGATCAACGCGTCGCCGCCCTCGAGCGAGAAGCGCTTCTGGCCGACGTATTTCGTGTGCAGGTAGCGTTCCAGCCCCTCGGCGGCCGTGAGCTGCCACAGGAGGTTCTTCTTCTCCCCGGCGCTCGAGGCGCCGAGCATGCGACCCGACTGGAACTCGTCTTGCAGCCACAGGCGCTGCTCGGAGTCCGACACGTGCGCGAACTCCGCGCCGATCGGCCCGCCGTAGATGTGCTTGAGCTGCGAGATGATTTCTCGCAGCGGCAGGCGCTGGGCAATCGAGCCCGAGCGGCTGCCGGTGAAGAACTCGGTATCGAGATCGGCATCGGACAAGCCGAAATAGTCGAGTTCGAGCACGCGCGGCATCGGCCGCTCGAGCTGGCCGAGCGGATCGAGCTGCGCGACGAGGTGGCCGCGGTTGGCCCAGATCTGCACGAGGCGCGCGACGGCGCCCTGCTTGGCGTGCGCGAGGCTCGCGCCTTCCGTGGCGGGCGTCTGCGCCGCGAGCATCCGCGGGCCCCGGGCCCGCTCGGCGATCCCGGCGACGACGCCGGCGTGCGACTGTTCGGCCTGGCGGCCGGGCGCGAGCTGTGCGAAGTAGTCGCGCCAGGCGGCATCGACGCTCGCGGGATCACGCAGGTATTGGTCGTAGATGGCCTCGAGGTACGCGGCGTTGCCGCCGTACAGCGGGGTGGTAGCAATCTGGTCCGACAGGATGGTGCTCACTCGGGAAAAATACAGGGAAAAACAGCAGATCAGTCTAGCCGATCGACCCAATCCGGTCGAGCAGCCAGAGCTCGTAACCGACGAGCGACGCGTAAGCGGCGGCAGCCGTGTACAGGATGAATCCCGCGGGGAAAGTGCCGAACGCCCGGATGCGCACGAGGATCGTGAGGACGATCACGCCGGAAGCGGTCAGCAGCAGTTTCCAGAATGCGAAGGAGTGGCCGCTGCCCGTCACGAGCGGCGCCATGACCGGGTTCACTTCGGTGGCGCCGTGCTGGAGCAGCGTGAGGGTGAGGAAGGCGTCGGCACACGACAGCAGCAGGATCACGAGCGCGATCGCGAGCCACTGCGGGTGGTGGCGATCGACGGCGGCGAGCGCCCGATCGTCACGCCGGCGCGGGCCCTGGCGCCGGGATTGGTGGCTGCCGGCGAACAAGCCATGCAGCGTTCGCTGGCGCCGATCGAGGCCCTTGCCGCGGCGCTCCGGCGCGCGCGTCGCTTCATTTTCCATGGAATGGCCAGTCTAACCGGGCATCGGGTGGGCGTGCCGGGCGAGTGTGTGAGTTTGTTCACAAGCCCCTGACTTGCGATCGTCGCCGTGCCCGGCGCCCGCGCCTCGAAAGCCTGTTGCTCCGGCGCATCACGCGATGCGGCCGGCGACCTTGACGAGGATCGACGACATTGCGGACTGTGCCTATTTACTTCAGATGTCCGTACAAGATAAACGGTGCTCGGGGTCGTACAAATGCGTACAGCGCACCGACCCCGTGTGATGGATTTACGCAACAACTGATCCAGGAGATCACCACGATGGCAGGTGTACCGACAACTCGCGCACGGATCGCCACAGTCGCTCTGGCGGGACTTGCGACCGCCGGATTCGGCGGGCTCGCAGCGGCGCAGGAAGGCACCAGGACCGACAGCAAGGTCATCCAGGGGCTCGAGGAAGTGACCGTGACGGCGCAGCGCCGCGAGGAAGCCGAGCAATCGGTGCCCCTCGCCATCACCGCGCTCTCCGCCGACATGCTCGAGCGCCAGCAGATCCGCAGCATCGCGCAGCTCGACCAGGTCGTGCCCAACATCGTGATGAACCAGAACACCGGCACGAGCAGCGCCTCGAAGATCTTCCTGCGCGGCGTCGGCGAGGACGAGTCGTTCTTCACCGCCGACACGCCGGTCGGCATCTACGTCGACGACGTGTACATCGCCCGCCAGACCGGCGCGATGTTCGACCTGTTCGACATCGAGCGCCTCGAAGTGCTGCGCGGACCGCAGGGCACGCTGTACGGCCGCAATACCTCGGCCGGCGC
>CAUJHJ010000049.1 GCA_963204835.1 Pseudomonadota bacterium
GGCGTGATCGACGAGCCGATCACGATGATGCAGACCGACTTCGCGGTGTTCATCGGCATCGTCTATTCCTACCTGCCGTTCATGATCCTGCCGCTGTACTCGAACCTCGAGAAGCACGATTTCACGCTGCTCGAAGCCGCCGCCGACCTCGGCGCGAAGCCGATCACCTCCTTCCTGCGCGTCACGCTGCCGTTGTCGATGCCGGGCATCATCGCCGGTTCGCTGCTGGTCTTCATTCCCGCGGTCGGCGAGTACGTGATTCCCTCGCTCCTCGGCAGTTCCGAGCAGCTGATGATCGGCCGGGTGCTGGCGGACGAGTTCTTCGCGAACCGCGACTGGCCGGTGGCGGGCGCCGTGGCGATCGCGATGCTGCTGCTGATGGTGCCGATCATGCTGTTCCAGCATTTCCAGTCGCGGGAACTGGCGGGGGCGAAATGAAGCACGGCCGGCACTGGTTCTCGAAGACGGGCCTGTGGCTCGGCCTCGGCTTCCTCTACCTGCCGATCCTGTCGATGATCGTGTTCTCGTTCAACAATTCGCGCCTCGTCACCGTCTGGGACGGCCCGAATTCGCCCACCCTCAAGTGGTACGGCGAGCTGTTCCGGAACGAGCAGATACTCGGCGCCGCCTGGCTGTCGATCCGCATCGCCGCCATGACGGCGACGGGCGCGGTGATCCTCGGCACGCTCGCCGGCCTCGTGCTCGCGCGCTTCGGGCCCTTCCGCGGCCGGGCGCTGCTGTCCGGCATGACGACTGCGCCGCTCGTGATGCCGGAAGTCATCACCGGCCTGTCGCTGCTGTTGCTGTTCGTCGCGCTCGAGCAGCTGATCGGCTGGCCCGACGTGCGCGACGCGACCACCATCACGATCGCGCACATCACCTTCTCGATGGCCTATGTCACGATCGTGGTGCAGTCGCGCCTCGCGGGTTTCGACAATTCGCTCGAGGAAGCCGCGCTCGACCTCGGCGCGAGGCCCGCGAAAGTGTTCTTCCGCATCACGCTGCCGCTCATCGTGCCGGCGATCATGTCGGGCTGGCTGCTCGCCTTCACGCTCTCCTGGGACGATGTCGTCGTCTCGCAGTTCGTCGCGGGCCCCGGATCGACCACGCTGCCGATGGTGATCTTCTCGAAGGTTCGCCTCGGCGTGAGCCCTGACGTCAATGCGCTCGCCACCATCATGGTGCTGATCGTGGCGACCGGGGTGGTGGCCTCCTCGATCTGGATGCGACGCCAGGAACGCCGGCGCGATCGCGAAATGCAGATGGCGGCCGCGGCGAACAAGTAACCTTCGCTCGTGGCGGGCGTGAACCTCGGTATCGATTTCGGCGGCTCCTCGATCAAGGCGGGGCTGGTCGACGTGGTGCAGGGCCGCATCATGGGCGAGACAGTCGCCGTGCCGACCCCGGTGCCCTCGACTCCGCACGCGGTGGTCGAGGCGATTCGCGGCATCGACGCAAGCCTCCCCGGCGCGGCGTCCGTCGGATTCGGCTTCCCCTCGGTGGTCAAGCAGGG
Organism: Pseudomonadota bacterium; assembly: GCA_963204835.1. Classification (GTDB taxonomy): domain Bacteria; phylum Pseudomonadota; class Gammaproteobacteria; order Steroidobacterales; family Steroidobacteraceae; genus CADEFQ01. The sequence continues at coordinate 1,514 of CAUJHJ010000049.1, forward strand.
CAGGGCCTGGACGGCGGCCAACATCGACCACGGCTGGATCGGTGTCGACGTGGGCGCCTTGCTGGCCGAGGCCCTCGGGCGGCGTGCGACCTTCCTGAACGATGCCGACGCGGCGGGCCTCGCGGAAGTGCACTTCGGCGCCGGGCGCGGCGTGCCGGGCACGGTGCTCGTGTTCACCTTCGGCACCGGCATCGGTTCGGCGCCCTTCATCGACGGCAAGCTGCTGCCGAACACCGAGTTCGGCCATCTCGAGATGCGCGGCGGTTCCGCGGAGCGCTGGGCTTCCGCGCGCGTGCGCACCGAGCTGTCGCTCGGCTGGCCGGAGTGGGGAGCGCGGGTGTCCGAGTACCTTGCGCACATGGAGCGGCTCTTCTGGCCGGACCTCATGATCCTGTGCGGGGCGGTCAGCACCCATTTCGACGAGTTCGCGCCCTATGTCACGTCTCGTGCGCCGATCCGGCCCGCCGCGCTCGGCGCCGCCGCCGGCATCATCGGCGCGGCGCTCGCGGCCGCATGACCGGAGCGGACAAGCTGCCCGACGTCGGCACGACGATCTTCACGGTCATGTCGCGCCGCGCCGCGGAGCTCGGTGCACTGAACATCGGCCAGGGCTTTCCAGACTATCCGGTCGATCCACGCCTCGCGCGCTCGCTCGCCGAGGCCGTCGCGGCCGGCCACAACCAGTACGCGCCGATGGAAGGCGTGGTGGCGCTGCGCGAAGCGATCGCCGCCAAGCTGCGCCAGGCCCTGCGCATCGACGTCGATCCGCTCGCGGAAATCACCGTGACCTGCGGTGCCACGGAGGCGATCTACTCGGCCGTGCAGGCGGCGGTCGGGCCTGGCGATGAAGCCATCGTCTTCGATCCGGCCTACGACTCCTACGATCCCGCGATCCGGCTCGCCGGCGGGCAGGCCGTGCACATACCGCTCGCGCCGCCGCGTTTCCGCTACGACTGGGACCGCGTGCGCGCGGCTATCACGTCGCGCACGCGGCTCGTGATCGTGAATACGCCGCTGAATCCCGCCTGTACGGTGGCGCGTGCGGCCGACCTCGCGGCCCTTGCGGAGCTGCTGCGCGACCGGCCGATCCTGCTGCTCGCCGACGAGGTCTACGAGCACGTCATCTACGACGGCCGGCGGCACGAGTCGGCGCTGGCGCACGAGGAACTGCGGGCGCGGAGCTTCGTCGTCTATTCGTTCGGCAAGACCCTGCACGCCACCGGGTGGCGCACGGGCTATTGCGTTGCGCCGCCCGCGCTCACGCGCGAATTGCGCAAGGTGCACCAGTACAACACCTTCAGCATCGCCGCACCCCTGCAGGCGGCCATCGCGCGCTACCTGCCTGCGCATCCCGAATGCTGGCAGGGCCTTGCCAGCTTCTTCGAGGCCAAGCGCGACCGGCTCGTGCAAGCGCTCGACGACAGCGGCTTCAGGCTGCAGCCGGCTGAAGGCACGTACTTCCAGTTGCTCGACTACACGGCGATTGCCCCAGGGTCGGGCGACCTCGATTTCTCCCGCCGGCTGCTGGAGGAGGGCGGAGTGGCGACGATTCCGCTGTCGCCCTTCTACCGCGAGCCGCCGAGCCTGCCGTACGTGCGGCTGTGCATCGCCAAGGAGGATGCGACGCTCGACGAGGCGGTGCACCGCCTGCGCGCGTTCGCCCGCCACGCGACGCGGTAGACTGCGCGCATGCGAGTCACCCTCGTCCAGATCCCGCTCGACTGGGCGGATCCCGCCGCCAATCGCGCGCGCATCGGGCAGCTGCTCGCGCCGCTCGCCGGTGCCACCGACCTCGTCGTGCTGCCGGAGGCCTTCACCACGGGCTTCGACATGCAGGGCGGGACCGGTGCCGAGCGGATGGGTGGCGCGACCTGCGACTGGCTGCTCGCGCAGGCGCAGCGGCTCGACGCCGCGGTGCTCGGCAGCGCCTTCATCCGCCACGAGGGGGGCGTGTCCAATCGCGCGCTCTGGGCGGCCCCCGACGGGACGATCGCGCACTACGACAAGCGGCATCTTTTCAGGATGGGCGGCGAGCACGAGTGCTACGTCGCCGGCCGCGAGCCCCTGCTGGTGGACTGGCGCGGCGCGCGCATCGCGCCGCTCGTCTGCTACGACCTGCGCTTCCCGGTCTGGAGCCGGCGGCGCGAGCGCTACGACTACGACGTCCTCGCCTACGTCGCCAACTGGCCTGCTGCGCGCCACTACGCCTGGCAGCAGCTGCTGCGCGCCCGCGCGATCGAGAACCAGGCCTGCGTGATCGGCGTGAACCGCGTGGGAGCGGATGGCCATGGCGTGGCGCACGCCGGCGGCAGCGCCGCGCTCGATGCGCTCGGCCGGCCGCTCGTCGAGCTTGGCAATGCGCCCGCGCTCGAGACGGTCATGCTCGACCTCGGCGCCTTGCGAGAGCTGCGCCAGCGCTTTCCCGCCGCGCTCGACGCCGATGCCTTCACGCTCGCCCCCACGGGCGGGCCCGTGGCCTGGAGCCAGCCATGAAGAAGCCTACTCGCGTCAATCACCCGCCGGACGTGGCCGTGCCGCCGGGCAATCGGCCCGTCGTGGCGCCAATCTACCAGACCGTGAAGTTCGAGTTCGAGACGGTCGAGGAGACGTTGCGCAACCAGCGCGGTGAGCGCCCCGGCTTCTATTACATGCGCTCGTCCAACCCGACGACGCGGCAGCTCGAGCTCACGCTCGCCTCGATGCAGGACCGCGACGACTGCCTTGCGACCGCATCCGGCGTCAACGTGGTCGCCCAGACGCTGGTTGCCCTCACGAAGCAGGGCGATCACATCCTGTGCTTCGTCGAGAGCTACGGCCCGACCCGCCAGATCATCCGCCGGCTGCTCGGGCGCTTCGGCGTCACGCACACGATGCTGTCGATCGAGGACCTTGCCGGCGTCGAGCATGCGCTCGCGACCACGCCGACGCGGCTCATCGTGTTCGAATCGCCGACCAATCCGGTCACCAGGATCGCGGACATCGCGGCGCTCACGCGCCTCGCGCGCCGCCATGGCGCCGCCACCGTGATGGACAACACCTTCGCGGGCCTGCACCAGCACGGTGAATTCGATGTCGACTACTTCCTGCACAGCCTGACGAAGTACGCCTCGGGCTCGGGTGACGTGATGGGAGGCGCCGTGATCGGGCGCAGCGAACTGCTGCGGCCGCTGCGCGCCGACTTCTCCGTGCTGGGCGGGGTGCTCGACCCGCACGCGGCCTTCCTGATCCAGCGCGGCCTGCGGACCTATTTCGTGCGTTACCGGGAGCAGAGCGCGCGCGCGCTCGACATCGCGCAACGGCTGGCGGCGCATCCGGCGGTGGTGCGCGTGCACTACCCGGGCCTGCCCGCCCATCCGCAGTACGCCCTCGCGCGTGCGCAGATGCGCGAGTTCGGCACGATCGTGAGCTTCGACCTGCACGGGGGCGCGGAGGCCGGGCGCCGCTTCACCGAAGCGCTGGCGCTCTTTGCCAAGGCGGCCAGCGTCGGCTCGACCGAGTCGCTGGTGCTCGCGCCGCAGATGCTGAAAGCGCGCGACCTGACCGCCGCGCAGCAGGCGATTTCGGGCGTCACCGAGGGCACCGTGCGCCTGTCCATCGGACTCGAGGATCCCGAGGACCTCGCCGCCGACATCGAACGGGGGCTCGCCGCCGCCAAAGCGTGAGCCGCCTCGCGGTTTGACGCGCCCGCGCTTTACTGCGCTTGCCGGAAATTGCCTGATTCTACGGACAAATTCCGGGTGGCAGATATGTTAAATCGTTCGACGAGGATCGCGGCCCTGGCGCCGGCGCCACTGGCGCTGCGAGAGTCGGTGCTCCTCGACTTTGGCGCGCAATCGCTGCACCTGCCGCAGCGACCGGCGGCGCTCGATGCCCTGCTGCGCGGCGATGCCGGTGAGCAGGCGGCGGATGCGGTGGCCGCCACCGTCTTCGCGGTGAACGGGCGCGACAAGGAAGCGAAGCTGCTGCACGACTGCGCGCTCACGACGCGCCGCAAGGCGCTGGCCGTCGCGCGACTGCTGCACGCATCGGAGCAGACCGTGGGCGCCGCCGCCCTGCTGCATCGGGCCGGCGAGGCCTGCGCGCTGCGCGCGCTGGCGCGCGCCGAATCGGGCAGCCAGGTGCGCCTCGACTCACCCTCGCGCGCCGAGCTGTGCGCGCGCCACCAGGGGCAGTTCACCGAACAGTTGATCGCGGAGTGGGCGTTGCCGCCGCCGGTGGCGGTGGCGCTGCGCGGCTGGAGGCGCTTCCGCGAGGGCAACTCGCTCGCCGCGGCGATCGTCTACTACGCCCATCTCCTCGCCAGCGAAGAACTGCATCCCGAGTTCTTCGCGCCGGGACTCGTGCGCGCCGTCGGCGCCGAGCTCGGCGTCGATACCTCGCAGATCGCCGCCTTCGGGTAAGCTCGATCCACGCGGCCCATCGAAGGCCGCCCGGGGGTGAGCATGCCCATTTCGCGCCCGTTGTCGGGAATCGCGCTGTCCCTGTTCGCGTGCGCCGCGGCCGCGGCGGAACCCATTCCGGTCGAAGAGTTCGCGCCGAAGCGCGGCGCTTATGCCGCCATGGACCTGTCGGCGGACGGACGGCTGGTCGTTGGGGTGACCCTCGCCGATGGGGCGCCCATCGTCACCGTCACGGACATCGGGAAGATGGAAACCACGGCCGTGATACGCGGGTGGATCGACGGCCTCGAAATAAGCAGCTGCGGATTCAAGACGAGCCGGCGGCTACTGTGCAGTTTCGCGGGAGTCGACCATGCGGCGGGCGTGCCGTTCCCGGTCACGCGGCTGGTCGGCGTCGACGTCGATGGCCGCAATGCGAAAGTGCTCGTGCAGCGCGGCCAACAGGGCGGCACGCAGTTGCAGGACCGCATCCTGCACCTGCTGCCGGACGACCCGAAGCACGTGCTCATCGAGCTGCAAGACGGCGAAGACGGTGGCATCTATCCCGGCGTGTACCTGCTCGACGTCAACCAGGGGACGACGCGCCGGATCATGCGGCCGCGCGCGCCGATCCTGCACTGGCTCGCCGACCGCAAGGGCGTCGTGCGCCTCGGCCATGGCTTCGCCGACAAGAAGGCGGTCATCGTCGCGCGCGATGCGGCGGACGGCGACTGGCGGGTGATCTCGCGTTACGCGCGCTTCGACGCCACGCCATTCGAGCCACGCGGCTTCGGTGTCCTGCCCGGCACCGTGATGGTGCTGGCCGAGCACAACGGCCGCGACGCCATCTTCGACATGGACCTCTCGGAGCGCAACGACCTGCAGTTGCTCTTCTCGCATCCGACCGCGGATGTCGGTGGGCCGATCGTCTGGCGTGGTGACGGCACGGTCGTGGGGTTCGCCTACGAAACCGACCGTCGCCAGCGCCATTTCATCGACCCGCAGGCGCAGCGCGCCCAGGCGACGATCGACGCGTCCCTCCCCGACACGAGGAATGTCGTGCTGCGGCAGGCGGACACGACTGCGCGCTTCCTCGTCTCGGCCAGCTCGGACGTGCACCCGCCCGAGTACTACCTCATCGACCTCGATGCGCGCAGCCGCGTCCGCCTCGGCTCGGCGAACGCGCAGCTTGCGAAGCGCGCGCTCGCGCCGATGGCTTCGATCGAAGTGAAGACGGCACAGGGCCTCGTGCTGCCCGGCTACCTGACGCTGCCGCAGGGTGTCGAACCGAAGAACCTGCCGGCCATCGTCCTGCCACATGGCGGGCCGAACGCCCGCGATTCCTGGGGCTACGACCCGCTGGTGCAGCTGCTCGCAAGCCGCGGCTACGCCGTGATTCAGGTGAACTTCCGCGGCTCGACCGGTTACGGCAAGGCGTGGCTCGACGCCGGGTACCAGGCCTGGGGCACCGTCATGCATGAGGACATCACCAGCGCCGCGCGCTGGCTCGTGGCGCAAGGCATCGCCGATCCCAGGCGCATGTGCATCGTCGGCTGGAGCTACGGCGGCTATGCCGCGCTCATCGGCGCGATCAAGGAACCGGGCCTGTACCGCTGTGTCGCGAGCATCGCGGGCGTCACGAACCTGGGCCAGCTGCAGCGTGACAGCGACATCTACTACGGCGGCAGCGCCGCGGCGCGCAACAGCACGGGTACGGAGGATCTCGCCGCGAACTCGCCGCTCGCGCTGGCCGACAAGCTGCGGATTCCGGTGCTGCTCGTCCATGGCACCGACGATATGCAGGTGCTGGTCGGGCACAGCCAGCGCATGGCGAAGGCGCTCGAGCGCGCGCAGCATCCCGCCGAACTCATGCTGGTGGAAGGCGGCGACCACAGCCTTTCCCGCGCGGCATGGCGCGAGGCGCTCTATCGCAAGCTCGCCGAATTCCTCGGGAAGAACCTCGGAGCGCCGTGAAGGGTCACGCGCTGCTCGCCACCCGCACCCGGTGCATGTGGTAGGGCAGCACCTCCATCAGCTCGCCGTCGCGGTGCCGCTGCTGCACGGCCCGCCAGAAGTCGGCCGTCAGCACCTCGCCGTGCACGCGCATGAACGCCGCGCGCTGCGCGTCGTCGAAGGCGAGGAAATTGATGAAGGTCTCGGGGAACACGTCGCTGTCGGCGACATAGAACCAGCTCTCCGCCCGCATCTCGTCCTCGTCGTTCATCGCCCGCGGCAATTCGCGGAAGCGGCAATCGGTTACCTGGCACAGCTCGTCGTAGTCGTAGAAGATCACGCGGCCGTGGCGGGTGACGCCGAAATTCTTCAGCAGCAGGTCGCCCGCGAAGATGTTGGTGTAGGCGAGGTCGCGGATCGCCTGGCCGTAGTCGAGCACCGCGAGCTCGGCCTGGTCCGGTGAGGCCGAGCGCAGGTAGAGGTTGAGCGGCGTCATGCGCCGCTCGACGTACAGGTGGTCGAGGATCACGTCGTCGCCCTCGAAGTGCACAGTGTTCGCGGTCTCGGCAGCCAGTTCCTCGAGCAGCTCGGGCGCAAAGCGCGCGCGCGGGAAGCGCAGCCGCTTGAATTCCTGCGCATCCACGAGCCGGCCGGCGCGGTCGTGCTTGAAGACGTAGCTGTACTTTGCGAGCACTTCCTCGCGAAGCACGTTCTTCGGGTAGGGGAAGCGGTCGCGGATCACCTTGAAGACGACGTCGAACGAGGGCAGGGTGAAGCACACCATCACGAGGCCGCGCTCGCCCGCGGCATGCACGAAGCGGTCCGAGGTGTGCTCCATGTGCCGCATCAGTTCGCGGTAGCGCTCGGTCTTGCCTTGCTTGGCGCGCCCGAGCACCGTGAACAGTTCGCTGACCGGCTTGCGCGGCAGGAGCGACTTCAGGAACACCACGGCCTCGCCGACCCGCTCGAGGTCGACATGGAAATAGGAGCGCGTGAATCCGAACACGATGCTGACGTCGGCCTCGGCGAGCATCACCGCGTCGACATGGATGCCGCTCTCGGCGTTCTTCAGCGCGATCACCAGCGGCAGCGTGAAGCCGCGGCCGCTCATGCGGCCGACGAGGAAGGCGCGGCTCGCCTGGTAGAAGACCGGCCGTATGACCTCGACCTTGAGCAGCGTGCGCCGCTCGCCGAGCGTGGCAAGGTAGGCCGCGACCTCGGCGGTGACGTGCGCGACGCTTCGGTCAAAATCCTTCCAGGGCGAGCGAAAGCGCAGCTCGCCGAGCACGTCCTCGAACAGGAGCGGCAGCGAGCCGCGATTCAGGTACACATGGGTGACGACTTCGCTCGTGATGCTCGCGAGCGGGTCGAGGTCGGTCGCGACGAACTCGATCTCGGGCGCCACGCCCACCGTGCCGTGCAGCCGGCGCGTGATCGAGCTGAAGTAGGTCTTGTTGAACTCGGGGTCGGCAAGGCCCGCGATCTGGGTGACGAAGTGGGCGCGGATCGCGCGCCACAGCCCCGGGTCCAGCGCGCGATCGCCGAGTTTCAGGCGCAGCTCGGCGATCGCACGGTCGACCCAGCGGTCGTAGAGCTCGATGCGCTCGACCGCGTCGTGCTGGCTGCCCTTCCAGTCACGCGCGTCGAAGCGCTGCGGCGCGCGCCGCGTGATGGCGCGGAACTCGGCGTTGTAGTCCGCGAACGCGCCCGCAATGTGCCGGGCGCAGTCGTGGGCCAGCGCGGATTCCGCGGTCACTCAGAGGTTCTTGATCAGCGCGTCGGCGAACTCGCTGCACTTCACTTCCGTCGCGCCTTCCATCAGGCGCGCGAAGTCGTAGGTGACCGTCTTCTGGCCGATGGTGCGATCCATCGCGCCGAGGATCGCGTCGGCCGCTTCAGTCCAGCCCATGTAGCGCAGCATCATCTCGCCGGAGAGGATCACCGAGCCCGGATTCACCTTGTCGAGGTTGGCGTACTTCGGCGCCGTGCCGTGGGTCGCCTCGAACACCGCGTGCCCGGTCACGTAGTTGATGTTGGCGCCCGGCGCGATGCCGATGCCGCCGACCTGCGCGGCGAGCGCGTCGGAGAGGTAATCGCCGTTCAGGTTGCAGGTGGCGAGCACGTCGAACTCGTCGGGACGCGTCAGCACCTGCTGCAGCGTGATGTCGGCGATCGCGTCCTTGATGATGACCTTGCCGGCCTTCTTGGCCGCGTCCTGCTCTTCGTTCGCGGCTTTCTCGCCCTTGGCGGCCTTGGTGCGCTCCCACTGCTCCCAGGTGTAGGTCTGGCCCGGGAACTCGCGCTCGGCGAGCGCATAGCTCCAGTTGCGGAACGCACCCTCGGTGAACTTCTGGATGTTGCCCTTGTGGACGATGGTCACGCTCTTGCGCTTGTTGACCACCGCATACTCGATGGCGGCGCGGAACAGGCGCTCCGTGCCTTCCTGCGAGACCGGCTTGATGCCGATGCCCGAGGTCGCCGGGAAGCGGATCTTGGCGAAGGCCTTGGGGAAGTTCGCCTTGAACAGCTCCTTGAACTTCTCGTTCTCGGCCGTGCCCTGCTCGAACTCGATGCCGGCGTAGATGTCCTCGGTGTTCTCGCGGAAGATCACCATGTCGACCTTTTCCGGCGCCTTGACCGGCGAAGGCACGCCCTTGAACCAGCGCACGGGGCGCAGGCAGACGTAGAGGTCGAGCAGCTGGCGCAGCGCTACGTTCAGCGAGCGGATGCCGCCGCCGACCGGCGTGGTCAGCGGGCCCTTGATCGAGACGAGGTACTCGCGGCAGGCCGTGACGGTCTCGTCCGGCAGCCAGGTGTTGAACTGCTTGTTGGCCTTCTCGCCGGCGTAGACCTCCATCCAGTGGATCTTGCGCTTGCCGCCATAGGCCTTCTGCACGGCCGCGTCCATGACGCGCACGCTCGCGCGCCAGATGTCCGGGCCGGTGCCGTCGCCCTCGATGAACGGGAGGATCGGGTTGTCCGGGACGACCAGCTTGCCGTCGCGGATCGTGATCTTCGCGCCGCCTGCGGGCGGGGTGAGGGTGACTTTGGCTGCCGTCGACATCTTGCGGGATCTCCATGCTGTCGTGCGGCGGCAGATGCCGCCGTCGCTGTCGTGCCGCGGCGGATGCCGCCGGCGTGCAGCGCGGGCCGAATTTTAGCACAGCGCGCCGTTTCCGAGCCGATCGCAGCGGCATCGCGGCCGGTTCGCATACAATGCGCCGCATGTCGATCACACTGGATTCCACGCCCGCCGCCGACGGCTTCCGCATGCCGGGCGAGTTCGAGCCGCACCAGGGTTGCTGGATGCTCTGGCCCTGGCGCCCCGACAACTGGCGCGAGGGCGCGCTGCCGGCACAACGCGCCTTCGCCGCGGTCGCCGAGGCGATCTCCCGCTTCGAGCCGGTCACGGTCGGCGCCTCGGGTGCGCAGTACGAGTTCGCGCGTGGCGCGCTGCCGCCCGCGGTCCGCGTCGTCGAGCTCGGGAGCGACGATGCCTGGATGCGCGACGTCGGGCCGACCTGCGTGGTCGATCGCGCCGGCAGCGTGCGCGGCGTCGACTGGCGCTTCAATGCCTGGGGCGGCCTGCGCGGAGGTCTCTACTTCCCCTGGGACCAGGACGACCTGGTCGCGCGCAAGGTGCTCGAGATCGAGCGCCTCGACCGCTACCGCGCGCCGCTGATCAACGAGGGCGGGGCGATCCACTCGGACGGCGAGGGCACGCTGCTCGTCACCGAACAGTGCCTGCTGAACCGCAACCGCAATCCGCAGATCACCGGTGCGCAGATCGAGGCGCTGCTGAAGGCCTACACCGGCGCAGCCGAAGTCGTCTGGCTCGGCGACGGCGTGTTCAACGACGAGACGGACGGTCACGTGGACAACCTCGCCTGCTTCGTCGCGCCCGGCGAGGTGGCCCTGCTCTGGACCGACGACGAGCGCGATCCCCAGCACGAGATCTGTCTCGACGCCTGGGAGCGCCTCAACGACGCCCGCGACGCCCGCGGCCGGCGTTTCCGGGTCCACAAGATCCCGATGCCGGGGCCGCTCTACATGAGCCGCGCCGAGGCCACCGGCCTGCAGACGCGCGCCGGCGCCAAACCGCGCCACGCGCGCGAGCGCCTCGCCGCGAGCTACGTCAACTTCTACCTCCCCAACGGCGGGGTCGTCGTGCCGCTGCTGGATCCGCGCACCGATGCCGCGGCGCTCGCGAAGCTGCGGCGCCTGTTCCCGGGTCGCAAGGTC
>CAUJHJ010000050.1 GCA_963204835.1 Pseudomonadota bacterium
GCACCGCAGGTCGCGGCGCCGCACAGCCCGGCCAACAGCGCCGCCGTGGATGCACATGCCGGCGTGCGCATCGACCAGGCCTACATCGGCGCCTGCACCGGCGCGAAGCTCTCCGACCTGCACATGGCCGCCGCGGTGCTGAAAGGACGCAAGGTCGCGAGCGGCGTTCGCCTGCTCATCGCCCCGGCGTCGACGCGCACGACGCGGGAGGCCGCCGCCGACGGCACGCTCGCGACGCTGGTGGATTCAGGCGCGATCCTGCTGCCGACCGGTTGCGGGGCCTGCGCGGGTTACGGCACCGGCGTGCTGGCGAGCGGCGAAGTCTGCATCGCATCCACCGCACGCAATTTCAAGGGCCGCATGGGCTCGCCCGGTGCCTCGGTCTACCTCGCCTCGCCCTATACGGTGGCGGCGTCCGCGGTGCGCGGCACCATCGGCGACCCGCGCGAGCTGCTGCACGAAAGGGCCGCCGCATGAGTGCCGCGGATTCGACCCCGATCGCCGGCCGTGCCTGGGTGTTCGGCGACCGCATCGACACCGATCTGCTCGCACCCGGCCACGCGATGCGCAAGCCGCTCGAGGGCCTTGCCGCACACTGCCTCGAGGCGGTGCGACCCGAGTTCGCGCGCGAAGTCGCCCGCGGCGACATCGTGGTCGCGGGCGAGGGCTTCGGCATCGGTTCCTCGCGCGAGCAGGCGGCGCAGGCACTGCGTTTCCTGGGCGTCTCGGTCGTGCTGGCGAAGTCCGCCGCGCGGATCTTCTACCGCAATGCCTTCAACCTCGGCCTGCCCGTCATGGTGCTGCCACAGGCCGGCGAGATCGCCGATGGTGCGCGGCTCGAAGTCGACCTTGCGGCCGGAATCGTGCGGGATACGTCCACCGGACGCGAGTATCACGGCGAGCCCGTACCCGATTTCCTGCTCGAGATCGTGGCCGACGGCGGCCTGATCCCCCACCTGCACAAGCAACTGCACGGACAACCCGCCGCATGACCGACTCACTGCGCGTGCGCCTCGCGGCGCCCGACATCCTCGTGGCACCCGGCTGCTACGACGCGCTTTCCGCGAACCTGATCGAGCGCGCGGGTTTTCCCGCGGCCTACCTCTCGGGCGCGAGCATTGCCTACACCCGCTTCGGCCGGCCCGACATCGGCCTCGTCGGCATGAGCGAGGTGGCGGAAGTCGTCGCGCAGATCCGCGAACGCGTCGCCATCCCGCTGATCGTCGACGCCGACACCGGCTTCGGCAACGCGCTCAACGTGCAGCGCACGGTGCGGCTCTTCGAACGCTGCGGCGCGACCGCCATCCAGCTCGAGGACCAGCAGTTGCCGAAGCGCTGCGGCCACCTCGCCGGCAAGACGCTGGTCAGCGCCCGCGAAATGGCGGGCAAGATCCGCGCCGCCTGCGACGCGCGACGCAGCCGCGAGACGCTCATCGTCGGCCGCACCGACGCGCTGGCCGTCGAAGGGCTCGACGCAGCGCTCGATCGCGCGGATGACTACCTCGCCGCGGGCGCCGACATTCTTTTCATAGAGGCCCTGCCGGACGTGCCCGCCATGCAGCGCGCCCTCGAGCGCTTCAAGGGGCGCGCACCGGTGCTTGCCAACATGGTCGAGGGCGGCAAGTCGCCGCTGCTGCCGGCAGCGGAGCTGCAGCGGCTCGGCTTCTCGCTCGCGATCTTCCCCGGCGCCATGGTGCGCGTGCAGACCTTCGCCGCGCAACGCTACCTCGAGGCGCTCAAGCGCGACGGCACGACGGCCGGGATGCTCGCGGACATGCTCGACTTCAAGGCGCTGAACGAACTGCTCGGCACCGAGCAGTGGCTCGAACGGGGCAAGCGCTACGAGTAGCCCGCGGGCGCGGGCACGATGCCGCGTGCTCCCCATGGCGGCCGCACGGCCGTCCCGCCTATGATGCCGCCTCCTCCAGCGACAGGACGGTGCATCATGCGCGCGAGCCCCTGCATTGCCTACAGTCTCTGCCTGTTGACCAGCGCTTGCGCGTACGCGGACGAAGCGGCGTTCCGCTCGCTGTACAAGGAACTGGTCGAGACCAACACCACGCTCTCGGCCGGCTCCTGCACTGAAGCTGCCACGCTGATGAAGGCCCGCCTTTCGCAGGCCGGCTATCCGGACGGCGACCTGCACCTCGTCACCGCGCCCGACTGGCCGCGGCAGGGCAACCTCGTCGCACTGCTGCCCGGAACGGACGCGAGCCTGAAGCCGCTGATGCTGCTGGCCCACATCGACGTCGTTGAGGCGAAGCGCGAGGACTGGCTGCGCGACCCTTTCAAGCTGACCGAGGAAGACGGCTATTTCTACGCGCGCGGCTCCGCCGACGACAAGGCGATGGCTGCGATCTTCACCGAAGCGATGATCCGCTTCAGGCAGGAGGGCTACCACCCGAGGCGCGGCGTCAAGCTCGCGCTCACCTGCGGCGAGGAAACGCCCAACGTGTTCAACGGAGTCAAGTACCTCATTGAGAATCATCGGCCGCTGATGGACGCGGCCTTCGCGCTCAACGAAGGCGGCGGCGGGCGGCTGGACGGCAAGACCGGCAAGTACCAGTACAACGGCATCCAGGCTGGTGAAAAGTTGTACCAGGACTTCACGCTGGAGACCGTGAATGAAGGCGGCCACTCGTCCCGGCCGACGCCCGCCAACGCGATCTACCAGATGTCGCGGGCGCTCGCGAAAGTGCAGGCGCTCGAATTTCCGGTGGAGTTCAACGACGCCACGCGCGGCTACCTGTCCATCTACGGCGGGATCGTCGGCGGCGCGAAGGGCGCCGACATGCAGGCCGCCGCGGCCACGGGCGATGCGGCCGCAGTCGGGCGACTCAAGCAGGACCCGAGCATCAACGGCATGCTCCACACCACCTGCGTTGCGACCATGATCGGCGGCGGCCATGCACCGAACGCGCTGCCCCAGCACGTCACCGCGAACGTCAACTGCCGCATTTTCCCGGGCCATGCGCCCGAGGAAATCCGCCGGGCGCTGGTCGGGGCGATCGACGACCCGGGCGTGAAGGTGGCCTTCCAGTCCGAACCGGAGCGACCCGGCGCAGCGCCGCCGCTCACGCCGCAGATCATGGGTCCGATCGGAAAGCTGTCGGCGCAGATGTTTCCCGGCATACCGGTCGTGCCGGCCCAGGCCTCGGGCGCCACCGACGGCCGCTTCCTCACGCCCGCCGGCATCCCGACCTATGGCGTCTCCGGAATTTTTTCCGACGGCGCCACGACGAACGCGCACGGCCTCAACGAACGGATCCGCGTGCAGTCCCTGATGGAGGGGCGCGAGTTCCTCTACCGGCTCATCAAGCTGTATGCAGGTGGGAAGTGAACGGCAGGCTGCGTACCCGCTGACCCGTCAAGGCAAACCACGCATTCGCCACGGCCGGTGCGATCGGCGGCACGGCGCATTCGCCGATGCCGCTGGGCGCCTCGCGACTCGGCACGAGCCAGGTCTCGACGCGCGGCATCTCGTTCATCCGCAGCACCCGGTACTGGTGGAAGTTGCGCTGTTCCACGGCGCCATCGGCCAGCGTGATCTCGCCCCATAGCGCGGCCGACAGTCCGTAGACCACGCCGCTTTCCATCTGGGCGGCGATGTTGCGCGGATCGACCGCGATGCCGCAGTCGACCGCGCACACGACCCGATGGACCCGCGGTCCGTCATTCTCCCGGGACAGCTCGACCACCTGCGCGACGATGCTGCCGTAGGAAGCCACGATGGCGATGCCGCGGGCATGGCCCCGCGGCAGCGGCTGGCCCCAGCCGGCCTTCGTGGCCGCGAGGTCGAGCACCGCAGCCTGGCGCGTCCCAGCGAGCAGCGCACGACGGAACTCATACGGATCGCGACCGGCGGCGTGCGCCAGTTCGTCCATGAACGACTCCTTCGCGTAGCCGTTCTGCGAATGGCTGACGCTGCGCCACATGCCGAGCGGCAGCGGCGAGTCGACCGCCGCGTGGCGGATCCTCAGGTGGGGTACCGCCAGCTCGCGGTCGAGGACGCCGTCGACGCTCATGGCATCCGCCTTGCCGCCGAGCCCGCCGCGCATGCGCGCGAGGATCGACCCGCTCGCGCCCACCACATCGACAGCGACCAGCGCGCCGTCGGCCGCGAGGCCCGCGCGGTAGCGCAGGCGCGCTGCCGGTCGGTAGAAGTCGTGCGTCATGTCCTCCTCACGACTCCACAGGAGCTTGACCGGGCGCCCGACGGCACGGGAAACCTGCACCGCCTGGGTCACGAAGTCCGTTTCGAAGCGACGGCCAAAGCCGCCGCCGATGAACATGCGGTGCACCTGCACGTTTGCCGGCGGCACGCCAGCCGCCGCCGCGGCGGCCTTGTGCGCCACCGTGGGCCCCTGCGTCGGCGCCCACACCGTGCAGCGATCGCCCTCGACGCTCGCGACGCAACCCATCGGCTCCATCGTCGCGTGCGCGAGATAGGGCAGCGCATACTCCACGTCGAGGACCCGCGAACTCATGCGCAGTGCCTGCTCCACGTCGCCGGCCTCGCGCACCACCAGGCCACCGCTCGCCACGGCGGTCGCGAGTGCCGAACCGACCGACGGGGTCGTCGCGTCCGAGGCCCCCCCCTCAAACCCGATGTCGAGCAAGCCGAGCGCCTGGTTCGCCTGCCACCAGCCTGTCGCCACGACCGCCACGCCCCCATCGACCCGCACGACATCGATGACACCCGCCGCCGCACGTGCCCTGGTGTCATCGAGCCGGGCCACTCGACCACCCGGTACCGGTGACACGCGGACGGCGGCGTGCACCATGCCCGGCAGCGTGATGTCGATCGAGTACTGCGCGCTCCCGTCCGACTTGGCGGCGGAATCCTTGCGTGCGATGTGCGTGCCGATGAGCCGGAACTCGCCGGGTGGCTTGAGTACCGGCTCGCCGGGCGGGGCCAGGCGCGATGCCGCCGCGGCCAGTTCCCCGTAGCCCGCGCGACGCCGCGACTTCGCGTGCCGCACGACGCTGTCGCGCGCGACGCACTCCTCCACGGGGACCTGCCAGCGCGCGGCGGCGGCGGCCAGCAGCATGTCGCGCGCGCTCGCGCCGATGCGCCTCAACAGCGGGTAGTAGCCGCGCACGGCGGCGCTCTGCCCGGTGGCCTGGTAGCCCTTGACCGGGTTGTTGAAAGTGGGGTCGTAACCGCAGTGGATCACGCGCACGGCGGCGAAGTCGGCCTCCATGTCTTCCGCGAGAATCAGGGGCAGCGAGGTATAGACGCCCTGCCCCAGTTCCGCATCGGGCGTGACGAGCGTGATGATTCCATCCGGCGCGATCGCGACCCACGCGTTGAGCGGCGCCGGCGCGACCTGCGCGTGCCCCGCCCTGCCGGCCCCACGGGGTGCGGCGCAACCGAGCAGCAGCCCGCCCGCTGTCACGGACAGGCCGAGGCGCAGCGCTTCACGGCGCGAGATCCGCGTGACTTTCACGCCGGACGCTCCCCGAGCGGCACGATGCGGGGAATCAGGATCGAGATGAGCGCCGCCTGCACGATGCACATGACCGACACGATGGCGAAGACCGGATGATACCCGTAGCTGTCGATCAGCCAGCCGAAGCCCCACTGGAAGAGCGCGGCGCCACCCGCGCCGGCCGCTCCCGACATGCCCCATACGGTCGCGACGTCGCGCGCGGGGAACAGGTCCGCGGCCAGCGGAAACAGCGACGCCGACTTCACCTGGATCGATGCGATGGCGAGCGATGACAGCAGCAGCGCGAGCCACCAGTCGTCCACCACGCTCACCGGCCAGGCGACCAGCACGCCGAGCGCGCCGAGCCAGATCAGACTCTTGCGCGAACGGTCGACCGACCAGCCGCGCTGGATGAGGCGCTGCCCGATCCAGCCGCCCGAGAGGCTGCCGAGGTCGGCGAACACGAACGGGATGGCCACCAGCCACGCGACGCTCAGCACCGAGAAACCGCGCTCGCTCTGCATGTAGAGCGGCAGCCACACGCTGAAGAAATAGAACGCGCCGTCCCCCGCGAAGCGCGCGAGCACGAGTCCCCATGTTTCGCGGAAGCGCAGGTAGTGCGCCCAGGTGCGCCAGGCACTGCGACGCGTGGCCTCCTGCGCGGGGCCCGTGTGCCGGTCGCGCATGGCCAGTGCGCGTTCCTCCGCGCCGATCGTCGGGTGTTCCTCGGGCAGGTGGAAATGGCGCCGCCACCACCATACCCAGGCAAGTCCCGCGAGACCCGGCACGATGAATGCGGCATGCCAGCTGGAGAAGTGGATCAGCAGGCCCGCCAGCGGCGGCGCGAGGATCAGCCCGAGACCGGTGCCGGCCGTGACGAGGCCCATTGCCATGCTGCGCTCGGCGCGCGGGAACCACTCGGCAATCGCCTTGACGGCCGCGGGATAGTTCGCGCCCTCGGTGATGCCGAGCAGTGCGCGCGCGCCGAAGAAGCCCCAGAAGCCGCGCGCGAAGGCGTGCAGGATCGCGGCAATGCTCCACCAGATCACGGCGAGCGACAGCGCACGACGCGTGCCGAGCCGGTCGACGAACATGCCCGCGAGCAGCTGCCCGACGCCGTAGGCGGCGAGGAAAGCCGAGGCGATCGCGCCGTACTCGGTATTCGTCAGGTGGAAGTCCGCCTTGATGGCCGCCGCCGCGATCGACATCGCCTGACGGTCGATGCTGCCCACGGCCGTCACGAGCATCAGCAGGATCGCGATGCCCCAGCGCTTCTGTCGCCACCACGGTTGCATCAGTTCCCCCGCGAACGCTGCAAGTGCATGCGGTACTGGTAGGCATCCGCCCGGTAGAGCGCGACCACGCGCTCGACCGGACGGCGCTTCGCATCGAGCACGACCCGCGTCAACCGCAGCAGCGGCGCACCGATGCCGACCGACAGCGCGCGGCCCGCCTCGAGGCCGGCCAGTGTCGCGCCGATCCATTGGTCGGCCTCGCGGACCTTGATGCCGGAGCGCGCCAGCAGCTCGAACATCGGCAGGTCCGCGCCCGGATGCAGCCGGCCGACCCTGCTGGCGATGTCGAGCGGCACGAAAGTCGTCACCAGCGCGAGCGGTACGTCCCGCAGGAGCCGCACGTGGGTCGACTTCCACACGCGCGCGCCCGCCTCCAGCCCGAGGGCCGCGAGCGTCTCCCCATCGGCAACCACTTCCGATGTCTGCGCGCCCTGCACCCGCGTCACGGCGGCGAGGTCGGCCACCTGGTTCAGGGCTTCGCCGAGGTCGAGCGATGCGGGCGGACGCGCCGCGGACATCTCGACGAAGGTGCCGCGGCCCTGGTGGCGCACCAGCCAGCCCTCGCGGACCAGCTCGGCGAGCGCCTTGCGCACCGTGATGCGTGACACGTCGAACATCCCGCAGAGTTCCGCTTCGGTCGGGATCTGCGCGCCCGGCGCGTACGTGCCGTCGCGCACCCAAGTGCGCAGTGCCACGTAGAGCTGGTAATAGCGCGGCGAGGGAATGCTCAATCGAGCACCGCGCCGCCGCTCAGGTTGAGGGTCGTGCCCGTGATCCAGCGGCCGTCCCGGCCGATCAGGTAGGCGATCGCGGCGGCGACCTCCCCCGCCTCACCGAGACGTCCCAGCGGCACGGCGGCCGCGATCCTCGCGCGCTCCTCTGGCGTGAAGCGCGCGAGCATCGGTGTATCGACGGGACCGGGCGCCACCGTGTTGACGCGCACGCGATCGGCCGCCCACTCCTTCGCGAGGTAGCGGACCAGGCTGATGAGGCCCGCCTTCGCCACGGCGTAGGCGGGACCGCTCAACGCACTGCCGCCGTGCAGGCCGTTGGTCGATGACAGCAGCGTGAGGCTGCCCTGCGACTCCCGCAACGCGGCGCGTGCCGCCCTCGCGAGAAGGAAGGCGCTCGTCAGGTTCACGTCGAGCAGGCGCTGCCAGTCGGCGCGCGAAACGGACTCGAGCGGCCCGCTGCCCGTGGCCCCCGCGAGGTGGATCACGTGGTCGATGCGCCCGAATGTCGCGCGGCAAGCCTCGATCGCAGCGTCGACCGCTGCTTCGTCCGTGACATCCAGGCTCGCGGCGCGAAATCCCCCGTCGACGCACGGCAGTGCCGCCAGCGCGAGATCGGTCGCGTGGATGCGATAGCCTTCGCTGCGCAACCGTTCCACCAATGCCCGGCCGATGCCGCCGGCGGCGCCCGTCACGAAGGCAACGGGCGCCTGTGCGCGATCAGGCGGCACTCTTGACCTCGAGGTGCGCGCGGATGCCGTCGAGCATCGCATAGCGCATCGAGGCGGACGCGCGCACCGTGGCCACGGCCCGCTGCTGCAGCTCCGGCGTCGTGGCGTAGCGATCGGTCAGCTCGAGGCCGACGTGGGCGTGCTCGGTGTCGCCCTCGATGTGCACGTGGAAGAACTCGAGCTCGTCGTCCGTGTAGCCCATGCGCCGCATGGCTTCGACGTACTTCGGGTAGAGAGTGGGCAACTGGCCTTCGAGCGCCACCATGATGCCCGAGCAGGCCTCCGCCAGCGGGCGGATGCCCGCGAGCTCCCAGATCCAGGCCCGCATCGCGCGCGTCGTCGGCAGGACCGCTCCCGCCCCTTCCGCACCGAGGATGCGCTCGTCGCTGACGCCACAGGCGCGCGCGAACTTGCGCAGCAGGTCCGGGTGGCGCTTGCCCGGCGCGTGCGGCATCTCCTCGCCGAGGAGGTTCTCGAGCAGGTGCTGGCGCGCGTCGAGGTCCGGCAGGCGCGCATAGAGCGCCGCGAACTGCTGCGGGATGGGATCGATGTAGTAGAAATGCTGGATCGCCCATTCGCCGAGCTGCGCGCGCGACAGCTCGCCCGCGGCCCAGGCGCGGCTGAAAGGGTGACCGCCCCCGTGCTGCGGCTGGCGCGCCGCTTCAAGGGCGGCAAACAAACGGGCACGGTCCATGAGACTGGCCATCAATCGGACTCCTCTGCTGAAAATTCATGGTGGCACTTCGGGCAGCACGCCGGCGGCGCCGAGGGCGCGAGCATCCGCGGGCTGACGGGAAACGGGGTGCGGCAGGCGGGACAGGCGACCCACGCCGTATTGCCATCGTAGCGGCCGCTGCCGCCACCGGGCGTGGCTCCCGGCCTGCGCTCCCTGCCGCTCATGCGCGCGGCCAACCTGCGCCGTCGGCGCTGGCGCGCAGCGCACCCGCACGCGCACTGGCGTCCGGCGGCACCGTCGCGACGG
The DNA here is from genome assembly GCA_963204835.1 of Pseudomonadota bacterium. Taxonomy (GTDB): domain Bacteria; phylum Pseudomonadota; class Gammaproteobacteria; order Steroidobacterales; family Steroidobacteraceae; genus CADEFQ01. The sequence goes on from CAUJHJ010000050.1 coordinate 9,172, forward strand.
GCGGCACCGCGCGCGGCGCACCCGCCCGGGGTGCGGGCGGAAGCGTCGCGTCGACGCCCATTTTTGCCGCTGTCACGGCGCCGCGCGGCAGCGACGGATCGAGGGCCGATCCCGACAGGTCGTCGACCAGGATCGCGTCGCGCGACCATTGCACCCGCGTGGCGAGCGCCCACTCCCGCGAATCGGCCGAGAACAGGTCGACATCCCCATCGACCGCAACCACCCATTTTGTGCGCCGGTAGGCGAGCGCCGCCACGATGGCGTCGCGCGCCTCGCCGCGCGCCGGCTCATCGAGTTGCAGCCAGGCATGGAAGCGCCGCCCCGCCGTCGGTACGTGCACGTTCACGAGCGAAGGCGCAACGGCCTTCACCAGCTCGAACAACTTGCCTTCCATCGCCATGTTGTCGGGAACCAGCATGTCGGTCAGCCCGGAACCATAGTCGTGGTAGAGGGCGTCGCCGCGCATCGTGATGCAACTGACCTCGCAGAGCGGCGCGGGCACCTGCGGGCCGAGATAGCCCGTGTACTCGCCGAAAGGGCCATCCGCCGCGAACGCCTCGCGCGGCGCCCAGCCCTCGATGACGATCTCGGCGTCCGCAGGCACGAGGATGCGCTCGCCATGCGTGATCGACGGTACCAGCCGCAGGGACTCGCCGAGCACGCCGCCAGCCGCTCGCCAGTGGCTCTCGGGGTAGCGCAGCTTGGCCTGCGTGCCCAGCAGCACGGCCGGGTGATGGCCGATCCAGAACGCCACCGGACAGGCCTCGCCACGCGCCCAGAACTTGCGCAGGTTGCGCGCGTTGTGGCTTGCCGGATACGGGAACCAGCTCATGCGGCGCGGGCCCTTGACCCAGCAGCGCTGGATCGCGGTGTTGTCGATGCCGGTGTCCGGATCGAAGGTCGTGGCGTGCGCCGCGGTCAGGTAGGGCCCCGGCTCGAGGTCGTGCTGGGTCAGCGCGGGAATGCGGCGCAGGTCGGCGCCCTCGCCTTCGAGCACCACCGACTGCACCGGAGCCTCGGCGCGTCCCACGATGCGCGGCTCGATGCCGCCGGCGCTGCGGCGCGCGAACCACTCTGCGGACTTGCGATGATCGTCCAGGCCGAGCGCCCTTGCGGTCAGCACGCGGCTCGCGGTGAGATTGGTGACGACCGGGATCGGGTTCGCCGCGCCGCTTGCATCGCGCGTGGCGCGAGCGAGCAGGATGGGATACTCACCGCGCGCATCGAGCGCATGCTGGAGTGCCGTGAGCTCGTGGCGGCGCGCGAGTCCCGCGGGCAGCTCCCAGAGCGCGTCGCCGTGCGCGGCGAGGAAAGTCCGCATGTCTTGTGTCATAGGGCTTTGTCATACTGGCATGACATTTGGCCCGTGTACAATCGAGGACTGCCATGGCGCGAAACACCCGACACGAATTGCTCGCACGGCCCGATCACGACGAAGTGGCCCGGCAGGCCTTCGTGGTCGCCCTGAAGCAGGGCCTCAATCGCTCGCTGCGCAGCGGCAACGAGGCCCTCTACCAGGCCGTCGTCGAACCTGCGCTGGCCGCGGGCACGGCGGGTCCCGCCCGTGAAGCGATCCGCGACGCGATGTACGGCCAGAGCGCCTACCGGAGCTGGTGCGCGCTCAATCGCGGCGCGCAGGAAATGATGTGGGAGGCCGTGGGGGCGCCGATCCGGCGCGAACGGGCGCGGCTGGAGGCCGCGGCGCACCGCCTCGCCGCCGAGGGCGCCGCGGGCGGCAGCCTCGACCTCGACCCTGGGTTCGATCCGCCGCGCGGCGTCACCGCGATGGACATCCACCTGCAGCCGGGCGGCTATGCGCTCGACCTCGGCGAGGGCGACCTCACCGCGGGCGCGCTCTATGAAGCGGGCGGCAATCTCTATGCCTTCGGCCAGGGCATCGGCCGAAGCGACAGCAAGGCCGCGCACGTGCAGCGTTTCATCGCCGCGCGCTGGCCCGGCTTCTCGCCGCGACGCATCCTCGACATGGGCTGCTCGGCCGGTTCGGCGAGCGTGCCGCATGCACTGGCCTACCCCGGGGCGCAGGTGCACGCCATCGACGTCGGCGCCGGCATGCTCCGCTACGCGCACGCGCGCGCGGCCGCCCTCGGCGCCGCCGTGCATTTCCACCAGCGCGATTGCGTCGCGACCGGCTTTCCGGACGGGCACTTCGATCTCGTGGTCTCCCACAACCTGATGCACGAGAGCTCGGATGCGACGCGGCGCGGCATGTTGCGCGAGACTTGGCGGCTCCTGGCCCCCGGCGGTGTCTTCGTCCACCAGGACGTGCCGTTGCGCTTTGCAGGCCTGTCCGAGTTCCGCAAGTTCGAGCTGTCCTGGGACACGCGCAACAACAACGAGCCGTTCTGGGAGGTCTACGCGAACGCCGATCTCGACGCCGACCTCGCGGCCGCGGCCATTCCCAGGGACCGCACCTGGGTGGGCCACCTGCCGCAGTCCGACGGTTCATTGCCGTGGTTCGTCGCGTGCGGCTCGAGGCCCGCGGAGTGAGCTCCGCCCCGATCACGCAAGCCTGGCCCATCGCGCCGCGCATCCAGTCGCTCATCGATGGGATCTCGCCGGCGCTGCGCGCCGGCGGCACCGACCTGCCGATCGTGAACCCGACCACCGAGGCGCCGATCAGCGTGCTGCGCGAGGCCGACGCGCAGGAAGTCGACGCCGCGGTCATGAGTGCCCGCCGCGCCTTCGACACCGGCCCATGGCCGCGCCTCGACATCAATGCGCGCAAGGACATCCTGTACGCGATCCGCGATCGCGTGCGCGCGCACGCCGAGGAACTCGCCTGGCTCGAGTGCACCGGCGCCGGCTTGCCGCTCGCCCGCGTGCGCGAGCAGGTGCAGCGCACGGCGCGCGTGTTCGAGTTCTTCGCCGAGGTCGCGAGCACGCTGCATGGCGAGGTGTATTCGCAATCGAAGGGCTGGCTCACCTGGGTGACGCGCGAGCCGAAGGGCGTTGCCGCGCTGATCTCGCCGTGGAATGCGCCCCTCTCGCTCGCGTCGATGCGGATGGCCACCTGCATCCCCTGGGGCAACACCTGCGTGCTGAAGCCCTCCGAGGTGACGCCGCTGTCGGTGCGGCGCCTCGTTGAGATCCTGCACGAGGCCGGCCTGCCGCCGGGCGTCGTCAACCTCGTCAACGGCCGTGGCAGCGTCACGGGCACCGCGCTCGTGGATCACGCGGGCATCGACCTCGTCGGCTTCACCGGCGGCACGGCGACGGGGCGCGCGATCATGACTGCGGCGGCACGCCGCCTTGTCCCGGCCGCGCTCGAACTCGGCGGCAAGTCCGCCAACATCGTCTGCGCCTCGGCCGACATCGAACGTGCCCTCGATGGCGCGCTGGTCGGCATCTTCGCCAACAACGGTCAGCAGTGCCTCGCGGGCTCGCGCATCCTCGTGCAGCGCCCCGTGGCGGCCGAGTTCATCGAACGGTTCGTCGAGCGCGCACGCCGCATCCGCGTCGGCGACCCGCTCGCGCCGGCGACCGAGATCGGCCCGCTCGCCTTCGAGGCGCATCGCGACCGCGTGCTGTCCTACGCCGCCATCGCGCGCGCGGATGGCGCCCGCCTGCTGACCGGAGGCCGGCGCGCGGCGATCGAGCGGGGCTGGTTCGTCGAGCCCACCGCGGTGCTCGCTCCGTCGAACGAGACGCGCGTGTGCCAGGAGGAGATCTTCGGACCGTTTGCGGCCTTCCTCGAATTCGACACGGTCGACGAGGCGATCGCCATCGCCAACCGCTCGAAGTTCGGGCTCGTCAGCTATGTGTGGTCCGAGGACATCGGCACGGCGCTGCGCTGTTCGCGCGACATCCGCGCTGGCACCGTCTGGATCAACACGCCGATGATGCGCGAGCTGCGCGCGCCCTTCGGCGGCTACAAGGAATCGGGTGTCGGCCGCGACGGGCCTGCCGCCAGCGTGGATTTCTTCACCGAGCAAAAGGCGACGATCGTGCCGCTCGATCCCCCGCCCGTCCACCGGTTCGGGGCCTGAGGTGCGGCCGCGGCGCCGCACGCAGCGCAGCGCGGCCGGAGCCGACCTCGACACGGCCATCAGCGCCGGGCTGCGTTCGCCCAAGTACGTGCAGCTCTACAACTCGCTGCGCGAGTGGATTTTCGAAGGTCGCTACCCGCCGGGGGCGAAGCTGCCGACCGAGCAGGAACTCGCCACGCGCCTGCGCGTCTCGCGCAATACCGCCCGCCAGGCGATCCAGATGCTCGTGACCGAGCGCCTCGTGTCGCGCCAGGCCGGGCGCGGCACCTTCGTGCAGCGGGACCTGGCGTCGGCACCCGTGCGCAGTGACTTCAACCAGTTGATGCGCCGCGCCCGGCGGCTCGGCTCCGGATCGCGGCAGCGGCTCGCGCGGGTCGAGGAATTGGTGGCGGACGAAGCGACGCGCGCCGATCTGGCGCTCGTCGCGGGCGCGCGGGTCGTGCGCGCCTCGCATGTGCGGGTCGCCGGCCAGTTACCGGTCGGCTACGTCGAGACCTGCGTGCCGCTCGACATTGCCCGCACGATCGACGTCGCGGAACTCAATCGCAGTCCGATGTTCAGCCTGCTGAATCGCAAGGGCATGAACATCCTCGGCGCCGACCAGTTCATCGGCGCCACCCTCGCCGACATCAAGCTTGCGGCCCTGCTCGAGACGGACGTCGGCGCGCCGCTCGTGAGCGTGCGCCTGCTGGTGGTGGACGATCGCAACCGCCGGGTCGAGCGCGTGCAACAGTGGTACCGCGCCGACAGCTACACGCACCACGCATGGCTCACGCGGCGCGCCAGCTGAGCCGGCGACCGGCCCGCTACGAGGGGATCCAGTCGCTGTGCAGCGCCACGCGCAGCATGTGGCGCGGGCTCGAGTAGTCCGAGTTGGGGCTGTGCTGCACGCAGCGGTTGTCCCACAGGCACACCGTGCCGTTGCGATAGCGCACGCGGCACTGGTAGATCGGCTGCAGCGCGTGTTCGTTCAGCATGGCGAGCAGCGCGCGGCCTTCCTGCGGGTGCAGCTCCTTGATCGCGCTTGTCCAGCCCCTGTTGATGTACAGGATCCTGCGGCCGGTCTCCGGATGGGTGCAAACGAGCGGGTGGGCGGTCTGCGGGAAGCGGGCACGCGCCTGTGTCAGCCGTTCGAGGCCCGCCTGGGTCGAGATCGAGTGATGTCCCGAGTTGACGCCATAGTGCAGCACGTCGTGGATGCCGGTGAGGCCCGACAGGAACTGCTGCATCGGTGCCGACAGGCCGTCGTACGCGAGCATCATGTTGGCGAACAGCGTGTCGCCGCCCGCATCCGGCACGTCGACGGCATACAGGACCGCGCCGAGGCTCGGATTGGGCTGGTAGCTGTGATCGACATGCCAGCCGAGGTTCTGGGTCGAAAGGCGTTGCTCGTTGCGGCCCGCGCCCCGTAGCTGGTAGACGCCCTCCGTTGCCGCGCGCAGCGGCAGGAAGGGCTCCTCCTCGAGCTTGCCGAAGCGCCGCCCGAAGGCGGCGAGCGCAGCCTCGTCGAGGCGCTGGTCATGGATGACCACCACCGAATGCTCGAGGAATGCCGCGTGGATCCGCGCAAAGCCCGCGTCATCGAGGCGCGCGAGGTCGACGCCGCCGATCTCGCAGCCGAGCGCTCCCGTCAACGGCCGCACCGTCAGCCCGCCGGCGGGCTGCCCATGCCCCATGCCCGGTCCTGCGTCCATCGCCGCCCCCTGTGGCCTTCCCCGTGACTTTGTACCCTTGTTGGGACAAATGAGCCACCGCGCCACCGGTGCGGTCCACGCTTCGGTCAGGCATCGGTCGCCGGAGCGTGCCGGGTGGCGCGCAGGTACGATCCCCGCACGCACTACCCGGGGGGACATGCATGACAGGCTACCCGTCTCGCAAGCTCGGGCCGATCTGGCTGGCGGAGGATGTCACGCGCGGCAACGCGCTCGCATTCCTCTACGCCGCCTTCTTCAGCGTCTGCCTCCTCTCCTTCCTGAGCTTCATGCAGCCCTTCGTGCTCGACGCGCACCTCGGCATCCCGCGCTCGCAACAGGGCCGTGCGACCTTCCTGCTCGGCACCACGCAGGAGATCGTGATGCTGCTGCTGGTCGGCCCGTTCGGCGCGCTGGCCGACAAGCTCGGCCGCCGCACCCTGTACACGCTCGGACTCGCCTGGATTGGCGCGGGCTACGTCCTCTACCCGCTCGCGGACTCCCTGTCGCAACTGGTCGCGACCCGGTTCTTCTTCGCGATCGGCGCCGCGATGATCGGCACCGTCATGGCCACCGTGCTGGCCGACACGCCGCAGGATCGCTCGCGCGGCCTGCTGGTGGGAGTCACCGGAACGCTGCAGGGACTCGGCGTGATGTTCGGCGTGCTGGTCCTCTCGAAGCTGCCGCTGCGCTTCGAGGCGCTCGGCCATGTCGACGACATGGCGGGTCGCTACACGCTGTGGATCGGCGCCGCCCTGTGTTTCGTCACCGGCGCCGTCTGCTGGCTCGGACTGCATCGCGGCACGCCGGGCGGCGCAACCCGCCGCCGCGAGCCGCTGTTGCAGCTCCTCGCCACCGGCGCGCGCACGGCCCGCGCCAACCGGCGGCTCGCACTCGGCTACCTGGCCTCGTTCGTCGCCCGCGGCGATCTCGTGGTGATCGGCACCTTCTTCTCGCTCTGGATGATGCAGGCGGGCCTTGCGCAAGGCATGACCCGGCCGGCGGCCATGGCGACCGCGGGCGCCATGTACGGCCTGGCGCAACTCGCGGGCCTCATCTGGGGCCCGATCCTCGGCTGGCTCATGGACAAGCTCGACCGGGTCACCGTGGTCATGATCGCCATGGGTCTCGCCGCGCTCGGCTACTCGATGGTGGGCCTTACCGATGACCCGTTCGCCCCGGGCATGGGCCTCAAGATGATGCTGCTCGGCACGGGCGAGCTGAGCTGCATCCTCGCCGGGCAGGCGTTGCTGGGGCAGCAGGCGCCCCGCGACCTGCGCGGCTCGGTCATGGGCGTGGCCGCTTTCTGTGCGGCGCTCGGCGTGCTGTTCTCGACCTCGCTCGGCGGCTGGCTGTTCGACCACTGGCGGCCGGGCGGCCCCTTCGTGATGATCTCGATCGTCAATGCCGTCGTGTTGCTCGCGGCCGCGTGGGTGCGCGCGACGACGCCCACCGAACGGCCCCATTCCTGAGGGCCGGTCGCGGCGGCCAGCGTATTGTCCGGACATTTGCTAGAATCCCGGCACCCTGCTACCGGAGCGCCGGCATGCCCATCGTCCGCCTGAACGACCACGACATGTACTACGAGGTGCTCGGCCACGGCGAGCCGGTGCTGTGCATGGGTGGCTGGGGGACCTTCGCGCATGACAACCACCATCACCTCGCGCGCGGCCTGACCGACCGCTACCAGGTCATCGTGTTCGACTATCGCGGCATCTGCGACTCGACCGACGATCCCGCCGCCGAACCGACGATCGAGCTGCACGCGCGCGACGCGATCGCCCTGCTCGATCACCTGCGGCTTTCGAACGTGCACCTCGTGGGCCTCGTCGGCATCGGCGCCTGCATCTGCCAGGTGATCGCCGCGCAGCGCCCCGACCTCGCGCGCAGCATGTTCAACATGGGCGCCTGGTGCGCCGTGGACGATTTCCTGCGCGACCAGCTCGAGATGTTCCGCTGGTTGCATCGCGACCTGGGTTTCGAGGCGTTCCAGCGGGCCGTCACGCTGCTGTCCTTCACGCCCGACTACTACAACGCCAACAAGGGCCGCCTGCTCGGCTCGCAGGGTGGCTGGAAGGAACTGCGCGGCCGCTATCCGGCCCATGCGCGCCTGATCGACGCCTGCGTCGGCTTCGACTCGACCGCCTGGCTGCACACGATCCGTTGCCGCAGCCTGATCGTGCACGCGGCGCTCGACCAGGTGACGAGCCCGCGCACCACGCTGCCGATCGAACGCGCGATCCCCGGCGCGCAGGGCGTCCTGTGGGAGGACGTCGCCCATGTCGTGGCCGGGAAGGAACAGAAGGTCCGCTTCGCGAACGCGCTCTTCGAGTGGCTGGCGAAGGGTTGAAGGCCCCGGACTAGGAGCTGCGGCCCAGCAGGTGCTGCTCGACCGCTGCGGCGGTCGTCACGTCGCAGTAGCGCCGGGCGCAATCGGCAAGATTGGCCCGGTGTGCGGCCTCATCCGCATCTCCCACGCAATCCTCGGGCACGATGACCCGGTAGCCGTGCGAGAACGCGTCGACGATCGACGCGCGCACGCAGCCGCTCGTCGTGCAGCCCGTCACGATCACGGTGTCGACGCCCTGGCGCGTGAGGAAGGTATTGAGCGGCGTCAGGAAGAAGATTGACGGTGCGTTCTTGCAGAACGTGAAGTCGTACTTCTCGTCGTGCACCTTGGGGTCCATCGCCGTGCACGGGTGGCCGTAGAAAAACTCCTCGCGCACGGCCTTGACCTTCCAGAGCGGCATGTCGGCCTGGCTGCCGTACGCGGTATAGCATTTCGCGACTGGCACCTGCCGTGCGCGCGCGACCCCGAGCAGGGCCGCCGTGCGATCGCGCGCCGCGTGCACCATCGGCAGCTTGCCGATCGGGTAGGCGGGATCGGTGAAGGCGAGCTGGAAATCGACCACAAGGATCGCGGCACGGGCACCGTAACCGATGTCCGTGCTTGCGTAGCCAGCAGCCGTGTAGTTGTCAGCCATGATGCATTCCCCGCCCCTCCCCCGGCTCAACGGGAGAGGGGCAGGCAGGCAGGGATCAGGCCGCCTTGACGCCCTTCTTGCGCTCTTCGGCTACCCGCTTGGCCCACTTGGTGAACTGCGGCTGGGTCGGGGGCTCGAGGCCGGTCTCCGCCTTGCAGCGCCCTTTCAGCTCCTCGATCGTCGCGAACCCGCGATCGAACAGCTGCGCGGGGCCGCGATCGGCCGCCATGCGCTTGCGCAGCGCCGTCGTGGCCGCCTCGTCCACCGAGCCATCGGCCTTGATCACGACGCCATAGCGGCGCGCCCCCTCTGCGGTCACGAGGCCCGCATCGACATCGAAGCGGACCTTTTCCGCCTCGCGCTCGAGCGGATCGCCGCAGCCGCCACCACCCCAGGTGTCGGCGAGCAGCAGGTCGCCGGCCTCGACCTTGACGCGATCGAGCTTCGACTCGAGCAGCTGCTGGGTGCCGTCCGCGCGCATCAGGGTCTTCCTGCTGCGGGCGCCCGGCAGGCCGCCATTGACGCCCCACGGGTAGGTGAGCCAGCGATCGTCGTGCACCGAGATCTCGCCCGGTTCGAGGAAGCGGTAGCCGATGCGCAGGCCATTGCCGCCGCGGTTCTTGCCGGGGCCGCCCGAATCCGGAATGGTTTCGTAGATGTCGATGCGCAGCGGGAAATAGCTCTCGAGGAACTCGTTCGGCACATTCGTGAACGAGGGCCACAGCGAATGCCCGTCGGGGCCGTCGCCGAACGGCTTGCCGGGGATGCCGCCGAAGGTGATCTGGTACAGCTGGTACCAGTCGCCGTTCCGGTCGTAGCCCGAGTACATGAAGTGCGGGCTGTCGGAGAAGCCGGCCGCGCACATGAACTGCGGGTTGCCCTGGCCGAGCAGGCCGCCCAGCACGTCGAAGATGCGACCGAGGGCGTGCGTACGGCAGGACAGCGCCGCCGGCGCCAGCGGCTTCAGCAGCGTGCCGGCCGGAATGCGCACTTCCATCAGGTCGTAGAAGCCGTCGTTGAAGAGGATCTGCGGGTCGAACACCATGATCATGTAGACGCCCGCGAACATCTTGAACATCTCCTCGTTCAACAGGAAGTTGATCGAGGAGATCGACTGCGGATCGGTGCCCGCAAAGTCGAAGATGCACTTGTCGCCCTCGCGCCACATGCTGCAGGCGATCTTGTACGGGCCCATGTTCAGGCCGTCGTCGCAGACGTAGTCCTCGAAGTACTGCTTCTTCTCGGGCACCGTGCGCTTGATGAGCTCGCGCATCGCGCGCTTGTTGCGCTCGAGCATTTCGTGCATCGCCGAGTAGAACACGTCGTCGCCGAAGCGCTCGGCGATCTCGACGCAGCGGTTGCCCGCGGTGCGCAGCGCCGCCGTGATGGCGTTGAAGTCGGACAGGTTCCAGTGCGGCAGGCGGCAGTTGTGCAGCAGGATCTTCAGAACGTCTTCCTGCAGCTTGCCGCCCTGGTAGATCTTGACGGGCGGCGTGCGGACGCCTTCCTCGAAGATCTGGCGCGCGTCGGTCGGCAGCGAACCGGGCACCTTGCCGCCCACGTCGGTCATGTGGCCGAACATCGCGGACCAGGCGACCAGGCGCTTCTGCTTGTAGATCGGCATCAGCATCAGCCAGTCGTTCGCGTGGCTGATCGCGCCCCTGACCGAGTACGGGTCGTTCGTCAGGAAGATGTCGCCTTCCTCGATCGTGCCGTCGTAGCCCTGCATGAAGCCGTGGATGAACGAGCCGAACTGGCCGACGACCATCTTGCCTTCGACGTTGGCGATCATCGGGAACTCGTCGTGCTGCTCGCGGATGCCCGGCGACATGGCCGTGCGGAACAGCACCGTGTCCATCTCATAGCGCGCGTTGCGCAGCGCGCTCTCGATGATGTCGATCGTGACGGTATCGACCTTGACCTTCTTGAAGGCCTTGTTGTTGCGCTGGATGATTTTGGCGGGCATGAAAACTTACCTCTTCGCCTTGCGGGCCGGCTTGTAGCCGTCCGGATAGATCAGGATGCAGCCGACTTTGTCGACGACGCCGTGGTGCTTCGGCAGGATCACGCTGGTCGAATCCATCTCGACGACGATCGCGGGCCCCTTCACCTTGTTGCCGGCACGCAGCTTCTTGCGGTCGTAGACGGTGGCCGTGAGGTCCTTGCCGTCCATGTAGACCTTCTGCCTGCCGATCGCGGCCGCCTTGGCGTCGCTGCCGCCCTTCGGCAGCTCCGCGCGCTTGAGCGACACCGCCTTGCCCTGCACCGACGCGCGCAGCGTCACCAGTTCGTGCTCGAGGGACAGCGCGAAGGTGAACAGGCGCTTGTGCTCGGCGTCGAACTGCTCGGAGATGGCCACGAGGCCGCGCTTCTCGAGGTCCTTGATGTCGACATCCACGGTGAGTCGCAGGCCCTGCCCGTGGTAGCGCAGGTCGACCTGCCAGCTGGTGCGCATTTCCGACTTCGCCACGCCCTCGCGTGCCAGCGATTCGGAGGCATCGGCCGCGAGCGCGCGCAGGATCTTCACGATCTCCTTCGCGCTCGTGTCGGAGAACTTGCGCACGTAGGTACGGGCGCGCTCGTCGCGGACCGCAGTGGTGGCATCGCCGAGCGCGCACAGCACGCCCGGGCCCGGCGGGATGATCGAGGGCCAGGAGCCGAGCAGGCGCGACAGGGCATTGGCGTGCAGCGGGCCGGCGCCGCCGAAGGCGATCAACGCATAGTCGCGCGGGTCGTAGCCCTGCTCGACCGACACGAGGCGCAGCGCGCCCACCATGTTCTCGTTGACGATGTTGTAGATGCCGAGGGCAGCTTCCTTGCGCGTGAGCTTCAGGGCATCGGCGATCTTCTGCACCGCCCGCCCGGACGACTCGCGGTCGAGCACCATGTCGCCGCCGAGCTTCTGCCCCTCGGGCATGTAGCCGAGCACCACGTTGGCGTCGGTGACGGTCGGCTCGGTACCGCCACGATTGTACGCGGCCGGCCCCGGGTCGGCGCCGGCGCTCTGCGGGCCGACGCGCAGCGCGCGGGTGAGCTGCGGAACGTGGGCGATCGAGCCGCCGCCCGCGCCGACGGTGCGGATGTCGACCGAGGAGGCGCGCACGGTGACGTCGCCGACGGTCGTTTCACGACGCAGCCGTGGCTCGCCGTTCTGGATCAGCGCGACGTCAGTCGAGGTGCCGCCGACGTCGACGGTGAGCAGGTTCGGGAAGCCCGACTGCATGGCCACCCACACCGCGCCCGTGACGCCGCCCGCGGGGCCCGACATCAGGAGGTTCACCGGGAACTCTTCCGAGGACTTCGCCGAGGCGAGGCCACCGTCCGAGCGCAGGATGTGCAGCTTCACTTCCTCGCCCTTGATCGAGAGCTTCGCCTTCAGGTTGCGAACGTATTTCTCGACGCGCGGGCGCACGTAGGAATTGGCGACCGTCGTGACGGTGCGCTCGTACTCCTGCATTTCCGGCACGACTTCGGAGGACAGCGAGACCGGGATGCCCGGCAGCTCCTCGGCGGCGATGTCGCGGATGCGCTTCTCGTGCGTGTCGTTCGCGAAGGAATTGATGAGCGAGACGGTGAGCGCCTCGATGTCCTTCGACTTGAGCTCGCGCAGCGAGCTGCGCAGCTGGCCTTCGTCGAGCGCGTGGACGATCTCGCCCTTGGCGCTGACGCGTTCGTCGGCCTCGATGGTGCACGACAGCGGCGCGAGCGGCAGGCTCTTGTTGTAGATGACCCAGCCGCCGAGGCCGCCCGGCACGAACGACCGCGCGATCTGCAGCACCTGGCGGTAGCCCTTGGTGGTGACGAGCCCGCACTTGGCGCCGGTGCCGGTCAGCACCGTGTTGGTCGCGACGGTCGTGCCGTGCATCACGTGCACGATGGTCGCGGGGTCGATGCCCGCATGCTCGCACACGCGCATCATGCCGTTCAACACGCCGATCGACTGGTCGGCCGGAGTGCTCGGCACCTTTGCGGACCATGTCTTGCCGGATTTCTCGTGGACGAGCAGCAGGTCGGTGAAAGTGCCACCGACGTCCACACCCAATCGATATGCCATGTCTACTCCTGGTTGATCGGCGCGCGCGCGCGCCGCTTGCAGCGGCCCGAGTTTGGTGCCTCGGCCGCGGGGTCCGCAATGCGGGGAACACCTACACGGAAGCGCGCCCCCGCCGGTGCATTCAGGCCGCCTCGTGGCGCGGGAAGCTGCCCGCCTTGACGAGCATGCCGGGCACCGGCCGGCCGAGAGTTTCCTGCAGCCACTTGCCGGTGGCGATCAGGGCATCGAGGTCGATGCCGGTGCTCACGCCGCTGCGTTCCAGCATGTAGACCAGGTCCTCGGTGGGAATGTTGCCGGTCGCGGCGGGGGCGAACGGGCAGCCGCCGATCCCGCCGGCACTTGCATCGAGTGTCGCCACGCCCGCCTGGACGGCAGCGTAGGCATTGGCGAGACCCGTGTTGCGGGTATTGTGGAAATGGGCCCGCAGGCGGATTTCGCGGGGAATGGCCGCGCGCACCGCACCCACCAGCTCCGTGACCTGCGCCGGGACGCCGACGCCGATCGTGTCGGCGAGCGCAATCTCGAAGGGCCCGGCCTCGGCGCAACGCTGCGCCACCTCGACGACCCGCTTGACCGGCATCTCGCCCTCGAAGGGGCAGCCGAAAGCCGCCGACACGGTGACCTGCGCCCGGATGCCCGCTGCCCGCGCGGCCCCGGCGATCTCGAGCCAGGCCGCGATCGACTCCTCGGTGCCGACGCCCTGGTTGCGGCGGTTGAAGGTGTCGCTCGCGACGACCGCCATGCCGACCTCATTGCAACCCGCCGCGAGTGCCCGGTCGAAGCCCTTGCGATTGAGGACGAGGCCCACATAGTGCACGTCCGCACGCTTTGCGAGGCCGGCGAGCACCTGTTCCGCATCCGCCATCTGCGGTACCCGCTTCGGGTTCACGAAACTCGTCACTTCCAGCCGACGCACGCCGGCGGCGACCAGGCGCTCGATGAACTCGATCTTGGCCGCCGTCGCCATCACGCCTGGTTCGCTCTGCAGCCCGTCCCGCGGCCCGACTTCCACGATTTCAACGCTACGCATCATTGCCTATTCCATAATTCCGACGTTACATGATTCGATTCTAACCCCAACGTCCCCCAAGTGGACTTCAGAATCCGGAGAGAAGATCGGCATGACCGGACAACCCACCGCATTCAGGAACGGCCCCCTGTCGGACCTGCGCGTGATCGAGATGGGCACGCTGCTGGCCGGGCCGTTCTGCGGCCAGATCCTCGGCGACATGGGCGCGGAAGTCATCAAGGTCGAGCCGCCCGGCCAGGGCGACCCGATGCGCGTCTGGGGCCGCGAGAAGGCCCACGGCAAGTCGCTCTGGTGGCCGGTGGTCGGCCGCAACAAGAAGGCGGTGACGCTCGACATGCGCCAGGCCGAGGGCCAGGCGCTGCTGCGCGAACTCGTCGCGAAGGCCGACTTCCTGCTCGAGAATTTCCGTCCCGGCACCATGGAGAAATGGGGCTGCGGCTACGAGGACCTCGCGAAGATCAATCCGCGGCTCATCATGATCCGCGTCTCCGGTTTCGGGCAGACGGGCCCGTACGCGAAGCAGGCGGGCTTCGGCGCGATCGGCGAGGCCATGGGCGGGCTGCGCTATGTGTGCGGCGATCCCTCCACGCCGCCCTCGCGCATGGGCATCAGCATCGGCGATTCGCTGGCGGCCACCTTCGCCAGCGTCGGCGCGCTCTCCGCGCTGCATTACCGCGAAAAGACCGGCCGCGGCCAGGTTGTCGATTCGGCGATCTACGAAGCCGTACTGAACATGATGGAATCTCTCGTCACTGAGTATGACAAGACGGGTTACATTCGCGAGCGCACGGGCGCGATCCTGCCGAACGTCGCGCCATCCAACGTCTACCCCACGCGCGACGGCCAGCTCGTGCTGATCGCCGCCAACCAGGACACGGTGTTCGGCCGCCTGGCCGAGGCCATGGGCCAGCCCGGGCTCGCCAAGGAGCCGAAGTACGCGACCCACACGGCCCGCGGCGCCAACCAGGTCGAGCTGGACGAGCTCGTCGGGCGCTGGACGGCCACCCAGACGCGCGACGAGGTGCTGGCGGCCATGGAGAAGTTCGGCGTGCCCGCCGGGCTCATCTATCGCACGCCCGAGATGCTCGAGGATCCGCATTTCAAGGCGCGCCAGGCCATCGTCGCCACCCAGCACCCGGATTTCGGCGAGCTGAAGATGCAGAATGTCGCGCCGAAGCTGTCCGAAACGCCGGGTGGCATCCGCGCTCCCGCGCCCTCCATGGGCGAACACAATGAAGAGGTTTACCTCGGCCTGCTCGGCATGGCGCGCGAGCGCTACGACGCCCTCGCCGCCCGCAAGGTCATCTGAGCGCCATGGCGGAGTCGATCGAGGAGAACTACGCGCGCGGCGGCTTCGGCCAGTCGCTCGCGTTCGGTTCCCGCCCGGCGTTGCTCGTGATCGACTTCGTGCAGGCCTATCTCGTGCCGGGCTCGCCGCTCTATGCGGGGGTCGAGGCCGCGCGGGATGGCGCGGCCCGCTTGCTCGCCGCGGCACGCACGGCGCGCATCCCCGTCGTGCACACGAATGTCGCCTACCAGCCAGGCGGGCGTGACGGCGGGGTCTTCTTCCGCAAGGTTCCCGCCCTGCGCTGCTTCGTGGCCGGCGCCCATCCCGAGCTCGCGGCGTTCGCGCCGGGGCTCGAGCCGGCGGGCGGCGAGACGGTCATCACGAAGCAGTACGCCAGCGCCTTCTTCGGCACCTCGCTCGCGTCGACCCTCACCTCGCTCGGGGTCGATACCGTGCTGATCGCGGGCGTATCCACGAGCGGCTGCGTGCGCGCGAGCGCGGTCGACTGCTGCCAGCATGGCTTCGTCCCGGTGGTCGTGCGCGATGCCGTCGGCGATCGCGCTGCGGGGCCGCACGAGTCGAACCTGTTCGACCTGCAGGCGAAATACGCCGAGGTCATCGACCTCGCCGCCGCGAGCCGATATCTCGCGGGCCTCGCATGACAGGGTTCGGACCCATCGTCGCGGTCACGATTGCGACGCCCGAGCTGCAGACGGCGATCGACGCCTGGCGCCTCTACCTCGGCTATGAGCTGGCCGACCACGATCGCCTGACGCCGGCGATGGCCGCGCAGTTCGGACGACCGGGGCTCGCCGGGCGGCGTTATGCCCTGATGCTGCCGGGCGGCGAGGGCCAGACCTGGGTGCGCTTCATCGAGGGCAGGCCGGATCCGGCCTACCGGCCCTTCCGGCACATGGGCTGGAATGCCGCCGAACTGATGGTGCAGGACACCGATCGGGCGGCCGCGCAGGTCGCGGACTCGCCGTTCCGGGTCATCGGCCCGCCCGCCGACCTGTCGATCAGCGACAAGATCCGCGCGATGCAGGCGATCGGCCCTGCGAGCGAAGCGATCTACCTCACCTCCTTCAAGGAAAAGATCGCGGCCTTCGACGTGCCGGATGCGAAGCATTTCATCGACCGCGTCTTCATCGTCATCCTGGGCGGCCCCTCCTGCGAGGCGGTGGGTGCTTTCTATTCGAAGCACTTCGGCGTGCCGCCCGCCAAGACGACCCCTTCGGTGATCACCGTGCTTTCCGCCGCGCATGGCCTGCCCGCCGACACCCGCCATCCGCTCGCCGCGCTCGCGCTTGCGGGCCAGTGCTACATCGAAGTCGACGCGATGCCCGCGGGGACCCTCGAACGGACGCCGGCACCCGGCGAATTGCCGCCCGGCATCTCGATGGTGAGCTTCCTGGTCGACCGCCTGCCGGAGGATCCCGCCCTCGATTGGCTCGCGGAACCGCGCACCCTGCCGCAAGCGCCCTATCATGGCCGCAGGACCGCGGTGTGCATTGGCCCCGCGGGCGAATGGATCGAACTCGTGGAGCGCGAATGACCGACGCACCGACCCGCGCCAAAGGCCCCCTGCCCCAGTATTTCGACGACCCGGCGATCGACCAGCTGCACTCGGCACTGCTCGCGCTCGCGGCGGAACTCTCGGTGGCCTATGACCGCATCGACACGCTCGAACGCATGCTCGAGCGCAAGGGCACGCTGTCGAGGGCCGAAATCGACCGCTTCGAGCCCGACGAACCCGCGCTGCAGGAGCGCGCGGCGCGGCGCGAAGCCCTCGTGGCGCGCTTGCTGCGCCCCTTCCGCGACTACCGCGAACACCTGATCGAGCGCGCGAAAAAATGACCACCGCCAGACGCCATGCGATGCTGCCCCGACCCACGCACGACGAACGCGTGCGCCAGGCTTTCGTGCGCAGCTTTCGCCGCCACCTCGCCTCGCGGGTGATGCCGGGAAACTATCCCATCTACGCCGCGCGCGTCGAGCCGCGCTTTCGTGCCGAGACCGGGCGCAGCCCGCAGGCCCCCGCGGAGCTGCGCGCGGCGATGGAACGCGATCCCTACTACCAGTTCTGGAGTGCAATGCTGAGGCGCAGCCAGGAACTCATGTGGGAATCGGTCATCGATCCCGCGGAGCGTGACCGCGAAGCGCTCATCCGCCGCGCCCGCTCATCCCCGAAAGGCAGGGGCAAGCGCAAGGGCTCGCTCGTCCTCGATCCCTCGCTGCCGACGCCGCGCTATCACGCCGCCGCAGACATCCACCTGCAACCCGGGGGCTATCACACGGACTTTGGCCCCGACGACATCACGGCCGGCGCGGTCTACGACAGCGGCTTGCACCTCTACCTCGACGGTGCATTCGGCGTAGAGAACGATGCGATGGGCGACATCCTGCTCGCCTTCTACCGCCATCGGTTCCCGGGCCTCAAGCCCGCACGCATCCTCGACATGGGCTGCGCGATCGGCAACAGCACCCTGCCCTGGGGACGCGCCTTTCCGCGCGCCGAGCTGCACGCCATCGACGTCGGCGCACCGGTGCTGCGCTATGGGCATGCACGCGCCGAGGCGCTCGGCGTGCCGGTGCATTTCAGCCAGCAGAATGCCGAGGCGACCAACTTCAAGGCAGGCAGCTTCGACCTGATCGTCTCGCACATCATGTTGCACGAGACATCGAAGTCGGCGCTCTCGAACATCCTGCGCGAGTGCCGGCGACTGCTGAAGCCCGGCGGCATCATGCTGCACCTCGAGATTCCCCGCGGCACGACGCCGCTCGAGAAGTTCATGTACAACTGGGAGTCGTACAACAACAACGAGACCTTCGCGCAGTTCCTGACGGACGCCGACCTCGCCGCCATCGCGGCCCGCAGTGGCTTTGCGCCGGATGCGGTCGAGATGGTCGGCTTCGCGCCTCGCGAGGCCGGGGCACAGACCCTCTACTCCCCGAAGTTCATCTGGACCGTCCTCGTCGGGCGTCCCTGACCGGAGGTTCACAGGCATGACCGGCAAGAAGACAGCCGTTCGCGTGAAGCGCGTTGCCAAGGGCAAGCGCCCCCAGTACTTCAGCGACCCCGCGATCGACAAGCTGCTGTGGGTCAGCGTGACGCTTGCGCAGGAACTCGCCGTCACGCGCGAGCGACTCGATTCGGTCGAGCGGCTGCTCGCCGCGCGCGGTGTCCTGAAGGCGGGCGCCGTCGATGCCTACGCCCCCACGCCTGCCGTCGCCGCCGTGCGCGACCAGGGCCGCGCGGACTTCATCGCGCGCGTGCTGCGGGTCGTCGAGGCCGAGCTCGAAGAGGTGACCGGCGAGGGCCAGCCCGGCTCGCAGCAGGATGTGATCGACGCCGTGAGCCGCTGACGGGAATCGGGCGGCTAGGCCGGCAGCCGCTCGCCCGCCTGCCAGCCGCCGCTGCGCATCCGCCCGACCAGCGCGACGACCTCGCTCCGGGCGAGATTGCCGTGCACGGGCAGCAGCGCGACATCACCCGGCCGCGCGAGCGCCAGGACCGTGCGGGCCGCCTCGATTTCCGCGCCCTGCATGTGAAGCTGACTGGCATCCATGCCGGCGGCCAGCAAGGCCCTTCGCAGGAGCCCCGGTACTTCGCCCGGTGCGCGTCCCCGCAAATGACTTTCCATTTCCTTGATCACGACGTGATCCGGCCGCGCCCGCGCGGCGACGGTGGCCAGTGCCGCGATGTCGGCGTCGCCCCGATCTCCCGCCTGCCCGAGCAGCAACAGAAGACGGCCACCGGCCATCAGGTGGCGGGCAACCTCCAGCACGCCCTGCAAGCCTTCGGGGTTGTGCGCGTAATCGACGATCACCTGCAGGCCGCCCGCCTCGAAGCGCATGAGCCGGCCCGCATTGTCGGCGGGACTGCCGCCGAAGCGCCCGAAGACTTCGCGCACGGCGGCCGGCGCAATGCCGAGCGCCAACGCCGCCAGCCCGGCCGCCGCGAGGTTCGCCACGTTGTAGGCAGCGCTGCCGCCGAAGGACAACGGCATTGCGTCGATCGCCCCAAGATCGTGGCTGGCGCCACCGCCTGTGCTTACCAGCCGCCCGTCGCGGACCCCGCAAGTCGCGCCGCCCCGGGCGCGCGCCGCCCGCAAGGCCTCCGCGTCCGCATCGAGCGCGAACCAGCCTAGCGGCGCTTCCACGCGGGCCGCGAACCGCGCGAGCGTCGGATCGTCGGCGTTCAGCACCACGAGGCCCCGCGGCCCGACGAGGTTGGCCACGATGAGCTTCACGGCCGCCATGCCCTCGAGGTCATCGATGCCGTACGCGCCGATATGGTCGAGGCTCACATTGGTTATCACGGCGACATCCGCCCGGTTCACCGCACTGCCACGCCGCAGCAGGCCGCCGCGCGCCGCCTCGACGATCGCGGCCTGCACCCGCGCATCACGCAGTACCGTTCGCGCGCCCATCGGCCCCGAGAAGTCCCCGCTGACGACCAGTCGACCGTCGAGGAACACACCGTCGGTGCAATTGTGGCCCGTGCGCAGGCCGGCAGCGCGCGCGCAGGCCGCCAGCAGGCGAACTGTCGTGGTCTTGCCATTCGAGCCCGTGACGAGCGCCGTCGGGATGTTGCGCAGGTTGTGCCAGCGCACCAACTCGGGGCGCGGCGAGGCGCCGGGCGGGAACCCGGCGTGCCCGATACCCTCGCCGAGCGAGAAGCCCTCGTCGTCGAGCAGCCAGCCGAGGCCGGCCGATTCCGCGCGCGCGATCGCCTTCAGAAGCGCGGGCCGCGCCTCGAGCCTCGCGAGTTGCGTGAGGCGCTCGAACGCGGCGGCCTCGTCGAGCACGGGAAGCAGGGCCGGTGGCGACGTCGCTTCGCGCGCAGCCTGGATCATGCCTTGCTCGAGGGCGGACCAGCGTTGCGGGTCGCGCTCGTACAGGCTCGCGGCGAGCGCCCACTCGTTCAACTCCGTCGCCACGAACAACTGGTCGATCGGCGCGGCGAGTGCGAGCGTGGTCCCTCCGCGATGCCGCCGCACGGCCAGCGGTTCGCGCTGCCGGCGGCCGGCGTAGCGCGCGGCCACGACGCTGGGCCAACCGAGGTGAGCCCGCCCGCGCGCCGCGCGTGCCCGCCAGCCGGCAAGCAGCGCATCGTCCGCCTCGACACCGACGACATCGAGCACGGCACCGGGCGAATCGAAATAGAGATTGCTGCCGGTCAGGCGCCGCGAACCGTCGTATGGCAGGCCGGCCGTCTCGATCAGTCTTCTCCCTCCGGCGCGAAGCGGATGCCACGCTCGTCGCGGATGAGGCCCTCGAGGGAGATCGGCGTCGCCTCGGCCCGCGTACCGGAGTCCAGGGGCAGCGGCACCGCGGCGACCTCCGCCCCCCGTGCCGGGTCCTCGGCACCGGGCGAGCGGAACTTGGTGATCTGCTTCCACGAACGCGTCAGGTGGTCGGCAAAGACGAGCAGCAGGTCGCCCGCCTGCCCCATGCGCAACGCCGCGTCGATCGCATCGCTCTCATCGGGGATGACTTCGATGCGGTCCGCGGCGACTTCGGCCTCGCGCAGGGTCCGCGCGAGCAGCCGCGGCACCTCGTCCGGCGCACGATCGCGCAAGTGATCGTCGCGGCGGCAGATGTAATGGTCGAAGCGCCCCGCCACAGCCTGCGCGATCGCGCGCAGGTCTTCGTCCCGCCGGTCACCGGGGCCGGCCAGCACGACGATGCGCCGCCCCTTGACGTCGAGCCGCTGCGCGAGGTCCGCCATCACGCCGACCGCATGGGCATTGTGGCCGTAGTCGAACAGCACCTTGAATGGATGCTCGTCGAAGACATTCATGCGCCCCGGCGCCTGGAAGAACGTGGTGTCGAAGGTGCGCAACCCCTGACGGATCGCGTCGAGCCTGATGCCCAGCGAGAAGGCGAGCGCCGCGGCGAACATCGCGTTCTGCACGTTGTGGGTCGCACGCCCCTCGAGGGTGGCGGGGATCAGGTGGGTCCAGAGCAGCGGGATGTGGCTGCCCTTGTCGTAGAGCGTGATCATCTGGCCGTTGACTCCCGCCTCGAGCGCGCAGGCGCGACCGCCGGCGCGCACGTGTTCGCGCACGAGCTGATGCTGCGGCGTGAGCGTCACGTAGCAGATGCTCGCCGCATCGGTGTAGCCGGACATCCTCAGCGTCAGCGGATCGTCGGCGTTCAGCACCGCGCAATCGGTCGCCACCTCGACGACGACCCGCTTGATCTCGGCAAGCTGCTCGAGCGTGTCGATGCCCTTCAGGCCGAGATGATCGGACTGCACGTTGAGCACGGCGCCGACATTGACCTCGTGCACGCCCATGCCCGCGCGCAGCAGGCCGCCGCGGGCCGTCTCGAGCACGGCCAGGTCGATCTGCGGGTCGGCCAGCACCATGCGCGCCGACACGGGCCCGGTCATGTCGCCCTGCACGGTGCGCTGGCCGTCGATGTAGACGCCGTCGGTGGTGGTGAGGCCCGGGGTGTAGCCGGCCATCTTCGCGATATGCGCGAGCATCCGCGCCGTCGTGGTCTTGCCGTTCGTGCCGGTGATCGCGGCGATCGGCACGCGCGACGCGGCGCCCGGGGGGAACAGCATGTCGATCACGGGTCCCGCCGCATCGCGCGCCGTGCCTTCGCTCGGCGCCACGTGCATGCGAAAGCCGGGCGCGGCGTTCACTTCGCAGATCCCGCCGCCGATGCTGCGGTAGCTCTCGGCGATATTGGTCGAGAGGAAGTCGACGCCGCCCACGTCGAGCCCGATCGCCCGTACGGCGCGCACCGCCATGTCGCGATTGTCGGGATGGATCACATCGGTCACGTCGGTCGCCGTGCCGCCGGTCGAGAGATTCGCGGTCGAGCGCAGGTAGACGACGCGGCCGTCCTCGGGCACGGACTGCGCCGTCAGCGCCGCGCGATCGAGCATCTGCATGGCCTGCGCATCGAGCTCGATGCGCGTCAGCACCTTCTCGTGGCCCACGCCACGGCGCGGGTCCCTGTTCACGATGCCGATCAGCTCGGTCACGGTATGCCGGCCGTCGCCGACCACGTGGCCCGGCGTGCGGCGGGTCGCCGCCACCAGCTCGCCGTTCACGACGAGCAGCCGGTGGTCGTCGCCTTCGAGGAAGGTTTCGACGATCACCGAGCGGGAATGCTCGCGCGCCGCGGCAAAACCCGCCGCAACCTCCTGGTCGGTGACGAGGCGAATCGAAATGCCGCGGCCATGGTTGCCGTTGTAGGGCTTGGTGACGACCGGGAAGCCGATGCGATGCGCAGCGCGCACCGCCTGTTCCGCCGATTGCACCAGTTCCTGCCGCGGCACGGGCAGGCCGAGCGAGGCGAGGATGCGATTGGTCTCCTCCTTGTCGCTCGCGAGTTCGACGGCGATGTGCGGAGTGCGCCCGGTGACCGTCGCCTGGATGCGTTGCTGGTACTTGCCGTGCCCGAGCTGCACGAGCGACTGGTCGTTGAGCCGCAGCCAGGGGATGCCTCGCGACTCGGCGGCGCGCACCAGGGACGCCGTGGACGGGCCGAGCGCGCGGCGCTGCGCGAAACGGATGAACTCATCGCGCGCACCTTCCCAGGTCCAGCCCTCCGGCACCGCACCCGCCTCGCGCAACGGCGCGGGCAGCAGCGAGGCGAGCAGGCGCAGGCCCAGCTCCCCGGCCGCGACGCCCTCGTCGCGCTGCGCGAACTCGTACACGACCGTGTACACGCCCGGCCGGCCGTCGATGCTGCGCGTCTTGCCGAAGGTGACGTCCTCGCCCGCGACGTTTTGCAGCTCGATTGCCACGTGCTCGAGCACATGCCCGAGCCAGGTACCCTCGCCCTCGCGCATGCGGCGGAAAAAACCGCCCGGCTCGCGATACGAGCAGCCATGCTCGGCCAGGCCCGGCAGGGCCGCGGCGAGGGCATCGACGAATCCGGCGCCGAGGCGCCCGGTCGGCCAGGCTTCGAGCGCCCCGAGGTCGAGCTCGAGCCGGATGACGGGGAAGCGCGCGTAGTGCGAAGGACCGACGTAAACCGAACGGTCGAGCACGCGCATCCTGCTACTCCTTGTGTACCCGCAGGTTGTCCGCAGACGCGATGCGCGTATGCAGGTTGAAAGTGGCCCCTGCCACGAGCAGGTGCATCTTGAGGCCCAGCATGCAGATGGGCTGGCCCTCATCGACGATGTCCATGGACGTGAAGGCCACTTCGGCGGCATCCACCACCGTCACGGCGCCGCTGCCTTCGACTTCGAGCGAGTTGTCGGGGCCGATGAACGCCGCCGTATCCTCGTCGAGCCCGATGCCGACCGCGAAGGGATTGTAGGCGAGCGCGGTCAGCAGCCGGCCGAGCCGGTCGCGCTGGCGGAAATGCTGGTCGATCACGAAGCGGTTGGTGAGGCCGAGGCCAGGGGCCAAGCGCACGCTGCCGGACACCGCCGAAGACCCGTCGTCCCCGTAGGCGATCATGTGCTCGGAGAGGATGCTGGCACCGGCGCTCGTGCCGCCCACGGTGACACCGTGGGCGTTGCGCGTGCGGATCACCTTGGCCACCGGCGTGCCGCCGAGCAGCGTCGTCAGGCGCAGCTGGTTGCCGCCGGTGAAGAAAATGCCGCTCGCCTGCCCGAGCCGCTCGAGCCTTCCCACCTCATGGCAATCGCGCCGGGTATCGAAATCCATGACCGTCACGCGCGCCGCACCGAGCTCCTGGAACAGCCGCTCGTAACGGGACCCGGTCTCGTGCAGGCGGCTTGCCGTCGGGATCACGACGACATCGGCATCCCGCCCCCCCGAAACCTCGAGGAACCGGCTGAGGATGCGCCGGTCGTTTTCCTTGTTCTCCGCCCCTCCTATCGGGACGATCCATCCTCGCGATTCGCCCTCGGGAACCTTGCTCGGCATCCGCCATTCCACCCCAACCCCACCGGATTGCGGCTAGTTTGGCAGCATTGCGCCGCAAAACAAAACGGCCGGCGGGTCGCCCCGCCGGCCGTCGCTGGAAATGCCCCGGCCCGTATCAGCCCTGGGCGTGGATCGCCCAGAGGCTCGCGAGGCGGCCGTACTTGGCGTCATCCTTGAGCGACTTGAACGCCTTGATCGCGTCGTCCTTCTTGCCGCCCTTCAACTGCGCGATGCCGAGCAGCAACTGCGCCTCGGCCGCATCCGACAACCCACCCTTCGTGAGGCCACGCTGGATGGCCGTCGCGGCCTTGTCGTACTGGCCATAGCTCATGTAGCCCTTGCCGAGCCCGATGTCCGCGCCGCCGGTCTTGGCCTTCGCGGCTTCGGTCTCGAGCTGCGCGAGGCCCGCCTGGTCGGAGGCCGCTGACTTCTTCGCCGCCTCGAGCAGGCGCTGGTTCTTGTCCTTGTCGCGCTGTTCGGTGAAGACATTCTTCGCGAAGGCCTTCTCGAGCGCCGACACGGCCTCGCCGGGCGACCCCTGCTCGATCGCGAGCTGCGCCATCTCCGTGTACTCGTCGCCGCGCTTCAGCGCATCGACGTCCGCGGCGAGCCGGAACGTGTTCAGCAGCACCTTGTCGTCGTTGCTGTCGACGCGGAACAGCGAATACATGATGTTCTGCCAGTACTCCGGCGTCGGGTAGTACTTCACCAGCCGCTCGAGCGCACCGGTGGTGCAGCCGTCGTCCTTGATCTTCACGCACGAGGAGAGGATCAGCTCGAGCGACTGCTTCTTCGGCGTCTCGCCGCGGCGCACCTGGCTGTCCACGTAGTTGTCCATGAACTTGAGCGTGCCCTTGTAGTCGCCCTGCACGTAGTAGGCCTGGCCAACGAGCGTGTACAGCTCGGCGTCGGCAAAGCCGCCCTTGATCGCGCGGTTGCCGTACTCGATGGCCTTGGCGTAGTTCTTGATCTGGTAGTTGATCTGCGCCAGCGCACGCACGCGCCCGGCGACGTCCTCCTGCGCCAGGAAGCCCGAATTGAGGCCCGCCTCGAGGTTCTTCGCGGCCTCGGCGTAGTTGCCGAGCCGCACATAGGCGAAGCCGCGCATTTCGGCGATCAGGTGCAGGTCGTAAGGGGCCTTGGACGCCACGGCGTCGGCCTCGTCGAGCTTGGCGAGCGCGCCCTTCCAGTCCTTCTTGCCGAGCGCCTCCTGTGCGGCCTTGAGCGGCTTGGCGAGCGCCTTGCTGACCGTGGGCCCCTTGGCGTCGGCCGCCACGGCGCTGCCAGTCGCGCCCACCGAACCGATGGCGAGCAGCGCGACCGCCATGACCTGCGCGAGACTCAGTGTCTTTCTCATGCTCATGCTGATGCTGTCCTCTGGTCCAAATGCATGATCCCGGTCCTGGGCCCCGGGATCACGTTCTCATGGGACGGATGAACGGGCGATGAACGCCGGCCACGCCGGGTGGCCGGCGCGCCTCACTCGTCGCGGAAATCCGCCGTGTTCACGAAGCCGATCTTCTGCATGCGGTTGCGCTGGGCCGATGCGAGCACCTTCGCCACCACGTCGTAGCGGGCGCGCGCATCGGGCCGCAGGTGCAACTCGGGCTGCGGATCTTTCTGCGACTCCTGCCGGAAATAGCCTTCCAGCGTCTGGATGTTCGGCACCACGGTGCCGTTCCAGACGATCGTGCCGTCGAAATCGATCTCGATGTCGATCACTTCGGGCGGCACCGGCGGCGGAGGCGCGTGCGTATCCCGCGGCATGTCGAGCTTCACCGCGTGCGTCATCACGGGAATCGTGATGATGAACATGATCAGCAGCACCAGCATGACGTCGATCAGCGGGGTGGTATTCATCTCCACCATCGGCTCGTCTTCGCCGCTGTCGCTGCCCACACTCATAGACATGGTCGAACTCTCCTCAGCGCACGCCGCGATCGGGCTCGGTGATGAACCCCACCTTGACCACGCCGCCGCGCTGGATCGTGTAGATCACGCGCCCCACCGCTTCGAAGCGCGCGTTGCGATCACCGCGGATGTGGATCTCGGGCTGGGGTACCTGCACCGCTGCCGCCTTCACGAACTCGAGCAGGGCCTGGCGATCACGCACCTTGCCGTTGTTCCAGTAGACGCCGCCGGAGGCGTCGACCGCGATCGTGATGTTCTCCGGCTTGGTCTGCGTGGCGATGTTGGTCGCCTTGGGCAGCTCGACCGGCACCGTCTTCGTGATCACGGGAATCGTGATCAGGAAGATGATGAGGAGCACCAACATCACGTCCACGAGGGGCGTGGTGTTGATGTCCGACATCGCTTTCGCTTCGCCGTCCCCGGAGTCCGATGCGACACTCATGGACATGCGCGATTACCTTCTTACTTGCGGGCCGCGGCGGCCGGGGCACTCGCACGGGCTGCGCCACCCTCGCCACCGACGCGGGCGCCGCCCACGAGATAGGCGTGCAGGTCGGCCGCAAAGTTGCGCAGGCCTTCCTGCAGGCCCTTGTTGCGGCGAAGCAGCCAGTTGTAACCCATCACGGCAGGCACGGCGACGAAGAGGCCGATGGCGGTCATGATGAGCGCCTCGCCGACCGGGCCGGCCACCTTGTCGATGCTCGCCTGGCCGGCGATGCCGATCGCGATCAGCGCGTGGTAGATGCCCCACACCGTGCCGAAAAGGCCGACGAACGGCGACGCCGAACCGACCGTCGCGAGGAACCAGAGGCCCCCCTGCAGCTTGCCGTTGACGGCATCGACCGCGCGGGTCAGCGACATCGTGATCCACTCGTGCAGGTCGATGCGGTCGGTCAGGCGGCCTTCGTGGTGCGAAGTGGCACGCAGGCCGTCCTCGGCGATCAGGCGGAAATCGTCACCCTTCTTGAGGCGCTCGACGCCGTCCTTGATCGACGGGGCAGTCCAGAACTGCTTCTCGACGAGCTTGGCGGACTGGCGGAGCTTCCGCTGGTCCCAGAGCTTGGTCAGCATGATGTACCAGGAGCCGAGCGACATCAGCGCGAGGATGATGAGCGTGCCCTTGGCGACGAAGTCACCCTGCGCCCAGAGCGCGGAGAGCCCGTACGGGTTGTCTACAACAGCGGTGTTTTCCATAGATTCCTCAAGGATCGATGATCAATTGGTCAGCTTGAAACGAACGTTGAACTGGAAGCATTGCTCGACCGGCTTGCCGTCCTCGGTGCCGGGCTTGAACCGGGCGCCACGCATCGCCCACTTGACGGCGGCCTCGTCGAGCCGCTCGAAGCCCGAGCCCTTGGTGACCGTGGGCGTGCCCACGACCTTGCCCTGGTCGCTCACGCAGGTGCGGACCGTGACGATGCCCTCTTCTTCCGCGCGTTTCGACGCCGGTGGGTAGTAGTCCTCGGGCGGCTGCGTGCGCCGGTCGAGGGTCGGGTTCTGGCGCACCACCGCGCGCGGCGGCGGCGGCGGCGCCATGGGCGCCGGGCGGTCGGTGACATCGGTGATCGCGGTCGACGTGCTGGTGTCGACCGGGATCTGGATGTTCACTTCCGGCGGCGGCACCTCGACCGGCGGGCGCTCCATTTCGGGCGGCGGCGGCGGCGGCGGCGGCTCGTCCTGCTTCATCTCCTCGATGATGTCGGTCTGGATCGGAGGCGCGAGCACCTCCACGACCTTGCGGGCGAGGCCATTGGCCAGCGCCCAGATCAGCAGGGCGTGAAACAGGATGATGAACAGGAACACGACGATGCGTCGTGGTACGAAGGTCGATTCGTGCGCGTAGGCAGCCATGTTCTCTCGTGGACGCGTTAATTGTCCGGACAACCGATGCAGTTCGGCGAGCGCGGCACGCTATACGCGTTCCCGTTCCCGCGCAACCCTTCCCGATCGTCCACCCGACGGCGCTTCCCGGCGCCTCATCCGGAAACGCTGGCGCGCTCCGGCGGTCCGGCTCACGCTCGCCTCCCGATAGTGTCATCCCCCAGGGGAGAGCCACTGTAACCGCTGGCTTCCCCGCTTACAACTTCCCCTCACCGCTTGTCGAGGGTCCAGTCGACGGATCACTGGTCCGTGATCGCGCCTTCCGATGCGCTGCTCACCACGCGCGCATACTTTGCGAGCACGCCGGCTGACGCGTAGGGCTTGCGCGGCCGCCACGCACGACGGCGTCGCGCCCATTCGGCCTTGCTCACGTCGGCGTCGATGCGGCGCGCCACGGCGTCGATGGTGATCCGGTCGCCGCTGCGCAGCAGCGCGATCGGGCCGCCGATGGCCGCTTCGGGCGATACGTGCCCCACCACGAAACCGTGGCTGCCGCCGGAGAAACGGCCGTCCGTGATGAGCGCCACCTTGTCGCCGAGCCCGCGGCCCATGATGGCGCCGGTGGGACTCAGCATCTCGCGCATGCCCGGGCCGCCGCGCGGTCCTTCGTGGCGGATGACGACGACATCGCCCGCCTTGACCTTGCCGCCGAGGATGGCGCGGGTGGCCGCTTCCTCGCCCTCGAACACGCGCGCGCGCCCCGAGAACCGCAGCCCTTCCTTGCCCGTGATCTTGGCGACCGCCCCTTCCGGCGCGCAGTTACCATAAAGCACGACGAGATGACTGTCCTTCTTGATGGGCGCATCGAGCGGCCGGACGATGTCCTGCCCGGGCGGATAGTCTTCGACCGAAGCAAGATTCTGCGCCAGGCTCCTGCCCGTCACGGTCAGGCAATCGCCATGCAGCAATCCCGCCGCCAGCAGGCGCTTCATCAGCGGCTGGATGCCGCCGATCGCGATCAGCTCCGACATCAGGTAGCGGCCGCTCGGACGCACGTCGGCGAGCACTGGAACCCGCTTGCCGATCCGCGTGAAATCGTCGAGCGTGAGTTTCACGCGTGCCGCCCTTGCGATCGCCAGCAGGTGCAGCACGGCATTCGTCGAGCCGCCGAGCGCGATCGTCACGGTGATCGCATTCTCGAAGGCCTTGCGCGTCAGGATATGCGACGGCCTGAGCCCATCGCGCACGAGGCGCACGACGGCCTCGCCCGCCCGCCGGCAGTCCTCTTCCTTCGTCCGGCTCACCGCTTCCTGCGCCGAACTGCCCGGCAACGAGAGGCCGAGCGCTTCCATCGCGGACGCCATGGTGTTGGCCGTGTACATCCCGCCGCAGCTGCCGGCGCCCGGAATCGCGGTGCGCTCCACTTCGAGCAGCTTCGCGTCGCTCACCTTGCCGGCCGCATGGCCGCCGACGGCCTCGAACACCGCGACGATATCCCGCCGCTGCGCGCCCGGACGGATCGTGCCGCCGTAGACGAACACCGCCGGCCGGTCGAGGCGCGCGATCGCCATCGCGCAACCCGGCATGTTCTTGTCGCAGCCGCCGATCGCGACGAGCCCGTCGAAGCCCTCCGCGCCCACCACCGTCTCGATCGAATCCGCGATCACTTCGCGCGACACGAGCGAGTAACGCATGCCGGGCGAACCCATCGAAATGCCGTCCGACACGGTGATGGTATTGAAGATCACGCTCTTGCCGCCCGCCGCGTCGGCGCCCGCGCCGGCCTGCTTCGCGAGGTCGCCGATGTGCATGTTGCAGGGCGTGACGTTCGCCCAGGTCGAAGCGATGCCGATCTGCGGCTTGCCGAAATCGGCTTCCGCGAAGCCGACCGCGCGCAGCATGGCGCGCGAGGGCGCCTGCTTCGCGCCATCGACGACGAGGCGCGAGTACGCGCGGGGATCGACGACCGTCTTGCTCATTTTCTTCATGTCCGCCTGTTCTTCATCAGATTGAAACCGATCGCGCCCGCGGTGGTCATCGCGAGCGGCAGCGCGAGGGCAAGCCTGCCCGCGCCCCTCTGCCAGTTCTCGAGCAGCTGGTAAACGAGCATGCCGCCGGGTGGCGCGATCATGCCGCGCACGCCGGTCAGCGTGACATGCACGCCCATGTAGTGCTGGGCGCGCCCGCTCGACGCGAAATCCGCGTGCCCGAGGTTCCAGCCAAGGTTAGCACCCGCCATCGCGAATCCGTAGGTCACGGCCGCGGGCCACAGCAACCACTCCCATGCGCCGAACACCGCGACGCAGTACAGCGCGATCGCCGCGACCAGCGCGCGGCACTGGCGCGCCCGGTAGACGATCACATGCTCGCCGTCGAAGAAACGCGCCCACCACGGCACGAAGAGCGGCAGTGCGAGCAGCGGCACGACCGCGAGCAGCGCGATCTGCCGGCCCCCGGACATCGCGAAATCGTCGGTGAGGATCACGACGAGTTGCGCGACGATCATCAGGTTGCCGCCGCCGAACAGGCCCATCCACAGCATGTACTCGCGAAACGCCGGGTCGCGCGCGAGGATTTCACGGACCATGCGCAGCGAGAAGGCCTCGCTCGTTCCCGCTTCGGCCGTTTCGTCCGCGAGCAGCCGGAACTCACGCCGCACCCGCGCGCGCCGGTAGAGGGAGGCGGCGAGCAGTCCGCAGGCGGCCGCGCCTCCATACAGCCAGCGCGGGTCGAAGGCGCGGGACTTGAGCACGATGCCGGCGAGGGCCGCGGCGCCCGCCACGGCGAGCGAGCTCACGATCACGATGCGACCGGTGATCCGCGCGATGACGGGCCGCGGGTAGTTCGCCGTCCAGACGGCGGCGCGCACGGTCAGGATGCCCGCCCAGATCATCCTGGCCGCCAGGATCGAGACCACGGCGAAGGCAAGCCCGCCGCCGGCGCGCGGCGCGAGGCCGATCAGGCCGACGAGCAGCGCGAACAGCGCCTGCAGGCGCACCAGCAACTGCACGCGCGCGCGCCCGTGGGCGATGTTGGCCCACGCGAAACTCACGACGTTGGCGAAGGCCGGCGCGCCGCTGACGAGCGCCGTGGCAATGTTCACCGCAAGCGGCGTCGCGGCGCCCCTGAAGCCGGTCTTGACGAGCACGGCCGCGGTGGCGCCCTCGACGAGGCCGAGGGTGAGGCCCACGAGCGCCCAGGGCAGGATCTCGCGGCGGAACATCGCTTCCGCGCTGGCGCTCGGCCGGCCTCGTTGCCCCACGCCTCAGCTACCCGTGTCCGTGAACTGCTTTTCGCGCAGCGTGATGATCAGCACGCCGAGCAGCGTGCAGGCGCCGCCGAGCGCGATGCGCGGCGTCAGCGCATCGCCGAGCAGCAACACGCCGAAGATCACCGAAAAGACCGGCGAGAGCACCGTCAGCGGCGCGATGCTCGTGACGGGGTAGCGCTGCACGAGGAAGAAGTAGGCCGTGTGCGCAAAGAGGCTCGAGAAGATCGCCGTGTAGGCGAGCGCCCCCCATCCGGCCCAGCCCGCCGACGCGAGGCCGGCGCGCTGCCCGCCCTCCACCAGCAGCGACAGCGCGAGCAGCAGCGGCCAGCTGATCCAGGCGATCCAGGCCTGCAGCTCGAGCGGCCGCATGGGCGGCAGGCGCTTGATCGCGATGAGGCCGAGCGAGCCGATGAAGGCCGAGCCGATCACGAAGGCGAGGCTCATCCGCTGGCTGAATACGGCCGGATCGAACCCCATGATGCACACGCCGAGGAACGCCAGACCGATGCCGCTCCAGCGGCGCCAGCGGACCCTTTCACCCAGGAGCGCGATCGACAGCAGGGTCGCGAACGGCACGCCGAGCTGGGTCGCGATCGCGACCGAGGAGATGTTGTCCGCGCGCGCGAGACCGATGAACAGCAGCGCGAAATGCAGCCCGCCGACCAGCAGCGCCACCACGATGATCGCGCCCATCGCCTCCCGGTGCCAGCGCAGGAACGGCAGCAGCAACACCGCGAGCACGGCAAAGCGCAGCGCGGTGAACAGCACCGGCGTCATGTCGCCGACGCCGACCTTCGCGACCACGAGGTTCAGCCCCCAGATGAGCGTGATGCCAACGAGGAGCAGGAAGTGGCGTGGCGCGATCGCGATCATCCGCAGCGCGCGCGGATCAGGCGATAGAGCGCCCGCACGCACTGGGCCTCGGCGCCGACCGGCCGCCCCGGTCGCTCGCGCGCATTCCAGGCGTACAGGTCGACGTGCAGCCAGCGCGGGCTCGCGGTGACGAAGCGGCGCAGGAACAGCGCGCCCATGATCGAGCCGGCGAAGGCGTGCGCGGCCACGTTGTTGACGTCCGCGATCCGGCTCGCGAGGTCCTCGTCATAGCCGCCCCAGAGCGGCATGGGCCAAAGCGGATCGTGCTCGCGTTCCGCATGCCCCTGCAGTTCCGCAAGCAGCGCATTGTCGTTCGAATAGGCGGCCGGCAGTTCCGGTCCGAGCGCCGTCCGCGCCGCACCGGTCAGTGTCGCAAGGTCGACCAGGAGTTCCGCTGCGCCCGCATCCGCCTCGGCGAGCGCGTCGGCCAGCACGAGACGCCCCTCGGCGTCGGTGTTGCCCACCTCCACGGTGAGTCCCTTGCGGGAACGCAGTACGTCGCCCGGCCGATAGGCCGAGCCGTCGACGGCATTCTCGACCGCGGGAATGAGCACCCGCAGGCGGATGGGCGCCTTCGATCGCATCAGGAGGTCGGCGAGCGCGAGCGTGCAGGCTGCGCCGCCCATGTCCTTCTTCATGAGCAGCATGCCCGAGGCAGGCTTGAGGTCGAGGCCGCCCGAGTCGAAGCAAACGCCCTTGCCGACGAGCGTGACGCGGGGTGCGCCCTCCCCGCCCCACGCAACATCGATCAGCCGCGGCGCCCGCGCGCTCGCCCGGCCGACCGCGTGGATCAGCGGAAAACCGGCGGCGAGCGCCTCGCCTTCGATGACCGTGATCGTCGCGCCATGGCGGGCGGCGAGGTCCGCGGCGGCACGCGCGAGTTCGGCTGGCCCGAGGTCATTCGCCGGTGTATTGACGAGATCGCGGGCCAGCTCCATCGAGCCCGCCGCGGCGCGCGCGTACGCGACATCCGCGCCTGCCGGCGCCTCGAGCATCGAATGGACTGCCGGTGCACTGCGATAGCGGGCGTAGCGGTACGCGCCCACCAGCCAGCCGAGGGCAAACTGCGTCGCGGCCGCCGCCGGCAGCGATGTTGCGAGGCGCCAGGCGCCCGGCGGCAGGCGCTCCGCCAGCGGCGCGGCATGCCAAAGATTGAGCGCCTCGAGGGACGCGAGGTTGCCGAGACCGAGGAGCGCGCCAGCGACTCGCCCATCCGGCCCCGGCACGGCGAGCACCCGGTGACGTTCACCGGTGAACTGGTGGGCGCGCACCCACAGTGCGGTGGCGGGCGCGCTTTGGGCGAGCCATTCATCGACCGATGATTCGGGCAGGAGCCAGAGGGGCAAGGCCCCCTGGGCGGCGGTCGTGATGAGATCGGCGGTCACGGATGGAAAGCGCTCTGCAGGGCCCGACAGCTTACAGTATGGCTGCGTTGACAATCACTTCCGCGGTGTGATGTCATCGGGCGGATCAGCTTGCGCGACGTTCGACAACCCCGTGTTCCGCACGGCAGTGCCGACGATCGTCCCGCTTGTCCCGGCACCTCGCGCGGATGTGGCGAGCAGCCACTGCGGGTCGCGCGTATAGCTTAATGCAGGCAGGCGAGCGAAGAATCGAGACCCCGCAGCGGCCATGCCGATGCGGGGTTTTTCCCTGTTTTCACCACCCATGCTGGAGTCGAAGTGATGAAGCTGTTCTCGCAGAAGGACGTAGACCGCAAGGCGCTCAAGGGCGCGCGCATCGCCGTGATCGGTTACGGCAGCCAGGGCCGCGCCCATGCGCTGAACCTGAAGGACAGCGGCTTCGACGTCGTCGTCGGCGTGCGCCGCGGCGGTGACGGCTGGAAGAGCGCGAAGAAGGACGGCCTCGCGGTCGCCGAGCCCGCCACGGCCGTCGTCGGCGCCGAGCTCGTCGCGATGCTGACGCCCGATCTCACGCAGAAGGGCGTCTACAAGTCGATCGAGAAGGGCCTGAAGAAGGGCGCCACCCTGCTCTTCGCGCACGGCTTCAACATCCACTTCAAGCAGATCCGCCCGCGCAAGGACCTCGACGTGGTGCTGATCGCCCCGAAGGGCCCGGGCGGCCTCGTGCGGCGCCAGTACCAGCAGGGCCGCGGCGTGCCCTCCCTCATCGCGGTATTCCAGGACCCGAGCGGCAAGGGCTTCGCCAAGGCGCTCGCCTACGCGCACGGCATCGGCGGCACGCGCGGTGGCGTCCTCAAGACCACCTTTGCCGAGGAGACCGAAACCGACCTGTTCGGCGAACAGGCCGTCTTGTGCGGCGGGGCGACCGAGCTCGTCGTCAAGGGCTTCGAGACGCTGGTGGAAGCCGGCTACCAGCCGGAAGTCGCCTACTACGAATGCCTGCACGAACTGAAGCTGATCGTCGACCTGCTGCACGAGGGCGGGCTCGCGAAGATGCACAAGTACATCAGCGAGACGGCGAAATACGGCGACCTGACCCGCGGCCCGCGCATCGTCAATGCGGCGACGAAGAAGGAGATGCGCAAGGTCCTGAAGGAAATCCAGCAGGGCAAGTTCGCCCGCCAGTGGATCAGCGAAAACGCCAAGGGCCGCAGGAAGTACGACCGGCTGATGAAGAAGGACCTGACCCACAAGATCGAGAAGGTGGGCGCCGCGCTGCGCGAACGCATGCCCTGGCTCTCTGAAGAGCGGGCCTGAGCAATGCCGGGACGGGGCCCGGCGCGATGCGCCGGCCCCCTTCCAGTCCGCCTACCTACCGAAAGGACCGATGCGCGTGAGTTCGCCGAAGACGATGTTCGAGAAGGTCTGGGACCGCCACGTGGTGGTGCCCGAAACGGCGGACACCCCCGCCGTGCTGTTCATCGACCTGCACCTGACCCACGAAGTCACTTCGCCGCAGGCCTTCCAGCTGCTGCGCGAGCGCGGCATGAAGCTGCGGCGGCCGGACCTGACGCTCGCCACGATGGACCACTCGACCCCCACGCGCACCGAGCAGGTCTTCGGCGGCCAGCCGATTTCGATCGAGTCGGCCGCGAGACAGGTGCATCAGCTCGAGAAGAACTGCGCCGAATTCGGCGTCGAACTGCTCGGCCTGCGGCATGAGCTGCGTGGCATCGTGCACATCATCGGGCCCGAACTCGGACTCACGCAGCCCGGGCGGACCATCGTCTGCGGCGACAGCCACACGAGCACGCATGGCGCCTTCGGCGCCCTCGCCTTCGGCATCGGCAGCACCGAGGTCGGCCACGTGCTCGCCACGCAATGCCTGCTGCAGCGGCGGCCGAAGACGCTTGCGATCGAAGTGGCGAACGCCCTGCATCCCGGCGTCACGGCCAAGGACCTGATCCTCGGCATCATCGGCCAGATCGGCGTCGCCGGCGGCACCGGCCACGTGATCGAATATCGCGGCGCGGCGATCCGCGCGATGGACATGGAAGCGCGCATGACCGTCTGCAACATGAGCATCGAGGCGGGCGCGCGCGCAGGGCTGATCGCCCCCGACGAGACGACCTTCGCCTACCTGAAGGGCAAGGCGCGCGCGCCGCGGGGCGCCGCGTGGGACGAGGCCGTGGCGCGTTGGCGCGAGCTGCCGAGCGACTCCGGCGCGCGTTTCGACAGGACCGTCAACGTCGACGCCGCCGCGCTCGAGCCGATGATCACCTACGGCACGAACCCCGGCATGGTGGTGCCGATCACGGCCCCGATCCCGTCGCGCAGCGGCGATGCCGCCTTCGACAAGTCGCTCGCCTACATGGGGTTCACCGCAGGCGAGCCGATACGCAACCAGCCGGTCAACGTCGTGTTCCTCGGCAGTTGCACCAACGGGCGCATCTCCGACCTGCGCGCCGCGGCCGACGTGCTGCGCGGCCACAAGGTCGCCAAGGGCGTGCACCTGCTCGTCGTGCCGGGCTCGCAGCAGGTACGGCGCGAGGCCGAGAAGGAAGGTCTCGACCGGGTCTTCATCGAGGCCGGCGCCGACTGGCGCGAATCCGGCTGCTCGATGTGCCTCGGCATGAACGGCGACACGGTGCCGAAGGGCGAGTATTGCGTCAGCACCAGCAACCGCAATTTCGAGGGCCGCCAGGGCGTGGGCGCCCGCACCCTGCTCGCGAGCCCGCTCACGGCGGCGGCGACCGCGATCCGCGGCCGCGTCACCGATCCGCGCGACCTGATCAACGGATGAACGACATGACAGCGATCAAGACCCTGCGTTCGAGAACCGTCGTGCTGCCATCGACCAACATCGACACCGACCAGATCATGCCGGCGCGCTTCCTCACGACGACCACCCGGGAAGGGCTCGGCGCGCATCTCTTCGCCGATTGGCGCTACGACGCCGCAGGCGCGCCGAATCCTGATTTCGTGCTGAACCGCCCCGAAGCCAAGGGCTGCCAGGTGCTGGTCGCCGGCCGCAACATCGGCTGCGGCTCCTCGCGCGAACATGCTCCCTGGGGGCTGGTCGACTACGGCTTCCGGGCCGTCATCAGCACCGAGATCGCCGACATCTTCCGCAACAATTCCCTGAAGAACGGCCTGCTGCCCGTGATCGTCGACGGCCAGACGCACGAGTGGCTGCTCGCGAACCCCGGCGCCGAGGTCACGATCGACCTCGAATCCTGCACGCTCACGCTGCCGACCGGGACCGCCGTGAAGTTCCCGATCGATGCCTTCGCGCGCTAC
Organism: Pseudomonadota bacterium; assembly: GCA_963204835.1. Taxonomy (GTDB): domain Bacteria; phylum Pseudomonadota; class Gammaproteobacteria; order Steroidobacterales; family Steroidobacteraceae; genus CADEFQ01. The sequence goes on from CAUJHJ010000050.1 coordinate 45,633, forward strand.
TGCCTGATGAACGGCGTCGACGAACTCGGCTACCTGCTCTCGAAGGACGCTGAAATCCGCGCCTACGAACAGCGCCGCGCATGAAGGCGCTGGTCGCGGTGCTGGGCGGGGACGGCATCGGCCCCGATGTCGTCGCACAGGCCGTGCAGGTGCTCGAAGCCACGGCGCAGCTCGGCGGCCATCACTTCGAGCTCGCGCCCGCTCTTTTTGGCGGCGCCGCCATCGATGTCCACGGTGACGGCCTGCCGCCAGCGACGCTCGACCTGTGCCGGCGCGCCGACGCGGTCCTGCTCGGCGCCATCGGCGGGCCGAAGTGGAGCGCGCCGGATGCGAAAGTGCGTCCCGAAACGGCCCTGCTCGCGCTGCGGCGCGAACTCGGCGTGTTCGCAAACCTGCGCCCGGTCGCCGTGCACCCCGCGCTGCGCGACGCCTCGCCGATCAGGCCGGAAGTCATCGACGGCGTCGACTTCGTGTTCGTGCGCGAACTCACCGGCGGCATCTATTTCGGCGAGAAGCGCCGCACCGCCACCGACGCCACCGACGTGTGCACGTACTCCGTCGCCGAGATCGAGCGCGTCACGCGCGTCGCGGGCCAGCTCGCGCGCGCGCGCCGCAAGCGGGTGACTTCGATCGACAAATCGAACGTGCTCGAGACTTCACGCCTGTGGCGCACCGTCGCGGGCCGCGTGATCGCGGCCGAGTTCCCGGACGTCGCGCTCGAGCACATGCTGGTCGACGCGGCGGCGATGCACCTGATCCGCCGTCCGCGCGATTTCGACGTGCTGCTCACCGAAAACATGTTCGGCGACATCCTGACCGACGAAGCCTCGATGCTTGCCGGCTCGCTCGGCGTGCTGCCGTCGGCCTCGCTCGGCGAGGGCCGCCGCGGGCTCTACGAACCCATCCACGGCTCGGCGCCCGACATCGCCGGCCGCGGCATCGCGAACCCGATCGGCACGATCCTCTCCGCCGCCCTGCTGCTGCGCCACTCGCTCGGCCTCGAGCGGGAGGCCCTTGCAATCGAGACCGCCGTGGGTCGCGTACTGGACGCGGGTGCGCGCACCGCCGACATTGCGGCGCCGGGCGCGAAGACCGTCGGCACGGGCGAGATGGGGGCGGCGATTGTCGCGGCATTGAGGCATGCATCGAGCTGAGAGGCGCGCGTCGCGAGCCGAAGGCGCGCCCGGATAGCGAGGGAGCGGATGAATCACAGCGCCGCTGACCCGCATCACGCAGCACACATCACGCCGCCCGCCGCAACGCCCGCTCGAGATCCGCCTTCAGGTCCTCGAACGCCTCGATCCCGATGGACAGCCGCAACAGGCCGTCCACGAGGCCCGCCGCGGCGCGCGCGGCCGGTTCCATCGCCGCGTGGGTCATCGTCGCCGGGTGCGCGACCAGGCTCTCGACACCGCCCAGCGATTCCGCGAGCGAGAACAGTTCGAGGCCGTCGACGAAGCGGCGCACGGCGGCCTCGCCACCGGCCAGTTCGATCGAGACCATCGCCCCGAAGCCGCGCTGCTGGCGCTTCGCGACCACATGGCCGGGATGCGTGGCGAGCCCCGGGTAGTACACCCGCGCAACGCCCGGCTCACGCACCAGCCACTCTGCGAGGCCCTGCGCATTGCGCTCATGGACCGCGAGCCGCGCGTGCAGCGTGCGCAGGCCGCGCAGGGTGAGGAAGCTGTCGAATGGCGAGCCCGTGAGCCCGAGGCAGTTCGCCCACCATGTCAGTTCCTGCGCATGCGCCGCCGTCCTTGCGACCACAGCGCCACCAACGACGTCGCTATGGCCGTTCAGGTACTTCGTGGTCGAGTGCACCACGAGGTCGGCACCCAGTGCGAGCGGCTGCTGCCACGCGGGCGACAGGAAGGTGTTGTCGACCGCGACCAGCGCGCCGGCCTTGCGGCCGCGCGCCGCGAGATCGGCGATGTCGGAGATGCGCAGCAGCGGGTTGCTCGGCGTTTCGATCCAGAGGAGCGCGCAGGGCGATGACAGCGCCGCCTCGACGGCCGCGGCATCGCCGAAATCGACGAAGTCGACTTTCAGTTCGCCGCGGCGCTGCCATGCCGAAAAAAGGCGAAAGGTGCCGCCATAGCAGTCGTGTGCGGCCACGATGCGACTGCCCGCCGGCAACAGGTGCCCCACCACGGTGATCGCCGCCATGCCGGTCGCCGTGACCACGGCGCCCGCGCCGCCTTCCATGTCGGCCAGCGCGTCGGCAAGCAGGTCGCGCGTCGGGTTTCCCGAGCGCGTGTAGTCGTACTTGCGCTTCTCGCCGAAGCCACGGAACGCGAAGGTCGACGTGAGATGGATCGGCGGCACCACCGCGCCCGTGGATTCATCGGTCTCGAGTCCCGCGCGCACGGCACGGGTGGTGTCATCGAATCGGCTGGTCAAGCAAGGCTCCCGGTACAGTTGGCAAGGGCGGGTTTGAGCTGGGCCGCTTCCTTGAGGAAGGCGTCGTGCCCGTAAACCGACGAGATTTCGTGCAGCCGCGCGTCGGCGAGCCGCGCGACGAGGCGGCGCAGGTCCGTGACCGGCACGAGCTGGTCCTCGTGCACCGCCACGACAGTTGTCGGCACGAAGATACGGCTTGCGTCGACGCGATGCAGATCGATCGACTCCGACAGACAGAGGAATGCTTCCGGCTGGTGGCGCGCGGCGTAGTCCGCGCCCCGCGCAAAGAGGTACTCCTCGACCGGAAACCTCACGGGTTCCGCGCCGGGGCGCGGGGCGCCGGAGAAGCGCGCGGCGAATTCCTCGGGACTGCGATAGGTCGCCATGGCGAGGGCACGCGCGATCTCGAGGCCCTCCTGGCCGCGCCCACACTCGGCGCCGAAGCGGATCACGCGCCGTTGCACGCTGCGCCAGGCCGTCGCCATCGGATGGGTGCAGTCAGCCGCGCTGATCACGACGATTTCCGCGACGCGTTCAGGGAACAGCTCAGCGAACGCAAGCGCCACCATGCCACCGTAGGACGCGCCGACGATCGCCTGCAGCGATTTCAGGCCGAGGTGGTTGATCAGGCGCAGCAGCAGCTCGGCCTGGTCGTAGGTCGAGATGGATGGAAACGATTCGCCCCGCCCCGGGCCGGTGGTATCACCGCTGCCACCGAGGTAGTCAAAGGAGAGGATGCGCACGAGAGAAGCATCGAGGGCGCGGCCCGGACCGACGATTTCGCCCCACCACCCTTCGCCCGGCTTGTCGCCGTAGACACGCCTATGGGCCGAGATGCCACCGAGGGTCGCCACCACCGGCGCGTTGGCGGGTCCCGCGAGGCGCCAGGCCACGTGGACGCCGGCAAGACGGCCGCCGTGATGCAGCGACATCTCCCCAGGCACTTCAAGCAAGCCTTCGCGCACGATGGCACGCGGCCGCTCGCCGGCGCTGGCCGGGGTTGTCGGGTCGGATGTTTGTGGATGCTCCATGTCGAGTGCCTTCTGTCGGTCATCGGCACTCCTGCGGCGGGCACCCGCGTTCGGCGGGAGCGTCTGGCATCCATCCGCGGGCCTCTTGGCCCACCGGCTCTGCCGACCGCTCATCTCACGGCGCTAGCTGCTGCCGCAGGAGTTGGCACCGGGCGAACGGGTTGGGTTCGCTGGTTGCCCCGGCTTCCAAGGGCCTGTCCCTCAGCCGGTCTCGATGAGTGGCGCGCAGTCTAGGGCGCCCTCCGCCCGGCGGTCAAGGACCGCTTGCCGAGGCGCGGCATCCACCTGTACAGGCGCCCGGCGGCATGTTAGTGTATTAACGAATTAATACATTGGAATGCCGCCCATGAAGCAGCACCTGAATGTCTCCGCCCGCCAGGAGGCGCAGCACGAGCGCAATCTCTTCGCCGCCATCGGCACGCTGCGCACGGTCGACGAACTGCGCGCCTTCTTCCGCGACCTGTGCACGCCGGCGGAAATCGAGGCCATGGCTGATCGCTGGGCGGTGGTCGAAAGCCTCGCGCGTGGCCTGCCCTACCGGGAAATCTACCGCGTGACCGGCGTCAGCATCACGACCATCGGGCGCGTCGCGCGCTATCTCGCGGAGGGCAATGGCGGTTACACCACCGCCGTGCAGCGCCTGAATGGATAGGGACAGCCGGCTCAAGCTCGCCGTCCAGAAGTCCGGCCGCCTGACCGACCCGTCGCTCGACCTGCTCGCGCGCTGCGGCCTCAAGCTCGCGCGCGGCAAGGACCAGCTCGTGGGATACGGCGAGAACCTGCCGCTCGACGTGCTGTTCGTGCGCGACGACGACATCCCGGATCTCGTGCAGGAGGATGTCTGCGACCTCGGGCTCGTCGGGCTGAATGTCATCGAGGAGAAGCGCCTCGCGCTCGCCGCGCGCGGCATCGAGGCATCGTTCGAGACCCTGCGCCTGCTTGACTTCGGCCGCTGCCGGCTCTCGATCGCGATCCCGGAGGGCCAGTCGTGGTCCGGCGTGAGCGCGCTTGCGGGCCGTCGCATCGCGACGACCTACCCCCACCTGCTCGGGCAATTCCTCGCACGCCACGGGGTCCGCGCCGACATCGTCACCCTGTCGGGTGCGGTCGAGATCGCGCCCCGCCTCGGCCGCGCCGACGCGATCTGCGACCTCGTTTCGACCGGCTCCACCCTCGCCGCCAACCACCTGGAAGAAGTGCAGACGGTGCTCGAGAGCCATGCCGTGCTGATCCGCACCCCGGTGGCGCTCGGCGCCGTCAAGTCCGACTGGGTCGAGCGGCTCCTGATGCGCATCGAGGGCGTGCAGCAGGTGCGCGAGAGCAAGTACATCATGCTGCACGCGCCGCGGGCCGCGCTGCCCGAGATCCGTCGCCTGCTGCCCGGCAGCGAGTCGCCGACGATCATTCCGCTCGAGGGCCACCCCGACAAGGTGGCGATCCACGCCGTGTGCCGCGAGAACGTTTTCTGGGAAACGCTCGAGGGCCTGAAGCGCGCGGGCGCGAGCGCCCTGCTCGTCCTGCCGGTGGAGAAGATGCTCGCATGAGCGCCATCGCCATCCATGACTGGGCGGCTTGCGACGCGGCGACGCGTCGACGGCTGCTCGCGCGGCCGCAGGCGGGCGTCGGCGAGGAGGTGCTCGCCGGCGCGCGCGCGATCGTCGACGCCGTGCGCGCCGAGGGTGACGCGGCCATCCGGCGCTACACCGCCCGTTTCGATGCCGTCCCCCTGGACCGGCTCGACTCCCTGCGGGTGACTCCCGCCGGGTTCTGCGCGGCGCGTGCCTCGCTCGCGCCGCAGGAACTCGCGGCCATCGAGCGCGCCATCGCCAATGTCGAGGCATTCCATGCGGCGCAGCGTCCCGCGCCGCTGTCGATCGAGACGATGCCCGGCGTGCGCTGCGAACAGCAGCTTCGCCCCATTCCCGCCGTGGGCCTGTATGTGCCGGCAGGCTCGGCGCCGCTGCCCTCCACCGTGCTCATGCTCGCGGTGCCCGCGCGGCTCGCGGGTTGCCCGCAGCGGGTGCTCTGCACGCCACCCGGTCGCGACGGCCGCGCAAACGCGGCCGTGCTGGCCACCGCCGCGCTGTGCGGCATCGACACCGTGTTCACGATCGGCGGCGCGCAGGCGATCGCGGCGCTCGCCTACGGCACGGAGTCGGTGCCGAAGGTCGACAAGATCTTCGGCCCGGGCAATGCCTGGGTGACGGCAGCCAAGCAGATCGTCGGCGCCGACCCGATGGGCGCCGCGCTCGACCTGCCCGCGGGCCCTTCCGAGGTGATGGTCATCGCGGATGATTCCGCGTACGCGGATTTCGTCGCCGCGGATCTCCTCGCGCAGGCCGAGCACGACCCGCTTGCGCAAGCGATCCTCGTCACCGACTCGCACCGCCTCGCGAGCGACACCGTGGCGGAGATCCGCCGGCAGTTGCCGCGGCTCGCAAGGCAGCAGGTGCTGTCGGCGTCGGTCGCGGCGTTGCGCGTCATCCTGGTCGACGGACTCGACACGGCGATCGAAGTCGCCAATCGCTACGCTCCGGAACACCTCCTGTTGCAGGCGCGCGAGCCGCGCCGCCTTCTCGGTGCGATCGTGAACGCGGGCTCCATCTTCGTTGGCCCCTGGTCACCCGAGCCGATGGGCGACTATTGCTCGGGTGCGAACCATGTGTTGCCGACCTATGGCCACGCGCGTGCCTGCAGCGGTCTCTCCCTGCTCGATTTCATGAAGCGCATCACCGTGCAGGAGCTGACCGCCGCGGGCCTCGCCGCACTCGGCCCGGCCGCCGTGACCCTCGCTCACATGGAGGGGCTCGACGCGCATGCCGCGGCGGTGGGCCTGCGCCTGGCGGCGCTCGGGCACGGACGCGCGGCATGAGCGACCCCGTGGCCCTCGCGCGTGCCGACATCCGCGGGCTCGCCGCCTACGAGCACGCCACATGGGAGCACGGCTACGAACGCCTGCACGCGAACGAACTGCCGTGGCGGGTCGCGACGGACGATTCCGCCGCCGGCCTCAACCGCTATCCCGAGCCGCACCCCGCCACGCTTGCCGCGGAACTCGCCGACTTGTATGGCGTCGCGCCCGGCTGGGTCCTGCCTTGCCGCGGGAGCGATGAAGCGATCGACCTGCTGGTGCGCGGCTTCTGCCGGGCCGGTCGGGACTCCGTCATTGTCTGCCCGCCCACCTTCGGCATGTACGCGGTCGCGGCCCGCATCCAGGGCGCGGACGTCATCCCGATCCCGTTGCTGGCGGAGGCGGGCTTCGCGCTCGACGCCGTTGCCATCGGGGCCCGCTGCGCAACCGGCGACGTGAAGCTCGTCTTCCTCTGCTCACCGAACAACCCCACCGGCAACTTGCTGGGCGAGGGAGACATCCAGAGTGTGGTGGAAGCCGCTGCGGGCCGCGCGCTCGTCGTCATAGACGAGGCCTATCTCGAGTTCGCGGACGCGGCGAGCCAGTCCCGCTCGATCGCCCGCCAGCCGCACGTCGTCGTGCTGCGCACGCTATCGAAGGCCTACGGCCTCGCGGGCGCGCGCATCGGCACGCTGGTCGCCGATCCGCGCATCGTGGACCTGCTGCGCAAGGTCCTGCCGCCGTATGCGATTGCGCAGCCCTGCATCGAGGGAGCGTTGCGGGCGCTCGCCGCCCCGCAGCGACGCGTCGCGCGCGAGCGCATCGCCGCGCTCAAGCGCGAGCGCGAACGGCTGGCTGCGGCGCTCGCGGCCCTGCCCTGCGTCTCCCGGGTGTGGCCGAGCACGACGAACTTCCTGCTCACCGCGTTCACCGATCCCGCCGAAGCGCTCGAGCGCCTGCGCCGCAATCGCCTGCTGGTGCGCGACTTCAGCGGCCGCCCGGGCCTCGAGCGGGCGCTGCGCATCACCGTGGGCAGCCCGCCGCAGAACGATCGCCTGATCCGGAGCCTCGCATGCTGACACGCGCCGCCGTGCTGTTCGTCGACCGCGATGGCACGCTCATCGAGGAGCCTGCCGACGAGCAGGTGGATACGCTCGAGAAGGTACGCTTCATGCCCGGTGTCTTCGCCGCGCTCGCCGCGCTGCGCGACCGCGGCTTTCGATTTGCCATGGTCACGAACCAGGACGGCCTCGGCGGCGCGGGCTTCCCGCGCGACGCTTTCGAACGCCCGCAGCGCTTCGTGCTCGACGCTTTCGCGAGCCAGGGCATCGAGTTCGCCGCCGTGTTCGTCTGCCCGCATGTGCGCGCCGATGCCTGCGCCTGCCGCAAGCCGTTGACCGGCCTCGTCGACGGCTGGGTCCGCGAACACCAGATCGAGCTGGCCGCGAGCGCCATGGTCGGCGATCGCGACACCGACCTGCAGTTCGGCGCGAACCTCGGCGTGCGCGCGCTGCGCGTGCGCAAGGACGGCGCAGCCGACGAAACCTGGCCCGCGATCGTGCAGGCCCTGACGGCTCGCCGCGCGACCATCGAGCGCATCACGCGCGAAACCGGCATTCGCGCCAGCGTCGACCTTGATGCGACCGAACCCGCGCGGGCCGCGACCGGCATCGGCTTCTTCGACCACATGCTCGAGCAGCTCGCGAGGCACGGTGGCTTCGCGCTCGACCTGACGTGTCGCGGCGACCTGCAGGTCGACGAGCACCACACGGTCGAGGACTGCGCATTGGCGCTCGGCGAGGCGCTGCGCGCAGCGCTCGGCGACAAGCGCGGCATCGCCCGCTACGGCTTCCTGCTGCCGATGGATGAGGCCCGCGCGCAGGTCGCCATCGACCTCTCGGGCCGCGCATGCGCCGTGTTCGACGGCCACTTCGGCCGTGACCAGGTGGGCGGCCTGCCGTGCGAGCTCGTGCCGCACTTCTTCCGCTCGCTGGCCGATTCCCTCGGTGCGGCCATCCACGTGCGCGTGACGGGCGAGAACACGCACCACATGATCGAAGCCTGCTTCAAGGGCGTGGGACGCGCACTGCGCCAGGCCCTGCGCCGGGAGGGCCACGACCTGCCGACCACCAAGGGCCTGCTGTGACGACGGGCGACATCGACGTGGTCATCGTCGACAGCGGCGGCGCGAACCTTGCTTCCCTGCAGTTTGCGCTCGAGCGGCTCGGCGCGCGCAGTGCCGTCAGCAGCGACGCCGACACCGTCCGCCGCGCGCCGCGCGTGCTGTTGCCCGGCGTAGGCTCGGCGCAGGATGCCATGTCGCGACTGCGCGCGACGGGGCTCGATCGCGTCTTGCCGCAGCTGCGCCAACCCGTGCTCGGCATCTGCCTCGGCATGCAGCTTCTCTATGAGCGCTCCGGTGAAGGCGATACGCCCTGCCTCGGGATCGTGCCGGCCAGCGTGCAGCGCCTCGTGCCCGCGCGCGGCCTGCCGGTCCCGCACATGGGATGGAACAAGGTCCATCCGCGCTGCGCTGACCCGCTGCTCGAGGGGCTCGTCGATGGCGAGTACCTCTATTTCGTGCACGGCTATGCCGCGCCCGTCACGGCGGACGCCGTCGCCGTGACCGAGCATGGCGCCGCGTTCACGGCCGTCGTGCGACGGCGGAATTTCTCGGGCACCCAGTTCCATCCCGAGCGCTCCGGCAGTGCCGGCGCGCGCATCCTCGACAACTTCCTGCGGCAGGCCACATGCTCCTGATTCCCTCGATCGACCTGCGCGGCGGGCACTGCGTACGGCTCTACCAGGGCGATTTTTCCGCCGAGACGCGCTATGACACGAGCGCCGTGGAACTCGCCGATCGCTATGCATCGCTCGGCGCACAGTGGTTGCACGTAGTCGATCTCGACGGCGCGCGTGACGGCGTGCTGGCCCACCGCGGCATCGTGCTGCCGCTCGCGGCCCGGGGACTGCCCAGGCTGCAGGTCGGCGGCGGCGTGCGATCGCTGGCGATCGTCGAAGACCTGCTGCAGAACGGCGTCGCGCGCGTCGTGGTCGGCAGCGCGGCAATCGACCGGCCGCATGACGTGCGCGACTGGATCCGCCGCTTCGGGCCCGGGCACATCTGCCTCGCATTCGACGTGCGCGCAGCCGATACCGCCACCCCGCGCGTGCAGACCCACGGCTGGCGCAAAGGATCCGCAGTGAGCCTCTGGGACGCAGTTTCCGACTTCGCGAACCTCGGCCTCGCGCACGTCCTGTGCACGGATGTGGCACGCGACGGTGCCCACCAGGGGCCAAACCTCGCGCTTTATGCCGAAGCGCGCCGGCGCTTCCCGGACATCGGCTGGCAGGCCTCGGGCGGCGTGCGCGACGCCGCGGACCTCGCGGACCTCGCCTCGCTCGGAGTCGCCGCGGCCGTGAGCGGCCGGGCGCTGCTCGAGAACCGGCTGGCACCCGAGGAGCTGCTGCCATACTTTCGCGCCGCATAATCCCCTGCCTCGATGTGCGCGACGGGCAGGTCGTCAAGGGAGTGCGCTTCCGCGGCCACGCGATCGTCGGCGGCATCCTGGAACTCGCCGCACGCTACCGCGACGAGGGAGCGGACGAGCTCGTTTTCTACGACATCACAGCGAGCCCCGAGGGGCGCAGCGTGGACCGCGGCTGGGTGCGGCGCGTCGCCGCCGTGCTCGACATTCCCTTTTGCGTCGCAGGCGGCATCACGAGTGTCGCCGCGGCCGAGGCCGTGCTCGCGGCCGGCGCCGAGAAGATCTCCGTGAACTCGCCCGCGCTCGCCGACCCTGCGCTGATCGACCGGCTCGCCGCGCGTTTCGGGTCGCAATGCGTCGTCGTCGGCATCGACAGCGAGACCACGGAACGTGGATACCGCGTGCATGCCCTCACGGGCGACCCCGATCAGGCGCGCGACTCGGGTCGCGAGACGCTCGCCTGGGTGCGCGAGGCGCAGGATCGCGGCGCCGGCGAAATCGTGCTCAATTGCATGGCGAGCGACGGCGTGCGCCGCGGCTACGACCTCGCGCAACTCGCGGCCGTGCGCGCGGTGTGCCAGGTGCCGCTGGTCGCCTCGGGCGGCGCCGGCGCCATCCAGCACTTCGAAGCCGTGTTTCGCGAGGCGGGTGCCGATGCGGCGCTTGCGGCCAGTGTGTTCCATTCGGGAACGATCGGCATCGGTGAACTGAAGGCGGCGCTGGCGCGCGCCGGGGTGGAGGTGCGGCCGTGAAATTTTCCAGGGCAGACCTGCTGACGATCGCATTCGACCGGCGCGACGGGCTCGTGCCCGCGATCGTGCAGGACGCGGACAGTGCCAGCGTGCTGATGCTCGCCTGGATGAACGCGGCGGCCCTGGCCGCCACCCTCGAGCGAGGTCGCGTGGTCTTCTACAGCCGCAGCCGCCAGCGGCTGTGGGAAAAGGGCGAGAGCTCCGGCCATACGCTCGACCTCGTCGACATCGCGACCGATTGCGACTGCGACACCTTGCTCGTCACGGCCCGCCCGCGCGGCCCGGCCTGCCACAAGGGTTGCCGCAGCTGCTTCGGCGAGGAGTTCCGCGCGGGTGCGGAGCCGCTCGGCTTCCTCGCCACGCTCGAACGGCTCATCGGGCAACGAAGTTCGGAACCGCCCGCAGGCAGCTACACCGCCCGCCTGCTGTCCGCGGGTCCCGCGCGCATCGCGCAAAAAGTCGGCGAGGAAGGCGTGGAAGTCGCGCTCGCCGGCGCCACGGAATCGGCGACCGACCTCACGCGCGAGGCCGCGGACCTCCTCTATCACCTCATGGTACTGCTGAAGAGCCGCGACCTGTCCCTGGCCACCGTCGTCGCTGAACTCGCGGCCCGCCACGCCGGGACGCCGGCCGCGAGCACGTCCTCAGACCAGTAGCTCTTCCGCCGGCTCGCGCAGGTTGTAGGACGAGCCCATCACGCGCCCATAGGCGCCGGCGGTCGCGAGCAGCAGCACGTCGCCTTCCCTGGTGGGCGGCAGCAGGCGGTCGTGGCCCAGTACGTCCGCGCTTTCGCAGATTGGCCCGACGACGTTCACGACCTCGGTCGCGGGCGAATCGAGGCGCGTAAGGTTCACGATCTCGTGGTAGGCGCCGTAGAGCGCGGGACGGATCAGCGAATTCATGCCGGTCGCGATGCCCACATAGCGCACCTCGCCCTTGCGCTTCGTCTGCGTGACGCGCGCCAGCAGCACGCCGGCCGCGGCGACGAGGAAGCGGCCCGGCTCGAGCCAGATCTCGAGCGCGGGATGTGCCTGCTTCACGTCGGCCAGCACCGCCTCGAGCCGCGCTAGGTCGAGCGGCGGGCGATCGCCGCGCTCCGGCACCCCGAGACCGCCGCCCACATTGATGGAGCGCAGGTCCGGGAAGCGGCTCGCCTCCCCGGCGAGCAGCAGTGCGGTGTGCCGCCAGCTTTCGACGTCGAAGATGCCGCTGCCGGGATGCGCATGCAGGCCGACGATGCGCGCACCCGCGGCCCGCGCGAGTTCGGCGACCGCGGCCAGTTCTTCGACCGGCACGCCGAACTTCGCGTGCGCACCGGCGGTACGCACGTGGTGGTGATGTCCGCGCCCGGTGCCTGTATCGACCCGCAGGTAGAGGTCGCGGCCGCGGAACAGCGCCGCCCAGTGTCGCAGTGGATAGCTGCTGTCGATCGTGAGGCGCACGCCCGCCGCGACCGCCCAGGCCATTTCCTCGCGCGACGCGAAATTCGGCGTATAGAGGACCTGCGAGGCGTCGAGCCCCGGGACATGGCGTTGCGCATGCGCGATCTCGCCGCGCGACACGCACTCGATGCCGACGCCGGCGGCGTGGATCCGGCGCAGCAGCTCCGGATGCGAATTTGCCTTCATCGCATACCAGACGCGCGACAGCGGACGCAGCGCCTTGAGCGAACGGGCGGCCGCCTCCACGGTCGCGACGTGGTACACGTAGGCGGCATCGCGCTCGCCGAGTGCCGCGAGCAGCGCGCCGCGTTCCGTCCGCCACCATGCGGCGGGCGCCACCGCGCCCTCGCCCGCGGTGCGCGCGAACAATTCTTCCCAGGTCGGACCGAGCACCGGGTCGCCATGCACGGGTTGCACCAGCAGCTCGTGCATCTGGTTCACGAGCCGGTCGGCCTGGCTTTCATCGACGACGAAAGTGAAATTGAGGTCGTTGGCCGCCTGGCTCACCAGGTAGATGCGCTGCTCCTCGAAAAGGTCGAAGGCATCGCCGAGCCGGTGCAGGATGCCGCGGATATTGCGGCCGACGAGGCTCACCGAAGCGCAGGGACCGATCACCTGCACGCGGCAGAGGTTCGAGAGTTCCGCGACCAGCGCCGCGAGGACGTCCGGATCGAGGGTATTGGCGGCCGGATCGAGCGATACGGTGACGTTCGTTTCCGAGGTCGAGACCAGGTCGACCGACAGGCCGTGCGCCTTGAACACCTGGAATGCGTCGGCGAGGAAGCCGACCTGGTGCCACATGCCCGGGCTGTCGAGCGAGACCAGCGTGACGCCCTTCTTGACGCACACCGCCTTGACCTGCGCTTCGCCCGCCGCCTGCGCGCTGATCATCGTGCCGACGAGTTCGGGGCGATGGGTATCGTGGACCGACAGAGGGATGCCGTACTGGCGCACCGGCAGGATGCAGCGCGGATGCAGCACCTTCGCGCCGCTCGTCGCGATTTCCTGGGCCTCGTCGTAGTGCAGCGCCTTCAGCAGGCGCGCCGCGGGCGTCGTGCGCGGGTTCGCGCTGAACATGCCCGGCACGTCGGTCCAGATCTCGAGCCGCTCGGCGCGCAGCTTGGCCGCGAAATACGCCGCCGAGGTATCGGAACCGCCGCGGCCGAGCAGCACAGTGTGGCCGTCGTCGTCGCTCGCGATGAAGCCCTGGGTGATCGCGATGGGCGCGGCCGCGGCGAGCTCGCGCGCGAGCGCGTCGTCGGGCGTGAACACGCAGGTCGCCGAGAGCACGCTCGCCTTGGCCGAAGCTCCCTTGCGCTCCTCCGCGCGCAGCATGCGGCGCGCGTCAGCCCAGTGCACGTCGAGTCCCTGCGAGCGCAGGTAGGCGGCGCCGAGCGCGGTCGCCATCAGCTCACCGGCCGACATCGCCCGCGCACGGGTGCGCGCGCTGACTTCGCCGACGAGCGCAATGCCGGCGGCGAGCTGGCGCAGCTCATCCAGCTGGCGCTGCAGCGTGGCGTCGACCGGCACGCCGAGGTCGGCCGCGAGCGCGCGGTGGCGCTGCTCGATGTCGTCGAGGATGGCGGCGTGGGCTCCCTGCAGGGCGCCCTCGAGGAGCCGCTCGAGCCGGTCGGTGATGCCGCTCAGCGCGGAGTGCACGATCAGGACGTGCCTGCCAGCCGCGCTGCGCTCACGCGCGATGCTTGCGATGCGCTGCCAGTTCGCGGCCGTCGATACGCTGGTGCCGCCGAACTTCAGCACCACCCATGGAACGCCCTGCCGCATCGTCACCGGGGCCGTCAGGCGTCTTCTTCGAAGATGTCGCGCAAGTCTTTCTCGAGGCGACGATCGGCGAGCACTTCCTCGAGGCGGCTCCAGGCGGCCTTGCCGCGCTTGGCCCCCGGCTGGCCGCGCACGCGCTTGTCGACCTTGTCGAGCATGCGGTCGTAGTCCGTACCGTCTTCGGCGGGGGCCTCGCCGAGGAATTCGTCGTCGAGATCGAAGCTTTCGTTATCGCGTTCGCTAACCACGATTGCCTGCAATAAAAAGTAAATTAATCAAGGGGTTATGCGCATGTTGGGTGCGCAGCGAGACGCGAACTATAGCGAATTCGCACCGGCATGCAAGCCCCTGATTTTCAGGGCAATCGGGCGGTATCCCTGACCACCACGGGGGCCCCGCGGGAAAGCCCGAGGCCCTCCGCCGCGCTCTGTTCGGCGCGCGCGATTTCCACCACGCCGAAGGAATTGACCAGGGCGAGGTACTCCCCCGGCTTCACGTCCCCATAGGTGCGCAGCAGCGGCCAGGAATGATTCGCGGCATAGACCCGCGGGGATCCCATGCGGACCACCCAGGGCGCATCGATGTTCGTGATGAGGTTGCCGAAGTGATCGAGCGTGATGACGATGCCGTGCACGGCGCTGTCGTCGCCGGACGCATCCTCGACCCACGACGGCACGAGCGTATCGACGACGGTGCCGAGGTCTTCGGGCCGGCAGCGGCCCGCCGCGAGCTCCGCTGCGAGCGGCGCGAAGATGTCGCGCCCGTGGAAAGTGGCGCTCGGGCGGGTGATCGCAAGGCGCGCGAGCGCCTGCGTTTCGACGCGCACGATTTTCGCGTCGCGGTCCATCGCCACGACCGGCGCAAGCAATCCGTTGTCCGGTGCGAGGAATACATGTCCCGCGACGCTCGCCACGACGATGTCCCGCGCCGTGCCGACGCCGGGATCGACCACGGCCACATGCACCGTGCCCGGCGGGAAATACTGCCAGGATCGCGCAAGCCAGAATCCGGCCTCCGCAGGCCAGTGCACGAGGATCTCGTGCGTCAGGTCGACGATGCGCGCCGTCGCAAGGCGGCTGTAGATGCGCCCCTTCATGACGCCGACAAACGGTCCCCTGTGGCCGAAGTCGGTCGTGATGGTGATGACGCCCGATGCCTGCATGCGCGCTTCCGGTGGACTGCTAGACTCGCGCACCATGTCGCGGGCGACCACAGCTGTCAATGTACCGCCCGGAGCGGGTGGCGGATCGGCCATGCTCGCGGCGCTCGCGGCCTGTTTCGCGCTGAGCGGCCTTGCGGCGCTCGTCTACCAGACGGCGTGGACGCGCGAGTTCGCCCTCGTCTTCGGCACGTCCGAGCTCGCGGTCGCGACCGTGCTCGCAGCCTACATGGGCGGCCTCGCGCTCGGCGCGGCCCTGGTCGAGCGGCTGTTGCCGCGCGTGGCGCGCCCCGTCCTCGCCTATGCGCTGCTCGAGCTCGGCATCGGCGCCGCGAGCGTGGTGCTTGTGCCCCTCCTGCTGCTGGCCAGCCGCGCGGCGCTCGCCGCGCTCTTCGGCGGCCAGGACGCACCGCCCTCGAGTGAGCACGGGGGATTGTCCCTGTATTTCCTCGCCAGTGCCTTCGTCGTGCTCGGGATACCGGCGACGCTGATGGGCGCCACCCTGCCGCTCCTCGCGCGCCACGCCGTACGCGAGGACGCGCAGGTCGGCCGGCGCATCGGGCTCCTCTATGCATCCAACACGGCCGGCGCGGTCGGCGGCGCGCTGCTTGCCGCCTACTGGATGCTGCCTGCCCTCGGGCTGCGGGGAACCGTATGGGCCGCGGCAGCGATCAACGTCCTCGTTTTCCTGATCGCCGCAATCATTGCGCGCGGGGCGCCCGCGGCCCGCTCCCTCGGCACGCCGGCACCCCTTGCGCCCACCGACGGCGTCACGCGCTGGGTCCTGCCGCTGATGCTCGCATCCGGCGCCGTGACCTTCTTCCATGAAGTGCTCTGGTCGAGGATGCTGAGCCACCTCGTCGGCAGCAGCATCCATGCCTTCGGCGTCATGGTGGCGAGCTTCCTCACGGGCATCGCGCTCGGCGGGGGCGGCGGCGCGTGGCTTGCCACGAAGCCCTCCCGCGCCGTTGCGCTGTTCGTGGCCTGCCAGTTCGGCATCGCGATCACGGCGGCGGCCGCCTTCCTCGTGCTGGGCAACTACATCCCCGTTCGCGCGGACCGCATGGGCAACGCGCTGTACGGCTTCGCGCTCCTGCTGCCGCTGACGATGTTCATCGGCGCGACCTATCCGCTGGCGGTGCGCATCCTCGCGCGCGGGCCCGAGGAAGCCGCCGGCGCCAGCGCGCGCGTCTATGCGTGGAACACGGTGGGCGCGATCCTCGGGTCGGTGTCGGCCGGCTTTGTCGTCATACCGGCGCTGCGCTATGAAGGCGCGATCCAGGCGGCCGCCGCCGCGAGCGCCACGATCGCCGCCATCGCAGCCTGGATCCTGGTGCGTGGGCGCAAGTGGCTGCCGTGGGCTGCCACGGCGGCCGCCCTGCTCCTCGCCATCGCCTTTCACCCGGCCGCGCCGGTGAAGTTGCTGCTCGCGTCGCCGCTCGACATACCGGCCGAGGGCAAGCTGCTTTTCTACGATGTCGGCCGCAGCGCCGATGTCGTCGTGCTCGGCCAGGACGGCGGCCTCGTGCTGCGCACCAACGGCCTGCCCGAGGCGATGATGGACACGCCCGGCATGGCGCCGCGCTTCAGCGGCGAGTTCTGGCTCTCGTCGCTCGCGGTACTCGCGCGGCCAGGGACGCAGCGCATGCTGATCGTCGGTTACGGGGGCGGCGTGGTCGTCGAGGGCGTGCCGCCCTCGGTACGCCACATCGACGTGATCGAACTCGAGCCGGTGGTGATCGACGCCAACCGCGCGACCCGCCAGCTGCGCCGCCGCGACCCGCTGCTCGATCCGCGGCTCGAGCTGGTCACCAACGACGCCCGCGGGTCGCTGGCGCTCACCGGCCGACGCTACGATGCCATCGTCTCGCAGCCCTCGCACCCGTGGACGGCCGGCGCCTCGCACCTCTACACGCAAGGCTTCCTGCGCCTTGCAAAGGACCACCTCACGCCGGGTGGGGTCTTCGTGCAGTGGATGAACGTGGCGTTCCTCGACGAGCACCTGTTGCGCTCGCTCACGGCCACCCTGCTCGACGTGTTCGCCGAGGCCCGCATCTACCGGCCAGACCCCAACACCCTCGTGTTCCTCGCGTCGGATGCGCCGCTCGACCCGGAATCCGGCATCGTGCGCACCGGCCAGCCGCTCGACCAGTCACCGCTGCATTACGCCCGCTTCGGCATCAATTGCGCGGAAGACCTCGTCGTCGCGCTCGCGGCCGACGCACCGGGCGCCCGGCGCCTCGCCGCCGGTGCGCCCCTCATCACCGACGACCGCAACCGGATGGCAACATCGAGCGTCTACGAGCTGGGCCGCGGCCTCGGCGCCGATGCGACGGGACGGGTGCTCGCCCCCTACGATCCCCTGCAGCAATCCGACAGCGCCGTGCACCGCGAACTCGCGCCGCACCTGTCCATGAGCTACGTGGCGCGCCGGGGCTCGACCTACATCGGCATCGACCCGAGCGAGCTCGCGCGCATCCAGCGGCTGGGCGCGATCCTCGGCGACTCGCCGCAGGGCGCCTATGTGCGGGCGCTCGCCGTGATCCTCGCGAAGCAGACCGATGCCGGCGCACGCCTATTCCACGAAGCCCTCGCGCGCTTCCCCGACGACCCGGAACTGCGATTCGAGGTCCTGCGGCCGCGCCTCGGCGCGCTGGCGCGCGGCGAGGCGCCGGCATCGATGGTCGCGGTGGCGCGCGGCCTGCAGGGCGAGCCGAAGCTCGTGCTCGATGCGCTCACCCACGCGGCGCGCGGGGAGTGGGAAGACCTGCTGCGACTGGAGCCGGCGCTGGCGGCGATTGCCTGGGTCCACCCCTGGGCGATCGATGCCCTGCAGCTGCGGGTCGATTGGCGTACCCGCGTGGCAACGCCCGATGCGCGCCGGGCCTACGGCGACGAAGCCCTCGCGCTCGTCGACCGGGCGCTCGTTGTGCAGCCGACGTCGGCGCTGTATGGCCTGCGCGCACGCGCCGCCACCGCGGCCGGGCGACCCGAGGTGATCGTCGAATCCATCGCGAGCTACGCACAGGCCATGTACGCGACGGCGGCGCGCATACCGGAGGGCGCGCAACGCAGCCGTGCGCGCACGACCCTGCAGGGCCTCGCCCAGGTGCTCGAGGAAACGGCGGCCGCCTCGCCCGCCGTCGAACCGCGCGCGAAGGAGGTGCGCGCCAGGGTCATCGATTCGCTGGACAGGCTGCAGCCGGCGGCCCCGGCTCCTCGTCCCTAGAACCAGTCGCCGCTGAAGGTCTCCCAGGCTTCGACGTGGCGCGCGCGCGGCTGCGGATAGAAGCGCCCGAACACTCCGCCCTGGAACACCAGCGGTTCGCCAGCCGCGGCCGTCACGCTGCCGACCTCCCCGACGATGATCACGTGGTCGCCGCCGGGGTGCAGCGCGGACACGGTGCATTCGAAGCGGCAGAGCGCACCCTCGACGTGCGGTGGCTCCGCCGGCGCACCGCCAGCGCTGCAGGCGCCAGGCACGAACTTGCCGGCCGCCCGACGGGCGAAGTGCATCGCCTGCGCCTCCTGATCGAGCTTCAGCACGTGCACCGCGAACGGCCGACCGGCCGCGAAGGCATCCATGCTCGTGCTCTCGCGTTGCAGGCACCACAGGAGCTGCGGCGGAGCGAGCGACACCGAAGCGAGGGAGTTCGCGGTGACGCCCACCGGCTCGCCATCCGGCCGGCGACCCGTCACGATCGTGACACCGGTTGCGAACAGCCCGAAGGCATCCCGCAGCGCGCGCAATTCGTTGCTTGCCTTCACAGCACGACGCCCGTGACAATCGTGATGACCACCACCGCTGCAAGATCGATCAGCAAGCCAGTGCGCAACATCTGGCGCATCGAGATGCGCCCCGTTGCGAACACGATCGCGTTGGGCGGCGTACCGACCGGCAGCATGAAACCCGCCGAGGCTGCCATGGCCGCGGGCGCGATCAGCATGAGGATGCCCTCCGGGTGCCCGTTCGCCATGGCCGCAAGCACCGGCATGAAGGTCGCCGCCGTGGCGGTGTTGCTGTTGAACTCGGTCCAGAAGACGAGCAGGAGCACGATCGCCACGGTCAGCACGAGCGGCGGCCAGCCGGAGATGCTGCGCAGCCCGACACCGAAGGTTTCGGCCAGCGTGCTCGACTGGATGGCCGCGGCGAGTGCGAGTCCGCCGCCGAAGAGGATCAGCACATCCCAGGGCACGCGCCGCAGCGCGTCCGCATCGAGCAAGGCGCTACCTCGGCCTGCGCCTGCCGGCACGAGGAAGAGGACGAGGCCCGCGGCGATGGAGATCACCGTATCCGTGAGCCCGCCGAGTCCGGGCAACTGCCCGAGCCAGGGCCTCGCGATCCACAACACTGCGGTCAGCACGGCGACCGCGGCCACGCGGCGCTCGGCCGCCGACATCGGCCCGAGCGCCTGCAGCGCCGTGCGCATCGCGTCGCGCGGCAAGGCGTTTTCCGGCAAGTCGAAAGGCAGGGCGATGCGAGTCAGGATCCACCAGGTCAGCGGCAGCAGGACCACGACGGTGGGAATGCCGAACACGAGCCAGCGAGCGAAGCTGAGGTCGTAGCCGGACTTCGCCATGAAGCCCTGCACGAGTGCATTGGTGGGCGAGCCGATCAGTGTACCGAGGCCGCCGATGGTGGCGGCGTAGGCAACACCGAGCAGGATCGCGGTGGCGAAATTGGCGGCGCGCTCCTCGCGCCCGCCGGCTGCGACCAGCGCGACGATCGACGTCGCCACCGGCAACATCATCAGCGTGGTGGACGTGTTCGACACCCACATGCTCACGAAGGCAGTCGCGATCATGACCCCGAGCACGAGGCGCCGCGGGTGGCTGCCGACGGCGGCGATGATCACGTAGGCGATGCGCCGGTGCAGCTGCCAGCGCTCCATCGCTAGGCCTATGAGGAAGCCGCCGAGGATCAGGAAGATCGTCGAGTTCGCGTACTCGGTCAGCACCCGCGCGGGCTCCGGAATGCCGATCAGCGGCACGACGAGCAACGGCAGGAGCGCCGTCGCGGCGAGCGGCACCGCTTCCGTCGCCCACCAGACCGCCATCCAGGCGGCGAGGCCGAGCGTCGGCCATGCGGCCCCCGCGAATCCGCCCGGAGCCGGCAGGAGGACCGTGGCCAGGAACGCCGCGGGGCCGAGCAGTGCGACGCCGGGGCGCAAGCGGCGATCAGCCGGCAGGCTGGGCAGCAGCGCCGCCCACCGCGACCGGTGCGGCGCCTGCCTCCGGCGAGTCGTCGGCCTGGATGCCGATCAGCACCGGCATGCCGGTGCCGTTCTCCAGCATGTCGAGCGCGTAATCCCACTGCACCGCGGTGCGTGTCGGCCCGAGCGCCTTGTCGAGGCGCGCCGCGAACTCGTCCACGTTGATCGGTGCCACCTGGCCCTCGTCGTCGACCGGCGGGTGCGCTTCCATGTAGACCTCGCCATCGACGATGGCGACCTTCACCGGTTCGTTCACGAGATAGACGTTCGTGCCGACGGGCACCATCGAGTACAACTGCTCGATGTCCTCGGGGTACATGCGGATGCAACCGTGGGTGATCGCCATGCCGACCGCCGCCGGATTGTTGGTGCCATGGATGAGGTAGCTGCCATTGCCGAACGCGAGGCGCATCTTGTACGCGCCGAGCGGATTGTCGGGGCCGGGGCGGACGACGGCCGGCAGCGGATCGCCGCGCTCGGCATGCTCCTTGCGCACCGATGCGGGCGGATACCAGTTGGGATTCTTCTCCTTCTGGGTGATGCGCGTCTTGCCGAGCGGCGTCTTCCAGTCCATCTTCCCGATGCTCACGGGGTAGGTGTAGACGACCGGTTGCTCGCCCTTCTTCGGCTTCGGGTAGTAGTAGAGCCGGTGTTCCGGCAGGTTCACGACGATGCCGTCGCGCGGACCCGCCGGCAGGATTCGCTGGCCCGGCAGCAGCACCGCCGTGCCTTCCCCCGGCAGCCAGGGATCGACGCCGGGATTCACGCGGCGGATCTCCTCGTAGCCGAGGCTGTAGCGGCGCCCGAGGTCGATCAACGTATCCTCGTACGTCGTCACGGTATGCTCCACATGGCCGAACAGCGCCGTGCCCTCGGGCGGGAGCTCGTACACCGTGGCCTGCGCCGCGGCTGCGGCGAGCGCGGCGGCCATCGATGCAATATGCAGGACGACTCTTGACATGACCGCGTCATTCTACAAGACAGCGCCCGATCGAACGAGCTTGGCCCTCGCCGGCATCGCCTGGCGCGCGGGCCGCGCCATCATGGAGGTCTATGGCGGCGATTTCGTCGCGAGGATGAAGGCCGACGACACCCCGGTGACCCTCGCGGACCAGCGCGCGGAGGCGGTGATCCTGCCGGCGCTCGCCGTGCTGTTGCCTGGCGTCCCGCTGATCTCGGAAGAGTCGTTCGATGCGGCGCAGGCAGCGCCCGCGCCAGGCAGCCCCTTCGTGCTCGTCGATCCGCTCGACGGCACGCGCGAATTCATCAAGCGCAACGGTGAATTCACGGTCAATATCGCGCTGGTCGAGGCGGGCCGCCCGCTCGCCGGCTGCGTCTACGCACCCGCCGTGGGTGAAATGTATTTTTCGGGAACCAGCGCCCATGCGCTGGCGCAGGATCCCGGCGCCGCGTTCGACCCCTCCGCCGCGCGG
This sequence comes from Pseudomonadota bacterium, assembly GCA_963204835.1. Lineage (GTDB taxonomy): Bacteria > Pseudomonadota > Gammaproteobacteria > Steroidobacterales > Steroidobacteraceae > CADEFQ01. The sequence continues at coordinate 67,184 of CAUJHJ010000050.1, forward strand.
CCCATCGCGGCGCGCACCGCGCCCGCCACGGGTGCCATCGCACTCGTGAGCCGTTCGCACCGCGACCCCGACACCGAGCGTTTCCTGGCGGGCATCGCCGGCGTGCGCACCGAGTCGATCGGCTCTTCGCTCAAGTTCTGCCGTATCGCCGCCGGACAGGCCGATCTGTACCCGCGCTTCGGCCCGACGATGGAATGGGACGTGGCCGCGGGACACGCGGTGCTGCAGGCCGCGGGCGGGCGCCTCACTACACCCGACGGCGCGGAGTTCTCCTACGGCAATTTCGCGCGTGGCCTGCGCAACGGTCCCTTCATCGCGCGCGGCCGCTAGCGGCGGCGGAAGCCCGCCAACCCGTCCAGCCCGGACCGCGGACCACCTGGCCGGGCGTCGCGCCGGTGTGCTCGCCGTCGGCGAGCACTTGCACGCCGTTCACGAATACGTCGACGACACCCGTGGCGAAGCGGCGCGGCTCGGCGAAGCTGGCGTGGTCCGCGATGGTCGCCGGGTCGAAGATCACGATGTCGGCATGGCAGCCCGGATCGAGGCAACCGCGGTCGCGCAGCTTCCAGTTCTCAGCCGGCAGGCGCGTCAGGCGACGGATGGCATCCTGCAGGGTCGCCACTTTCTCCTCGCGCACGTACTTGCCGAGGAAGCGCGCGAAGCTGCCATAGGCTCGCGGGTGATTCGTGCTCGCGAGGAAGGCGCCCTCGGGCGCCAGCGCCCCTTCGTCCGAGTCGATGCTCACCCAGGGCTGCGACAGGCCGAGGCGCACGTTGGCCTCGGACATCAGGTAGTACGCGGTCGACACCCGCGTGTGGTCTTCGATCACGAGCGCAATCGCGGCCTCCTCGGGCGAGACGCCGCGCATCCGTGCCACTTCCGCCAGCGTCTTGCCGGTCAGCGGCTTCAGCGCCTCGGTCTTGAAGCCGATCAGCAGCACGCGATCCGGCGAACCCGCACCGTACAGCAGGTTCTCCCAATCCTTGCCAGGCGCGCGCATTTCAGCGATCACGCGCTGCGCGATCGCCGGGTCGCGCAGCCTCTCGACCCAGGCGTCGATGCCGCCTTCCTGCACCCAGGGCGGCATCGCCGCATCGAGCCCGGTGGCTCCCGCCGTATACGTGTACATATTGGCGGTGATCCCGAGTCCCGCGGCCCGTGCGGCATCGATGCGCGCGATCGCATCGCGCATCTTCGGCCAGTTCGACTCGCCCGCGGCCTTCAGGTGATGCACCTCGGCGTGCACGCCGGCGTCACGCGCGATGCCGACCAGCTCCTCGAGCGCCTCGAGCAGGCGATCGCCTTCGCTGCGCATGTGCGAAATGTAGCCACCCCCCGACTCGCCGGCCGCACGGGCGAGCGCCGTGAGCTCGTCCGTGCGCGCGTAGGTGCCCGGTGCGTAGATCAGCGCGCTGCCGACCCCGAGCGCGCCCTCGCGCATCGCCGCGCGCACGAGGTCCTGCATGCGAGCGAGCTCCGCGGCCGTCGGCGCCCGATTGGCGTAGCCGAGTTCATGCGTGCGCACCGTCGCGGCACCGACAAATGACGCGATATTCGGCGACACGCCCTTCTTCGCGAGGAAATCGAGGAACTCGCCGAGCGTGGTCCACGGGATGTCGTAGCGGATGTCACCCTGCGTCTTCAGCATCTCCGCGCGGCTCTCCGCCGTCAGGGGGCCGTAGGAGTCCCCTTCCCCGAAGATCTCGAGGGTGACGCCTTGCCTGATGTCGCTCAAGCCCCGGCCGTCGTAGATCAGTGAGTCGGGCGCCCACGACAGCACATTCATGAACCCGGGCGATACGGCAAGGCCGCGCGCATCGATCGTCCGCGCGGCGCTGATGCCCCGCAAGGCGGGCGCCACCGCTTCAATTTTCCCCGCCGCCACCGCAATCTCGCCACGATAGGGGTCGCCGCCGCGGCCGTCGTAGATCATCGCGTTCCTGATCACGAGATCGACGCGCCTCGGGGCGGCGGCCTGGCAGCCGGCCAGCAAGGCCATGGCGATCGCAAGCACGGCGCGCGCCGGCCGGAAACGATTCAGCTGGTTCATGCGACCCCCTGGAGACAGGGCCGAAGTGTAGCGCGGCAACGCGACCTGCACTTGCGATACGGCGAACCCTTTGCCAGGCGTGGGGACGAGGGAGCATGATCGCGCCCATGATACTGGAGGCAGGGGCCATGGCCCTGGTCCTGGGCGCCGCTGCCGGCGGCACTTCAGCCGAACTCGCGCAGTTGTTCGCGGACTGGCGCCGCTTCGAACAGCCGCCGCTACGCGAGGGGGTGCCGGACTACACCGCGACGACCTTCGCCCGCCGCCATGGCGAGCTCACCAGCTGGCGCAAGCGACTCGACGCCCTCGACTCCGCCGGCTGGCCGGTCGAACAGCAGGTCGACCGCGAGCTGCTGCGCGCGGAAATGAATGGCTTCGATTTCTACGTGCGGGTCCTCAGGCCCTGGGAGCGCGACCCGGCCTTCTACCTGTCCATCTGGGCCGAGCAGAGCGACACCCCCGCGCACGAGGGGCCAACCAACCACGCCGCGATCGAACTCTGGACCTATGAGTTTCCGCTGTCGCCCGCGTCGGAGGCGAAGCTGGCGGCGGAACTCGCCACGGTTGCTCCCCTGCTCTCCCAGGCGAGGGGCAACCTGACAGGCAATGCGCGCGACCTCTGGGCAGTCGGGGTCCGCACGCTGAAAGGCCAGGCGCTTGCGCTCGATGCGCTCGCCGCCCGGATCTCGACAGCGGGCCCGTCGCTGCACAGCGCGCTCGCCAGCGCGCAACGCGCCACCGCTGGCTTCATTGCGTGGCTCGAAAGCGAGGCGCCGTCGAAGACGGGCCCCTCCGGCATAGGCAAGGAAAACTACAACTGGAGCCTGCGGCACGTGCACCTCGTGCCGCTCACCTGGGACGACGAAGTCGCACTGCTGAAGCGCGAGCTCGCGCGCGCGCACACGGCACTGCGTTTCGAGGAAAGCCGCAACCGCGGCCTGCCGCCGCTGCACGTTACGGCAAGCCCCGCGGAGTTCCGGGAGCGAGGCGAGGCGGCGACGACCAGGTACATCTCGTTCCTGCGCGCACGCGAAATCCTGCCGGTCAAGGACTACATGGATCCCGCCATCCGCGCGCGGATCGGCGAGTATTCACCCGAGGCAACGCGCAACTTCTTCGCGATGGCAACCCACCGCGAACCGATGACGCTCTACACCCACTTCTACCACTGGTGGGACCTTGCGCAGATGCGTGAGTCGCCGCATCCGAGCGCGCTGCGCCGTGGCGCGCTCCTCTACAACATCTGGGACAGTCGCGCCGAAGGCATGGCGACCGCGATGGAGGAGTTCATGCTGCATGCGGGCCTCTACGACGACAATCCGCGGGCGCGCGAGGTCGTCTGGATCATGCTCGCGCAGCGCGCAGCGCGTGGCCTCGGCTCGCTCTATGCCCACGCCAATCTCTTCACGATGAAGGAAGCCGCCGACTTCCACGTCCGCTGGACGCCGCGCGGCTGGATGCGCGAGGACCTCGACCTGCTCGGCTTCGAGCAGGGCCTCTACCTGCGCCAGCCGGGCTACGGATCGAGTTACCTGACCGGCAAGTACCTGCTCGAGCAGCTGCTGCAGGAACGCTCGAGGCAGCTCGGCGACGCGTTCAGCACTTCACGCTGGTTCGACGAGGTGAACCAGGCGGGGGTCATCCCCGTCTCGCTGATCCGCTGGCAGCTGACGGGCAAGGACGACGAGATCCGCGCGCTGGCGCAGGGCGACTGATCCACCCGCCCTGCCGCCTGCCCGCGCCGCACCGTCAACCGAGGGCGAGTTGCACTTCGACGGCGGCCCGCTCCGCCGACTCGAGCGCGCCTTCCATGCCGCGGCTCGCGAGCGCCGTGTGCTCGCCGCAGAAGAACAGCCGGCCATGGGGCTTGGCGATCTCGCTGGCAAACGCCTTGACCTCGCCCGGCCCGAAGGTCGACCAGACACCGGCCGCGAAGGGATCCGTTGCCCAGGAGCGCACTTTGGCCACCTTGAGGGCGCCCTTGGCCGCCGGCCGCAGGCGCTCGAGTTCTGCGACCACAGCCCGACCCGCGGCCTCCGGGCCCAGCAGGTCGAGGTACTGCGCGTCGAGGCCGCGAGCCCAGGCGGTCACGCTCATGACTTCATCCGGATCGGGCCCGAAGCGCTGCGCGTACACGGTGCCGGCAATGCCATCCGTCCACATGTTCGGGTTGAGCCCGTCGCTTTCCCAATACTTCTTCTTCGGCACGATGTGCACCTGGGTGATCGGCACGTAACGGATCGTGCGGATCGCGGCGTTCTGCACCGCCGGCGGCAACGGGTCGATTGCCACATGGCGCAGCGTCGCAAGCGGCATCGAGCAGACGACGGCCTTGGCCCGCAGCCGCGTGCCATCCTCGCAGGTCACTTCCGCGCCGTCGGGCCGCGCGCCGATGGCAACGACGCGCTTGCCCTTTTGCAGGTCGCCCTTGAGGGCGCGCGCCATCGCTTCGGGCAGGCGCTGGTTGCCGCCCTTGAACGCACCGATGAAGGGCGGGCCACCCGCACCCCGGTTGACGATCTGCCACTGCGCCACGCCCGCCTGCATCAATAGCGACACATCGTGCGCTGTCGTGCCGTACGAGATGTTGGTGTCGTAGGCGAGCTGGATGGCTGCATCGCTCGCCCCATGCGCCGCGAGGAAGTCGTAGACGGAAATATCGTATTGCGCGAATTCCGGATCGAACCAGCGGCCGAGGTCCTTGAAGGGCAGGTGCTGCTTCAGCATTGCGTCCGCAAAGGCCCAGGGGGGCAGCGCCTTCAGCGCCTCGGGGAACGGGTTGCGCGGATGCTTCGGCCAGTCCGCAAGCGGCACATGGCCACCGTCGATGAACAGCTCCTGCGGTCCATGCCCGAAGGCTCGTGCGACGATGTTGTAAAGCTCCACGCCGTGCTTCTTGCCCGCGGCAATCACGCGGCCGTAGGCCGGCGCCACCGTATTGCCGCCGGCCTCCGGGTTCCCCGGCACGTCGTCGAGCGTAAACAGCCGCCCGCCGACCCGCTCGCGACCCTCGAGCACCAGCACCCGCAGCCCGGCCTCTTCGAGTGCGAGCGCCGTGCCGAGACCCGACAGTCCCGCGCCGATCACGATCACATCGGGCTGGCCCGAACCGGCGGCGAACGCCGCGCGCGACACACCGGTGGCGGCGAGCACTGACGAGGAGGCAATCATGAAATCACGGCGCGAAACTGTCATGGACCGTTCCTTTCCAATCAGCGGAAGCTGTAACTCACGGTTACGCCGAACATGCGCCGATCGGCGGGCGTCAGGACAAAGTCGCGGGGATTCGTCAGGGTCACCGTGCCCGGCAGGGGCGGCTGCACCGGCACCGTGAGGAAGATCCCCGGATCGACGTAGCGCAGGATGTCGATCGGCGTGTCGTCATCGGTGAGATTGTTCACCCACATGGACGCATTCCATGCCCCGTGCTCGATGCCGACACGCATGTTCACGACGCGCGAATCGCCGGTCTCGGCCAGATTGTGCACCTGGGCGTAGCGGCTCGCCTCAAAGCTGTAATCCGCGCGCCAGTTGAACGTGCCCCAGTCTCCGATCGGATATCGGGCGGCGAGGGAGGCCGAGGCGAGGTGCTTCGGCACGCGTGGCAGCACGTTGCCGCTCAGGTCGCCGGCCGCGAGGTAATCCGTGTAGCACTGCGAGCCCTGGACACATCCCGCGTACGAGCCGACGTAGTCGAGATCCGCCTGGTCGGAGCTGAAGTACTCCTTGATCTTCGCGTCCTGGAACGCATAGGTCATGCGCAGGGTCCAGTGATCGTTGAGCGCCGCGTGCATCTCCATCTCGACGCCGCGGATCCGCGACTTGCCGAGGTTCGCGGTATACGAGGTCCCGAACTGCGGTTGCGTAGGCACACCGACCGGCCGACCCTCTTCCGCAACCGGCCCGGTCTGCGTGAGCTGCTGGTTCTTCCAGTCGATCAGGTAGAGCGCCGTATTGAACTGCACACGGCGATCGAGCAGGCGGCTCTTGAAGCCAATCTCGTAGCTGTCCGCTTCCTCCTCATCGAAGGTGCGCAGTCCCAGCGTCGCGAGCGCATCCCGGTCCGCCGGCAGGATGCGCGCGTTCTCCGAGTCCGTGTTGAAGCCGCCCGGCTTGTTGCCCTTCGCATATTGGGCATAGAGCGTCATGGCATCGCTCGCGAGCCAGGTCGCCGTGAAGCGCGGCAGGAAATTCGTGAACGACGAGTCGTTCACGTAGGGGTTCACGCAGGTGAGGGTCTGGCGGTTCGGGCTGGCCCCGGTGGGTGTATTCACCGCGGTGCACGCGGCCGAAAAACTCCCCGGCACGAAACCCGAGTTGCTCGACTTGCTGAACACCGAACGACCGCCCGTGTGGATCGTGTCCTCGGCATAGCGGCCTTCCGCGGTGAGCGTCACGTTGTCGAGCAGGTCGAACTCGACCATTCCGAAGACGGCTTCGTTCTTGGTGCTCGAGTCGACCGCTTGCGGCGTAACCACGGCCGGAAGGTCCGGCAGGCCGGCCATCGGGTTCGCGACGAGGTTGCCGGACAGCGAGCTGGTATCGGGGTTGGCCTCGTAGGTGTAGACCCCCGCCTGCCAGCGCAGCCGATCGGTGCGAGGTGATGCGACGCGCAGCTCCTGGCTCCAGTAATCGGAGCCCGAGAATCCGACCGTCTCGAACGCCCCGCCGAAACCGCGCAGCCCGCTGTAATCCTGGTCACCGGTTCCAAAGTTGCTGATCCGGTCGAGGCTCGTCGTCGACGTGAAAGTGTAATCACGCCACGTGGCATTCATGACGAGGCTCGAAGTGAACGTGTTTGCCTGACGCCCCTGCTTGAACCCCGCGGCATCGAAACTCGCCGTGTTGCCCGAAACGAAATGCAGCGATGGCACGGTGCCGCAGAAATAGCCGCGGCGTCGCGTCCCCGCTTGCGGCTGATAGCAATTGCGCACTTCAGCCGCGGTCAGGCCGGTACCCGGCCCCCCGAGCCGAACCAGGGCCGCCAGTTCGTCGTCGTCGACGGCATAGTTCACCCGCAACCTGGCATCGAACCAGTCGACGGGCGTCCAGTCGAGCACGCCGCCAATCGACTTCGAACGCGCACCACCCATGTCCTTGGTGTCGGTCACGATGTTGGTGTACTGGCCACCCTTGTTGAAATAGCGCCCGTCCACCTGGAAGCGCAGTTTTCCTTCGACGATCGGTCCGCTCGCCCAGGCACTCACGCTCTGGTACTGGAACTCGCCAGCCGACACCTTGAAATCTGCCTCGTAGCGGTCCGTGGGCCGGCGAGTCACGTAGTTGATCGCGCCGGCAAAGGTGCTGCGGCCGAACAAGGCCGACTGCGGGCCACGGATGACCTCGATGCGTTCGAGGTTGTCCATGTTGTAGCTGCTGATCGCGCCGTTGACGTAAACGCCGTCGATGAAGAACGCGGCGTTCGATGCGCCCTGGATGTTCGACATGCCGCGGATCACGGGCCGTTCGGAGGCACGCCCGAAGGCGCTGCGGTACGAGAAACCCGGCGTCACCGCCGCGATGTCCTCGACCCGGGTAATGCCCATCGATGCAATATCGGATGCACCGAGCGCCGTGATGGAGAGCGGCACCTTCTGCAGGTTCTCCTCGGCGCGCCGCGCCGTGACGACGATTTCCTCGAGCGCCGGTCCCTGCGAACCTTCCTGCGCGAGGGTGGAAGTCGTCGCCAAAGCCAACACCACGGGCACGAGCGCCCCAACGCTGAGTTCCTTCACTGCATCCTCCCCATACGCAATGCCACGGAATCCGGGCGCAAGCGTCGCACCTTGCCGCCGACAAGGATACCTGTACAAAAACCTACCCGTGCGTGCCACGACGGACCCTTGTGGCACGTGGGCGGATTGATAAAGATCAACTCCGGCCGGTGGCCCGCCGACGCGGCATGATCACAGCGAGCACGAGGGCCACGAGAAAGGCTCCCAAGAGGATGCCCATCTCGAGCAGGTAATCCTGCGGCTGCGTCCAGAACTCGGTGAACAGCCCCCATTCCTGCGTGATTTCCACCGACACCCACATGACGCCCGCGGTCGGCACCGCGTAGCGGACTGCCGCAAGGACGCGCGTGAAGCGCCCGAGGCGCATCAACAGGTAGAACGTCCAGATCGTGAGCAGGAAGGTCGCGACATAAGTCACCGGATGGTGCAGGCCGAAGAAGCGCGAGTCGACCAGGAACAGCGACACCGCGTAGCAGAACCAGATCACGTACAGCACCTCGAGGAAGGTGATGCGCGCGAAATTGCGCTCGGACGCCGAGGCCGGCTTGCCGGCATCGTAGCGGCACATGCGCTGGATCCACATGAAGGCATTGCAGCGCGTGTCGCGGTTGAAGACGAAGAACGGCAGCGTCGCCATCAACAACCCGACCGTGGCCTCGACGAACAGCAGGCTCGCCGACAGGACGTGCTCGCCGTTGACCATCAGCGGCCCCATGCCCATGAACTCGGGATTGAACCGGAACGACAGTTCGATCCAGCCGGTCCACACGAGATGCGCCGCGATGAATCCGAGCCAGGTCCCGACAGCCTCGCTCTTGCTGAGCGAACCGTAGACCAGCAAGGCGACCGCAATCAGGCCGAAGCCGATGCTGACCGGCTTGTCATAGCGCTCGGGGAATACGTCCATGACGATTCCCAGCACGCTGTGCATCAGGGGCACGATGCCGAGGACCGCGATGAAAGCGAGGATGCCGACGAAAGGCGGCGCCGAGAGTCGGCCGAGCCCGCCGGAGGGCACGGAAGCAGCGGTGGTCATATTCTTCTGGATCCCCCGTTTGGTAAGCGGTCGAATCTAACCGCGGCCGCGATACAGCGACAAGGTCCGGACGTTTCGCGCGCCGCTCCGTGGCCGCTTGCGCCTCATGGCCCGGCCCAGGCCGGCCCGTTGATTGGAATTCACCTTATTCGGGATACCTGCGGGGTTTGTCGGAAAAGCGTGCACTCCGTCCGGTTGCCGGCCCGCCCAAGCACTACCATGCGCGCCCTTCGGATCGCTTGCCAACGGAGTCCTGTCGTGGAATTTGTCGAGTTTCTCTGCATCGTCACCCTGGGCCTGCTCATCGCACAGGTCGTCACCATCGTCGGTGCGAAGCTGACCGACGGACGCTAATCGCCAGGGCCGAACAGGTCCTGCGGCTGCTCGACCCCCCTGAATCGCCCGGCAATCACCGGCTCGGCTTCGATCAGGTCGTCGGGATAGGGACGCAGGACCGCCCTGGCCTCGTCGGGCGCACCCTCCAGCCAGGCATCGTGGTCCGCGGCCTGCAGCATCACGGGCTGGCGCTTCTTCTCGTTGTGGATTTCCGCCATCCGCGGTGATGCGGGCATCGTGACGATCGTGCAGGACGTGATGACCTCGCCGCCGGCGCCGATCGACTCGTCCCAGAGGCCCGCGAGTCCGAACCACTCCCGGTCCCGTATCCAGACGCGATAGGTGACCTTCGCGCGCCGCTCCGTCATGTGCGGCTCGAAGAAGCAACTCACCGGAATGATGCAGCGCTGGCCCCTGCGCCAGGCCGCGCGATAGGTCGGCGCCGTTTCCATCCGCTCGATCGTCGCGTTGAAGGTGGACGCCTTGAGTGGCACTCCCCTCGCCCAGCCCGGGATCAGGCCCCAGCGCATCGGCACGGCTTCGCGCACGCCGTTGCGCATCCGGATCACCGGAAAGAGGTCGGTCGGCCGTGCATCGAACGGTGCGACCGCGAAATCCCATTCCACTACCTTGAGCCCGAGCGCCTCGGCGATTGCAGGCGACATCTTCGGGCGCATGCGGCCGCACATGCGGTGCTCAGCAAGCCCGCGGGACGGCGCGCTCAATCATTGAACCGCTCCTCGTCATTGTCCTCTTGCGCCAGGAAGGCCGCCCGCTCCTGGCTCGCGTCGTCCATCAGCACGCGATCCGCGGCCTCGTCCAGGACGACCTGCAGGATCTTCTCTGCCCTCGCGAGTTGCTCGCGCGCCCCGGACCAGTCGCCACTGTCACCCGCCGCAATCGCGCCAGCCACGAGATCCGCGACCGGACCGAGCCTTTCGATCAGCTGCACGCGCTCGCGCCGCAGGGTGGCACGCTCTGCCGCTGCGTCGAGCTCCTCGGACTTGGTGTGCCGTCGGCTCAAGCGAAGACCTCACTCGTGAAACGGGCCGCTCCTCGCACTTTCCCGCATAGGTTACAGGTCATTTCGGGACATGGATAACGCGACCTGCGCGCTCAACGCATTGGCGCTCGTTGCAGCCGGCCGGGCACCCCTATAATCACGGAAACCCGTCCGGATACCCCACGATGGAACTGCGCCAACTGCGCTATTTCCTGGCGATCGTCGAGCATGGCAGCTTCTCGCGCGCGGCCAGCGAGCTGGGCCGCACTCAACAGGCGCTGAGCAAGGCGATCCATGCTCTGGAGGAGGAGCTTGGCGTGCACCTGCTCGATCGCAACGCCCAGCTCGCCGCGCCGACGGCCTTTGGCAAGCTTCTGCTCGAGCACGGCCGCGCGATCGAAGGCGAAATGCGCACGCTGCGCGCGAAACTGGCGGGCCTGCTGGAAGCCGAGGCCGGCGTCGTGCGCCTCGGCGCCGGACCGAGCGCAGCGGGCGGCCTCGTGGCGCGCGCCATGCTCGACCTGCAACGCACCCGCCCGCTGATTCACATCGACGTGCTGGACGGCCTCCATGGAGATCTGGTCCAGCACCTGCAGCAAGGCCGTATCGATCTTGCAGTCTGCATCGAGACCCACGACGTGGATCTCGGCAATCTCATGCGCGAGACGCTCTGCGAGGACGAGTACGTGATCGTATGCGGCGCCGCGCATCCGCTCGCCGGCGAGGGCACGATTTCGGTGAAAGATCTTGCCGGGATGCGCTGGATCGTCGGGCGCAACCACGGCGAAGTGGAATCGGCGTGGGCCGCGCTTTTTGACGAGGCGGGACTCGCACGACCCAAGGCGGCGATCGAAACGAATTCCATCGAGTTCTGTCGCGCGACGCTCTGCGCCGGTGAGCACCTGAGCGTGTTGACGCGCAGCCTCATCGACGACGAACTGCGTTCCGGCAAGCTGCGCGCGCTCGCGGTTGCCCAGGCCGCCTGGCGTCGTCCGGTCGCCCTCATATACCGGCGCGGCAACCTGCAGGCGCCGGCGATGCTCGCCGTGATCGATGCCCTGTATTCGGCAGCGCGCGTCAGCGACGGCTGATGCTGATCCTCACGACGGGTCGCGACGAAAGAGAAGCGCGAGAGTCGCCGGCCGCAGGACCCGACGGAACAGCCGGCGAAGTTCGCCCGGCGTCAAAGTCACTTCGCACGGCAGGATACCCGCCACGCCGGACAACTTGAGCAGGCCCCCATCCGAGCTGGCCTCATCGATGCGGACATTAAGCTTCATCGCAGGTGTGGCGACACGCATGTACTGCCCCTGGCATCACGCGGCGGAATGCCGCACGGCGTCCCACGCCGACAAACTTGCCGCATTGCGCCCTGCGGCCCGCCCCGAGATCATCGCCTCGGTCAGGTACGAACCGTTCTGATACAGATTCGAGAATATCGATCCAAGCTCACCGGCTTCGTACAGCCTGGCAATGGGACTGCCGGAGTGATCGAGCACCTCTGACTCGATCGTGCGCCGGGCGCCGCCGCCGGTACACACGATGGCCGGAACGATCTCAATCGCATAGAACGGCGGCTTGGCGATCGGCTGGAGCGTTGCGGGATTGCGGCCAAACTCGGCATCCGTACCCGACGCGCAGGCATCGTTGTAGCGTCGCACGGTCTCCTGAAGCACCGCAGGTTCACGGCCGATCTTGCGCGCGAGCGCCTCAATGGAATCCGCCTGCGTGATCCAGCCCTTTTCAAGCTCGACCGAATTGTCTTCGCTCCACGGATACTGCTCGACTACCGTATTCCACGTCATCACGCTGATGACCAGCGGGTTGTACATGCGCGTGTTCTCATCGAAGATCATGTGCATCGGCATGACGCGGTGATGGGGCGTATCGATCCACTCCCCCTGCACCTTCTGCTTGTAATGGGTGATCTGCCACTCGTGCGTTTCGTCGATGAAGCGCCTGCTGTCCGCTCCGACGTCGATCCAGCTGAAGCTCTGCCAGAACATCTGCCGCAGAAACACGGTCGGATGACCGGGATAGCGAAAGCCGGGCCAGATGCCGCCGGACTGGCCCCGATTGCGCAAGTGCCACATGTCGGCGCCCGCCTTCTGCAGGATCTTGATGCCCTCGCCGGTGTTGCCCGGGCTGCCGAGCGGATACGCCTCGGACAAGCCAAAGTAGTCGCGCTGCATGTCGAGGTTGTTCTCGAACCCCCCGGTGCACAGGACGACACCGCGACGGGCCTTGATGTTCCTCCGCACGCCGTTGACCGCCACCACCGCACCGAACACTTCGAGCGTATCGGGGTCCTGAATCAGGTCCACCAGCGCCGTCTCGAACTGGCGCCGGATGCGCTTGCGCTTTTCGACGTTTGCCTTGAATGCCAGCCACACTCCGCTCGGCGCCGGCAGGATCGTCGCCGAGTGCGCCACCGCCGCAACCGCCCCGAGCTCCGGGTACTCCAACACCGCCTCGCGCGCGGACCAGCCCGAACCGTGGATGTACTGGGCACCGGCTTCCTTCGCCCGAGCCTCGATGTACGGCTCCAGCTCGACCATGCGCCGTGCCCACGCGTCCAGCATCGGTTCCGGGATCGGATTCGTGGCGCTCATGGTGCGCTGATAGTCCTTGAGCGCCTCGACGTCCTTGGAGATGAGCAGGGACTGGCCCGACACGCGCGCGTTTCCACCCGCATGACGCTCGGGCATCTTCTCGATCAGCAGCACGTCCGCGGCCGGGTCGCTGTCGTGCGCCTCGATCGCCGTGGCGGCGCCGGAAAGCCCGAAGCCGCACACGAGAACGTCGGTCTCATCGTGCCATTCGCGAACACTGCCCAGACTTGCCATCGCTGCTCCTGCTTTGAAATTCGTAGCTCATCGCGAGGCTGCACAGTGTCGTGCCCCGCGCCGCACCTGGCACCTGCGACCGCACCTGCGTCAAGCAGGCGGCCCATGCTCGTCGCCGATGCTACGAATGCCGGACTTGGCAGACAAACAACTAATTTTCCTCGGCTACAACGTTCTGTTAACCGGCGTGCAATTCTGACCAAGCAAGGGGTGCAACCGGCGTCCAAAATTGACCACCCCGTACCCTGCAGGTCACCAGCACATTCGGGAAAAAGAACCAGCTCCAGTGAGTCTCCTTCGGCCCCTCCCTCAACTCTACGAGTGCTTCCTCATAGCAATCGCGCTGCGCATCAAGGAAGCACTTCAGATCGAAGGAATCACTTGATCCGTTGGGCATCGAAACTTGAGTATCCGGCGGAGCATGTATTCAGCGGTAGTACATATCGACCACACAATTGAATCCACGTTCGTTCAGGATTTCGGCAATGGCACTTAAATACCCGAGTTCCGTCAAACGATATCGCATCTCCACCTCTGCACGGAGACGCAGGTTTTTCCTTCGCGATTCAAGTGAAACCCAGTCGAAGTGCTTGGCCAGGAAACGCAAGGCTGGCCATCTCAAGTCGTTGCGCTCAAGGTCAAGGACAATACCGCACGGATAGCAATCCTGGTCATCGGTCGGCATCGTGGTCTTGTCTGCCTCGACGGCCAGGATACCCGCAGCCCTTGCGGCTTCGAGCGCCTCAAGCACGTCTTGGAACCTGACAATCTTTTCCGCCATCGACTTCTCTCACGCACTCCCGAATCGGCCACTCGAAACTCGCGTCGCAGGCACGTTCGCGTGCTCTGTCCAATCACCCATCGACGGTCTCAGTCGCGCCTCCGGGTCCGCGGGCTGCCCGATTGGAGGGTGACCCAAGCCCCCGCGCGGTGAGTTCATATGTGAGCTGTAAATAGAACATTTACAAAGATGCTACGCATCCGCCCATTTGAAATTGATGACCTGGTGCGCTGGATCGGATGGTGCCAGATTTCGAAAGGTCGCCACGCACGGCAGCGATTTGGCCAGCTCCTTCGCCGCCTCCAGATGATTGACAGCCCCATCAGGTTCTATGTAAGCGACATGCCTACACATGTTCATGCCTGTACCCAGCCTCAACGCCAAAGCAGGCCAGGCAAGGCCATCGCGCCCTGGCGTGACAGTGAAGACGCCGGAAAGCTCGAACAGCTCGAGAAGCGCCTGCATCCGATCTTCCCGAATCGAATTGTCGAGCACATAGAAAGTCTGGATTTGATGCAGCGTAAGCTGCTCGAAGAAATGACGCATAACCTGGGAACAGTACGCGCGCGTGAAGCGGTCCAGCACCGTGAGCTCCGCAATGTATCGGTACAAACGGTCTTGCGCTGCGCCCGCCACAAACAAGAGCCCCGATTTGTCGGCAGGCTCCAAGGCCTCGAAGGCGGCGCGCGTACCCGCAACCATGTCCCGCGCAATGCTGGTGTCATCCTTGGCGACGCGCATTTGCTCCACCGCAAGAGGGAATGCGACGACACAGTCGAAGCATTCCGCGGCTCTCGACGGGCCACTCATGTCTACTCGAACTGAATCCACGATCGCACTCTTCCCGTCTTGATTGCCAAACTGAGAACGAGAGCCTGCAACGGGATGCTGAACGACATCCCGCCTCGCCCGGAACCTTGATCAGTATCCCACAACAAGACCGCGTGAAGTCTCGTAGCCACGGGCGCCGGCCGCAACGCGCCCCGAGCGAATGGCCGAAACGAGAATCCCCGCGCGCCGACTCGATAGTCGCCCACGATCTCGTGGCGATTTGAGGTGTATCATCGTGGCTGCAAGTTCCCACGCAGCATCTCCTGCGCCATGCCATGGATTCCCTTTCCAATCACGGACGCCTTGAGGCAAGCCATTCTGGAATTGGCGAGAAAGCCCGGCATCCGTTCGATCTCCTGCCCCTTCGACGACTTCGCGCTTTGGAAGGGGCTACTCCAGGAGCAGGTTCGACGTAGCAAAGCGATGAACCTTTCACCTCAGGAAGCACTACGCCTCGCCGGACCCGACTCCGGCGTGCCCGGCATCGCCTTGGGGTCCCCGATTACCGATGACGATGACTTCCCCTCTGGCGCTGGCCTGACCACGACGGCCCCCTCACTGGAATTGTGGGGCGGCGAACTTCACATCCCCTTCGAGGGCGCCTCAGGCGGCGACCTGTTCATTCTGCCCGAGTGGCACAACGCCTTCCCCGAAAGGCTTTCCCGGCCCGGCGCCAGGTTGCATTGGATGGTGATGAAGCCCTGCAACTACCTCTTGACCAACCGCGACCTGGGTGAGCACGAATGTGCCACCCGGACCCTCGTCGCAGACTGCTTCCTCTACACGAGCAACGCGCCGCACGTTGACTGCAATCCTTCTCACCATTTTAGAACACCGCTGAACGGTTCCACGCCTGGCGCCTGAACGGCAAGGCGGTGGTATCACCGGTGGAAAATCGAGGATCCGCCGCGCCTCAGGCTTGGTAGCGCGCTACTACCCCTCATCATTGGCAGAGCCGCGGTAGACAACCTGCCCATTCTCGCGACCAATAACCACGATTGTGCTCGATCGCTGTGCGGGCCCGCCGGACTGCTCGATGTACGCGATCCAGCAATCTCCCAAGTCCACGCCGTACAAGACTGGACCACGACCTGTAAGCTCCTCCGGCAGCAGGACCGCACGAACTCCTATGCCAAGACCGTGAGCCAGGACATCGGATTTGGCGATCTCCGCTGCCTGCTCACGAGAAATCATTCCGCCACCTTGCTCCTTTCGTGCGCTCCCCTCCCGATCCCGCTCATACCGTCTCGTCGCGGGAAATTTCGGCAGCCACTCTTCGCGTCGCACGGCCCAGAGCTCATACGTCGGGGTGAACTGATCCGGCGCATCCAGCGCGCCCAGATTCACCTCGACTTCATCGTCGCTGCGCCCGAACACCGATGAACCGCACCGGGGACAGAAGCACCTCCCCGCGTACTCGCGTGTCTCGCCCTCGATCGTCACGGAATCCTGCGCAAACACCGCCGAAGCATGAAAGAGCGCCCCATGATGCTTGCGACAATCGAGGCAGTGGCAAACCCCGACCCGGAACGGCCGCCCCAACGCGACGAACCTAACCTGGCCACACAAACACCCGCCGTCGAATCGCTCCATGGCGGCACCCCCCTGCCCCTCGCCCGCCGCACAACTACTGCGGCTCAGCCTGCAAAACGCTCTTCACCGTCCCATCGACAATCGTCACCACCATCGGCGCCGCCTGCATACCGCGCCGATAAGTCCATCGCTCAATCGTCGAAGTTCCGAGCTTGATGACATTCCCCGGTCTCGCGTCAGGTCCACGAACCTCCACAGTCTCCGTCGTCTTCGAGTCCGGCTCCCCGCACTTCTCCCTGATCTCCGCCGGCGACAAATCCTCCGACACCACCCGGCGCCCTCCCCTGGACGAGTCCGCATTGACGGAAGCGACAGAGAGCATAAACAGAACCATGAAAGCAGCGCTACGGCGCACAGCGGCACGCCAGATCACAACAGCCACGCCTTCCTTTCACGACCGCTTGTCGATGAGCCACTGCATCAGCCCTGCCAATACGACGCGCTCGGCGAGCTCATTGGGACCCATCAGATAGAGGCCCCGCGCGTTGTCTTGCAGGTCGTCGAAATTCTCTGACGTGGTGTGATAGACCATGTAGAATTCTTCGTGATCATGCGACTGCCAGCGGCTAATGTAGTCGCGGACTTCCGCGCGATCGGTTGAGGATTTCACCTGAACGAAAGCACGACGACCGCTTAATGGGGCGACCAGGTCAAGGTCCGTGTCCTTCTCAGTGGCGCCCACCACTGAAAATCGTTGCCACCCCGCACGCGAAAAGACGAGCTCGACCAAGAGCTCGAAGTCTTTCCAACCAAGGCCCTGAATAAGCACAGCGGCATGATTCCTGAGGTCCTTTAGCGCGCCGTCGGCCGCCGCCACGTCGGTTTGAACGTCGCCGTTGATCTTGCGTACCACATACTCCGGAAGCTCGACCGCGCAAATGGTTCCCTGGTATCCACGCACCTTGCTCACGCGCCCGTCCAACCGATCGATGCGCAGCTCATTACCTTTCACATCTGTGTTCTGCCAACCGCCAATGGCAAGCCGACTCCGGCTGCCGTCCGCAAGCTCACGAACCGCGCCGTCAGCACGACACCAATAAAGATACTTGTTGTGGAACGTGATCCAGACGTCGTCAGCGCCAAGTTCGTAGAAATCGCGAATCTGGTTCACATCCCTCGTCGCGGCGCCTTTGTTGCCATTTCGCACGTCCAACCAGAACTCACGTACGACGTCCCAATCACCGCGCAAGGAGGCCGCATGGTGTGGACTCTGATACCCGAGACGTACTGTGCCGTCGCCGATGCAGCTGGTCTCCCATTTCCCGCCCTCGCCAAGCTTTATGAACCGAATCTTCTTTGGGTTGACGGGAGCGACCATCGGAATGACTCCTATTTCCTGCGACTTGACGCCTTCGTTGCACGATACCAATAGCTACTTGGCGAACCGTGACCGGGCCGCCTGTCTGCGGTTCTGTTATTCCTTATGCCGATCCAGCGGAAGGCGCGGCTTGTACGCTGCCTCATCCCGTCCCTTCCGCAAATCCCACGTTCCTCGCAGTCTACGGCGCGACTCGCAGCGGGCTCTTAAACTCCTGCCGCATAGCTTCCGTCGCCCACGCAACGTTCTTGTGCCAAATGTCGACCTGACGAGGCGCGGGAGCTGTCATCGTACCGCCCGTCGTGCCCCGTGGCTGCAAGTCCCACAGGAGTTGCCGTTCAACCGCTTTCACGTGCAATCTTTCCACATCGGCAACATGTACGGTAATCGCATCGACAAACCGGAATCCGCACCGCGCCAGCTCGACGACGCGCTCCTCGTCCGCTAAGGCGTTCACGCAGACCGCACTGCTCCAATCGACCTCCCACCTCTTCCGTGCAGAGTTCACGACATACTCTTGCGGAACGAACGGGAGCGGAATCGAATAGCCGACACCGATGTAAAGCAGGTAATGCGTTCTCATGCGGGCGAGAATCGTTGGACTCCCGGTCGCCTTTCCGACGTAGCTCAAATACGAATCGTCTTCAGGTGTGCTGACAACCCAGATATAAACTCCCGCGCGATTGAACCGCTTCGCATGACCTTCCGACGTATCCAGCGCGAAATCCCGCAGCCTCCGTCCCTCGCTCCATTCGAGCGTGATTCGCTCCGGCGCATCGTTCGACTCAGCCACGCTCGCCCTCCCTTTCGTACCCCTCCAACGCAGCCCTGAGACTTCGCGTCAGCCGCTCGCGCAACGATTTCGGCCCGATCACTCGCACGTCCTCACCCATGCTCGAGAGCCACCACAGCAACTGCTGCGAATCGAGGACGGTCGCTCGCACCCGCTTTTCACCTCCGGATCGTTCCTCGATGTTTTGGTCCGCACTCAGCGGAGTCTCGCCAAGGTGCGTCGCCACCCAGCCCGACACGGCCAACTCCAGCCGTATCAAGCCACCCACCGGGTACTGGAACTCCCCTTCCCGGATATAGCGATCGAGATCGAAGTCCTTCGGTCGCTTCACCGGCAGGTCGGTGATTGTCGCGGCACGCACGCGATGCAGCGCGAACTGCCGCACGTCCTTGTACGGCGCCACCGTGCCGACGACATACATCACCGGCCCTCGCGCCACGAGCCCCAGCGGACTGACCGTATAGTTGCCTTCGCGCGTCGCCCCATCGGTGCGCCGTGCGTAACGCATGGACACGCGCCGCCCTTCGAGCAGCGCTTGGTACACGATGCGTACCGCCGCAACGTTGACGATCGGCGGCAACAACGGCAACTCGCGCGGCACTACGCGCACAGCCTCGGCCCAGTTGCGCAGCCCTCGCCTTCGATGCCGCTTCAGTACCTCATCGGCACGCTCAAACTGCGGTCGCAGCGTGTCCTCAACGACCGGAGGCAGCAGCCCGGCACCGACCTGCCGCAGGATCACGAGCGCCAACGCCATCGCGCCATCCATCGGTGGCAGATCGAAGGCCGGTGCATGCGCACCCCAACTCCAGTCGATGCGCACACCGACCTGTTCAGAACGCAGCGGGAAGAGCCCTGCCAGCAGCTCCAGGTCCCGCTGCACAGTTCGACGGGTCATCTCATGACCCGCGTCCCGCAGCTGCGACTCGATTGCACTCACGTCGATCCGGGCGGGCGCCCTCGGAATCAATTGCAGTAGTCGCCACTGTCTGAGAAATGCGTCGGACATATCCCCTCGTGCCTCAGTCGCAGCTTACTCCTCATCGCGACATGACATGTCGCGATGGTCACCTATTCTCGCACCCCCCATAACCGGAAAGGTGAGGCCATGAATGAATCCGAAATTGCTGCTCCAGCTGCCCCGTGGCAGGGCGGCATTCGACTACACACTTCTGATGTTGCCGAAGGTGCGCTGAGCCTGCGACTGGGACACGCCATTCACCACCGCCAGGCCCTGTACCCGATGCGTCGCCGGCTTCGGATCGCCGCCCGCGATCCGCTCGAATCTCTCTTTGACCGACTCATCAAGGACCCCGGCTGGCGTGGCTATCGACCGGAGCCGAACCGCGTCCTGCTCGACGCGAACGGCCTCTTTGTCGAAGGAAGCGGCACCACCCGCTCGCCGCATTGCTCCTGCGTATTCCACATCCTCGCCGCCGACGAATCGACGGCGGCTGCAGCGTGCGCGCGCATCATGGAGCTCTTGAGTCCGGTACTGATCACCGAGCCGGCCTTCACGATTGAGTGGCACTTCGTCAGCAGTATGGGATCCCACCATCACGCGCTGATCCACGAACTCGCCAATGACGTGCTACACGACGGCGCCTATCCGACTCTTCGAGGCGGAGTGCAGGCCTTCATCGACGCCTATCTGACGGCCCCCGAGTCTATTCTGGTCCTGCAGGGTCCGCCCGGCACCGGGAAAACCCGCCTCATTCGCGCCATCCTGGGAGCAATGGCCCGACGGCAGCGCGATGAGGAGACCTCCGCGATGTTCACGGGCGATGAACGTGCGCTGACGAGCGACGAATTCTTTGTCCGCTTCATCACCGGCGACAGCGCCGCACTCGTTATCGAAGACGCGGATCACCTGCTGCGGCCCAGGAGCAGCGGCAACGAATCCCTGCACCGGTTCCTGACAATCGCCGACGGCGTCGTACGCGCGCAGGGCCGCAAAATCATATTCTCGACTAACCTGCCCAACATCGGCGACCTTGACGACGCCCTGTTACGCCCCGGCCGCTGCTTCGCGCATCTGCAACTGCGCCAGCTGGAACCGCCCGAAGCCGAGCAACTCTTTGCACTGATTCGCGGAAACACGGGAATCGACGCCGGTCCACCCTTCACAGCCCTCTCGGCGAACGCTCGCAACTACCCCCTGGCCGAAATCTATCGGGCCGCACGAGTCTCGCACCCATGACGTGCAGGCACGCGAGTCGCGCGCCCCGGC
Organism: Pseudomonadota bacterium; assembly: GCA_963204835.1. Lineage (GTDB taxonomy): Bacteria > Pseudomonadota > Gammaproteobacteria > Steroidobacterales > Steroidobacteraceae > CADEFQ01. Next base: position 87,736 of record CAUJHJ010000050.1, read on the forward strand.
GCGCGGCCTTCTCGCTCTCCGCTCTACGCTCTCAGCTTCAGGAAGCACTTGCCAGCCCCAGCCACCCTGCTCATGGGCGCGCCAGCAACCGTGCCCCGGGGCGCTATTTCGGAAGGGGTGTAGACAGACCCAAACCCCAGCGCGAGTAAGTATTGGTCGGAGCGCCGAGATTTGAACTCGGGACCCCTTGCACCCCATGCATTTTTTCTGTGCCTGAGAGTGCCGAACAATTCCTAACCTGCAATCGCATCATCGGGCCTATTTCTCGCGTTTTTGCCTGATTTCTCGGCATTTCCGCCTATGCGTTGCCCGGCATATTGCAGAAATGCTAAGAAGTGCCCAAACTGTACCCCGTGTTGTACCCCGAAGCAAGTGCACAGTTAGGCGTCCCGTCGGGGGTCGGAGCGGTAGCGACGACTTCCTCAATAGACATGGCCGCCCCACGAGGCACCAGTACCCCGCGAGTGCAAGGGGTACAGATGACCCTGGAGATGCAGCCATGACCGAAAGCAAGCGAGAAGACGTCGCGACCAAGGGAGCAATCACGACCCCCGCCGAAATCAAGGCGCTGAAGCCTGCCGAGCAGCGATACGACGTCGCGGTTGAATCACTGGACGACGACGACCGCGCCATGTCCGGGCTGCAAATTCGCGTTTTCCCCTCCGGCGCGCGGTCCTTTTGCTTTCGCTACACCTACGGCGGGGCTGTGCGGCGGATGACGCTCGGCGCATTCCCGGCCATGAGCCTCAAACTCGCCCGCGAGCACCACCTAGCTGCAGCGCGCCTGCTCGAGCGCGGCACGGACCCCCAAGATGCCAAAGCCGAACGCCGCGAGGTACAGCGACGCGAGAAGGCAAAGCGCGAGGCCGAGATCACGGTCGAGGCGCTCGTCGACGAATTCATTACCGACCACCTGCGCGAGCATCGCCGTGATCCCGACCAGGCCGAGCGCCTGCTGCGCCGCGAAGTGTTGCCGAAGTGGAAAGGAAAGAAGGCGAGCGAGCTGCGTCGCCGCGATGCCGTAATTCTCTGTCGCAACATCAAGCGCCGCGCGCCGGTGCTCGCCAACCGCGTCGCCGCGCTTGTCGTCCAGCTTTTCGGGTTTGCCGCCGATGCCGGGCACCTCGAGACCAACCCGATGGCCGGCCTGCGGCGACCGACGAAGGAGACGCCGCGCGAGCGCAAGCTCGACGTCGATGAGATACACACGCTGTGGCACGAGCTGGACGCGCGCAGCTCGGTACAACAGGGTGGACCGCTGAAGAAGGGCCGCGAGAACCGCCGCGGCACCGCCGAGGCGCCGCAGTTGACGCGCCCGCTGGCGCTCGGCATCAAGCTGCTGCTCGCCACAGCGCAGCGTCGCGGGGAATTGCTGAAAGCGCGATGGGCCGACGTCGACACCGACGGCGCCCTCTGGACAATCCCGAAGGAGCATTCCAAGAACGGCCACCCCCACGCCGTGCCGCTCTCACCTCTCGCGCGCGAACTGCTGCGCGAACTGCGCACGCTCGCGGGCGGATCTGACTTCCTGTTTCCCGCTCGGCGCAGCGAGCAACGCGGCGACGCGCCAGTGACCGAGAAGGCGCTGTCTCGCGCAGCGGCGCGTAACCAGTGCGGGCTCGATCGATGGACGCCGCACGATCTTCGGCGCAGCGCGGCGACGCACATGAACCGATTGGGCACGGATGCGATCGTCGTCGAGAAAGTGCTGAACCATACGCTCCCGAAGATGATGGCGACGTATAACCGGCACGACTACTTGCCGGAAATGCGCGCGGCCCTGGACGCGTGGAGCGCCGAGTTGCGCCGGATCGTCGCCGGCACCTCGAACGTGGTGGCGCTGCCGAAGAAGTCGAGGGCGCGACGATGAAGGGGAAGAAGTCCACACCGCGCCGGGCCATCAGCCCCAATGAATTCTGGTGGCGGACTCTAGCCAGCGGCGACGTCTGCCAGAACTGCGCGCGAACCTGGCGCGCGTCGTCGACGCCGCCGGCCATCTCATACTGCCCGCACAATTCGGTTGCCTTCGGCAAGAACGCATCCGGTCAATCTGTCGTCACCGAATGCAGCCAGTCCCAGTATCGGCGGTTCGGCGCCGCCGCGTCGCTACCGGAACGGGCCGATGCAGTGCTCAAGCCCGGACGGGTGGATGGCCGCCGCGAGTACCTGCTGCCCAACTTGACGGTGTACTTGGGCCCTGTGGTGAATTCGCTGTGGCGCTCGGCAATGCCCACCCCGAAGGGCCGCCCGCAAGGTTCCACCACGACTCGAGATCGGGATCGCCATATCGCGTATGAGGTGGTACGCCTCACCAACAGAGGAATCCGACCGGGCTTGGTCGAAGCCGCAGTCGCGGATCGATACAAGATCTCGGCTCGGCAGGTTCGCGCCGCCGTCAAAGCGCATCGGGCGGAAGCAATGACGCGTGCCGATGGCTACCTCGCCGAGCTGAAACGCCTGGGGAAGATCACTGGCAGCTGAACGAGATCGTAGCTACCAATTACCGAAAGCCGCCTAAGTATCCGCAGTACGCCCGTCTCATCCCTCTTACCGCCATCTGGCGGTAAGGGGGCGCCATGGCTACGCCCCATCTCGATCTGCCGCTTCCTCGCCCGCTCCCCTTCCACATCGGCCAGCGCCGCCTGATCGCCACCGAGACCGTCGAGGATCTCGTGCGCAACTCCGTCGCGACGCTCGAACCGAAGCCGCGCTCCGCGGCCTGAGGCGCAAATCTTGGCGGAAAAACTCCGCCTTTTACTCATCCAATCGAGCCGTAAAAACCTCGCCTTTAATGCGTGCACGTTGAGATGTCCGGCGATTTTCGGAAAGAGAGGAGTGATACACCATGACTGAACTCGAGCCCCAGATCGGCACCCGCGAGCTCACTCGCGCGATCGACCGCGGACCGAGGCAGCTCTTCAACCTGATCAAATCGGGGCGCTTTCCGCCGCCCGACTTCCCAGGCGGATCCGGCGCGCCGAACCGCTGGCTGTTGTCGACGGCCCGCCGCGGCATCGAAATGCTGAATCAGAAAAATCAGGCCGCCTGACCGATGACCCCCACACGCGAAAACGCCCGCCCAGCTTTGCACGGCAGGGGCGAGCGTTTTCTGGAGCAGCAACGTGAAAAGTATACCCCGGATCTGCCCGCGCTGCGGTAAGCCGCGCGCGAAGTCCTGCAATTCTTGCGCTGATCAACGCCGCCATCGTGACCGGCAACGGCTGGAGATTTACTGGCGCGCGCTCGTCGCCCCTGCAGTGCGGGGCCGGCCGTGACGAGCGACTCAATCACCAAGCCCGATCACGAGCCGATCCGCCGCTGCGCCGCGTGCTCCTCTCACTTCCGTCCCGTGCGCGACGAACGCCTGTGCAGTGAGTGCACCTCGTGGGCGCCATTTTTCGCGGCGATGCGCGTCCTGCTCGAGGGGCGGCATCGATGAGCGCGCGAGACGATGATTTCTGGCTGACCCGTGACCTTCGGCGGGCCTGCATTCACGAAGCCGCCCATCTCGTCGTCGCCCGGCATCGCGGCCTGACTGGCTCAGCCCGGGTGTGGCGACACCGCGGCGACCCGATCGAGGAGCGGACGTTCATCGGTCAGTGCGAGTTCCCCGACCTTTACGAAGCGTCCCGCGACACGCGCAACGCCGTCGGTCTCGCTGGCCTCGTCGCCGAAATGCTCGACGACGAGCCGGACATGACAGGCACGGACTTCTTCGATTGGCTGGAGCTCGACGCCATCGAGCTCTCGATGACCGATCTGATACATGCCGGGCACATCACGGTACGCAACATCAATCGGAGCATCCGGCGGGTCCGCAAGCTATGGGCCGAGATCGAAGATCAGGCCGGGCAGCTCGCGCAGGGGGCTCAATGACCAGCCCGACGCAGCGGTCGCTCGCCC
>CAUJHJ010000051.1 GCA_963204835.1 Pseudomonadota bacterium
GGCGTGGGCGTCAAAACTAAAACTTCCGGATTGTGCAAAGTTTCCCTGGCGGCATTAGCGAGCGGGAACCACCCGATCCCATTCCGAACTCGGAAGTGAAAACGCTCCGCGCCGATGGTAGTTTCGCCTGTTGCGACGCTAGAGTAGGTCACTGCCAGGGTCCTATAGAGAAAAGCCCCCGTTGCGAAAGCAGCGGGGGCTTTTTGTTTTCCGGGACGGACCGCGCCTTTCGCGCCGGGAACTGATTTCGCCCTGCATGGTCCTTCAAGGCATGGCTCACCGCCGTTGGCCGGTGGGCCGTCGCCGGTTGCGCAGGTCCGGCGTCGACGGACATTGGACGGAGAGGTGCAGACCCGCTACGACGTCATCGTGATTGGCTCCGGCCCAGGCGGGGCCGCGCTCGCGCAGCGGCTCGCGCCAAGCGGCAAGCGCATCCTGATCCTCGAACGCGGCGGAAATATCGAGCGTTCCCTCGACAACTACAGCGCACGCAAGGTTTTCGTGGAGAACGCCTACCAGGCGCACGAGACCTGGTACGACAAGCACGGTGTCGCATTTCACCCGGGCCTCCATTACTGCGTCGGCGGGAACTCCAAGGTATACGGGGCGGCGCTCTTCAGGCTCCGCGAGCGCGACTTCGAGCGGATCGAGCACGCGGACGGCGTCTCGCCCGAATGGCCGCTCAAGTACGACGTGTTCGAGCCGTACTACGATGAAGCAGAAGAACTCTTCCATGTGCACGGCGCGGCCGGCGAGGATCCAAACGAGCCGCATCGCAACGGGCCGTACCGCTATCCGCCGGTCTCCCATGAGCCGCGCATGCAGGAACTCTGCGAGAGCCTGACGCGCGCCGGCCTGCACCCCTTCCACATGCCGCTCGGCATCCTGCTCGACGAGATTGACGGCAGGGTCGAGCCGATGAGCCCATGCTTTCGTTGCGGCGCCTTCGATGGCTATCCGTGCCTCACCAACGGCAAGGCCGATGCACAGGTCATGTGCATCGAGCCGACGCTGGCGCACCATCCGAATGTCACGCTGCTGACGGGCGCCTACGTGCGGCAGCTCGATACCGATGCGTCGGGGCTCGCAGTGACCGCGGTGCAGGTCGAGCGCACCGGCGTCCGCGAGACTTACCGGGCGGATATCGTGGTCGTCGCGTGCGGGGCGCTGTCGAGCGCGCTGCTGCTGTTGCGTTCGGCCAATGCCAGGCACCCGAACGGCCTCGCCAACGGCTCGGACCAGCTGGGCCGCAACTACATCCGTCACAACCAGTCGGTTCTGCTCGCCATCACGCGGGAGCCGAACGAAACGGTTTTCCAGAAGACCGTCGCGCTCAGCGATTTCTATTTCGGTGCCGACGACTCGCCGCACCCGCTCGGCCTCATCCAGATGACGGGCAAGTCGCACGCCGACACGCTGCGTGGCGAGTCGTTGCCAGCGTGGCTCGAGTGGCTGCCGCAGATGCCGTTCGAGGAGCTGGCGCGCCATTCGATGGACTTCTGGCTGTCGAGCGAGGACCTGCCGCGCCCCGGGAACCGCATCCGCTACGAGGGCGGGCGCGTCATCGTCGAGCAGACCGACAACAACATGGAGGCGCACGGGCGGCTGCGCCGGAAGCTCGAGGCGCTCACGGCGCAGATCGGCACTCACCCTCGCCTGCTCGAGCGCACGCTGTACCTCGGCAAGCACATCCCGATCGGTGGCACCGCGCACCAGGCCGGAACCGCGCGCTTTGGCACTGATCCCGGGAGCTCCGTGCTCGACCTCGACTGCAAGGCGCACGAGCTCGACAACCTCTACGTAGTCGATGCGAGCTTCTTTCCCTCGATCGGTGCCGTGAACCCGACCCTGACAATCATCGCCAACGCGCTGCGTGTCGCGGACCGGATAGCGGAGCGCCTAGCCGTGCCTGTGCGCGGCACGGCCGTCGGCGGGGGGACCCGCTGATGTGGCTGGACCAGTACTTCATTCCGGTGCTGGTCCGGGCCTGCCTGGTCGTGCTGTTCCCGTTCAGCGCGCTCGACAAGATCGTGTTCTGGCCCGAGGCCATCGCGCAGGCGGATTCCTCCAGCCTGCCGGCAGGCAGTGGTCCGCCGCTGCTGATCGGCGCGATCATCGTCGAAGCGGTAGCGCCGTTCTGCATCGTGGCGGGGTGGCACGATCGCATCGCCGCCCTGGTCCTCGCGCTCTTCTGCGTCGTAACTGCACTTCTCTACCATCCGTTCTGGAGGTTCGGGGATTTCTGGCACCACGGCGGGAGCCGTGCGCGTGCGCATTTCTGGGACTTCCTGAAGAACTTCGGCCTCGTCGGTGGCTTGCTCCTGATCGTGTTTGCAACACGCCTTGCCCCTGCCGACGTGATCATGCGCGATCCGTGGTCCTCGACCGCGGCTTACGCTCCGGCGGCGGACGTGGAACCGGTGGGGCGGGTCCCGGGCCGCGGCGGCGCTCCGTGAGCGGGCCCGGCAACGACGAGTCGCCGCCGACCCTCGCTTACTGGCATGTGTGGGTCGATGCGCAGGGCGTGAGCCGGCAATCGCGACGCGAGCTCACCGGATTCACGCGACAGAGCATGGGTGGAGCGGCACCGCAGTGGAATGCCGTGCTGGGCCCGCCGCCTCGCCGCCTGGTCTGCGCGGTTCTGCCTGTCGCATGGCAGGGCGACTGGCATGAGAATCCCGCGCCGCAGTGGATCGTGCCGCTGTCGGGACGCTGGTTCGTCGAGACCATGGACGGCAGCCGTGTCGAGATGGGCAAGGGCGAGTTGTCATTCGGTGGCGACCAGGGGTGCAAGGCCGATGCCACCGGTCGCAAGGGCCATCGTTCGGGTACCGTGGGGCGCGAGCCCGCGGTGCTGCTGCTGGTGCAGGTGTAGGCCGCGCGCCGCCTATGGACGACTGCGAAATCATCGATCCGTGCTTTCGCGCCATGGTGCTCGCGAACGCCCCGCTCGAGAGGCTCGCGGACGGGTTCCGCTGGCTCGAAGGACCGGCCTGGTTCGCGGACATGCAGTGCCTGCTGTTCAGTGACCTTCCGAACGATCGCATCCTGCGCTGGACCGCAACGGGCGGCGTATCGTTGTTTCGCGCGCCTGCGGGCTTCGCGAACGGACACACGCGTGACCGCGAGGGTCGCCTGGTCGGCTGCCTGCACGGAGGCCGCAGCGTCGTGCGCACCGAGCATGACGGAACCATCACGACGCTGGTCGATCGCTTTCGGGGCAGGCCGCTCAACTCGCCGAACGACGTTGTCGTGAAGTCCGACGGCACGGTCTGGTTCACCGATCCGCCTTACGGGCTGCAAAGCGACTATGAAGGCGGGCGGCGCACCGCGGAACTGCCCGCGACCCTGTATCGCTTCGATCCGCGCGACGGCTCGCTGCTTGCCGAAACCGACGAGCTCGCCGGCCCGAACGGGTTGTGCTTCTCGCCCGATGAGAGGCACCTGTACGTGACCGAGACCGGCCTGCAATTCGACCCGGCATCGCGCCGTTGCATACGCGTGTTCGACCTGTGCGGCGGCGGCGCATCGCTGCGCGACGGGCGGGACTTCTACGCGGCGGACCGCGGTCACGCCGATGGCATTCGCTGCGACGAGGATGGGAATGTCTGGGCGGGCGCCGGCGACGGTGTTCACTGCATCGATCCGGGCGGGCAACTGCTCGGGAAGATCAGGGTCCCGTCCACGGTGGCGAACCTCGCGTTCGGCGACCGCCACTTGAGCCGCTTGTTCCTGTGCGCATCGCAGAGCCTGTATGCAATCTGGGTCAACCGCAGGGGCGCTGGACGCCCGTGAGCGGCGTGCGGCGGTTCGTCGTGCACGGCCGCAATACGGCGAACCTTGATCGCGCACTCGGCTTCTACCGCGACGCGCTCGGTTGCCGGGTCATCGACATGCACGGCGCTGTGCCCCGCTGGGCCCGGCTGCTGGCCACGATGCCCGCACGCTGCGCCGGGCTCGCGCTCGGCAACGAGCGCATCGAGTTGCTCGAGTTCGCGGCTTGCACGCCGTACCCGGCTCTTCCCGCCGCATCGGACCCCTGGTTCCAGCATTGCGCGATCGTGGTCTCCGACATGGAAGCCGCCCACCGGCACGTCGTCGACTTGGGTGGCGTGCGGATCACGCGCGGTGGCCCACAACTGCTGCCGCCCGGCAACGGTTCGGTCACGGCGTTCAAGTTCCGCGACCCGGACGGCCATCCGCTCGAGCTCATCGCGTTTCCGGCAGGCAGCGGGGATCCCGAGTGGCAGGCCCGTCGCAAGCAGGCCGTGACACTCGGCATCGATCACAGCGCGATCTGCGTTGCCGACAGCGCGCGAAGCATCGCCTTCTACGAGCTGCTCGGCTTTCGGGTCGTTGCGCGCACCGTCAATCACGGCGGCGCGCAGGAGCGGCTCGACGGACTGCCCGGGGTCGAGGTGGAGGTGATCGCCATGCAGGCCAGTGCGCGCACGCCGCACCTGGAGTTGCTCGCCTATCGCCACCCGCGCGGCCGTCCGGCGAGCTGCGACGAGGTGACTGCGATCGCTGCGGACAGGCTCATCTGGTGCACGGCGGGCGTTGGCGAGCTGCTCAGGGCGTTGCGGCAATCCGCCTTTGGGAACTCCATCCTCGCAACCGGCCGTGTCGACGCGGCGAGTGTGGCAATGCTGCGGGATCCCGACGGGCATCTCGTCGTGCTCCTGGGTCAGGAGAAGGGCAGCCCGCCTGAAGCCCGACGGTCCGCTGCGCCCCCGGGCTCCGCTCAGCCGAGGAAGCCGAGGTCGCGCTGGGTGAAGTTGCCGATGCTGGGTGCGACCCGCGCGAGATCGGCGTCTTGCACGCCGAACCAGCGGGCCAGGGTCGCCGCGTACTGATCGGATGAAGTCGTCGGGATGAAGCGTCCGCCGCCGACGTCGTCGGCGCCGTCGGCCGCGAGCGTCGCGCCGAGCCGCAGCACCGGGTAGCGGCCGTACACGTCGTGGCCGCGCACCGCGCCGCCCACGACGAGCTGCACGCCGCCCCAGGCGTGATCCGTGCCGTCGCCGTTCGAGGTGAGCGTGCGGCCGAAGTCGGACTGCGTGAAGGCCGTGACCTCCTGCGCGACACCCATCTCGACGGTCGCGCGATAGAAGGCATCCAGGCAGGCGCTCACATTGGCGAGCAGGCCCGGCTGGTCGGCGACCTGGTCGTCGTGCGAATCAAAGCCGCCGGTCGCAACGAAGAAGATCTGGCGCGAGGCCTGCAGAGTGCCCCGCACGGCGATCATCTCGGCTACCGTCTTCAGCTGCGTGCCGAGCGGCGAATTGGGGAAGGCGGAGCTGAACGCCGGGGTGTTCGGCGTGCGCACGCCGGCGAGTGCATTGTTGACGGTCTGCGCCGATTCGAGTGCGCGCTGTTGCACGCCCGCGAAAGCCCGCTCGTAAACGGTCCCGTAGCTCGCGCGCGCCACGGCCTCGAAGCCGCCCTTGCGGGCGATGGAGAGCGCATCCGTGCCGTCGAGGCCGGCGTAGTTCACCGGGCCGGTGGGCCCGATGATGTAGGACTGGGCGCCCGCGCCGGCCTGGAAGAGGTTCTGGCCCGAGAGCGACACATTGAGCGGCAGGGCGGGCCCGGTCTGGGAACCGAGTGCATCGGCGATGCGTCCCGCCCAGCCGGTGGCGGATACAGTCTTGCCGCGCAGCGACTGCCACTGGTCCTGCTGGTCGTTGTGCGAGAAGAGCTGCGGCGGCAGCGCGACCGAACGGGCCTGATATTGTGCGAGCGTCGTCGACGTGATCAGCGGGCCGACATTCGCGACGACGGCGCAGCTGCCGTCCTGCTCGAACAGCGTCGCGATCTCGGGCATGGACGGATGCAGTCCGAGCTGCGCACCGTTCGCGAGCGGTGTGAGCGGCGTGACCGGCAGCAGGCTCGCCTGGGCGACGGCGAGGTTCTGCCGCGCGAGCTGGTAGGCCTGGTACTCGGCCGCGCTGCGCGGCACGACCATGTTCCAGGAATCGTTGCCGCCGAACAGGAACACGCACACGAGGGCCTTGTAGTCGGCGAAGCGCGCATAGCTGTTGATCGCCTGCGCATGAACAGCGTCCGGCAGCCGGCCGAAGGCGTAGGCCATGCCGCCGGCGGCGGCGATCTTCAGAAGCTGGCGACGCTTGATGCGGGCGTTCTTCATCGCTGTTCCTTCAACGCTGTGCCGCGTATTCGGGCGAGGTCGAGATCAGGTAAAGCGCCTCGGCGATCCTGAGTCCACCGAGATTTGCCGGCACGCGCTCGACCGCTGCCCGTGCCTGTGCTTCGAGCGTGCCGGAGATCTGGCCACCGAGGAGTTTGCCGGCGATGCGGGTGACGAGTGCGGGCGGGTCCGTCGTGAGGCCGGACTCTGCACTCACGTCGATGAAGACGAGATTGGGGCGCACGTCAGCGCGCACGGCCGGGCAACCCGTGACGGGGGCCGAGGTGTAACAGTAGGCCTGCACGAAAAGATAGTTGGTGAGCAGCGTCGAGAGATACTCGGTGGCGATCTGCGCCTCGGGCGCGACCAGCCCCCGGGCGGCGATTTCGCCGGGCGGCGCGTAGAACGGACTGAAGAAATTGAAGACCGAGGGCGCCTGCAGCGGTCCCTGGCCCGCGATCGCCGCGGGGCTCTGCACGTCGTAGCGGCCGCTTTCAGATCGCCCGCCATAGGCGCGCCACAGCTGGGTCACGCGCAGCAGCGGCTCTTTCAGCTTGCCCGCCGTCGTGGCATCGGGCGCCGCGCCGCGTGCCTCCGGGTCGAGCAGCAACGCGCGCACCACCGCCCCGAGCTGGCCGCGCCGCCCCGAGCCGTCATTGGCAAATGCCTGTGCGATGCGCTGCACGTAGGCGGGCGAGGGGTTGCTGGTGACCAGCCGCTGGATGAGCTGCCTCGCGATGAATGGCCCGACGTTCGGATGGTTGAAGATGTTGTCCAGCGCGTCGTCGAGATCGCGCGCGGGATCGGCTGGGGTACGTGCGGGTATCTGGGTGAGTGCGGCGCCAGGATAGTCGAGCAGCTTCTTCGCGCCGGTGTCGTGCTGCTCGGGGTAGGCCTGCATGGGTAGCGCCTGGTTCTGCAGCGACGGGCGGGCCTGCCCGAAAGTCGCGGCGCCGGCCCAGGACCAGCCCGTGTACACATGCGCGAAGCCTTCGATGACCGATTGGTCGTAGGTGGGTAGGGCCTCGCCCTGCGTGTCCTTGCGCGTCGTGCCGTCGGGATTCAGCGCGACGAGCCCGATCGTGAACAGCTGCATCAGCTCGCGCGCATAGTTCTCGTCCGGGCGGATGTTCTGCGCCGTGTCGGGCTTGCGATTGCCGAGCATGGACAGGTACACGCCCATGGCCGGGTGCAGCGTGACCTCTTCCATGAGCTGGCGGAAATTGCCGAAGGCATTGCGCGCGAGCACATCGTAGTAGTCGGCGAGCGCGAACGGCCGGTTGTTGAGCGCACTCTGCTGCGAGACCACCATGATCTCGGAGAGTGCGAACGCCACCCGCTGCCGCAGCTGGTCGGGCCCGTTGACGGCGTTGCGAAACCAGATGTCGACGCGATCCGCATTGAGCCGGCCGAAGTTCTGCACGGGCTGCGGCAGGGCCGCGTAGGCCGCCTGGACATGCGGCAGCTCGAGCGACGCGGGTTGCTGGAGTTGCTCGTCGATCCAGCGCGCGTAGGCGTTGGTCGAATCGCCGAGTCCCTGCAGGCGCTGCGCCTCGGCCTCGGTCGCGCCAAAAGTGGCCTGATTGAGAAACGCAAAGGCCTGGGCCTTCGAGACGCCAGGCGGTGGCGGCGGGGGAGGGTTGCCACCACTATCGCCCGAGCCCCCTCCACCCCCGCACGCAGAGGCGAGCAGGCCTGCGAGTGCCGCGAGCGGCAGCCGAAATCGCGATGACCCCGTCGGCTTCATGGCTGCCTCCCTGTGCGCCTTGAGTCGCTGATTGATCCAAACGCATCCTGGCCCTGGGCGTTGACGCGGGCGACCGGGCGAAATCCGAGGCCGAACCACCGCGCGGCGGCGCTTGGGCGACTCCGCGACCGGCAGAACCGACTCGGCTCGGCCCGGGAAGCCAACTTTTGAGAATGTCCTCATGTCCAGTAGGAATTGACATGATCCAGACACGTCAATAGTCTCGGAACTCATGCTCAATCGCCGCACCCTGCTCACGACGACCGCGTCACTTGCTTCGCTCGGCCTGCTTCGATCCGCTGCCGCCGAGCGGGTGGCGTCGACAGGGCGGAACACGGCCTATGACCTCATCATAGTCGGCGCCGGCACGGCGGGCCTGCCGGCCGCGATCTTTGCCTCTCGTCGCGGCGGCCGGGTGCTGCTGCTCGACGCGGCGCCCGTGATCGGCGGCACGCTGCACTTCTCGACCGGCCAGATGAGCGCAGCCGGCACACGGCTGCAGCGTTCACTTGGCATCGACGACAGTGCCGACGCGCATTTCGACGACGTCATGCGCATTTCCCAGGGGTCCGCGAATCCCGAGATCGTGCGGCTTGCCGTCGACCAGGCGGGTCCCACGCTCGACTGGCTGATGGAGGCCGGACTCGAGCCCATGCCGGGTCATCCGGTGATGGGCCTGGGCCACGAGTTCTACAGCCAGCGCCGCTACTACTGGGGCGCGAATGGCGGCCGCTCGATCCTCGAGGTCCTCGCGCGACAGCTCGAGGCCGAGCGTGCAAACGGCCGAATCGATCTGCTGCTCGACAGCCCGGTGACCGCGCTGCTGCGGTCCGACGCCGGCGCGATCGAAGGCGTGCGGGCCATGCGCGGCGGCACCGAGCAGGTCCATCGCGGTCGCCAGGTGCTGCTCGCGAGCGGCGGCTACGCCTCGAATCCCGCGATGTGGGAGGAGCTCGACGGCTACCGGCAGCACATCGACGCCGCCTACCCGTTCTCGCGAGGCGACGGCCTGCGCCTTGCGCGATCCGTCGGCGGCTACTTGCGCGGCCGCTCCATGTATCTCACGAGCTTCGGCGCGATCCTGGCCGACGAGTCCTCGCCCGCCGCGCTGCGCGCCGGTTTCGAGACCTGGCCCGACCGGCGCGCGCCGTGGGAAATCTACGTGAACGCGCGCGGCGAGCGCTTCGTGCGCGAGGACGAGCCGAGCGTGCACCAGCGCGAGCTCGCGCTCCTGCCGCAGCCCGAGCAGCGCTTCTGGATCGTGTTCGACGAGCGCATGCTCGCGGCCGCGCCGCCGGGCATCAAGGACTGGACGCGCGAGGATATCCGCGAGGCCGCGGCTGCGCAGAGCGTGTTCTACACGGCGGATTCGCTCGCCGCACTCGCGCGGCGCGCGGGCATCGACGCGCAGGGCCTTGAGTACACCGTACGGCGCTACAACGAGGGCGTCGCGAGCGGCCGCGACCCGTGGGGACGCAAGCACCTTCCCGCGCAGATCGCCCAGGGGCCCTACTACGCGATCCGCATGCAGGGCTTTGCCATCACCTCGAATGTTGGCATAGCGGTCGACGCCCGGCTTCGCGTGATCGATATCCGCGGTGAGCCGATCCCGGGCCTGCATGCGGCGGGTGAGGCGCTCGGCCACAGCCAGACCTCGGGCAAGGCCTATGTCGGCGGCATGTCCGTGACGCCGGCATTGTCGTTCGGCCGCTTGCTCGGCCAGACGCTGCCGCTCGGGCAGCAGGCGGGCGCGTGAGCACGCGCGGCGGCCCGCCCGAGCCGCACGACTCCGACCTTCCCGCCTTCGACCTGAAACAGCTGCGGCATTTCCTTGCGATCGTCGAGCAGGGGCATTTCGGCCGCGCGGCGCAACAACTGGGCATCAGCAAGCAGGGCATCAGCCAGAGCGTCGCCGCGCTCGAGGAGACCCTCGGCGTGCGCCTGTTCGAGCGCGGGCAGTTCGGCGCGGTGCCGACCGAGTTCGGGCGCGCGCTGACGCAGTACGCGAAAGTGATCCAGGCCGAGACGCGCAAGGCGCGAGCCGAGATCGAAGGGCTGCGCGAGGAACACCGCGGCGAACTCACTTTCGCGCTGGGTTCATCGTTCTCGGAATACATCGCGCCGCCCGCGATACGGCGCTTCCTCGCGGCCAATCCGCGCGTCGTCCTCAAGATCGCGAACGTGCATCCCGACAACATGCTCACCCTGCTCGCGCAGGGCGAGCTCGATTTCGTCGCGATGGGGGAGCCCGCGAGCGGCGATCCCGCCGACCTCGTTCGCATCCCGCTCTTCCGCATGCGCAGCGACCTGTTGCTCGCGGCATCACACCCGCTCGCCGCGCGGGCCACGCTCGATCTCGCCGACTTCGTGGCCGAGACGTTCGTCGGCGTCTGGCGCAACGACGTCACGGGGCGAACGATTGCCGCTGCGTTCGCCGCGCGCGGCCTCGCGACGCCGCGCGTGGTCGACTGCGACAACCCGCTGGTCACGCGCGGCCTGCTGCTCGACGAAGGCTGCCTCGTGATCGCGAACCGCCTCTTCTTCGGTCGCGAGCTCGCCTCGGGCGCGGTCGTCGAGCGACGCCTGCCGGACCTCAGCTTCGAATACACCTACTCGTTGTTCCACCGGAAGGACACGATCATCGGCCGTGCGACGCTCGCCTTCATGGACGAGCTGCGTCGCGTCATCCAGGAACGCTTCGCCGACTCACTCATGCCCGTCGCTCCCTGACGGGCGTGCAAGTCCTGAAGGAGGACCCGTGTCTAACCATCGCCTGATACTGCTGCTGCCTGCCGCGATCGTCGCGGTGTCCGCCAACGCCCAGGAACCTGCGGCAGCCCTCGAGGAAATCACGGTGACCGCACAGCGGCGCGCCGAGTCGCTGCAGACGACGCCGGTGTCGGTCACGGCGCTGACCCGTTCGGCACTCGAAGACCGCCAGATCGAGAACACGCTCGATGTCGCGGCGCAGGTGCCGAACTTGCGCATCGAGCCGGTGACGGCGCTGCCCAACGCGGCGCGCGTCTTCCTGCGCGGTGTCGGTGAGGACCAGTCGACCCCGACCACCGACAGCGCGATCGGCTTCTACGTCGACGGCGTGTACTACTCGCGCGTACAGGGCGCAATCTTCGATTTCTCGGACGTCGAGCGCATCGAGGTCCTGCGCGGTCCGCAAGGCACGCTGTACGGCCGCAATACTTCCGGCGGTGCCGTGAAAATCATCACCAGCGATCCGGGCGACGTGCTCGCCGGATCGATCGACTTCACGGCTGGCAGCTACGACCGGCGCCAGTTCCGTGGCCTGGTCGGCGGCCCCTTGACCGAAACGCTCAAGGGCTCGCTGAGCGTCCTCAAGCATGAGCGCGACGGGACCGTCGACAACCTGACGCTCGGCCGTGACGTCAACTCGAGGGACACGACGGCCGCGCGTGGCAAGCTCGTCTGGTCGCCAACCGGGGCCCTCGAGTTCAGGCTCGCGGCCGACTGGTCGGAGGACCTCGCCGACGTCGGCGTCGGCGCGAGCGCCTTCGGCGGCTATCCGGCGGACCTCTTCAAGACGACCGCGAATGCCGATCCGAGCGGCTACCTACGCACGCGCGGTGTCGCGCTCACGGGTACGTGGACGGGCGGTGCTTATACGCTGAGCTCCATCACCGCCTGGCGCGACCTGCGCAACCACGGGTTGTTCGACAACGACGGCGAGGCGCGCACGATCCTGCACTTCGCCTTCGACACCGAGCAGAGCCAGCTGAGCCAGGAACTCACGCTCGCCGGCGACTGGGGTCGCACGAAGGCGATCGTCGGCGCCTACTGGTTCACCGAGGACATTCGCCACGACACGATCAACTATTCGGGCAGCCGCCCGAACCCCGCCGCGCCGGTGACGGCGCTGCCCGACCTCACCGACCAGGATACCGACAGCTATGCGCTGTTCGGCCAGGCCTCGTTTGCCGTGACCGACGCGCTGACGCTGACCGCCGGCGCGCGCTACACCTGGGACGACAAGCACTTCGACGACCGCTACCCGACGCTCGGCCGCCGTTTCCTCGTCGACAAGAAGTGGACGGCCTTCACGCCGCGGCTCGCCGCCGACTACAAGCTGGCCGATGGTGTATTCCTCTTCACCTCGTGGTCGGAGGGCTACAAGGCCGGCGGCTTCAACCGCAGCAGCACGCCGGTCACCGCGCTCACGCCCTACGACGAAGAGGAGGTCTCGACCATCGAGGCGGGCGTGAAGACCGAGCTATTCGAGCGGCGGCTGCGCGCGAACCTGACCTGGTTCTATAACGACTACTCGGACCTGCAGCTTTCGGCGTTCGACCCCGTGACGAACGTCGGCCGCCGCTTCAACGCGGCCGCCGCCACGACCCGGGGCCTCGAGCTCGAGCTGTCAGCGGCGCCAGTGGCCGGACTCAGCACCTACGCAACGGTCGGCTATCTCGAC
Organism: Pseudomonadota bacterium; assembly: GCA_963204835.1. GTDB lineage: Bacteria > Pseudomonadota > Gammaproteobacteria > Steroidobacterales > Steroidobacteraceae > CADEFQ01. The sequence continues at coordinate 12,343 of CAUJHJ010000051.1, forward strand.
GCGCGCTACGACGAGTTCCAGGATCGCGTGGGCGGCGTGCTGCAGGATGTCTCCTACCTCGACCTGAAGGGCGCGCCGCGCTGGTCGTATGCCGCGGGCTTCTCGTGGGCGCTGCCGCTGCCCGTGCCCGGCACGCTGCGCCTGAGCGGCGACGTGAGCCACCGCACGCGCATGCAGAACGTGGTCGCGAACACGCCGATCGTCGCGACACCGGCGCTCACGCTCGTCGACGCGTCGCTGTCCTGGACTTCGGGGGACGATCGCTGGAGCGCGACGGTCGCAGGCAAGAACCTGACGGACAAGCACTACATCGGCGCGGGTCTCTACATCGCAGGGCTCACGACCGTGCTGTATCCCGCCGATCCGCGCACCTGGTCGGCGAACCTGAGGTACCGGTTTTGACGGCAGCGGGCGGAGTGCATGAGGCCTGCTTCGGGGTTCCGGATCTCGACGCCGCCGCGGAATACTGGGCAGCGTACGGTTACCGCGCCGGCACGCACGGCAGCCTCGACGAGGATGCGGCGCACGCGCTCTACGGCGTGCGTTCCGCGCTGCGCTCGCTGCGCCTTGCGCATCTCGATGCCGACCACGGCCTCGTGCGCCTCATGCAGTGGGAACGCCCGCTCGGCCCCGGCATCGGGCCGACGGGACTGCGCGCCCACGGCAGCCGCTGGGTCATGCAGTTCGTGCGCAGCGCACTCGACGTCGCGAACCACGGCGCGCTGGCGCGCCGCCAGGGAGCGCCGGTCGCGGACCTGCCGCCGAGCTTCATCGACCTGTCGTCCTACAACCCGCAGCTGTTCGGCAGCCGCGCGGCGCGGCCGTTCCGCGACACGCTGGTCGCGGCGCGCGAGTACACCCTGTTGCAGCCACTCTGGCGGCAAGCGCTGCTCGAGCGCTTTCACTACGACAGCCCGTTCCTCGGCCGCATCGACGACGGCGCGCTGCTGCGCGCATCGCAGATCGTCAATGCGAGCTTCATGGTCGAAAGCGACGACGAGGACGTGTTCTCGTTCTACGCGGACGTGCTGGGCCTGAAGCAGCAGTCCGTGCAGGAAGTCAGCTGGGAGAAGTCGATGGCCAGCCGGACGGTGTTCGACCTGCGCGAGGGCGAGACCCACTGGTGCCACACGCTCGAGGAGCCGCGTTCGGGCGAAGGCAGCGGCGAGCGCCGCTCGGGCCGGCTTTACCTGTTCCGCTTTCCGTCTTCGTCGCGGCTGGAGGACCGGCTCGCCGTTTCGCAACCCGGTCATCTCGGCTGCACGCTGTTCACCTGGCGCGCGCACGACCTCGAGGCGCTGCGGGCGAGGTGCCTCGCGGCAGGCTGCCGTGCCGTGACGGACCCGCGCGCCGACGAGTTCGGCGTGCGTGCCTTCAGCTGCGTGACGCCGGATGGCATGACCTGGACCTTCCAGCAGGCATCCGGCGCCGAGCGCGCGGGACTCGCTGCGTGAAGCCTGCGGATCTCCTCCCGCTGGTGAGGGGCTATCCGGGGCGATTGTGGCTCGCCTGCTTCGGCGCCTACGCGCTCTCGCAGATGGACCTCGCGCTCTGGAGCTATGCGCTGCCGCTCATCCGCCGGGACCTCGACCTCACGCGCACGCAGATCGGGCTCCTGACCGGTGCCGGCTTCGCGCTCGGCGGCGCCGCGCTCGTGTGGCTCGGCATGCTGGCCGACCGCATCGGCCGCCGCAAGACGATGATCGGCGGCATCGCCGCCTCGTCGGTCTTCGTCGCCGCGCACAGCCTCGCATCCGGGGCGCTCTCGCTCGGCGCGTTGCGCGCCGCCAGCATGGCCAGCGGCGGGCTGCTGTATCCGGCGACCGGCGCGCTCGTTGCGGAAGAGGCGCCGCCGCGCATCCGCGGCCTCATGACGGGGCTGCTGCAGGTCGCGTATCCCCTCGGCTGGTTCCTCGCATCGCTGCTCGCCGTCGTGCTGCTGGCGGACTTCGGCTGGCGGGCGCTGTTCGTCGCCGGGCTGCTCGGCCTGCCGTTCTCCTTCGTGGTGGCGAGGGTGGTGCGTGAGTCCTCGCGTTTCGTGGCGGCTGCGCCGAACGCGAAGCGGGCCTCGCTCGGCGAGCTGTTCGCGCCCGGCATCCGGCGCCGGACGCTGACGCTGTTCGCCGCGCAGTACTTCTTCGTGATCGCCTACGGCGGTGCGTTCGTCTTCTCGCCGATCTACTTCCACGAGGCGCGCGGCTTCGACATCGCGGGCACCGCCACGCTCGTGGGCCTCAGCAACCTGATCGGCATTGCCGGCTATGTGCTCGCGGCCTGGGTCGGCGAGTTCCACCTGACGCGACGCACGACCACGATCATCTGGACGCTGCTCGGCAGCTTCTTCTTCGTGATCTTCCTCTGGTTCACCGACGGATACCTCGCCAGCATGATCGCGTTCTCGATCATGGCGGTATTCCTGCTGGGCGCCGCGGCCGTCAAGTTCGCCTACATCGCCGAGCTGTTCCCGACCCGCCTGCGTGCCACCGGCCTCGCATTCTGCGGCTCGTTCGCCGTGTCGCTCGGGCAGGCGACGGGTCCGGCGATGATCGGCTGGCTCGCCGACACGTGCGGCTGGGACGTCGCGATGTTCGCGGGCGGCGCCGTGCCGCTCCTGTTCGCGGCAATACTTTATTTCTACCTCAAGCCGTTGCCCTCGGGGCTCGACGTCGACGAGGTGCAACGGAGACTCGCAACTTGAAAGCCTGGATCGTCAGAGAATTTGGTGGCCTCGATGTGATGCACTGGGAGGACCTGCCCGTGCCCGAGCCCGGCCCCGGCCAGGTGCGCGTGCGCGTGCGCGCGACCGGCATGAACTTCGCCGAGACGCGCATGCGCGCCGGCACCTACAGCGGCCAGCCGCTGCCCTTCGTCGTGGGCATGGAAGCCGCCGGCGTGGTCGACAAGCTCGGCGAGGGCGTCGAGGGCTTTGCGGTGGACCAGCGCGTCTTCGGCCGCGCGCGCGGGGCCCATGCGGAGTACGTGTGCATCGACGCGGAGCACCTGCTGCCGCTGCCCGACAACCTGGGCTTCGAGCAGGGCGCGGCCGTGCCGGTCGGCTGGCTCACGGCCTGGCATGCGTTGCATACGGTCGCGGCGCTGCGCCCCGGCCAGCGCGTGCTGATCGAAGCGGTTGCGAGCAGCGTCGGCAGTGCCGCCCTGCAGATCGCGAAGCAGCGCGGCTGCTGGGTCGCCGGCACCGCGAGTCGCGACGACAAGGTCGCGCGCGCGCGCGAATGGGGGCTCGATGCCGGCTACAACTACAAGCGCGAGAACCTCGCCGAGCGCATCGCGGCCGACACGGGCGGGCAGGGCGTCGACGTGGGGCTGATGACCATCGGCGAGGAGACGGCGACGATGCTGTTCGACTCGATGGGCATGGGCGGCAAGATCGTGATGTACGGCAGCACCGGCGGGCGCCAGGTGTGCTTCAGCCTCAACATCGGCGTGCGCAACGTCGAGTTGCATTCGATGAGCATCTCGACGAGCCCGCGCTTCATGCCTGAATCGATGGCGAGCTTCCGCGAGATCGCGCTGCCGCTGTTCGCGCAGGGCGTCTTCAAGCCGGTGCTCGACGTCGTGCTGCCGCTGGCGGAGCTCAAGAGGGCCCACCAGATGATCGACGAGCGCACTCATTTCGGCAAGATCGTGATGACCGTCTGACATCGAGGACAATGAAGCCATGAGCAAGACCATGCGTGCAGTCCTGGCCGAGGCGGCCGGCGGACCCGAATCCCTGAAACTGGTAACCCGGCCGGTGCCTGAACCCGGTGCAGGCCAGGTTCGCATCCGCGTCGCCTACGCGGCGCTCAACCCGCTCGATACCCATGCGCGCGCGGGCCGCATCAAGTGGGGCCATCCGGGCTTTCCCTTCGTTCCGGGATATGAATACTCCGGCCGCATCGATGCGGTGGGCGCCGATGTCGACCGGACGATGATCGGACGACGCGTCGCGTCGCACAGCGAGTGGGGCGGCAACGGCGAGTTCGCGATCGCCACGGCTGCGCGGGTCGTGGCAATACCGGACCGGCTGTCCTGGCAGATTGGCGCCGCTTTCTCTACGACCGCGGTGACCGCCTGGCACCTCGTGCGCTCCGCGGGGCGGGTCGGCCCCGGCATGCATGTCGTCGTGCACTCGGCCGCGGGATCGGTGGGTGCGATGGTGACGCAGATCGCGAAGGAGGCGGGCGCCACGGTCCATGGCCTCGTGGGTGGTCCCGACAAGGTCGCGTACGCCCGCCAGTTCGGCGCCGACCACTTGATCGACTATCGCAGCGAGCCCTGGCCGGCGAAAGTGAAGGAGCAGTCTGGCGGCCACGGCGCAGACGTGATCATCGACGGCAATGCAGGACCCGAGTCGGTGAGGAATTACGAGGCGATCGCGCCGCTCGGCAATGTGATCTACATCGGCGCAATGGGCGGGCAGGCTCCGGAAGTCAACGTCTCGATGCTGATCGGCAAGTCGATCAGCGTTTCGGGCTTCGTGCAGTTCTTCCACCAGGCGCGCACGCGCGGTGCCGAGAATGCCGAAATCGAGGAAAAGCTGGCGACCGGCCGCTGGCGCATCCCGATCGAGCGCGTGTTCGAGCTCGAGGATATCGCCGAGGCGCACCGGCTGTTCGAGGGCCGGGCCTTGCGCGGCCGTTCCCTCGTGCGCGTCGGCGGAGACATCTAGCCCCGGCGCGCGCCGCGATCAGTGCGGGGTGCCGATGCCGTAGGCGGCACTCAGGTAGGCGCTTATGCCCGCGGGCTGCGCGAGGAAGGCCTTGCCCTTTGCGTGCTGGATCCCGAGGCCCGCTGCCCTGGCGGCGGCGGCGTCGCCGCCCAGGATCAGCACCGGGCAGCCCTGGTGCTCGGCGCCGAGCTCGCCCACGAGCACGGCGCGCGGGCGCGGGAAGTCGAGGTAGGTGACTTCGATCTGCTTGCGCAGCTGCGGGTAGTAGCTGAGCAAGCCCTCGACGCAGAGGCCGTCCGGGCAGTAGAACGGTCCCTTGTCGCCGTCACGGAAGTCGGGCTTGAGCAGGAAAAGCCGGTCTTTCGCCATGGGCGTCCTTCGTCGTTGCCGTAGCGCGGCGAATGCCGCGCCGGTGTTACCTTACGGGTACGGCGAGCGCTTCGTCGAGCATCTTCACGAGCGAGTCGCGGTCGTAGCTGAACGGCTGGTCCTGGTTCAGCTGCACGAGCTCCTCGATCGCCTTCCTGATCGTGAGCGCCGCTTCGTCCTGGCTTGGGACGACCATGTAGCGGCGCTTCGGCGCCGTCGAGAACAGCGCATCTTCGACCGCCGCCGCCACGTCGTCCGGATCCTTGAATCGCGAGCGGTCGGCGAGGCGCGACTCGATGCCGAGGCGCTGCGCGGCGTTGCGGCCGATCTCGGAGTTGTAGTTGCCGGGCTCGATGACGCTCACGCCGACGCCGAGCGGCGCCATCTGCGCGGCAAGTGAATCGGTGTAGGCCTCGATCGCGTGCTTGGTCATGCTGTAAACGCCGAGGTCGCGGGTCGAGAGGATCCCCGAGATCGAGCCGATCGTCGTGATCCGGCCCTTGCCGGCGACGATCAGCGGCGTGAAGGCCTTGGTCACGCGCCACGGCCCGTACACGTTCACCTTCATCACGAGGTCGAAATCGTCCTCGGCCGTGTCGGCGAACGAGCCCGTGCTCGCGATGCCGGCGTTGTTGACGAGGCCGTGCAGGCCTCGCCCGCCCTTGGTCACCGCGTCGACGGCGGCGGTGATATCGGCGGCGCTCGTGACATCGAGGCGCAGCGGCTGCACGTTCTTCAGCTTGCCGAGCGACTCGAGGTCCTCGCCCTTGCGCGCGCCCGCATAAACGAAGTAGCCCTGGGCGGCGAGCCGCTCGGTGACCTTGCGGCCGATGCCGCTGCTGGCGCCCGTAACGAGGACCGCTCGTTGCACGTCGCTGGAAGAGTGCACGGCCCCGGACGCAGGCGCGATCAGGCACAGGGCCGCTGCAACGATGGCGTAACGCATCTCGGGGTCGCTCCGGCTGGCTGGAAGTGGGCGGACGATGCACCGGGCAGGCAGTCCCTTGCAATACTTCCACATGCGGCATGGTTTGGAAGCTGTGAGGCGACGCGAGTCGAGGTTGGCTTCGAGGTCCTCGCTCGTCGCCCGCAGTTCCGCCTGGTTCCAGTTCAGTTGATTGCGTGCGTTCCGGTGCCTGCCGCGCGAACCGGGCCGCCTGAGTCCAGCGCCCGCTGGAAGCTGCGGCTGATCGGTATCTTCAGGTCGCGGCCCACCTGCAGGATCTGGTTGTGCGCCTTGGCGGATCGGCCGGTGATCGCCGAGCGCCTCACCCAGTAGGAACGATGGACCTGCAGGCCGTCGACTCCGCGCAGGTCCTGCACGGCATCCCGGAACCGGTAATGGACCAGCGTGTCGCCCTTGTGCGTATAGACGCGCACATAGTGGTCCTCGGCCTTGAGCGCGATGATCTCGGCATCGAGGTGCGCTGGCAGGCGCGTGCGCAGGGTCGCCTCGGCGCTGGCGCCCGGCTGGACGCCCGCTGCCGGCGCGACCGGCGTGGCCAGCCCGCCGTCGCGAAGGGCCGTCCACTTCTCGAATGCGCAATAGACCACGACCCAATACAGCATGCCCGGTAGCGTATTCGCGAAGAGGCGAGGCAGGTATTCGAGGGTCGGCCAGGGCAAGGGAGGCGCGAGCAGCTTGAACTCCTCGGGCAGCAGGCTGAGCCCGAAGTGCCGGTAGCGGGCGATTGGCCAGTAGAAGAGGAGTATGCCGAAGAGGGAGCCGGTGAATGCCATGAGCCAGTACGGCCAGCGCCATCGACGGGTCAGCGCGCCGACGAGTCGAGTGCCCACGATGGCCGCGACCCAGACGATTCCGACGAGTCCCGTCCAGAACAAGGTCGATCCGGTGCGTGACAGGTGACTCCCGACCAGCATGCGGTTCCAGCCCAGCAGCAGGCCGACCAGCAGCGGTGCAGCGAGGTAAAACAGGGCGGCCGTCGCCGGCGTCATGCCGTCGAACTCAAACCTCAGCCAGCGCCGCACTTTCGTCAAATCCGGAGGCTCCCAAGGGGCCGTGGGGGCTGAATCATACCCAGTAACTCGCGAACGCCAATGCCATCCACGAAAAAAGGCGGTTCGGTCGCGAAAACGCGCTTGCCGGTGCCGCGGCGGCCGTGGATGTTGCGCCCATTTGCTCATGACTTCACGGGGAGCGTCCATGACTCGGATCAAGGCAGTGGTGTCAATGTTCGCGGCGGCGGCGGCAGCCGTACCGGTAGGCGCCCAGGAAGCGCGGGACGTCAACGTGCTGGAGGAGATCGTCGTCACGGCCCGCAAGGCCGCCGAGAGCCTGCAGACGGTGCCGGTCGCGATCACGGCCTTCACGGCCGAGGACATCGAGGCGGCAGGCATCCGTGACCTGCGCGACGTGGCGGCCCTCACCCCCGGCCTCGTGTTCGATACGATGATCGGCGAGTACCTCGCGATCCCCACCATCCGCGGCCTGACCCAGAACGACGTGTTCGGCGACGTCAACAACGTCGAGATCTTCCTCGACGGCGTCAACGTATCCGGTCGCTCCGGCCTCAATTTCAACCTGCTCGACGTCGAGCGCATCGAGGTCGTCAAGGGCCCGCAGAGCGCCCTGTACGGCCGCAACAGTTTCGCGGGCGCGATCAATTTCGTCACGCGCGCCGCGCCCAATGAATTCAGCGGCCGGGTTTCCGCCACGGGTGGCTCGGACGGGACGGCGCGGGCGGCCCTGCACGTGGGCGGCCCCCTGACCGAGACCCTGCGCGGCCGGCTGTCGGTCGGCTTCGATGAGTTCGACGGCAGCTACGCGAACCGCAGTTCCCCGGGCGACGAGCTCGGCGGCCACGAATACCGCACGTACTCGGGCGGCCTCGAATGGGAGCCAACGGAGAGCTTCTCGGTGCGGGCCAACGCCTACTACTCCGACGACGAGATCGGTGCCCCGGCCGCGGGTTTCGTGCGCGGCAATTGCGAGTTCAACCCGGCCAACCAGGGGCTCGCGTTCTGCGGCGAGCTGCCGGACGCCGATACCAGCGCACTCGGCGCGGATCCGCGCGGCGTGGGCGAGTTCCGTGAAGTGTTCCGCGCGAGCCTGCAGGCCGACTGGAACACCGGAATCGGCCGGCTGACCTCCCTCACCGGCTACAACACGCTGCGCCACGAGGCATTGTCCGACGCCACGCGGCTGGTCGGCCCGGCATCGTGGTTCTACCTCGGCCGGCTGCCCAACAATGCCGTCGTGCCGCAGGTGTTCCAGTCGAAGCTGTTCCGCGGCGACCGGGATTACGTGGACGAGTTCAGCGAAGAGCTGCGCCTCTCGGGCGGCGAAGGCACGCGCCTGCGCTGGACGGCGGGCCTGTACTACTACGAGCAGAAGTACGACGGTGGCCTCGATGCGGGTGCGCTCAGCACGCTGCCGGCGAACTTCGTCAGCTTCATTCCGCCGTTCTTCACCGCGATCGCGACGCCCTGGTTCACGGCCTCCGGCGTGCCGGCCTTCTCGCGCTTCTCGCGCGAGACGGAGTCCCGCGCGGTGTTCGGCGCCCTCGAGTACGACCTGACCGATCGCCTGCGCGGTCGTGTCGAGGCGCGCTACGCCGAGGAGGAAAAGACCCAGAGCACCCCGGTGCGCGACGGTCGCGTGATCGTGAATCCGCGCGAGTTCAACGACACCTGGTCGTTCTTCACGCCGCGCTTCACGGTGGACTACCGCGCAACGGAGGCGCTGATGGTCTACGCCTCGGCCGCCAAGGGCATCAAGGCCGGCGGCTTCAACGAGAATGCGAGCGTCGCCGCCGAGGAGTCGTTCGAACCCGAGGAGAACTGGACCTACGAGCTCGGCACCAAGGGTTCGCTGGCGGGCGGCCGCGTGGCCTTCGACGTCGCGCTGTTCTACGTCGACTGGACCGACATGCAGCTGCCGGCGCTTTCGCCGGGCGCCAGCATCCCGCAGACCGTTACGCTCAACGTCGGCACCGCGACCTCGCAGGGCATCGAGCTCGCGCTGCGCGCCGCGCTCGGCATGGGCTTCAGTGCGAACGCCGGCTTTGCATACACGGACGCCGAGTTCAAGGATGCGGTCAACCGCAGCCTCGTCACGCTGCCGTCGTTCGCGGCCTCGGGCGGCGACATCTCGGGCTTCGACCTGCCGCGCACCTCGCCGACCCAGTGGAACCTGGGCATCGACTACCGCCACGCGGCGTTCTCCACCTTCGACTTCTTCGGTCGCGTCGACTTTTCCTACAAGACGAGCCAGAAGCCGATGTCCGATGGCCTGACGAAGACCGGATCGACCGAGCGGCTCAATGCGCGCCTCGGCCTCGAGTCGGGCAGCTGGCGTTTCGAGCTGTGGGGCGAGAACCTGACCGACGACGGGACGCCGACCGGCGCATTGCGCGACTCGTGGCTCAACAACTACGTGGACAACCAGGTCGCCATCTTCCTCAACCGCACGACGGTCTCGTATCCTCGCCTGCGCACATGGGGACTCACGGCGAGCTACAAGTTCTGACATGAAGGCACTCACCCGTCTCGGCGGCCTTGCGCTGCTCTGTGTCTCGATGGCGTCGGCACCGGCTTCGGCCGCGCCGACGCGCGTCGTTCCCACCGCCGAAGGCGGGGTCGCCGGCCAGTTGCTGGGCGGAGTCGCGGTGTTTCGCGGCGTGCCGTATGCCGCAACGACAGCCGGCGAGCGTCGCTGGCAGCCGCCGCAGCCCGCACCGCTGCGCGAGGCGGTGCTCGACGCGACGGCCTTTGGCACCATCTGCCCGCAGTCGAGGCGCACGCCCTATCCGCTGGCGGGGCTCGAGATGGGCGAGGACTGCCTCAAGCTCAACATCTACGTGCCGGGCGGCGCCTTCGACGGTGGCGCACGCGTGCCCGTCATGGTGTGGATCCACGGTGGCAGCTACCGCTGGGGCGCCGGGTCCTGGCCGGGCGCCGAGCCCTTCGCGCTCGCGCACAAGGGCGTGGCGGTCGTCACGATCAACTATCGCCTCGACCGGCTGGGTCTCTTTGCGCATCCGGCGCTGTCGGCCTCGATGCCGGGCGAGCCGCTCGCGAACTACGCGCTGATGGACCAGGTGGCGGCGTTGCGTTGGGTGCGCGACAACATCGCGGCCTTCGGCGGCGATCCTGCGCGCGTGACGATCTTCGGCCAGTCAGCCGGGGGGGTGTCGGTCACGACGCTAATGGCGACGCCGTCCGCGCGCGGCCTGTTCCAGGGCGCCATCGCGCAGAGCGGCGCATCGCGCATCGAGGGCGATCGCAAGCTGCGCGGCGAGGGCGGCGCCTTCCTGTCGCTCGAGGCCGATGGCCTGCAGATGGCCGCAAGCCTCGGGATCGCGGACGATCGCGATGCGCCGGCGAAGCTGCGCGCCTTGCCGGCCGAAAAGATCATCGCGTACTCCGAGAAGGAGATACCGAATTCGATGAATCCGGTGGTCGACGGGCAGGTGCTGCCGGACGACATCTCGCGCATTTTCCGCGCCGGCCGCCAGCAGCCCGTGCCCTTCCTGTCCGGCACGACGAGCTGGGAGGCCTCGCTCCTCGGGCCGTACCAGTTCAAGCTCAAGGACATGCTGCGGGGCGAGGATCCCGCGGCGGTCCAGCAGGCCTACGCCGGGTTCGACGAAGCGGCGCTGGTCAAGACCTGGTTCATGGACATGCTGTTTCGCGGCCCCGCGCGCTTCCTTGCGGGCGAGATGCCGAGTGTCGGCCAGCCGGCATGGTTCTATGAGTTCAGCTACGTGGGCGAGGGCCGGCGCGGTTCGGTTCCCGGCGCCGGCCACTCCGACGATGTCGCCTTCGTGTTCGGCGACCTCGGCATGGGCGGTCGCTGGCGCGGCAAGACGCCACCCACCTCGGCGGACGAGCGCATGGCGCGCATCGTTTCAGGCTACTGGGTGAATTTCGCGAAACACGGCGATCCGAACGGCCCAGGACTGCCGCACTGGCCGCGTTACGAACGTGCGACAGACCGGCTGCTCGATCTCGGCGAGACGATCACGGTGCGCAAGCCCGAGCGCGGGGAGCAGCTGCGCTTCCTCGACGGGCTCTACGAGGCCGCGCTCGGCGCACGCTGAACGCGCTCGCCGCGGCGCGACCAGAGCGAGATCGGCACGCCCGCGACGGCGAGCGCCAGCGCCCACAGGAAGGGGACGTGGCCGACGCCGTAGAAGGTGAGCACCACGTAGGCGGTGCCCGCCAATCCGAGGACCTGCAGGTCGCTGCCCGCCGGGCGTTCGCCGCGACGCCACAGCACGATGAGCGCCAGCGAGGCGCACAGGTACAGCGGCAGGTTCGCGGCGGTCACGATCGTGCTCAGGAACACGAAACCCTCGACCATCGAGCGGCTGTAGTTCATCAGGATCATCGCGCTTGCGAGCAGTCCCGTGATCGCGAGCGCCCGGGCGGGCGCGCCGCGGCTGTTCAGCTTCGCGAAGGCCGCTGGGAAGTCCCCCTGGGTCGCCATCGTGGCGGTCAGGTTGCCGCCGATCAGCGTCCAGCCGTTCAGGGCGCCGAGGCCGCTGACCACGACGAAGAGCGCGACCCAGCGCCCGTTGCCCTCGCCAAGTTGCCGCTCGAGCAGGTCCACGAAGGGCGCGCTCGACTGCGCGAGCTCGGCCTGCGGCAGGAGCAGCAGCGGCACCGTCGACACGAGGATGTAGATCACCGCCGTGAGCAGCGTGCCGATCAGCGTGGCGCGCGGGATGTTGCGGCCGGGTTCGCGCACGCGGCCGGCCGGCACGCTCGCGGATTCGAGCCCGAGCATCGCGAAGAGCGCGATGGTCGAGGCGGCCATGGTCTGCGGGAAGGTGATGGCGGTCGCCGGTACGGAGCGCGCATAGGCGCCGGGGTCCGTGAACAGCAGCGTGGCGCCAAGCAGCACGACCACGAGCATCGGCAGCAGCTTGAGGGCGGTGCAGGCGACTTGCACCCGCCCACCGGCGCGAGTGCCGAGCAGGTTGACGACCACGAGCAGCCACAGCAGCGCAAGTGCGAGCAGGGCTGGCGGGAATCGCGCGAGCGGCGGGGCGATCGCCACGAGGTAGCCGACCACGCTGACCGCGAGCGTCGCGTTCGTGATCCAGTTCGATACCCAGTAGCTCCACATCGACAGGAATGCGGGCCAGTGGCCGAGTGTCGAGCGGATGTAGGCGTAGGGCCCGTCGGCGGAAGGGTAGTGGCGTGCGAGGCGCGCGAACACGCGCGCAAGGAACATGCAGCCGACGACGGTGATGCCCCAGCCGGTGAGGGCGTTGAGGCCATAGGGCGCAAGCGCGGCGGGCATCATGAAGATGCCCATGCCGATCGTGTTGCCGACGACGAGCGCCGTGCACATCCAGAAACCGAGCTCGCGTCGGGGTCTTTCGCTCGTCAAGCAGTGCCTCCCTGCAGCGCCTCGTCGAGGCTCGCGCGCAGCAATGCGAGGGCCTCGTCGATGTGGGCGATGCTTACGTTGAGCGGCGGCATGAAACGCACCGTGCTCGTGCCGCAGGCGAGCAGCAGCAGGCCGTTGTGGAAGGCGCGCGTGATGAGCCGGTCGCAGAGCGCCTTCGCGGGCGCGCACGCCGGGTCTTGCCCGATCAATTCCATGCCGATCATGAGTCCCTTGCCGCGCACTTCGCCGATGCACGGGTAGGCGGCGGCGAGTTCATGCAGCCGACCCTTGAAGTAGGCGCCGCTCTTCGCGGCGAGCGCCGCGAACTCGCGCTCGACGAGATCGAGCGTCGCATTCGCCGCTGCGCAGGCAAGCGGGTTGCCGCCATAGGTATTGCCATGGGCACCGCGCTTCCATTCGCCCATGTAGCGACGCTTCGCGACGACCGCGCCGATCGGCACGCCGGAGCCGAGGCCCTTGGCAAGCGTCACGATGTCGGGGCGTACGCCCCAGTGCTCGCACGCGAACATCCGGCCGGTGCGCCCCACGCCGCTTTGCACCTCATCGAAGACAAGCAGGATGCCGTGCTCGTCGCAGAGCGCGCGCAGGCCGGCGAGGAAGCCTTCCGGCGGCACGAGGTAGCCGCCTTCGCCCTGGATCGGCTCGACGACGATCGCCGCGACTTCGGCGGGCGGCACGCTGCGCTCGAACAGCATGCGCAGGTAGTCGATGACGGCCTGGCCCTGGTCCGCACCCGCGAACAGCGGCCGGTAGGGATTGGGATAGGGCACATGGGTCACGCCCGGCATGGTGGGCGCGAATCCGAGTTGTTGCGTGTACTTGCTCGAGGTGAACGCGAGCGAACCCATGGTGCGCCCGTGGAAGCCGCCGAGGAAACCGATGAAGCGGGGGCGGCGCGTGACGTAGCGCGCGAGCTTGAGCGCGCCCTCGACCGCCTCCGTGCCCGACTGGCACAGGAAGGCGAGCGCGGGCTCGCCGAGCGGTGCGAGCCGCGTGAGGCGCTCCGCGAGCGCCGTCATGCGCTCGTGCCAGAAATCGCTCGAGACATGCACGAAGTCGTCGGCCGCGGCCTTGATCGCGGCAACCACTTCCGGATGGGCATGGCCGGTGGAGCAGACGGCGATGCCGGCCTCGAAGTCGAGGAAGCGGTTGCCGTCGACGTCCCAGACTTCCGTGCCGCGCCCGTGCGACATCACGAACGGGTAGTCCCGCGGATAGGACGGCGTCGTGACGACCGCGTCGCGCGCCATCAGCGCGCGGGCCCTTGGACCCGGCAGTTCCGTCCTGATGTGCGGCATGACCCCCGCCTGCTGCCCTGCAATTCGCGCACTGTGCGCCGACGGCCCGCGCATGCGCAATGCCTTGCGGGGCGGATGGGTCAGCAGGGCCTCGGCATGCGGATCGTGTCGCCGGTCGGCCGGCGCAGGAGCGCTTCCCGCTCGAGGTCCGGCAGCGTGCGTGGCATGGCAAGGATGGCCGCGCGCAGCTCCGCGACCTGGTGCTTGAGGTAGGGCAGCAGCGCCCGCAACGATGGCGCATCCGCGCGCGCGCCGAGCGACACATCGCAGAAGGCGCAGAAATATTCGCGGAAGAGGACCTCGTAGCGGGACATGGGCTCCTGGAAGCCGCCATCCCGCATCTCGACCGTTCCGATATGGCAGGCGCAGAGGTGGCTGCAGCTCGCCCGCACGTAGTTGCCGTGCTCGGCGACCATGGCGTCCGTGTAGGCGCGCGCACCGTGGAACAGCGCCAGCGCGCGCCGGCGGGTGTCGCCACGCAATTGCCGTTCCGTGAGGTACCCGAAAAGCGCCTCGCGCTCGATCAGCAGGAACGATGCCGATTTCAGGGCGCAGGCCTGCAGCGCACCGCGCGCGGACGCGACCTTGCGCATCAGGCCGTCATGCTCGCGCTCCCAGATCCGCCAGGCGCCCGCGTCCTCGATCAGGCGGCGCGCGAGGTGCTGCTGCCGGCGGGTGCCGTCGCGCGCGGCGGCCTCCACGCGATCTCCCGATACCCGCATCAGGCGGGCATGATCGATTGCCGCAACCCCCATGACCGTCCACCTGTTCCCTGGCAGGAACCTTTGACTATGCGCGCCTTGCGCGCCGCATGCCAGCGTCGATCTTGCTGCTGTGCGGCTGGGTGGCGATCTCGTCCCGGAGCCAATCCCGGAAGGCCGCGCCGGCCGGCGACAGGGGGGCGCCCTGGTGCCAGGTGAGGTAGTAGGCGAAGGCGTCCTCCACCGCGATGTCGAACAGCCGCACGAGGCGGCCGCGTCCGAGGTCGTCGGCGGCGAAGAGGCTGCGCGCCAGGGCGACGCCTTCGCCCGCGGCGGCAGCCTCGAGCAGCATGGCGGTATCCGATACCGTCAACTGGCCGGCAGGCTCCTTGATGCGCAGCCGGGCGGCACGCAACCAGGGCTGCCAGGGTTGCCACGCGTGGCGCAGCAGCCGGCAGCGGCGCAGGTCGCCGGGGGTGCGGATCCGGTGGGCGTCCCGGTACGCGGGGGTACAGACCGGGAAAAGCATTTCGCCCGCGATGCGCTCCCCGGTCGCGTTGCCCCAGGTGCCGGCGCCGTAGCGGATCGCGACGTCCACGCCGTGGCTCAGGAAGTCGCCAAGGTCGGCAACCGAGCGCACCTCGACGGCAAGATCGGGCATGCGACGCAGGAAGGCACCGATGCGCGGCACGAGCCAGCGCGTCGCGAGCGAGGGATGAACGCTCACGACGAGGCGGCCGGGCGTCGCGTGCGCGACGTCGGGGAATACCCGCTGCAGCAGGCCGAGGGACTCGCGCACCTGCGCAAACAGGGTGACGGCCTCGCGCGTGGGCGACATGCTGCGCCCGGCGCGGCGGAACAGCGTGATGCCGAGCTGCGTCTCGAGCTCGCGGATGCGATGGCTGATCGCGCCATGGGTGACGTCGAGTTCCTGCGCCGCGGCCGAATAGCTCTCGAGGCGTGCCGCGGCCTCGAAGGCGCGCAGGGTCTGCATGGAGGGCAGGCGTCGCATCGGTCTATTGTGACGAATTGTCACATGTTGGGCGAATTCATATCGTTTGCCTGCGCGGTGCGATCGGCCGACCCTGACCGCAAGGCTTCGGGGGCTGCGATCGGTGCGAGCGGAACTGGCCATGACTCGTCCCATGACTGCGGGTGCCGCGGCGTCGGCCGGGCGCTATGCGTGGTACGTGGTCATCCTGCTGACCGCCACCCAGGTCGTCTCCTACATCGACCGGTTCCTGCCCAGCCTGCTGCTCGAATCGATCAAGCACGACCTCGCGCTCACCGACCTGCAGGTCGGGCTGCTGATGGGTCCCGCCTTCGGCCTGTTCTACGTGTTCATCGGCGTGCCGATCGGCTGGCTGGCCGATCGCTACAGCCGCCGCCGGATCCTCGCGATCGGCATTTCGCTATGGTGCACGATGACGGCCGCGGCCGGCCTCGCGCGTGGCTTCGTGCCGCTTTTCCTAACGCGCATGGGCGTCGGGCTCGGCGAGGCGAGCGTCGCGCCCTGCAGCGTCTCGCTGATCAGCGACTATTTCCCCCGCGAGCGCCGCGCACCGCCCCTGAGCCTGTTCATGGCGGGCACCTTCCTCGGCGCGGGCACCGCCTTCCTCTTCGGCGGGCCGCTCGTGCACCACATCGCCTCGCTCCCTTCCGTGCACCTGCCTTTGCTCGGTGACCTGCGCAGCTGGCAACTCGCCTTCGTGGTCGTGGGGCTGCCGGGATTCGTGCTCGCCGCCCTGATGTTCACGATCCGGGAGCCGCGACGGCAGGACCAGGCGCGCCGCGAGCTCGACGCCGACGCCGCCGGCCACGCGTCGCTCGGCGCGGCCCTGCGCTTCATGCGCAAGCGCTGGACGGCGTTCGGAACCTTGTTCATCGGTTCCGCCGCGGTCGTCACCATGGGTTCGCTGTCGTTCTGGAACGTGGCGCTCTTCGGCCGCACCTGGGGCTGGAGCGTGCGCGACGTGGGCATTGCGACCGGCGTGCTCTTCTTTGTCGGCGGACCCATCGGCACGCTTGCCGGCATCGCGCTCACCAAGCGCTGGATCGCGCAGGGGCGCAAGGATGCCACCCTGCGCGCGCTGTGGACCGGGCTCGCGATTGCGGTGCCCGGCTTCGCACTCTACCCGGTGATGCCGGGAGCGGAACTGGCCATCGCGATGCAGCTCTTCGCGTTCACCGGCCAGGCGATGGCGGCGGCGGCCGGTCCGGCCTCCATCACCCTGATCGCGCCCGGGCAGATCAAGTCGCAGGCCACCGCGCTCTACTACCTGTGCATCGGCGTATTCGGCCAGTTGTTGGGTCCGCCGCCGGTCGGACTGATGACCGATCTCTTCGGCGATCCGGGCATGCTGCGTTACGCGATGACGATCGAGGCGGCGACGATCGGCGTGCTCGCCCTCCTGCTCGTGGGCGTCGGGATGGCCCGCTACCGGCGTTGCGTGGTCGAGGTCGATGGCCTGATCGAACCGGGACGGGCCGCCCATGCGTGATTCGCACCGCGCGCCCACCCTCGGCCGCATCCTCGAGGTGACCTACGCGGTGCCGGACCTCGCCGCGATCGAGGCCGCCTACACCCGCTGGCTCGGCTATCGGGTGACGGCGCGCGGCGCGGTAGGCGAGGCGCTCGCGCGCGACTGGGAAGCGCCCGCGCTCGCGGGCCGCGCGCAGCTCGTGCTGGAGCCCGCCGCGGGCGAAAGCGTCGCGCTGCGCTTTGTCGCCGAGCCGCAGGCTGGCGGCTGGCAGGCGCTTACGAGTTTCGGCTGGAACGTGAGCGAGATCGTCGTCGAAGACGTGGACACGCTCGCGGCCCGCCTCTCGGGCTCGCCGTTTCGCATCATCGGCGGTCCGGCTGGCCTGACACGCTTTCCGATGATCCGCGCCATGCAGGTGGTGGGTCCCGCAGGCGAGTGCCTCTATTTCACGCAGGTCGGCGCGGGCAGCGGGCTCGACCTCGCGCGCGCCCAGGCGCCGGTCGGGCGCGTTTTCATCGTGGTGGCGGGCGGTTCCGACGTGCGCCGCATGTTCGAGGCATACGCGGGATTCGGCAATGCGGTCGATCCCCCCGTGAGTACCCGGGTGCAGGTGATCTCGCAGGCGAATGGCCTGCCAGCCGACACGCTGCATGCGCACGGCCTCGTGAAGCTCGGCCACGGATCGTTGATCGAACTCGACGAGTATCCGGCCGCGGCAATGCGGCGCCCGGAGCCGGCGGGCGGCTTGCCGCCCGGCATGGCCGTGGTGGCCTTCGAGGTCGCGGGCCGGGTCGGCTCGGCGCTGCTGCGGGGCGCGGCGGGCGAGCGGATCCTGCTCGTCGGCACGAACGGCGCAGGCGGTCCCGCATGATCACCGATGCCCTTGCGCGCGCGGCGGCGCTCGATTTCGTGCTTGCGCTGCGCAGGCGCTGGGCCAATACCGTCTTTCCGCGGGCCAGGTTCGAGTATGAGGCAGCCAACGGCGCGCAGGCCGATGCCTTGCCCGCCTATCGCTGGTTCGCCTGGCTCGAGCGCGGCGCGCAGCAGATGCTCTGGCGGGCCGTCGGCGATGCGGTGCGTGCAGGGGAGCGCAGCATTGCGGCGCCGGCGGCACCCGCCACGGTCACGCTGGACCCCGGGCTGGAGTTGCCCGCGTGGTACACGGGCTGCGACATCCATGTGCAGCCGGGCGGTGTCTGGCGCGACGACGAAGCGGCGCTCATCTACGAGCTCGGCGCGAAGCTCGTGATGCTCGGCGAGAACGACGACTACCGCTTCCACCGCCTGTTCGTCGACACAGCGGTGCCGCACCGGGCCTACCGGCGCATCGTCGATTTCGGTTGCGGCTTCGGCAAGTCGACCTGGCCGTTCAAGGCGGCGTATCCGGAGGCCGAAGTCATCGGTCTCGACTTGTCGGCGCCCTGCGTGCGCCTCGCCGCCCGCCGTGCCGGCGAACGCGGGCTGTCCGTGCACTTCCGCCAGGCGAATGCCGTGGCGAGCGGGCTTGCCGCCGGCAGCGCCGATCTCGTGACCTCGACGATGCTGGTGCACGAATTGCCGGTGGAGCAGATCGAGCGGCTGTTCGCCGAGGCGGTGCGCGTGCTGGCGCCGGGCGGCCTGCTGCGCTTCCTCGACTTCCAGCGCACCGGCGACGCCTTTCGCGATTTCGCGATGCTGGGGCACGGCAGCCGCAACAACGAACCCTTCATGCCCTTGATGATGGCCGCGGACCTGCCCGCGATGGCGGCGCGCGCAGGACTCGCCCATGCGCGCTGGGTGGCGTTCGATGAGCGCTCCGGCGGACGGCTCGCCGAGCTCGCCTGGCCCGAGCGCAGCGAATGGCACTTTCCGTGGGCCGTGCTCGAGGCGGAGAAGCCGGCATGAGCGACGGACCGCAAATGCCTGGCGTGGCGCCCGACAACGCGGCGCTCGCAGCGCTGCTGTTCGAGCTGGCCTCGCAACTGCACGTCGAGCGCTCGCGCCGCCTGGCGCTCGAGCTCCTGCTCGCCCGGGGCGTCGCGCCGGCGCCTGCGGCGCTCGCGGCGCTCGCAAGCGATCCGGAGTTCCGGCAGCGCAGCCAGCAGGAGCTCGACGCGGCCATGGCTGGCCTGATGCGCGTGATGACGGGCGAAGCCGGGAGATGAGGTGAGCTGATGCCGAGACCGCGGATTGAATTCGTGCAGTCGCAACTCATCCCGTGGCGCGCGCTCGCCCTCGATGGCGTGCAGCCTGGAGCCGACGCGCGGTTGCTGAGCGAGGATCGGGAGAGCGGGGCGCGCAGCCTCGTTGTACGCTACCCGCCCGGCGCGACCGCACCGGGCGGGGCCCTGGGCGCGGACGACGAATTCCTCGTGCTCGACGGTGAGCTCACGATCGGCGGGCTGGCCTACCCGGCGATGACCTACGCGCATTTTCCGGCCGGCTTCGATGCGGGAGGGCGCTCGAGCCCGAACGGCGCCATCGTGCTGGAGTTCTTTTCCGGGGCGCCGGTGCCGGCTGCGAGGCCGGTCGGCTGGGACGAGCGGCGGCTGGTGCGGCACAAGAACCTTTACGAAGTGCCCTACACGGGCAACTTCCATCCCGAATTTCCGCCTGGCGCGGGTCGCAAGATGCTTTACCAGGACCCGTTGACCCACGACACGACCTGGGTGCTCGGCACCATGCCGATGCGTTGGGCCGAGCGCTCCGAGGTGCACCCGACCGTCGAGGAGATGTACCTGCTCTCGGGCGAGGTGCATGGCGATCGCGGCGTGATGCGCCCGGGCGCCTACTTCTGGCGGCCGCCGGGCGTGCCGCATGGGCCGTTCGGTACGCAGACCGGGAATCTGTATTTTTTCCGGACGAAGGGTGGGCTGCTCGCCACGACCTATGTGGAACCCGAGAAGCCCTTTCGCTGGCGGCCACCCTACGACGCCGTGCTGCCGCCGGAGCTCGAGGCGGCACGGGGCGAAGTGCAGGGAGTCGCCGCATGCTGGTGAGGAGAGGTTCGATGAGGAGCTGCTGGATGGCGCTCGCCGCGTTGGCCGTGGCGGGAATGGCTGGCGCCCGCGACTATCCCGCGACGTCGTGCGATCGGCTCGCCGCAAACCCGGAGGATCAGGACATCATCGCGCCGCCCGTGCCGCGCGAGCGGATCGACCTGCCGAAGGCGATCGCGGCCTGCGACGCCGAAGTCGTACTGCATCCGGACAACGTGCGCGCGCGCTACCAGCTCTCGCGGGTGCTCGCCTATGACGGCCAGGGCGAGCGCGCCAACGCCGAGATGAAGCGTGCAGCGGACGAGGGCTACCGACAGGCGCAGTTCGTCTACGGCCTCCTGATCGACCGCCACCGGCCCGGTGCATCGGCCGATCCTTGCGTCGTCGAGGAATACTGGTTGCGCTCGGCGCGCGCCGGCCGGCAGGCCGCGCGCGTGAGTTACGTGCGCCACGTGCTCAATGGCCGGTTCGATGCCTGCCAGGTTCGGGCGACGCCCGCGGAAATGAAGGGTTTCCTCGACGCGGCGGTCACGGACTCGGGGGGCTACTATGACCGCCTGCTGCTGAAGGACCTTGCGGCGCGCCTCGCGGCGCGCGAGCGCGCCGCAACCGTGCCATCGCAATATTCGAAGGCCGCAGCAAGGCAGGTGCCTGCGGCGGGCGGCCGCGTGACCGACTGCGACCGGCTTGCCTCCCATCCGGAGGATCCCGACACCGTGGCGCCCGGCGTGCCGGGATCGCGCGTGGATGTGCCACGGGCCGTTGCCGCGTGCGCGGCCGCGGTGGAGCAGGACCCCGCCAATGCGCGCCTGCGTTACCAGCTCGCCCGGGTGCTTGCCTACAGCGGCGCCAGCCGGCGCGCGACCGAGGAAATGAAGAGGGCCGCCGATGACGGTCATCGCCAGGCCCAGTTCGTATACGGGCTGCTGGTGGATCGCGGTCGCCCCGACGCGCCTGCCGATATCTGCGTCGCCGAGGACTACTGGCTCAAGGCCGCCCGCGCGGGGCGGCAGGCCGCCCGGGTGATCTACGTGCAGCGCCTGTTCCGCGGGCGCTTCGATGCCTGCCGCGTGCAGGCGGGGACGGAAGAAGTCGGGCGGCTGCTCGAGGCCGCCGCGGCCGACGCGCGGGAATTCTCTGAACGCCTGCTGATCGAGGAATTGCGCGATCGGTGGGCGGAACGCCAGTCATCATGAAAGGGGGAGATATGATCCTGTCACACATCCGTCGCTTCGCGGCGGCTCCGCTCACGCTCGTGGCGCTCGCGCTCGCGAGCCCGCCGGCCTGGTCCCAGCTCGAGGAAATCGTCGTCACCGCGCGCAAGCAGGAGGAACGCCTGCAGGACGTGCCGTTGGCGGTCGCTGCGTTCAGCAACGAGCAGCTCGCCGAGCGCGGCGCGCGCGACATGTTCGACGTGTCGCGCTTCACGCCCGGGTTCTCGTTCGAGAAGGTCAACCGCTACGGCGTGCAGGGCGGCGTGAGCCGGCCCGTGATCCGCGGCATGTCCAACATCCTCGGCGAAGGCAATGCGCAGGTCTTCATCGACGGCATCCCGTACTCCGACTCGATCCTCTCGTTTCCTTTCGACATCGTTGACCGGGTCGAGGTGATCAAGGGGCCGCAGGCGGCGCTGTTCGGCCGTGCAACCTTCTCGGGAGCCATCAACCTGATCACCAAGAAGGGCGGCAACGAGCCCGAGAACACGGTGAGCGCGCGGCTCGCCGAGTACGGCGACACCGAGGTGAACCTGCTGTCGCGCGGCGCGCTGGTCAACGACCGCCTGTACTACATGGTGCACGGCCGCTACTACTCGATGGACGGCATGTACCGCAACACGCTCGACAATGACCGCATCGGCGGCGAGCAATCGACCAACTTCAATGCCTCGCTCGAATGGCGCCCGACGGACGGAATCTCCGCGATCCTCTCCGGCGGCTACACGCGCGACCGCGACGACCTCGCGGCGATCACCCTGCAGGATCGCTTCGCGAACAATTGCTACCTCAACGTGGCACGGCAGTACTACTGCGGCGAGGTTCGCGAGGCGCGCGAAGCCACGCTCGATCGCGCTGGCCTCGCGGGCACGGACGGCCTGCACCGCGATTCCACGCGCCTGTCCCTGCAGCTGTCCTTCGACCTGCCCGCCGGGCTCACGCTGGTCTCGAACTCGGGCCTCTTCAGCACCGAGATGGAGTATGGCTACGACTCGACCTACCAGGGCGCTACGGCCTTTGGCATCACGACGGTGCCCGGCGCGCCGGGCTACGTGCGCGCGGCGAGCGATCCGGTGCGCAACGGCGGCGTAATGCGCAATGAAGTGACCGATCGCGACGAGTGGTCGACGGAGCTGCGCCTGCAGTCGGATCCCGCGGCCCGCTTCCGCTACATGGTGGGGGCCTACTACTACGAGAGCCGCCGTTCGCTCGAGGAGCGGCATTTCCTCGCCACGGCGCCGACGGTATTCTCGGGCGAGACCCGCATCGACAACCAGGCGGTGTTCGGCTCGATCGCCTTCGACGTCACCGACCGGTGGGAGGCGACGGCCGAGCTGCGCTACGCGGAGGACACGATCGGCAACTACAACGCGATCGCGCGGCCGATGGGGCCGCTCGTCGAGAACACCTTTGATTCCGTCTCGCCGCGCGTCACGACGACCTTCAAGCTGACGCCCGAGAACATGCTCTATGCCAACGTCGCGAAGGGCAACAAGCCGGGTGTGATCAATGCCGACCCGCGCTTTCCGCCGGACATCCGCTTCGCCGACGAGGAGGAGAGCTGGAATTACGAGGTCGGCACCAAGAACCGCTTCTTCGGCGGCACCCTGATGGCGAACCTCGCGCTCTACTACATCGACTGGAAGGACCAGCAGATCACCGCGAGCTACACTTTCCCGCCGCCGAGCGGCGGCACGCAGTCCTACATCAGGAATGCAGGCGGCACGGAGATCAAGGGAGCGGAGCTCGAGCTCGAGGCCGCCGTGACCGACAATTTCACCGCCGGCTTCACCTACTCGCTGACCGAAGCGAAGTTCACCGAACTGTCCGACGGCGAGGCGCTGCAGCTGTTCGGCAACTCCTCGCTGAAGGGCAAGAAGCTGTTCGGCGTGCCGGAGCAGCAGGCGAGCGCCTACGGCAAGGTCAAGTTCCCGGTGGGCACCGGCAAGCGCGGCTTCGTGCGCGGCGACATCTCCTTCACCGACCGCAAGTACGACCAGATCTTCGACCTGGCCCACACGGGCGAGCAGGTGCTGATGAACATGAGCGCCGGGGTCGAGAACGATCGCTGGAACGTCACGTTCTTCGTCAACAACCTGACGGATGACCGGACGCCGTCTTCAGTGACCCGCTACGTCGACCAGTTGAACCTCAATGTGCCGCAGCACGTCAACGCCAATCCGGCGCAGAACAACGTGCCGGGCACCACGACGCTCGAGCGCGCGTTCTTCTATCCGCTCGCGAACAAGCGCCAGTTCGGGGTCAACATGAAGTGGAAGTTCTGATGCAGAAGCCAACGGTGGACAGCGTACCGCATTCAGCCGGGGGCGCAGGTTGGGCTCTCTGGCTGTCAGCCGTGTGCTGCTCGCTGTTTGCCGCGTCGGGGGGGGCCGCGCCGGCCCGCCCCCCCCCCCCCCCCCAAGAGGCCCAACTAGCCCCCCCCCCCCCCGCGCCGCCCCCCCCGCCCCCCCC
>CAUJHJ010000052.1 GCA_963204835.1 Pseudomonadota bacterium
GTCGTGCCGAGCCCGCGCGCCTGGTCGGCCATCGACTCGCTCGCCGCCGCGGCTTCCTCCACCAGCGCCGCGTTCTGCTGCGTCAGCTCATCGAGCTGCATCACCGCCTTGTTCACCTGCTCGATCCCCGCCGACTGCTCCTGGCTCGCCGCCGCGATCTCCGCCACGATGTCGCTCACCTTCTTCACCGACGCCACGATGTGCTCGAGCGTCTGGCCCGACTGCGTCACGAGCGTGGAGCCCTCGTCCACCTTCTTCACGCTGTCCTGGATGAGGTCCTTGATCTCCTTGGCCGCCGTCGCACTGCGCTGCGCAAGGCTTCGCACCTCGCTCGCCACCACCGCAAAGCCACGGCCCTGCTCGCCCGCCCGGGCCGCTTCCACGGCCGCGTTCAGCGCCAGCAGGTTCGTCTGGAACGCGATCTCGTCGATCACCCCGATGATGTCGGCGATCTTCTTCGACGATTCGTTGATCTCGGACATTGCCCGCACCGCGCTCGCCACCACCGAACCGCCCTTGTCGGCCTGGTCGCGTGCCGCCACGGCCAGCTGGTTCGCCTGGCCCGCGTTGTCCGCGTTCTGCTTGACCGTCGAGGTCATCTCCTCGATCGAGGACGCCGTCTCCTCGAGGCTCGAAGCCTGCTCCTCGGTGCGCTGGCTCAGGTTGGCATTGCCCTGCGAGATCTCCTCCGCCCCGGTCTGCACCTCGCGCGCCGCGCCCTTGATCATCGTCACGATGCCCGACATGTTCTCGAGCAGTCCGTTCATCCCCACCGCCAGCTTCTCGAAGAAGCCCGTCTTGCCCTCGGTGCGGATGCGCCCGCGCAGGTCGCCCTCGACCGCCTCGGCCACGATCTTGCCGACTTCTTCTTCCACCGCCACTTCCTGCGTGCGGTCGGTCCACTCCAGCACCGTGCCAAGGCGCTCTCCCGCCTCGTCACGCACGGGGTTCATCACGACCTTGAACGTGCAGGCGCCATAGCGGCCCTCGTCCACTTCGCTGCCCGAGAGTCCCGCCACGCGCCGGCGCAGGCTGTCATCGCGCATCAGCGCATCGAGGCTCGAACCGCGCAGGTTGCGCGCCGAGAGGCCGTGAAGCGTCTTGCGCATCTCGCCCTCGTTGCGCCCGAAGGTCTGCTCGGCCGCCTCGTTCACGTAGATGATCTCGTTGCCGGCATCCGCCAGAACCACGCTCGTCGACACCTTGTCGAGTGCCTGGCGAATGCGCGCATTCTCCGCCGACTGCTTGCGCTCGGCCTCGATCTGCGCCCGCAGCTTGCCCTGCGTGTCATCCAGCGCGGTGAGCACCTGGCCCACCTCGTCCGTCCCGGACACCTGGACCTTGCTGTCGTACTTGCCCTGGGCAATCGCGCCGAACACTTCGATCACATGGCCCATCGGCTTCGTCAGCGAGCGCGTCACCAGCCAGGACAGCACCAGGGCCACCGACAAGGCCGCCAGGATGAGTCCCAGCATCAGATTGCGGCTCTTCGTGTCCCTGTTGACGCGCGCCTGGAGGTTCGCGACCAGGGTCGCATGCGACTCCGTCGCCACAGCGATCAGGCGGTCGAGGGTCGCCATGCCGGCGTCATACAGGCGCACCCCGTCCAGCAGAGCCTTGCCCGGACGCCAGAGATTGGCCTCGATCAGCTGGTGGTAGGTCGAGTAGTCGCTGCGCGCGGTGGCGGCCAGCGATTTCAGCTTGCCCGCCGCGGCGGCATCCCGCTCGCCCACGAACACGATCGAGGCATCGATCGCGTCCATGGCCGCGTCCACCTGCCGCGAGTAGATGTCGTAGGCAATCCGGTTGCTGGCGTAGGTTGCGCCATCGAGCGCCGCGGATACCGCGCGATTGCGCAGGATGCCGAAATTGTCGTTCATCAGCGGCACATCGACCGTGGCAATCGAGATCATGCCGTAGGTCACGGGATCGCTGTCGAGCGACAGGGCGGATTCGAGGCCCACCGAGGTGGCAAGCTCCTGCAGCTTGCCGAGCAACGCGTTGTGCGCGTCGCGCGACTCCTGGGGGGTCAACGTTTCGACGCGCCCCTTGAGTTGCGTCCAGTCGGACTTGATCGCCTGCCAGCGGGCGGTCGACTTGAAGCGTGCGCCGAACTCGGCATCGGCCCGATCGACATGGGTGGCGTGCTCGTCGAACTCCGCCTGCGACGCGAGCACCGCGGACTTCCGCTCCCGGTCGCCGCTGAGCAGCGCATTGACGCGCCCGCGGTGCGTGACCACGACGTTGGTCACGTCATCGAGGTCCTTGAGGTAGCTCGCGCCGTCGAGTTCGCTGTGCATCGTGCGCAGCTCGTCATTCAGCTTCGATACGTAGAGGAAGCCGAGGAGGATCGCCGGCACCATCAGCACCGTCACGATCAGCGAAAGCTTCTGCCACAACTTCAGTCGGCCCAGGAATTTCATCGTCAGTCTCCCGAAAGAATTCGTTATCCGTTGGCAACCAGCGGTTGCGGCTCGGCACTGGCCAGGTCCACCGCCATCAGGCGATCGAGGTCCAGCAGGATCACCATGCGCTCCGCGACGGTCGCGAGGCCCTGGATGTGTTCGGCGCTCGCGTGCGAGCCGACGTCCGGCGCATCCTTGAGGCTGCCCGCCTCGATGTCGATCACGTCCGACACGCTGTCGACCACGATGCCGAACTCGCGCATGCCCTGCGCCGACTTCACCGACAGCACGATGATCACGGTGAGCGGGGTAAACTCGGCCTTCTCGAGGCTGAAGCGCACCCGCATATCGACGATCGGCACGATCGAGCCGCGCAGGTTCAGCACGCCGAGCACGTGGACCGGCGACTGCGGGATGCGCGTCACCGGCGACCAGCCGCGGATCTCCTGCACCCGCAGGATGTCGACGCCGTAGGTTTCGTCGCCGAGCGTGAAGGTGAGCACCTGGCGGGACTCCGCCTGCCTGCCCTCCGCCGTCTTGGCGAGGCTGTTTGCTGCTGTCACAGAAGTACTCCCGAACAAGGTTGCACGGTCAGGCCGCGGCTCGCTGCCGCCCCGCCACCCGGACGAGGCCCGGGATGTCGAGGATCAGCGCCACGGTGCCCTCGCCCGTGATCGTGGCGCCCGAGACGCCCTCCACGCGGCGGTAGTTCGATTCCATCGACTTGATGACGACCTGCTGCTGCCCCTCGAGGTCGTCCACGAACAGGCCCACGCGACGGCCGTCGCCCTCGACCACCATCACGAGGCCTGCATGCAGCTCGCGGTTGCGCGGGGCGACGCTGAAGACCTCGTGCAGCCGGATCACCGGCAGGTAGTCGCCACGGAACGAAAAGACCTCGCCGCCTCCGCCCGCGAGGTGGCTGGCGGCGCCTGGCTTCAGCTGCAGCGATTCCACGATCGCCGTCAGCGGCACGATGTAGTGCTCATCCCCCACCGCGACCGTCTGGCCGTCGACGATCGCGAGCGTGAGCGGCAGCGTGATGATGAAGCGCGAGCCCTTGCCGGGCTCGGACTTCACCTCGATCGCGCCGCCGAGCTCCTTGATGTTCCGGCGCACGACATCCATGCCGACGCCACGACCGGAGACGTCGGTGGTCTGCTCCGCCGTCGAGAATCCCGGCAGGAAAATCAGGTCGTGGATCGCCTCGTCCGTCAGCACGTCGTTGGCGCCGACGAGGCCGCGGCTGCGTGCCTTCTCGAGGATGCGTTCGCGGTTGAGGCCGTTGCCATCGTCAGACACCTCGACCGTGATCGAGCCGCCCTTGTGGCAGGCGTCGAGGTGCACGGTGCCGACCGCGCCCTTGCCGGCGGCAAGCCGGACATCCGGCTTCTCGACGCCGTGGTCGATGCTGTTCCGGACGAGGTGCACGAGTGGATCGCCTATCTTCTCGAGCACGGTCTTGTCGAGTTCTGTCTGCTCGCCCGTGATCTTCAGCTCGATCTGCTTGCCGAGGCGCTGAGACAGGTCGCGCACCAGGCGCGGGAAGCGGCTGAACACGAAGCTGATCGGCAGCATGCGCACCCGCATCACGCTCTCCTGCAGCTCGCGCACGTTGCGCTCGAGCTGCGAGAGGCCGGAGCGCATGCGATCGGCGACATCGCCATCGATCCGGGTGCCGAGCTGCGACAGCATCGACTGGGTGATCACGATCTCGCCCACCGTGTTCATCAGCTCGTCGATCTTCTCGATGCTGACCCGGATCGAGCTCGAATCGCCGCCCGCCGTGCGCGCGCTCTCGATCGGCGTGGCGGCCGCGGCGGGCGCCGCAGGCGCCGCGGGAGCCGCAGGGGCCTCGGGTGCTGCCAGCGGCTCCGCCGAGGCTGCCGGGGCCTGCGCCGCGGCGGCAGCCGGCTGCGCGGTGCCCGCGGCATTCAGTTCGCTGATGGAGAGCTCGCAGTCGCCCTCGGCCCACTCGAACACCTGCTCGATGACCTCGCGATCGACCTCGCTCACGAGTTCGAGCGACCAGGTCATGTGGCAATGCTCCGGGTCGAGATCCGCAAGGGCGGGCAGGGACCCGAAGTCGGACGTGACGGTCACGTCGCCCAGCTCATGGAGCTCCGCCAGCATGCGCAGCGGATCGTTGCCGCGCGCGAGCAGGCCCGCACCGGGGCGCAGCTCGATGCGCCAGCGACGGCCGGCCGGCCTTTCCGCCGCAGCGGATGCTTCGGGCGCCACGGCGGCCGGTTCCGGGGCCGCGGCAGTGGGCGCAGCCAGCGCCGGTGCGGCCGGAGCGGCTCCCTTCTGCGCCACCACCAGTTCGAGGTCGAACTGCAGGTCGGCGACGCCCTGCTGGTCGATCGGCGTCTTCTTCTGCACGGCCTTCAGCATGCCGCGCAGCACGTCGACCGACTTCAGCAGCAGGTCGAGGATGTGGCTCGTGACCTGCATGCGGTTGCCGCGCAACTCATCGAGCAGGGTCTCGAGCGTGTGGGTGAAGGAGGCGATCTCCGTGAAGCCGAACATGCCCGCGCCACCCTTGATCGAGTGCGCGACGCGAAACACCGTATTGACGGTGTCCGCGTCCGGCGAGCCGACGTCGAGCTGCAGGAGGGCGGCCTCCATCGCGTCGAGCGACTCGTAGGCTTCCTCGAAGAACGCGTCGTGGAACTGGCTGAGTTCTACCGCCATTGTCAGCGCACCGCTGCAGCGGGCAGGCCGAGGTGGCCCGCCAGGCCCAGGATGTTTGCCGCTTCGTGCAAGGTCGCCTTGACGTCGCACCAATCGGTCCCGAGTCCATTCGCTGCGCGATCGCGCTTGAAAGCCACCAGCAGTTGCATGCCCGCCGTGTCGATCCGTTCGACGGCGCCGGCATCGATCGTCACCGCCGCCTGCGGCAGCAGTTCGAGCAGCGCAGCCTTCAGCTGCGCGGCATCACGAATACTGCAGTTCGCAGGCAGCGCGATGGATGCGGAAGTCGCTTTTCGGGTTCGGCGGGCCATGCTGGTGCTCTTGTCCTGAACACTTATCGTCGGCCGGCCCGGCCACTTGAGCGACGGGCGTCACACTAACGGCGGTTTGCGGCCTCGCGCGGCCCCGGCTTCGCCGGTCCGTGCAGCCGCACGGCGAGCTCCGCCTCGTGGCGGCTCATGCCGCAGTTCGACATGAGCTCCTCGCGGCTCGCGCCGTTGCGCGCGAGGCGCAGCGCGATGTCGTAGCTGCGCGTCGCCGAGGGCGAGGGCGGCTCCGCCCGCGTGCCCTGCTGCTGGCGCAGGCGCAGCTCGCCGATCGCCGCGAGGCCGCCTTCGAGCGACACCGAGACATCGCGCAGCTCGCCGAGGGTCAGGTCCATCTGTTCGAAGAGCCGCTGCACGTCCCGCCGCGCGGTCTCGCGCAGCCGCGCGAGGTTGACCGCCTGGAGGCCGACGGCGACGCCCAGCACGATGATGGCGAGCGCCATTGCCCAGAACACATAGTCGAAGATGATCATGCCCACGGCTCCTGTGACGCGGTTCACACGCGCGTCGGCCGGCCGACGCATGTACCGCTGCGGGCAGAGTCAGTGCAGAAAGCGTGCCATCCGTCCCGGCGATCAGGGCGCCGCAATCACCGTCGCTGGACCCACGGGCACAGCCGCCGGCGAGGATGGGGCTGCCGGCGCCGCGGCGGGCGACACGCCGGCCATGTCGCCCGTGACGACCAGCAGCACCCGCCGGTTCTGGTTGCGGCCTTCGGGCGTGTCGTTCGCCTCGAGCGGCCGGTACTCGCCGTAGCCGAGGACGGCGAGCCGCTGGGGCGAGATGCCCCGCGTGCTCATGATGTGCACGACCGTCGCCGCGCGTGCCGCCGACAGCTCCCAGTTCGAGGGATAGGCGCGGGTGCGGATCGGCACGTCGTCCGTATGCCCCTCGACCCGGACCGCGTTCGGAAACGGGGCGAGCGCATCGCCCAGGCGCTCGATGATGTCCTGCGCATGCTTCGAGGGCTGCGCCGAGG
Organism: Pseudomonadota bacterium; assembly: GCA_963204835.1. Taxonomy (GTDB): domain Bacteria; phylum Pseudomonadota; class Gammaproteobacteria; order Steroidobacterales; family Steroidobacteraceae; genus CADEFQ01. Next base: position 6,405 of record CAUJHJ010000052.1, read on the forward strand.
CGCTGTCGAACAGGATGTCGGTGCGGATCTCGACCTCGACCCGATCGGCGAAGCGTCGCACCACCACCTGCTTGCGGTCGACGAGGTCCTTCATGGCGCGCTCGACGTCCTCGGCAACGCGGCCCAGCAACTTCTCGGCCTCGACCGCGGCGGCGTCGGGTCGCGGCTGCGCTTGCCTCGAAATGGAGCGCGGCCCGTTGAAATGCGGCTTCTCTTCGGCGATGGGCACGGCCTCGAGCATCTGCCGCGGCTGCCCCTCGAGGGTCTGCTGCGCCACGAGCGACACCTCGAGGTCCGCGCCCGAACCCACCTGCTTCGAGCCGACCTGGATGGGCTCGATGCTGCGTGGCGTGCCGCGGAATGCAGCCACCAGCGAGTCCGACAGGATGCGGTACTTGCCTTCGTTCACCGACGAGATGGCGTACATGACCACGAAGAATGCGAGCAGCAGCGTGATGAGGTCGCCGTAGGGGATGGCCCAGGCCTCGTGGTTGGCGTGCTCTTCGTGCTTCTTCCTGCGGCGGCTCATGGGCGCTCCATCAGCCGTGCATGAAGCTCTGCAACCGCGCCTCGATCGCGCGCGGGTTCTCGCCCTGCGCGATGCCGATCATGCCCTCGATGATCATCTCGCGCACCTGGGTCTGCGCGGCGATCGTGCTCTTGAGCTTGGAGGCCATGGGCAGGAAGAACAGGTTCGCGAGCCCGATGCCGTAAATGGTGGCCGTGAAGGCCGCCGCGATGCCCTTGCCGAGCTTGCTCGGGTCGGCGAGGTTCTGCATGACCGCCATCAGGCCGAGCACCGCCCCGATGATCCCGAGGGTCGGCGCATAGATGCCCATGCCCTCGAACACCTTCGCGCCCGCCGTGTCGGCGTGCTCGCGCGCGGACAGCTCCACTTCGAGCGTGCCGCGCAGCGCGTCGGGCTCGCTGCCATCGACCACGAGCTGCAGGCCCTTCTTCAGGAACGGGTCGGCCTCCTTCGCGATCACCGGCTCGAGGCCGAGGAGGCCCTGCTTGCGCGCGATGTTGCTCCACTCGACGATCTTGGCGATCGTCGCCTGCGGGTCGAGTTTCGGCGGATTGAACACCCAGGCCGCGATGCGCATCGCATGCTTGAAGACGGGCAGCGAGGTCTGCACGAAGATCGACGCGATGGTACCGACCACGACGATCATGAACGCGGCCGACGACCCGAGCGCCTTGATGCCCGCGCCCTTCAGGATCGCGCCCACCAGGATGGCGACGGCAGCGAGCACGAAGCCGGTCAGCGAAAGGATGTCCATCGCTTCGCGCCGCCCTCGTCAGAGCCCGAGGCCGGACAGCAGGTCGTCCACGTCGCTCTGGCCGGAGACGGCGTGCCTGTCGTTGACGCCCGGCACCGCCGGACCATGGCCGCGGCTCGAGTTCTCCTTTGATTCGGGCCTTGCCGCTTGCGGCAGGCTGGCACCGCCTTCCTGGGCAATGTGCACGAGGTTGGCGAGCGCGGCCTCGATCTCGGTGACGAGGGTGATGACGCCGCGGATGATCTGGCCGGTGAGGTCCTGGTATCCCTGTGCGAGCAGCACCTCGGAAAGATTGCGGCGAATGGTTTCCGCGTCCGCGACCGTGGCTTCGACATAGGTGGCGACCGCGGCCTTGTCTTCGCCATTGCCGAGCTCCCTGGCGCCCCGGCCGATGCGCTCGGCGAGCGGCCCGGACTTCTCGACGAGGTCCATGGTGCGATGCGCGGCATCGTCGGTGAGGCGCAGCACATGCGTCAGTCGCTGGCGCGCGTCCGGCACTTCCTTTTCGGCGAGGTCGGCGAAGCGGGAGTCGAGCTGGAAGCGCTCGAGCGCGCGCCGCACGTCCTCGGTGAGCTTGCGCAAGCCCGCGAACAGTTCGCGGCGGCGATGGTGGACGAGATCGTCGAGGCACTGCGCGAACTCGGCGTCATCGCGCCGCGTCAATGCACCGACGAGCCGGGCTACCTGATCGCCGTAGCGATCGAGATTGGGGGTTGCGGATGCCATTACGGCCTCACTTGCCCGCGGCGGCACGCGCGTCGAGGATCTTGTCGAGCTTCTGCTTGAGGGTCTCCGCCGTGAAGGGCTTGATCACATAGCCGCTGACGCCCGCTTGCGCCGCTTCGACGATCTGCTCGCGCTTCGCCTCGGCGGTCACCATCAGGACAGGCATTTCCTTCAACTTGCCGTCGGCGCGGATCGCCTTCAGCAGGTCGAGCCCCGGCATGCCGGGCATGTTCCAGTCGGTCACGACGAAGTCGTAGCCGCCGCCCTGCAACATCGGCAGCGCGGTCTTGCCGTCATCGGCCTCGGCGACATTCGGGTAGCCGAGGTCATGCAGCAGGTTCTTCACGATCCGGCGCATCGTCGAATAGTCGTCGACGACCAGGAACCTCAGGTCTTTGCTCATGTCCCGCTCACTCCCCGCGCTTGTCGCGCCAATCGGTCAGCCGCGCCTTCAGGCGCACCAGCGCCTGGCCATGCAGCTGGCACACGCGCGATTCGGTCACGCCCAGTACCAGGCCGATCTCCCTGAGATTCAACTCATCATCGTAGTACAACGACATCACCATCTTCTCCCGTTCCGGCAACCCGTCGATCGCGGCCGCCAGCGCCTTGCGGAAGTCCCCGTCCGCCGCCTCCCTGAAGGGGTCCGGCCCCGGGTCGACCGCGCGGCCCGCCGTCACGTCGTCGAGGCCCGCGACCTGGCAGTTCGCCGCGTCCTGCACGATCGAGTGGTACTCCTCGAGCGGCAGCCGCATGCGTTCCGCGATCTCCACGTCGCGCGCCTCGCGCCCGAGCTCGTGCTCGAGCTCGCGCACCGCGGTGGCCACCTCGCGCGCCCGCCGGTGCACCGAACGCGGCGCCCAGTCGAGCTTGCGCAGCGCATCGAGCATCGCGCCCCGTATGCGGATGCCCGCGTACGTTTCGAAACTCGCCCCGCGGTCGGCGGCGAAGTTCGCCGCCGCCTCGAGCAGGCCGATCATCCCGGCCTGGACCAGGTCGTCGACCTCCACCGATGCCGGCAGCCTGCCGGCCAGGTGGTAGGCGATGCGCTTTACCAGCTCGGCGTGCCGCGCGACGAGCGCATCGGCTTCGCCGCGCGCCGCACCGGCCGCATAGGCCCGCGCCGCCATCAGCGTACGACCCTCAAGGCCGCCTCGCGGCGAGTCACCAGCCGCTCCACGAAGAACTCGACATTGCCGCGTGGAGCCTCCGGTACGGGCCACTTATCGACCGCAGTCGCCAGATTCTTGAATGCCCGGGCGGAGGGACTCGACGGGAAGCTGTCGATGACCGTGCGCTGTTCACGGATTGCGCGCCTGAGGCTCGGGTCCTCGGGCACTTCGCCCGCGAACTCGAGCACCACGTCGAGGAAGCGCCCGGTCACGCGCTCGAGGTTGCGGAACAGCGCCTCGCCCGCCCCGCGGTGGCGCATCATGTTCGCGAGCACGCGGAATCGGCGCACGCCGTGGCTGCGACTCAGTACCTTGACGAGCGCGTAGGCATCGGTCATGGACGCCGGCTCGTCGCTCACGACCACGAGCACCTGCTGCGCGGCCTGCGAGAACTGCAGCACGCCGTGGGCGATGCCGGCCGCGGTATCGACGATCAGCGTATCGAGCCGCGTCGCGAGCGCGCTGAATCCCTGCACCAGCGCGAGGTGCTCGACCGCGCCGAGGTTCGCGAGTGAGGCGATGCCCGAGGCGCCCGGCACGACCTTGAAGCCCTGCGGCGCGTCGAGCACGATTTCATCGAGCGAGCGTTCGCCCGCGAGCACGTGCGCCATCGTGAACTTCGGCGACAGGCCGAGGAACACGTCGATGTTGGCGAGCCCGAGGTCGCCATCGAACAGCAAGACGCGGCGGCCCGCGGCGCTGAGCGCGGCGGCGAGGTTGACCGATACGCTCGTCTTGCCGACGCCGCCCTTGCCACCCGTGACGGCGATGACCTGGACCGGGCGCGGACGCTCGACTGCGGTGAGTTGCATGGCGCGTATTCCGCGGGTCTCAGGCAAGCGCATGGGCGAGGCCTCCGAAGCGGCGCTGCAGCAGGTCCTCGTCGGCCGAGGCCCCGGAACGTTCCGCGAGGGTGACGGCCCGCACGACGAGCTGGTGCGCCCGCGCGGGCACGAGGTCTTCGGGTATGCGCTGCCCTTCGCTCACCCAGGTGAGCGGCAGGCGCGCGCGGATCAGTGCCGAGAGCGTTCCGCCGAGGCTCGTCGCCTCGTCGATCTTGGTGAGGATGCATGCCGCGAGGCGCACCGCGGCGAAGCGCGCGATCACTTCCTCGGCGGCGCCCGCCTGCGAACTCGCGGCGAGCACCAGGGCCATCTCGAGCTGCGGGTGCGTGCCTGCGAGCGCGGCGAGCTTGGCGGCGAGACGCGGGTCGCGCTGGCTGGTGCCGGCCGTGTCGATCAGCACGAGCGAGCTGTCCTCGAGGCTCGCAAGCAATCGCTCGAGCTCGCGCGGATGATCCACCGCGTAGGCCGCAACGCCGAGCAGCCGCCCGAGGTTCTGGATCTGCTCCTGGGCGCCGAAGCGCACGCCATCGGTCGACACGAGCGCGATGCCCTGCGGGCCCTGCTCGAGCACGCGACGCGCGGCGAGCTTGGCGATGGCCGTTGACTTGCCGACGCCCGTCGGCCCGACGAAGGCGACGCGCCCGCCACGGGACAGCCAGCGGTCCTCGGCGACCGGCAGCTTGTGGGTCAGTACCGCCCGGGCACGATGCTGGGCCCGCGCGAGGTCGAGGCGGGCCGGCAGTTCCGCGATGATCGAAGCCGCGAGATCGTTGGCGAGGCCCAGCTGCGTCAGCTCGCGCAGCACCTCGGCCTGTACCGGCGCGCGGCGCGTGAGGTCATTCCAGGCGAGCGTCGCGAGCTGGCTCTCGAGGAGCTGGCGCAGGCTGCGCAACTCGGCCTGCATGTCAGCCTGGGACGCCGAAGGTGCGGGCGCCCGGCCCGCGAGGTCGGCCAGTGCAGCCACGGCGTCGTCCGCCGGGGCGGACGGCATGTCCGCGAGCGAAGGGGCCAGGGCGGGCGCAGGTGCCATGTCGAAATCCATCGCCGCCACCACTTCGACCCCGCCCTCGACCCGGCGCGTCGACAGGATGACGGCATCCGGCCCCTGGGCTTCGCGGACCTGGCGCAGGCACTCCCGCATGTCCTTCGCCACGTAGCGTCTCATGTTCATTGCTCTTGCCTCTTTCCTTCAGTCGCTCAGCGCCCGATGGCCGTCACCAGCCGCACCCGGCGGTTGTCTGGGATCTCGTTCCAGGCGAGCACATGCAGGCCCGGGACACCGGCGCGCAGGAAGCGCGCGAGCGTCGCCCGCAATCCCGGGGGCGCCAGCAGCACCGCGGGTTCGCCCGCTGTTTCCACCCTTCGCGCGGCCTCCTGGACCTGCCGCTGCAGGCGTTCCGCGAGGCCCGGCTCGAGGCCGGGCGTCATCGCGCCGCCGCCCTGCCCTGGACCTTGCAAGAGCTGTTCCAGCTCGGGCTCGATGGTGATCACGGGGACTTCTTCCGCAAATCCTGCGATGTCCTGCACGATCTGGCGCCCGAGGGCCACGCGCACCTGCGCGAGCAGCACGGCCGGGTCCTGGGTTCGCAGCGCGTGCTCCGCCAGCGATTCGACGATCGCCCGCATGTTGCGGATCGGCACGCGCTCGGCGAGCAGGCCCTGCAGCACCCGCACCACCGCGCTGAGCGGCAGCACCTTCGGTATGAGGTCCTCGACCAGCTTCGGGGTGGCTTTCGCGAGCGCGCTGACGAGCTGCTGCACTTCCTCGTGGCCGAGCAGTTCGTGGGCGTGCTGGTTGATGACGTGCGACAGGTGGGTCGCAACCACGGTCCCGGCGTCGACCACGGTGTAGCCCAGTGTCTGCGCATGTTCGCGCATCGCCGGTTCGATCCAGACGGCCTCCATGCCGAAGGCGGGGTCGCGCGTGGCGAGGCCCGCGAGGCTGCCAAAGACGCGGCCCGGGTTGATCGCCAGCTCGCGATCGACATGCACGACGCCCTCGCCCACCGTCACGCCGGCGAGGTTGATCCGGTAGGCATTCGGCGCGAGTTCCAGGTTGTCGCGGATATGCACGGTCTGCACGAGGAAGCCGAGCTCCTGCGAGAGCTTGCGGCGCACGCCGCGGATACGCGCGAGCAGGTCGCCGGACTCACGCGCATCGACCAGCGGCACGAGGCGGTAACCGACCTCGAGCGCGATCGCATCGACCGGGCGCACGTCGTCCCAGGTGATCTCGCGCGCTTCCGGCGGCGGCGCGGGCGCCGGCACAGGCTCCGGATCGGGCGGCACCACCGGCTTGCGGCTGCGCCACCAGGCGAGCCCACCGCACAGCGCGGCCATGGCGAGGAAGGCAAGGTTCGGCATCCCGGGCACGATGCCCATGACACCGAGCAGGCCCGCCGCGATCCACAGGGCCTTCGGCCGGCCGAACAGCTGGCGCGCCACTTCGCCACCCATGTCCTGCTCGCCGGACATGCGCGTGACGATGAGCGCGACCGCGGTCGACAGCAGCAGCGCGGGCAACTGCGCCACGAGGCCGTCGCCGATGGTGAGCAACGCATAGGTGCGGGCCGCGTCGCCGAACGACATGTCGTGCATCATCGTGCCGATCGCGAGCCCGCCGATCATGTTGATCAGCAGGATCAGGATGCCCGCGGTCGCATCGCCGCGCACGAACTTGCTCGCACCGTCCATCGAGCCGTAGAAGTCGGCCTCTGCGCGCACTTCGCCGCGGCGCTTGCGGGCCTCGTCCTGGGTGACGAGCCCCGCGTTGAGGTCGGCGTCGATCGCCATCTGCTTGCCCGGCATCGCATCGAGGGTGAAGCGCGCGCTCACTTCCGAGATGCGCCCGGCGCCCTTCGTCACGACGACGAAATTGACGATCGTCAGGATCACGAACACCACCACGCCGACGACATAGTTGCCGCCGATCACGAACTCGCCGAACGACTCGATCACATGGCCGGCCGCACCCGTACCCTGGTGGCCGTGCATCAGCACGACGCGAGTCGAGGCGACGTTCAGCGCGAGCCGCAGCAGCGTCGCGAGCAGCAACACGGTCGGGAACACCCCGAACTCGAGCGGCCGCGCGACATAGAACACCGCCATCACGACGACGATCGAGAGCGCGATGTTGAAGGTGAAGAGCGCGTCGAGCGCGAGCGGCGGCAGTGGCACGACGACCATCGCGAGGATCGCGAGCAGGCCCACCGGCACGCCGAGCCCGGAGCGGACCAGGGTCTGGAGGGAGGGCATTCTGAACGCGGCGTCGGCCATGGGTTTCACTCAGGCTTCAATGGACGGTGGGAGGAGGCGGCGGCGCGGCGCCGCTGCGGCGCGCGGCGCGCAGCTGGTAGACATAGGTGAGCACCTGCGCGACCGCGGCATAGAGCGCCGCCGGGATCTCGCCGCCGATGTCGACGCTCCGATGCAGGGCGCGCGCAAGCGGCGGCGCCTCGACGATCGTCACGCCGTGCTCGCGGCCGATCTCGCGGATGCGCGCGGCAATGAGGTCCGTGCCCTTGGCGACGACCACGGGCGCACGCGAGCGCCGCTCGTCATAGCGCAGCGCGACTGCGAAGTGCGTCGGGTTCGTGACGATCACGTCGGCGGTCGGTACGTCCTGCATCATGCGGCCGCGCGCGAGCGCCTGCTGCACCTGGCGGATGCGTCCCTTGACCTCCGGCGAGCCATCGGATTCCTTCGCTTCCTGGCGCACTTCCTCGCGCGACATCCTGAGCTCGCTCGCGTGGCGCCAGAGCTGGTAAGGCACGTCGATCGCCGCGATGGCGAGCAGCGCCCCGGCGAGGGCGAGCACCGTCGTGCCGACGAGCCGCGTCGAATGGGCGATCGCCGCCTCGGGCGACTGTCCACCGAGGGCCATCAACTCGCCCGCGCTGCGCCAGAGCAGCCAGGCGGCCACCAGCGCCACGAGGGCGAATTTCGCGAGCGCCTTGGCGAGCTCGATCACGCCTCGCGCGGAGAACATGCGCCCGATGCCCGCCAGTGGATCGAGGCGCTTGAAGTCCGGCACCAGGGGCTTGCCCGAAACGTTCCATCCACCGATTGCGAGCGGCGCGACGAGCACCGCGAGCACCACGATGCCGAAAATGGGCAGGCAGGCGAGACCGGCGTGAAAGAGTGCCGCCGACAGCGCGGGCAACAGCTGGGCCTCATCGAGCGCCTCGGCACGAGTCAGGTCGAGGCCCTCCCGCATCGCGGCGGCAAGTGCCTGGCCGACCCGGCCACCAAGGAACAGCAGCGCGGTACCGGCCGCGAGCAGCACCACACTGGTCGTCAGCTCCTGCGAGCGCGGGACCCTGCCCTCCTTGCGCGCCTCCTCGAGGCGCTTGGGAGTGGCGCGTTCGGTGCGTTCCTGGTCGGAATGCTCTGCCATGGCGCGGGCCTAGCGCAGCAGTTCCGCGAGCGTGGCGAAGCCCGCGCCGGCGAGGCGCAGGAAGCCCGACTGCACGGCCGGCAGTGACAGCAGCAAGACCACGAGGCCGAAGGCGAGCGTCACCGGAAAGCCGACCGCGAAAAGATTGAGCGTGGGCGCCGCGCGGCTCATCACGCCGAAGGCGAGGTTGACGACCAGCATCGCCGTCATGCCGGGCAGCGCCACCGCGAGTGCACCGTAGATCACCTGGCCGCTCCACAGGATGAGGGTCCAGAGCGCATTCGTGCCGAGCCCGGCACCGCCGACCGGCAGCGTCTGGAATCCGTGCGCGAGCGTTTCGATCAGCGCGAGGTGCCCGTCGAGCGCCAGGAAGGTCAGCACTACGAGCAGCACGTACAACTGGCCGACCACCGGCGTGCTGACGCCGCGCAAAGGGTCCTGGTTGAACGCGAACGAAAGCCCGATGCTGTTGGCCAGCAGCTGGCCGGCGAGGCCCACCGCATCGAAGACGATCTGCAGCGCAAAGCCGAGCGCCACGCCGATGACGACCTGCTGCACGATGATCAGCGCGCTCGCGAGCGACAGGAGCTCGACCTGCGGCACCTTGACGAGCGGCGCGACGAGCGCCGCGATCGCGAACGCGAGCACGAGGCGCATGCGCGAGGGCACGTAACTCGCGCCGAAGACGGGGGCCACCATCAGGCAGGCGCCGATGCGCACGAACGGATAGAACCAGCCCGCGACGAAGGCCATGATTTCGCTTGCCTGCAGCGTCATCGTCGCGGCCTCAGCGCAGCAATCCGGGGATGCTCTCGAAGAGGCCCCGCGTGTAGGCGATGATCAGCTTCAGCATCCAGGGGCCGGCAATCATCAGCGCCGCGGCCATCGCGACCAGCTTCGGGATGAACGACAGGGTCATCTCGTTCACCTGCGTCGCAGCCTGGAAGACGCCGACCAGCAGGCCGACCGCGAGCGCGGTGAGCAGCAGCGGCGCGGCAAGCAGCAGCGTGATCTCGAGCGCGTGGCGCCCCACGGCAAGTACGGTCTCGGGGGTCATCGGAAGAAGCTCGCGGCGAGCGTGCCCATCACCAGCGACCAGCCGTCGACCAGCACGAACAGCATCAGCTTGAACGGCAGCGAGATCAGCACCGGCGAGAGCATCATCATGCCCATCGACATCAGCACGCTCGCGACGACGAGGTCGATGATCACGAACGGAATGAAGATCAGGAAGCCGATCATGAAGGCGGTTTTCAGCTCGCTCGTCACGAAGGACGGCACGAGCACCGAGAACGGCACGTCCTCGGGCGTCGCGTAGCCCTGCCCGCCCGAGATGCGCACGAAGGTCGCGATGTCGCTCTCGCGGGTCTGGGCCAGCATGAACTCCTTGAGCGGTCCGCCCGCCTTGGCGAGCGCCGGCGCCATCTCGAGGCTGCCCGCCATGTAGGGCTGCAGCGCCTCGGCATTGATCCTGTCGAACACCGGCGCCATCACGAACAGCGTGAGGAAGAGCGACAGCCCGACGATCACCTGGTTCGGCGGCGACTGGCCCGCGCCGATCGCCTGGCGCAGGATGCCGAGCACGATCACGATGCGCGTAAACGAGGTCATCATCAGCAGGATCGCCGGCAGGAAGGTGATCGCGGTCATCAGCGCGAGCACCTGCAGCGACAGGCTCCAGGTCTCGCCGCCACCCGCCGCGGGCGTCACGGTCAGTGCCGGCAGGCCGGCCGCCGCCGAGGCAAGGCCCGGCAGTGCGAGCGCAGTGAAGCCGGCGAACCAGCAGCGCTTCATCGGGAAAGCCCGAGATTGCGCCGCAGGATGGCGCGAAAGTCGATGCCCGCCACCGTCGCGGGAGTGCGCGCCGCCGGGGTTTCCTGGCCCGCTCCGGCGAGGCTCGCGAAAGCCGAGGGCGGCACGACGTGCAGCAGTCGCACGGCACCCGGCGCGACGCCGACCAGCAGCCTTTCACCGCCGCAGGCGAGCAACACCACCCGCTCCTTCTGGCCGACGGCAAGGTCGTCGACGACCGCGAGCACGCGGCCTTGCGGGCGGCCGATGCCGCGCAGGCGCTTGACGCACCAGGCGCAGGCGAAGATCACGAGCAACACGATGACGAGCGCGATGGTCACCTCGCCCGCACCCGCGAGCCCCGAGGTCGCCACCGGGTCGGCGGTGGCCGGCGCCGCAAACGGCAGCGCCGTCGCGGGAGCGCCCGCAGCCGAGGCGGCCATGGCGGCAGCGGCGCTCATTTGAGCTTGCGGATCCGCTCGGCGGGGCTGATGACGTCGGTGAGGCGGATGCCGAACTTCTCGTTCACGACGACCACTTCGCCATGGGCGATCAGCGTGCCGTTGACGTAGACGTCGAGCGGCTCGCCCGCCGCGCGCTCGAGTTCGACCACGGAGCCCTGGTTCAGCTGCAGCAGGTTCCGGATCGGGATGCGGGTACGGCCGACCTCCATCGACAGCGTCACCGGCACGTCGAGGATGACGTCGAGGTTCACCTCGCGGGCGGCGCCGCCCGACTCGTCGTTCAGCCTGGCGAATTCGGCGGCCTGGGCGGCCTCGGCGGACAGGGCATTCATGGGGTCATTCCTTTGGCATTGCGGGGACCGCGCAGGCGTTGCTCGACCTTGACGGCGAGCTGGCCGCGGGAGACGCCGAAGCCGCCGCGAAAGAGCGGCACGTCTTCGGCAAGGACGGTGGCCTGGCCCGTGAAGTCGCAGGGAATCACGTCACCGGGCTTCAGGTTCACGAGGTCGGCGAGCGAGAGCTGCGCGCGGCCGAGCACCGTGGACAACTGCACCACGGCGTCCTCGATCTCCTCGCGCAGCGTGTGCAGCCAGCGCTCGTCGTGTTCGACGCGATCGCTCTGTACGCCCGAGTCGAGCACGTCGCGCAGCGGCTCGATCATCGAGTACGGCAGCGTGACATGCAGGTCGCCGCCGCCGCCGTCGAGCTCGATGCGAAACGAGGTGATCACGACGATCTCCGTCGGGCTCACGATGTTGGCGAAATGCGGGTTCAGCTCCGAGGACAGGTATTCGATCTCGATGGGCGCGACGTGCGACCACGCCTCCTGCAGGTTCGCGAACACGCCCTTCAGCAGCATGTGGATCACGCGCGACTCGGTCGCGGTGAAGTCGCGGCCCTCGATCTTGGCGTGGCGGCCGTTGCCGCCGAAGAAGTTGTCGACCATCGCGAACACGAGGGTCGGGCTCAGCACCACGAGGCCGGTGCCGCGCAGCGGCGCGACGCGCACGAGGTTGAGGCTCGTCGGCAGGTGCAGGGTCTGCACGTACTCGCCGAATTTCTTCATCTGCACTGGCCCGACCTGGATGTCCGGCGAGCGGCGCAGCATCGAGTAGACGCTGGTGCGAAAGAGGCGCGCGAAGCGCTCGTTGATCATCTCGAGCGTGGGCATGCGCCCACGCACGATGCGCATCTCGTTGCCGAAGTCATAGGAGCGCGCCTCGCCCGGCGGCGCATCCGGCGCGGTCGCGACGGCGCCGCTGTCGACGCCGTTCAGCAGCGCATCGACCTCGTCCTGGTTGAGAATCTGCTGGGCTGACATGCGGGCGGCCCGTTACTGCATCACGAAGCTGGTGAAGTAGACGGCCTCGATCTTCTGCGGATCGCCGCCTTCGCGTTTCGCGACGGCGCGCACCGACTCGAGCGCCCGCTCGCGCAGCTGCTCCTTGCCCTGCACCGAGGAGATCGCCGAGTACTGCTGGTTGCCAAGCAGCAGCAGCAGGTCGTTGCGCAGCGCGGGATCGTGCTGCTTCAGGAAGTCCACCGTCGGCTGGTCGCGGCTCATCACCCCGATGGTCACCTGCAGGAAGCGCACGAGCTGTTCGGCCTCGAAGTTCACGACGAACGCCGGATCGAACTGGTAGTAGATGGCCGGCGCGGGCTTCGGCTTCTCGGCGACCTTCGCCTTGTCCTTCTTCATGAAAAAGAAGGCACCGCCCGCCCCGCCCGCGAGGACGATGACGGCGATCAGCACCCAGACGAGGGCTTTCGACTTCTTCTTCGGTGGGGCTGCGGTTGCTTCGGCTTCGGCGTCGGCCATGCTCGGATCCTCGCTGCGCACATGCGCGTGCCATCAGGATTGCAAGGCCGATGCCAGCAGCGCCGGGCAGCTGCTAACTCATTGCGCAGACTGGAAATTCCCGGATCGCGGGCGTGTGACGTGCCGCACAGTCGGCAACGCCGACAAAGATTTGACGGCGCGGCCCTAGGCGTAGGTGTCGACGAGCCCGACGGGCAGGCGCAGCGAGCCTTCGCGCACGACGGCTTCGTCGTCGGCGACCGTCGCCCGCCGCTGCGGCGCGGAGCGGTCCTGGCGCAGCGCCTGATCGGAGACATTCGCCTCGGCGAGCGAGAGGCCTTGCGAGGCGAGCATCTCGCGCAGCTTCGGCAGGGCCTGCTCGAGTGCGGCGCGGGTCTCGGCGTGACTCGCCCCGAAGGATACGACCGCATCGCCATCGCGCACCGAAATCTGCACGTCGAGGTGTCCGAGGTGCTCGGGCGACAGGCGGATGGAGGCCGTCTGCAGGTTCTCGCGCGCGATCCAGGCGATCCGCCCCGCGAGTTCGTCCGACCAGCCTGGCATCCCGACCGATGCATGGACTTGCGGGGCGTGGCGCGCGGGGGCATCAAGTGCGTGCATCCTCAGCGCCGGCGATTCGAAGGAACCGGGCACCCAGGCCAACGCTTCCTTGGCAGGGGCGGCATCTGCGCGGGCCGCCGCCGGTTCCGCGGCCTGCCCTTCGGCACTTTCGGAAGTGTCGTTGAGGAGCAGATCCTGCAGGACGGCTTCCAGGGCCACGGCGGCATCGGTCTTCGCGGCGTCCATCCCGGCAGTCATCCCGGCTGTCGGCGCCGGCAGACTGGTAGCGGCCGCGGCCTGGGAACGACCGGTCGTCGATGCCGCGGCTGGGGCGGCCCAACCAGTGGCCCGGTTCGCGGCAGCCGTCGCCATGGACTGCACACCCGCCATTGCGGACAGCAACAGGGCTACGGCCTCCGGCGGCAGTTCGTCGGCATCTTCACCCGTGGCTTCCCGGCCCGAAGCGGCACCCAGCAACGAGGCAAAGGGCGGCGTCGCACCCGTGCCCGAAAGCTGCGCAGCGGCAGGTACCGCAGTCGCGGGCGCCACGACGGGTGTCGCCGCGGCCGAAGTCACTGGCGGGGCAGAAGCTGTCGTCATGTCGACCTCTCGCGGGCGCGTGACATCTGCAGCGCACGCTCATCGGTTTCGAACTGTTCGCGCCGCTCACCGATGACCCGTTCCTCGGCCTGCCAGCGGCCGATCACCTGGCCGATCGACTTCGCGCGCTGTGCCGCGAGTCGCCAGGCCTCGCGCGCCTGGTCTCGTTCCGCCCTCGCCTGCAGGACGAGCCGGCCCTGCGCACGCAGCGCCTCGCCCAGCCGGGCGAGGAAGGCGCGATAGTCGCGCAAATCCGTGGCACTCATGCCCGCGGCGACGCGTCCGGCCAGGCCACTCGCGTAGTCTGCCTGGTAGGCCTCGAGTTCCTCGAGGCGCTTGCCGGCATCCTGGGCCCGGCGCTCCGCTTCCGCGAGGCGCGCGGCGCATTCGCGCTCGTCATGCCCGACGGCGCGCGCGACGGGCTGCAGACGCTGCGAGCGCCTCACGACGCGCCCGCCTCGCCCGCGACCTCGGCAAGCGAGCCGATGCTCGAAGCGAGATCGGCGCGTTCACGCATGTGCTGCTGCAGGAAAGCCTGCATGCGCGGCCAGCGCGCGAGCGCCGCGTCGACGCGCGGATCGCTGCCGGCGCGGTAGGCACCGATCGAAATGAGGTCGCGGTGCTGCGTGTAGGTGGAGAGCATCTGGCGGAAGCGGCGCGCCGCCTCGAAGTGGGCATCCGGCACGATGTCGTGCATCGCGCGGCTGACGGAGGCCTCGATGTCGATGGCGGGGTATTGGCCCGCCTCGGCGATGCGTCGCGAGAGGACGAAATGACCGTCGAGGATCGCCCGCGCACTGTCCGCGATCGGATCGTTCTGGTCGTCGCCCTCGACGAGCACCGTGTAGAACGCCGTGATCGAACCGCCCTTGCGCGCGCCGTTGCCGGCGCGCTCGACGAGCTGCGGCAGGCGGGCGAACACGGACGGCGGATAGCCCTTGGTGGCCGGCGCCTCGCCGATCGCCAGCCCGATCTCGCGCTGCGCCTGGGCAAAACGGGTCAGCGAGTCCATCAGCAGCAGCACGCTGCGGCCCTGGTCGCGGAAATACTCGGCGACGGCCGTGGCGAGCCACGCCCCATGCAGGCGCATCAGCGGCGACTGGTCGGCCGGCACGGCGACCACGACCGCGCGGCGGCGGCCCTCCTCGCCGAGGATGCGTTCGATGAATTCCTTCACTTCGCGTCCGCGCTCGCCGATCAGCCCGACCACGATCACGTCCGCCGAGGTGTAGCGGGCCATCATGCCGAGCAGCACGCTCTTGCCGACGCCGCTGCCCGCGAAGAGACCGATGCGTTGGCCGCGACCCACGGTCAGCAGCGAATTGATCGCGCGCACACCGACGTCGAGCGGCTCGGCGATCGGCTCGCGCGCGAGCGGATTGATCGGCGCGCCACCCATCAGCTGCACCGGCACCTCGCAATCGAGCGGACCGGCGTCATCAAGCGGCCGGCCGGCACCGTCGATCACCCGCCCGAGCAGGCCATCGCCGACGCGCACGGTCTGGTGGCCGTAGCGCGGCACGACGCGGGCGTTCGGCGAGAGTCCGAACGCGTCGGCGGTCGGCATCAGGAAGAGACGGGAACCGGAGAAGCCGACCACTTCCGCCTCGACGCGGGTGCCGGCCGATGAAAGGATGTCGCAACGATCGCCGACGGCGGCCTCGCAACCCGCAGCTTCGAGCGTCAGCCCGACCATGCGGGTGAGCGTGCCCTCGACCGGCGGCGGTGGCAGCAGATCGGCGCGGCGCTGGTAGCGCGCGAGCCCCTGGCGCAAGGCCGACCGTCGTTCGGCGAGCGCGCTCACGGCTCGCCCCGCGCGTCGGCGGCCCGTTCCTCGCCGAGCACGGCCACGAGCGCCGCGTTGAGGCGCGTCTCGAGGCGTGCATCCACCTGCGAGTTCTCCGCGGTCACCCGGCAACCGCCGCGCGACATGACCGGATCCTCCACCACCACCCACGCCTGTCCGTGCGAGGGTACGGCGAGCCTTTCATTGACCAGCGCCGCGTCCTCCGGATGCAGGTGCACGCGTACTTCGCGCGCCGCCGCCGGCAGCAACGACACGGCCTGGCGCAGGATGCCGATCACCTGCGAGGGATCGATGCGCAGCTCCCGCCGCACGAGATGGCGCGCGACCGTGAGCGACAACTGTGCAAGCTGCTGCTCCACTTCGGCGTCCATGTCCGCGAGCGGCCGTGCGACGGCCGCCAGCAGCTCGTCGAGCCGCGCCACGCGCTCCCCGAGCAGTTCGTTGCGACGACGCGCCTCGCTGGCCGCCGCGGCGAGGCCGTCGGCGAGGCCCTTGGCGTGGCCCTCCTCCCAGGCCGCGCGCGAGATGCCCTCGAGTTCGTCGGCCGTGACACGCTCGCGGCGGCCACCGGCGATCCGCCCCTCCACGGCCGGCAGCGCCCACAGGGCCGCCTCAGACATAGGCTTCGCCGCCCTTGCCGCCGAGCGAGATCGTGCCGGCGTCGGCGAGCCGCTTGGCGATCGCGAGAATTTCCTTTTGCGCGGCCTCGACTTCGCTCACTCGCACGGGGCCCTTCGACTCCATGTCGTCCTTGAGCATCTCCGCGGCGCGCTGCGACATGTTCTTGAACACCTTGTCCTTGAGCTCCTGGTCGCAAGCCTTGAGCGCGAGCAGCAGCCGGTCGCCGGGAACCTGGCGCAGCAGCTCCTGCATGCCGCGATCGTCGACTTCGGCGAGGTCCTCGAAGGTGAAGATGAGGTCCTGGATCCTCGCGGCCAGCGCCTCGTCGGCCGTCGTGATCCGTTCCATGATGGTCGATTCCTGGCTCGAATCGAGGTTGTTGATGATGTTGGCGCACACCTTGGGGCCGCCGAACACGGAGGCCTTGGACGATGCGTTGCCCGCGAACTGCTTCTCCATCACCTCGTCGAGCTCGTTGAGCGCCGAGGGCTGGATGCCGTCGAGCGTCGCGATGCGCATCAGGATGTCGGGGCGCGCGAGCTCCGGGAGCTGCGCGAGCACCGCGGCCGCGTGGTCGGGCTCGAGGTAGGCGAGCACGATCGCGACGATCTGCGGGTGTTCGTTGCGCATCATCTCCGCGACCGAGCGCGGATCCATCCACTTCATCGCGTCCAGGCCGCGGCTCGAACGGCCGCCGAGGATGCGGTCCATCACGCTCGCCGCGCGATCGTCGCCGAGCGCCGAGACCAGCACCTTGCGCAGGTACTCGTCGGTGCCCACGCCGAGCGATGTCTGGCTCTCGATGGTGGCCGTGAAGTGCTCGAGCACGCCCGACACCTCCTCGCGCGTCACGCCATCGAGGGCCGCCATGGCGGTGCCGACCCGCTGCACGTCCTTGGCGCTCATGTGCTTCAGGACCTCGGCCGCTTCCTGTTCGCCGAGCGTCAGCAACAGGATGGCCGCATGGTCGATGCCGCTGCGGTTCGGGAGCGCCTTGCTATTCATCCTTGCCCACCCAGTTCTTGACGACGCGCGCCACGCGCTTCGGATCCTGTGTCACGAGCGAGCGCGCCTGCGCGACCTGCTGCTCGTACGCAATTGCGGAGGCTTGTCCAGCGAGGCGCGGTGCGTCCTCGGCGAGTTCGGCGGCCGGCGACCCGGATGCCGGCGGCAGGGCCGGCGCCGGCGCGAGACGGCGCGGCGGGTTCGTGAGGCTGCGCACCAGCGGCTTGACGATCGACAGCAGCAGGACCAGCAGGATGATCGCGCCGGCGAGGATCTTCGCGAGCTCGCGCACCCAGGGCTGCTGCCAGATCGGCAACGGTTCGATCTCGCCGACCGGCTCGACCGCCTGTGCCGTGAACGAGGCATTGACGACATTGACGCTGTCGCCGCGCGCCTCGTCGAAACCCACTGCGTCTTTCACCAGCGTCGTGAAGCGCGCAAGCTGCTCGGCGCTGAGCGGCTTCGCGACCGGCTTGCCCGCCGCCTTGCCGTCGGACTGCGCCACGGCGATGTCGTCCACCAGCACCGCAACGGTGAGGCGCTTGAGGCGTCCGGCCGGCTGGCGTGTGTAGGCGACCGTGCGATCGATCTCGTAGTTGCGCGTCGTTTGCCGCGACGTGTTGTCGGGCGCGGCCGCCGGGACGGCGGCATCGGCGTTGGCGTTGGCGACGGACGTCGCAGCCTGGCCGGGCGGCAGCGCCGTCCCCGGTACCGGCGGCTGGTTCGACAGCGCGCCCGGCACGCCGTTCGGGCCCGCTCCGTTGCGCGACGTCTCCTCCGCGAGCTGTTCGCTGCGTACCACCTGGCTGTCCGGCCCGTACTGCTCGCGCGCCTCCTCGGTGACCGACATGTCGACGGACGCCACCACCTGCGCACGCACCCTGCCTTCGCCGACGATCGGCGCGAGCAGCGCGAGGATGCGCTGCGTGTACTCGGATTCGAGGCGGCGCGCGAACTCGAACTGCTTCTCGCGCGCCGCGAGGTCGCCGTCGCGCTCCGGCTCGGACAGCAGGCGCCCCGCCTGGTCCACCACCGTCACGTCCTCGGCCTTGAGCTCCGGGATGCTCGAGGCGACGAGGTTGACGATCGCGGTCACCTGGTCGGACTCGAGCCGGCGGCCGGCCTTCAGCTGCAGGAAGACGGACGCGGTCGCATTGCGGCGGTCGCGCACGAAAGCCGACGGCCGGGGCGCGGCGATATGAACGCGCGCGGCGGACACCGGCTGCAGGCTCGCGATGGTGCGGGCCAGTTCGGTCTCGAGCGCGTGCTGGTAGCGCGCGCCCTCCATGAACTGGCTCACGCCGAAGCCCGAATCCTTCGCCATGGCGTTGAAGCCGTCGGAAGACTGCAGCACGCCCTGCGCTGCCAGCGCGAGCCGCGCATCATTGAGCTTCTCCATGGGCACGCTGACGGTGCCGCGCGCGACATCGGCCTTGTGCTCGATGCCCGCGGCCTGCAGCGACTGCTGCACTTCGACGAGATCGCCGGCGGCGAGGCCCGAGTACAGCAGGCTGAAGCTCGGGCCCTGGGCCCACAGCAGGATCCAGAGGCCCGCGGCCACGGCCGCCGCGAGCCCCGCCAGCACCAGCACGGGACGCAAGCCCGTGGCGATGCGGTTGAAGGCGGGCAACTGCTCGACCTCGGCGTTCATGTTTCTCTCCACTCGGTGTTCGCCATGCCGCTCAGATCGGCATGTTCATTATTTCCTGGTACACGCCCACGAGGCGATTGCGCACCTCGGTGGCGGCCCGGAAGGAGACGCTCGCTTTCTGCATCTCGAGCATCACCTGCGGCAGCTCGACGCCCGGCACGCCCTTCTGGAAGGCGGTGGCCGCCTGCGCGGCGCTCTGCTGGGCCGCATTCACCTGTTCGACGCCACGCTTCATCAGCGCGGCAAAGCCGTCGATCGCCGGTGCCCGGCCCGCCGCTGCGGCTTCGCCGGCTCCGGCGACCGGCGCCTGCGGGCGCCTCACCTGCGAGGATATGGTGCGGATCTGCGAAAGGACGCGGTCGATCTCCATCTGGCTCATGCGCAGGCCTCCGCAAGGTCGACGCCCGATGCGCGCAGTTGCGCGAGCTTGTAGCGCAGCGCGCGCGGACTGATGCCGAGGCGCTCCGCCACGGCCCGCCGGCTGCCCTGCTCCTCGCGCAGCGCGCCGAGGATCAGCTCCCGTTCGGCCGACGCGAGCGCCATCGAGAGCTGCCCTCTCGCCACGGGCGCCGGTGCGGCCGTGCGCGCCGGCCCATCGGCCAGCGCCTCATCCATCTCGAAGCGGATGTGGCTCGCGAGGATGGTCGCTCCCTCGAGCAGGATCAGCGCGCGCTGCATGACGTTGTCGAGCTCGCGCACATTGCCGGGCCAGGCGTGCGTGAGGAGGCGATGGGCCGCCTCCGCGGACAGCGCCGGGATGCGTTGCCCCGCCGCGCAGCGCGCGGACAGCAGCTGCATCGCAAGCGGCAGGATGTCGTCGCGGCGCTCGCGCAGCGGCGCCAGCACCATGGGAAACACGTTGAGCCGGTAGTAGAGGTCTTCGCGAAAGCGCGCGGCCGTCACCTCGGCTCGCAGCCGGCGGTTGGTCGTCGCGAGCACCCGTACGTCGAGCGCGAGCGTCGCGCGGCCGCCGATGCGCTCCACTTCCCGCTCCTGCAACACGCGCAGGAGCTTGGCCTGCAGGCCGAGCGGCATCTCCGAGATCTCGTCGAGCAGCAGTGTGCCGCCCTGCGCCTGCTCGAACTTGCCCGGATGAGCGGCCTGCGCGCCCGTGAAGGCGCCCTTCTCATGGCCGAAGAGCACCGCCTCGAGCAAGGTCTCGGGAATGGCCGCGCAGTTGATCGCGATGAACGGCTGCGCGGCGCGCGGCGAAAGCCGGTGGATGTGGCGGGCGAGCACTTCCTTGCCTGTGCCGGACTCGCCGGCGATCAGCACCGTGCAATCGCTCGCCGCGACGCGGGCGGCGAGTTCGAGCGTCTCGCGGGACGCTTGCGAGCAGGCCACCGGTTCGGGAGTCGCGATCGTGGTCACTTCGGTCTTGCCTCACTGCGCCGGCACCGTGCCGGTCCGCTGACTAGGAGCAATTTCCGTGCCGTGCCGGATGGCGCCCGGATTGCGTGAGGCGCGTCACATGCTCGCGCCGCAGGCGGCGGCAGCCGTCAAAACTCCGCCGCGCTCGCCCGGCTCGCCGAGCTTGCGCAGCTTCTCGACGAGCGTGGTGCGCCGCAGCCCGAGCAGGCGCGCGGCGTGCGCGACCGTCCCGCCCGAACGCTCGAGGGCCTGCTGCACCAGCGAACGCTCGATCGCATCGAGATGCCGGCGCAGGTCGATGCCCTCGGCCGGCAGCTCGGTCACCGCCGCGTCGGCGATCGGGCTTTCGAGCAGGTCCATCACTTCGATCTCGGACAGTGCGCCATCCGCCGTGGCGGCGGGTTCCGCGAGGGACTCCATCGGCAGCGACGGCGCCCGGTCGGGGATCCCGGGGCGATAGCGCAGCGGCAGGTCGCAGGCATCGACCTGCTGCCCTCCGTGCAGGATGGACAGGCGCTCGATCAGGTTCGCGAGTTCGCGCACGTTGCCCGGCCAGGGATGGCGGGCGAGCGCCGCAAGCGCATCGGGCGTGAAGGAAATGCGGGCGCGGCCACCGCGCTCGTTGGCGGCAACGAATTCCTCGATCAGCGCCGGCAGGTCCGCCTGCCGCTCGCGCAGCGCGGGCATCTCGATCGGGAAGACGTTCAGGCGGTAGAAGAGGTCCTGGCGGAACGCGCCGCGGCCGATCGACTCCTCGAGGTTGCGATGGGTGGCGGCGATGATGCGCACGTCGCACTGGATCGGCTTGTGGTTGCCGACGCGCTCGAAGATGCGTTCCTGCAGCACTCGCAGCAGCTTGACCTGCATCGGCAGGCTCATGTCGCCGATCTCGTCGAGGAACAGCGTGCCGCCGTCGGCGATCTCGAATCGCCCGAGGCGGGTCGAGATCGCACCCGTGAACGCGCCCTTCTCGTGCCCGAACAGCTCGCTTTCGAGCAGGTCGGCCGGAATGGCGCCGCAGTTGATCGCCACGAACGGGCGATGGCGGCGCGGGCTCGAATCATGGATCGCGCGCGCCACCACTTCCTTGCCGGTGCCGGACTCCCCCAGCACCAGCACGCTCGAGTCATGCGCAGCCACGCTGCGGATGAGCCGTGCAATCTCGACGACGGCCGCTGAGCGGCCCGTAGGCATCCTGCCCCCGGAAGTCACATCCCTGTGAATGTCTGCGCAAGCAACTGACATTCACGCAACCTCGTTCTCGTTGCGCGCCATTCTCGGCACGCGCACGAGGCTCCGGTGTGACGGATGTCGATCGCGGCCGGGACGGCCGCGGAACTGCGTCGCATTATGGCGACTCGGGCGCCAGATTACCGGCGCTCGCGTGTCCCTGCGACCTGGCGCCGGTGGCGCTGGAAGGTCAGTTTCTCGATCAGGTCTTCCACCGGCTTGCCGACCGGCTCGAACCGCAGCTTGACACGCCGGTCGACACCCACGGACACGACGCGGCCGTACACGCGCAATGGCTCGACGAGCGCCGGGCGCAGCCACAGCTCGAGCTGCCCGTATTCGCCGGCGCGCACCTGCCCTTCCTGCATCCGCCAGATGGCGCCGTGGGCATTGAAGCGCATCGGCACGGCCACCGGCCGCGGATGCGACTGCAGCAGGATCTGCCCCACGAGCTCGAGCAGCAGGTTCACCTTGAACTCGAGGCGCATCAGGTCGGCCGAGTGGGGGGAATTCTCGTCCGCCTTCTCGGCCGGCCCCCTGTCATCGAGGGCGGCGAGCGCCTGCAGCAGCCGCAGGTTGTGCTCGGACTGCGCGACGACGAGGTCCGGGTCGGCCGGTTTCGCCGAGCCCGTCCAGCGCAGTGGAACAACATCGATGTAGGCCAGCTCCTCGTCGAGGACGATGGTGTCGATGCCGTCTTCCATCAGCGGCCCCGGCCCGCGCTGCGCGCCTCGGGTGGAATCAGCACCCAGGCGCTGCGGATCTCGCCGAGCAGGCGCAGTACCTCGTCGAGGGTTTCGACGCGGTCGCCGGCATTTGCCTTGGCAAGCTGGCGCACCATGTAGTCGTAGAGGCTGTCGAGGTTGGCGGCCAGTTCGCCGCCGGCGCCGAAGTCGAGGCTCGCGCGCAATTCGTGCAGGATGTCAATCGCGCGCTGGATCAGCGCGCACTTCTCGGCGGTACGGCCGTGCGCGAGGTTGCCCTTCGCGGCCGAAATGCGCTCGAGCGCCCCGTCCATCAGCATCAGCGTGAGCCGGTGCGGATCGGCGGCGGCTACGCCACCGTGCGTGGCGACGCTGCGGTAGGTCGCAAGCCGATTGGCGTTCCTGTAGGTCATGCGCACTTATCGGCGCCCGGCCAGCGCGCTTGAGGGTTTTCCCTATGGGCTTTGGCGGATGATCTCGCCCGTCGTGAGGTCGCGCACCGCAACCACGATGTTGCCGCTCTCGTCGCGGCGGAACTCGAGGCGGCGGCTCACGCTGCGCAGGAAGCTGTCGAGCGGCGCGACGGCGTTGCGCACGCGCATGATGCCCGTCGGGCAGGCGTCCGGGAGGGGAGTCTTCATTTGTCGCGATTCGTCATGCTGGCGAGTGAGTCGAGCTGGGTATCGAGGTAGGCCGAGGTCGTGTCGAGCGTCGACAGCAGCATGTCGAGGGTCGTGAACTGGCGGATGTAGCGCGCGAGCTGCGACTGCATGCGCGCGTCGATGCCCTTCTGCCGGTCGTCGAGGTCTTTCTGCTGCTCGACCAGCGCGCGCGAGCGCACCGAGATGCCGCCGCTGATCGACAACGCATCGTCGAGGGTATCCTGCAGGCGAAAACCGATGCCGCCGGTCTTGCCGAAGAGCTGCGCCACGCCCTCGAAGTCGCCCTGAATGGCGGCGGTCAGTCTGGTCTCGTCGACCGTCAGGTTGCCGGTCTTGACGTCCGTGGTGATGCCGAGGGTTGCGAGCGAGCGGTGGTTGCCCGCAAGCCCCGAGACCGGATCATGCAGGCCGCGCCGCAGCCGCGCCTCGAGCCCGAGCAGCATCGAATCGCCGAGCAGCGGCCCGCTCTCCTCGGTCGTCTTGTTGTAGCCGCGCAGGCCCGCGATCGCCGACTGCATCGCATTGTAGGTCGCGACGAAAGCATCGATGCGTTTGCGGATGGCGGCCGTATCGTTGGCGATCGTCAGCGTGTGCACGGTCCCTTCGGCTGCCGTGGCCAGATCGAGCGTCACGCCGTCGATGGCTCCCGCGACGGTATTCGTCGCGCTCGTCTGGTCGAAACCTGCCACGCGCACCAGCGCGTCCTGCGCGGCGCTGACCTGGGTGTAACTGCCCGGCGCGCCGCCGCTGTAGGCGAGCGAATCGAGGCCGCCCGCGGCGCCGGTCACCGACACCGCCAGGGCATTGGCCGCGCCCGTGGCGCGGGAGGACAGGACGAGGCGCGCGCCCGCCGTGCTCTGCACGATGGTCGCGTTGATGCCGGTGTTGCCCCGTCCGTTGTTGATGGCATCGCGCAGTCCCGCGAGCGTCGTGCCAGCCGTCACGTCGACCGTGAAGGCTCGGCCGCCGACCGAGAGGCTCAGCTGCCCGCTGCCGACCAGGGCTTCGCTGCCGCCCACGTAGGGTCCGGTCGCGATGCCATGAGCACTCGCGAGCTGACGTACCTCGATGCTGTAGCTGCCCGGCACTGCCGCGGAACCGGCCGTCGCCGTGAATGCCTCCGGGTCGCTGCTCGTTGCCGAGTGGGCCTGGAAGTTCGCCAGCATGGACATGCTGCTGACGGCCGCCTCGAAGGCGGACAAGGCGCTCTTCAGCGTACCGAGCGCCGACAGCGTCGTCTTGACGCTCGCGGCCTCGCGCTTGACCTGCGCGTCGAGCGGCGCGCGTTCGGCTGCGACGAGCTGCGCCGCGAGCGCCTGGACGTCGAGCTTGGAGCCGCCCGAGATGCTGCTAGCCGAAGTCGCCATGCGTCGAAGCTCCTGGAACAATCAAAGGCCGCGGGCCGGGCGCCTTGCAGCACCCGACCCGCGGCTCGAACGGATCTGGATGGATCCGGTCATTCCACTCTCAGTTCACCCTCAACCCTGCAGGAGCGAGAGCACACCCTGCGGTGCGCTGTTCGCCTGCGCGACCATCGCGGTGCCGGCCTGCTGCAGGATCTGGGCGCGCGTGAGGCTCGCCGTTTCCGCCGCGAAGTCGGTGTCGAGGATGCGGCTGCGCGAGGCAGACAGGTTCTCGGACACGGCCTGGAGGCTGTTGATGACCGACTGGAAGCGGTTCTGGATGGCGCCCAGCGTGCTGCGCAGGTTGCTGACCGAGGTCAGCGCCGCATCGACGCTCAGGATGGCGCTGTTGGCACCGGCCGAAGTCAGCACGTTCTGCGCGTCGAGCGAACCGCCGAGGGCCGCGTTGCCGTTGCCGGTCGCCGTGGCGCCCGCACCGGAGATCGTCAGCGCCGAACCCGCCGAGATGACGAGGTGGTTGGTCGAGTCGATCGACGCGGTGGCGCCCGTGACGCGGCTGTTGATCGCGTCCACGAGGTCCTGCGCCGTGGCGTAGGTGCCCGCCACATCGACCGCCGTGCCCGTGCCCACCTGGATGCTCATCGCACCCAGCGTGTACGCGCCCGGCGTGCCCGCCACCGCCGGCGTGCCGGAGGTGATCGAGTTCGTGCCGGTGGCGAAGTTGGCGCCGGCGAATCCGCCGGGCGTGGTCGCCATCGTGTTGGTCACGACGACATCGAAGTCGGTGCCGTCGGCGCGCGTGAAGACCAGGTTGCCGCCCGCCGCCGTGCCGGTGAAGGTGACGCCGGCCGCGTTCAGGGCCGCCGTGTTCGCCGTCAGGCCCGTGTCGAACTCCGCCGCGGTGACGTCATCGCCACCTGCCGCCGAAGTGAACGAGAAGGCCGTGACGCCATCGACCACGACCGAGAAAGTCTGGCCCGCAGCGGCCGCCACCGACGTGGTGAACGCGCCACCGCTGGTCGTGCTGCCCGCGACCGCGGCCGAACCGCCCGTCGTGAACAGGGTGCTGACGTCGACCGTGCCGGTCGAAGCGGCCACCTGGCCGATCGCCGTCGACTTCACGCTCGAGGTGAGGGACAGGTTAATCGTCTCGCCGACGTTCGCGCCGACCTGGAAGGTCGCGCCGCCGAAGGAGCCGTCGAGGACGCGGCGGCCGTTGAACGAAGTCTGGCTCGCGATGCGCTCGATTTCCGCGATGCGCTGCTGCACTTCCTGGTCGAGGGCCACGCGGTCGTTGTCGCTGTTCGTGGCATTGGCCGATTGCACGGCCAGCTCACGGATGCGCTGCAGGTTGTTGGTGACTTCCTGCAGGGCGCCTTCGGTCGTCTGCGCGAGCGAGATGCCGTCGTTGGCGTTGCGGGCGGCCTGGTTCAGGCCGCTGATCTGCGTGGTCATGCGATCGGAGATCGCGAGGCCCGCGGCGTCGTCCTTCGCGCTGTTGATGCGCAGGCCCGAGGACAGGCGCTGCAGCGAAGTCGCGAGCTGGTTGCCCGAGGTCGTGAGGTTGCGCTGTGCGTTCAGCGACATCACGTTCGTGTTGATGACAAGTGCCATTACCAATTACTCCTGTAGTTGCCTGGCCGCGGACCACTGCCCTTGGCGCGATTTCCGTACGGCGTGGGCCTTGACTTCGCCGGTAGCCGTGACATGCCCTGTATCGGTGCCCGCCGCCGAAGCTTGAGGACCCGGGA
>CAUJHJ010000053.1 GCA_963204835.1 Pseudomonadota bacterium
CCGAGCTCCTGACGCCGCCCGATCTCGAGCGCGAGTTCCGCATCACGGGCGGTCACTGGCACCATGGCGAGCTCGCGCTCGACCAGTTCATGATGCTGCGTCCGGTGCAAGGCGCGGCGCAGTATGCAACGCCCGTCGACGGACTCTACCTCTGCGGCGCGGGCAGTCATCCGGGCGGCGGCGTGATGGGCAGCGCCGGGCGCAATGCCGCGCGCGCGGTGCTCGCGGGGGTGCGCGCATGACGATCCCGCGCGAACATTACCTGCAGGCGGTCTTCCCGACGCCCTTCCATCCGCGCACGGCCGCAGCCAACACGCTCAATCTGTGGCACCGATGGCGCGACTACACGGTCGCCGACGCCTACTTCGACGTCGCGCTCGAGTACACGGCGCTGCGCAATGCCAGTACGGTGTTCGACCTTTCGCCGATGACCAAGCACCTGGTCACCGGGCCCGATGCGCTCGCCTTCATGAACCGGCTGGTGACCCGCGACGTCGCGAAGATCAAGCCGGGTCGCGTCGGCTACACGGTATGGTGCGACGATGCCGGGCAGGTGGTCGACGACGGCACGATTTTTCATTTGCGCGACCACGTCTACCGGCTCTGTTCGCAGGAGCGCCAGCTCGACTGGCTCCTCGGTTCGGCGACCGGCTTCGACGTCTCGATCGTCGAGGAGACGCACGACGTCGCGGCGCTCGCGCTGCAGGGTCCGACGAGCTGCGCGGTGCTGAAGCGGCTCGGCCTTGCGCAGATCGAGACGCTCGCGCCCTTCGGCATCCGCAGCTTCGCCTTCGAGGGCGGCGACCTCACGGTATCCCGCACGGGTTTCACGGGTGACCTCGGCTATGAGCTGTGGATCGACCCCGAGCGGGCCGTGGCGCTGTGGGACCGGCTCTTCGACGTGGGCCAGGTGGTCGGCCTGAAGCCGATGGGCACGCATGCGCTCGAGATGAGCCGCATCGAGGCGGGCTTCATCCAGGCGGGCGTCGATTTCCTGCCAGCGGATCGCGCCATCCGCGCCGATCGCACGCGCTCGCCGTTCGAGCTCGACCTCGAATGGCTGGTCGATTTCAGGAAGGGCCCCTTCACCGGGCGGCGCGCGCTGCTTGCCGAGAAAGCGCGCGGCTCGCGCTACCGGCTCGTGAAGCTCGACGTGGAGGGCAACAAGCCCGCCAAGGACGCCTTCATCTACGACCGGCGGCGCCGCAATGTCGGCGTGGTCACCTCGTCGATGTGGTCGCCGGCCGCCAAGGCGAACATTGCGCTCGCCTCCGTGCAGGTTCCGCACGGCACGCCGGGCGACGAGCTGTGGGCCGAGATCTACTACCAGAAGGAGCTCAAATGGAGCCGGTTCATGGCACGCTGCACGGTCGTCGAGGGGGCCTTCTACAATCCGCCGCGACGCCGCGCTCAACCGGCCGCCGACTACTGATCCTTGCCGGGCTCGCGGCCCCGCTGGCCGCCGCCCTGCCGCTGGCCGCCGCCGTGGCGCGGCCGCTCGCCGCCGACGACCTCTACCGCCTGCAGGAAGTCGCGGACCCGCAGTTCTCGCCCGACGGGCAATGGATCGCCTACACGGTCACGACACCCGATCGTGCGGCGGACGGCGATCAGTCGGATGTCTGGCTCGCAAGCTGGAACGGCAAGCAGGCGATCCAGGCAACGCGCAGCGCGTCGAGCGAGCACGCGCCGCGCTGGAGCCCCGACGGGCGCCAGATCGCCTTCCTGAGCGATCGCGCCGACGCCAAGGCGGGCGATCAGATATGGCTCCTCGATCGCGCCGGCGGCGAGGCGCAGCAGCGCAGCCATTTTCCGTCGGCGATCACCGGCTACGCCTGGTCGCCCGACGGCCGGCGCATCGTGTTCTCGGCGCAATCGCCCGCGCCGCCGGTGAACGATCCGGAGAGGCCCGCCCCGATCGTCATCGACCGGCTGCAGTTCAAGAGCGACGCCGCGGGCTACCTGCGCAACGAGCGCTCGCACCTGTTCCTGCTCGAGGTCGCGAGCGGCGCGGTGACAGCCCTCACCGACGGCCCCTACGAGGAGCTGCACCCGGCCTGGTCGCCCGACGGCACGCAGATCGTGTTCCTGAGCAAGCGCGGCGAAGATCCCGATGCGACGAACAATTGGGACCTCTATTCGATTGCGCCGCAGGCCGGCGCGGTGGCGCGGCAACTGACCACGAGTCCCGGCGCGGACGGCGACCCGGAAGATTCCTGGCTGAGCGGCCCGCCTCGCTTCAGCGCGGATGGCGGCCGCGTCGCCTATCTCGCGGGCGGCGCGCCGGCGGACCTCTGGTATGGCCTCGAGCAGGTCGGCGTGATCGATCGCGAGGGCCGCGCGGCGGCCGTGCTGCCGACGGCCGCGATCGATCGCAATACCTTCGAACCGCACTGGTCGGCGGACGGCCAGTGGCTCTACTTCCGGCTCGAGGACGACGCGAGTATGGTGCTCGCGCGCGTGCGGCTCGCCGACGGGCGCGTCGAGCGCCTCACGTCGTCGCAAGGCGTGGTCAGCGCCTTCGATGTGAGCCGCCAGGGCCGCGTGGCCGTCATCCACGGCACGAGTGCACAGCCTGGCGAACTGGCGGCATACGAGCGGGGCCGCCTGCGGCGCCTCTCGCATCACAACGACGCCTGGTTGGCCGACGTCGACCTCGTCACGGCGCGCGACATCTCGGCCCCGGGCAAGGGCGGCCTCGAGGTGCACGCGCTGCTCTTCGAGCCGCGCCGGCGCGCGCCGGGCGAGCGTGTGCCAACGCTCCTGCGCCTGCACGGTGGGCCCGTGTCGCAGCACCAGCACGAGTTCGACTTCCAGCTGCAGTTCCTCGCGGCGCAGGGTTACGCGGTGGTCGCGCCGAATCCGCGCGGCAGCACGGGCCGCGGGTATGCCTACCAGCGCGCGCTATTCGCCGACTGGGGCGAGGCCGACGTGCCGGACGTGCTCGCGATCACCGACCGCGTGGTTGCCGATGGCATCGCCGATCCCGCGCGCCTTGGCGTCGGCGGCTGGAGCTATGGGGCGATCCTGACGAACTACGTGATAGCGAGCGACACGCGCTTCAAGGCGGCGACGAGCGGCGCCGGCATGGCGAACATGCTCGGCGGCTACGGCATCGACCAGTACACCCGCGACTGGGAAACGGAGCTCGGCCTGCCGTGGAAGAACACGGGGTTGTGGCTGAAGCTCTCGTACGCCTTCCTGCACGCCGATCGCATCAGGACCCCGACCTTGTTTCTGTGCGGCGCCGACGACTTCAATGTGCCGCTGGCCGCCACCGAGCAGATGTACCAGGCGGTGCGACGCATCGGCGTGCCGACGCAACTCGTGATCTATCCCGGGCAGCACCATCACCTCGCACGGCCGAGCCTGCGGGTCGACCGGCTCGGGCGCTACCGCGACTGGTACGCGCGCTACCTCGGGGTCAGTTCAGCCGCGGCCCCTTGAGGAAGTACTCGACCTTGTCGCGATAGGTGCGCGACAGCTTCAGCTCGTGGCCGCCGTCGAGGGTGAGGAAATACTCGCCGTTCATGTGCGCGCGCAGCGTCTTCACCCGCCCGAGGTTCACGATCGTCGAGCGGTGCACGCGCTGGAAGATGCGCGGGTCGAGCGCGTCCTCGAGTTCCTTCATCGTGCCGCGCAGGATGTGCGTGCGGCTGCCCGCGTGGATGCACATGTAGTCGCCCGCCGCGTCGATCCAGTCGATCGTGGAGGTATCGAGCCGGATCGTCTCGCGCCCTTCGCGGATCGGCAGCACCGGGTTCGGGGCGCCCGGCAGCGCCGACCGGCCGCGCGCGAGCAGGCTTTCCGCGTCGATCTCGCCCGTGCCCGACACGTCCGCGAGCAGCTCGACCAGCCGGTCGCGCTGCGAGGCGGCGCTGCGCTGCTGGCGCAGTTCGCGAATGTGCTCGACGGCGGCGGCGAAGCGCGATTCGTCCACCGGCTTCAGCAGGTAGTCGATCGCGCGCGCCTCGAAGGCGCGGATCGCGTACTGGTCATAGGCGGTGACGAAGACCACCATCGGCAGCGACTCCGTCGGCAGCTGCGCGAGCACGTCGAAGCCCGACAGCCCCGGCATCTGGATGTCGAGGAACACGAGGTCGGGCTGCTGGTTGCGCACCGCCTCGATCGCTTCGCGCCCGTTGGCGCATTGCCCGATCACCTCGAAGTCGCCCGCCGTGCGCAGCCGGATCTCGAGGCCGCGGCGCGACAGGGCTTCGTCGTCGACGATCAGAGTACGGATGGGATGCGGGGCGTTCATCATGGGCCTGGCGCCTTCTCGAATGGCAGGGCGATTTCGATGCGCACGCCCGGGTGCGCGTTGAGCGCGGCGAAGCGGTGCCGGTCGCCGTACAGCACGTGCAGCCGCTCGCGCGTGTTGCGCAGGCCCACGCCGCGCCCTTCGACGAGCGCATTGGCGCTGCGCGCGCCGGGGCCGTCGTCCGCGACCACGAGTTCGAGCATGATGCCGCGCACGCGGCCTTCGACGCGGATCGTGCCGCCGCCCTCGCGCGGCGACACGGCGTACTTCACCGCATTCTCGATCAGCGGCTGCAGCAGCAGGCTCGGCACGAGCGCCTCGAGCGCGGCTTCCTCGATCGCGAACTCGAGGCGCAAGCGGTCGTTGAAGCGCAGCTGCTCGGTCGAGAGGTACATGCTGAGCGCATCGAGCTCCTGCCGCACCGTCACCTTCTTCATCGGGTCCTGGTCGAGCGTGTAGCGCAGGAAGTCGGAGAGGCGCGTGACGGACTGGTTCGCCGTGCGGTTCTGGCCGTCGAGGATCAGCGTCGAGATCGCATTCAGCGTGTTGAAGAGGAAATGCGGATTGAGCTGGTAGCGCAGCATCCGCAGCTGCGCTTCCTGCGCGAGGGCGGCCGAGCGCAGCGTCGCCTCGCGCTGGTACTGCAGCGATTCGTAGTACTTGATCCCGAAGTAGAGCCCCGACCAGCAGAGCATGAGGTAGGTGCCCTGCAGGGCGCCGCTCAGGTACTCGTACCAGTGCACCATCTTCCAGTCCATCTGCGGCATGAACCGGTCGTAGGCGAGGTTCACGCACAGCCTCCAGGCGAGCGCCGTGATGTAGGAGGTGAGCGCGATGCCGACCAGGATGGTCCGCGGCCGCTGGCGCCACAGGTAGCGGTAGATGTAGCGCAGCGGCATCGTCACGAAGAAGCCGGACACGGCCGCGCTCGTGATGACCTGCAGGTAGCCCGGTTCCTTGTCGTAGAGCAGCGCGCCGAGGTACTGGGCGCAGCCATAGGCGGTCCAGCCCGCCGCGTGCAGGCCCCAGAACAGGGTATTGCGGGGAATTCGCAGTCCGCCGAGCACCAGCACCGCGTGGTCCTGCGCGACCGCGGTGGGCGTTGCAACGCTCATGGCCGAGACTTTATGCGACAGGACGCCGTGACCGCATCTTTACGTCGCAGCCGGGGCTCGCTTCGTCGCAGGTGGGCGGGGCGGCGGTGGGCTAGGGGCTCAGCGCCAGGGCGTTCGGCTGGCCCGGCTGGGAGAGGTCGTCGAGGGGCTGGGGTTTCTCGAGCAGGAAGCCCTGGGCGAAGTCGATGCCGATGGCGGACAGCCACTGGCGGCCGACCTGCGAGTCCACCCGCTTGGCGACGCAGTGCACGCCGAGCACCTTGGCGGCTTGCGAAATGGCAATCACCACGGCCTGGGGGAGCTTCTCCTTGAGGGCGGCCGACGTGAGTTTCGGGTCGATCTTCACGAGCCGCACGGCCGGGGAGGCGAGGAAGGGCAGCGCCTCGGAATGCAGCGTGAAATCGTCGAGCACGATGAAGCAGCCGAGCTGCTCGCAACGCTTCACGAAGCGCTCGGCGAAGGCACGGTGCTCGACGAAGGCGCGTTCCGGGACTTCAAAGCCGATGATCTCGGGCGAGACGCGCGACTCCGACAGGTTGTTCGAGACGAAAGGCAGGAACTGCTCGTCGGTCAATGTCGTCAGCGCGAGGTTGACGGAAAAGCTCGCCGGTTCGCGCTCCCAGACGCCGGGATGGGCCGCGAGCCATGTGATCAGCTCGCCGGTGATGTAGCGGTCCATCGTGCTCGTCGTGCCCTGCGAGGCGAGCATGCGGGCGACCGTGTCGCCCATGGCGTCCGCATCCGGCTGGCTGCGGGCCCGCAGCAGCACTTC
The DNA here is from genome assembly GCA_963204835.1 of Pseudomonadota bacterium. GTDB lineage: Bacteria > Pseudomonadota > Gammaproteobacteria > Steroidobacterales > Steroidobacteraceae > CADEFQ01. Next base: position 6,149 of record CAUJHJ010000053.1, read on the forward strand.
GTACCGCCGCGTGCGGCCGCCCGAACGCAGTTTGTGCAACTGCTGTACGTGCAGGGCGACCTCGCGCACGGTGGCCTGTGGCACATAGAGCGTCGCGTCGGCGGAGGCGTCGACGACGTGGGACGCCGCGGGCGCTGGCGGCGCGGCCTGCGGTGGTGCGGCCGGTGCCGGCCGCGCGACGGGCGCCGACATCGACGCGGGCGCGAGCGCGGGCGCCGGTGCCGGCTCTTGCTGCGGATCGAGCAACGCGTCGAACGAGAACTCGACCACCGGCATTTCTCCTTCCGTGGAGGCGGGCGCGGGGGAGGCGGGTACCGCCGCGGACCGGGTCTCTTCGACCGGAGGGGCCGCGGCAGGGCCCGCGAGAGTCGTGACGACGAGATCCGCGGCCGGGATTTCGGGCTTGGCGATCGGCTGGGTCTGGGTGATCGAGGTCGGGCGCAGCACCACCGACAAGCGCTGCAGGATGGCGCGCACGTCGGCCGTGCCGAGCCGCTCGCCGCCGCCGTTCTCGATCGACTTGGAGTCCGCGATCACCATCGCGAGCCCGAGCACTTCGCCGTAGGGCGAGCGCGCGGGAAAGGTGACGGCGCTGCGGCCATCGCCGAGGTCGAAAGTGGAGCAATGGCGCTGCGTCTCGAGCCCGAACGCGCCCATCGCTTCGAGCGCCGCGGAGTGCTCGTCGGGCCCCAGCACGCCCTCGCTCAGCCAGAGCGCATCGCATTCGTCGTTGTGGATCGAGATCGAGTGCACGCGCACCTGGCGCAGCGCTTCGCGCAACTCGCGCCCGAGCACTTCAGGTGTGACGCGCTCGCGCTCCGCCGGCGGCGGCCGCTCGTTCTTCGCCCGTTCGGTGGGCTTGGCGCGCCCGAATTTGAACATTTTCGCTGTTGTCCCCGGAAAGCCCGACCCGATGCGGCAAGGCCGCAAGGGGGAGCGTCTCAGGAAAGCGACGGCGATGCCGTGATCGCGCTCGCGTTCTGTCACGCGCGCGCGGCCGGCCATTTGCCATATTCAGCGCTCGATCGCCGCCATCCCGCGCTCGGTGTAGCGCTGTCCGGCTGTCGGTTGCAGTGCGCCGAGTGCGGCGAGATCGGCGGCCGTGAGCGCAAGGTCCGCCGCGGCGGCGTTGGCCTCGAGGTAGCTGCGCCGTTTCGTGCCCGGGATCGGCACGATGTCGCTTCCCTGGTGCAGCAGCCAGGCGAGCGCGACCTGCGCGGGCGTGGCGCCCAGGCGCGCCGCGATTCCCGCGACTTCGTCCACGATGGCGAAATTGCGCTCGTAATTTCCGCCGGTGAAACGCGGATCGAGGCGCCGGTAGTCGGTCGGCCCGAGTGTCTCGGGCTTGGGCACGAGCCCGGTGAGGAAGCCGCGGCCGAGCGGGCTGTAGGGCACGATGCCGATGCCGAGCTCGCGGCAGGCGCCGATCAGGTCGCCCTCGATGCCGCGCTCCCACAGCGAATACTCGCTCTGCAGCGCGCTCAGCGGATGCACGGCGTGCGCGCGCCGCAGGGTCGCCGCGCCGACTTCCGAGAGCCCGAGGTAACGCACCTTGCCGGCGCGCACCTGCTCGGCCATCGCGCCCACCGTCTCCTCGATGGGCACGCCGCGATCGAGGCGGTGCTGGTACCAGAGGTCGATGTATTCGACGCCCAGGCGTTCGAGCGATCCGTCGATGGCGCGGCGCACGTTCTCGGGCCGGCCATCGACGCCGGTCATCTGCCCGCCCTCGATGCGAAAGCCGAATTTCGTCGCAACGATCGCGCGATCGCGCCGCCCCTGCAGCGCGCGGCCGAGGAGGCGCTCGTTCGTGTACGGGCCATAGATCTCGGCGGTGTCGAAGAAATTGACCCCGATGTCGAGTGCGCGATGGATGGTCGCGATCGCTTCGGCCTCGTCGACGGGGCCATACATGTCGCCCATTCCGGCGACTCCGGCCATGCCCATGGTGCCGAGGCCGATGGCCGGGACTTCGAGGCCCTGTGTGCCGAGCTTGCGTAAGTGCATACTACAGGTGAAACAATACCACGGCGTGGCCTGGGAGAGGGTACAGCCATGAGCACAATCTGGATGCCCGCGCAGATGGCGCTGTTCGCGAAGATCGTCGACCTCAACGGGTTTTCGGCAGCGGCGCGCGCACTCGGCGTGCCCAAGGCCGCGGCGAGCCGCGCCATCGCCGAGCTCGAGGCGGCGCTCGGCGTGCGGCTCCTCGAGCGCACGACGCGGCGCATCCACCTGACGCCGGTCGGGCGCCTCCTGTACCCGCATTGCCGCCGCATCATCGATGAGGCCGATGCCGTGCGCGCGGGCGCCGCGGACGCCAATGCCGAGCGCAGCGGGCCGTTGCGCGTGATGGCCGATCCGACCTACGGCCGCGTGCTGCTCGCCCCCATCGTGCCGCGCTTCCTCGAGCGCTTCCCCGATGTCCCGCTCGACGTCGTGCTGCAGGCGGCCGATCTCGCCGATCCGTCGCAATGGGATGTGGCCGTGCACGTAGGCGCGATCGACGATGCGCGCTTCGTGTGCCGCGAACTCGGCGCGCCGCCGGCCGTGCTGTGTGCGACGCCCGCCTACCTCGCTGCGAAGGGCACGCCTGCAAAACCGATCGACCTGCGCGCCCACGCGCTGCTCACGCCCGCCGCATCCGGGCCCGAGTATCGTATCCACCTGCAGCGCGGCGCCGCGCAGCGCGAGGAAGTGGGCGTGCACCCGAAGCTCGCCGTGAACGACCCGGCGGTCCTGCACGCCTCGACGGCGGCCGGGCTCGGCATCGGCCTCCTGCCGGAGTTCCTTTGCCGCCAGGGACTCGTCACCGGCAAGCTCGTGCGCGTGCTCGAGGGATGGGCGCTGCCTGGCACCCTGCCGCTGTGTGCGATTTACCCCGCGAGCCTCGCCGCGGACCGGCGCGTGGAGGCTTACGTCGGGTTTCTCGCAGCCAATGTGATTCCGGCGCTCGCGGCGACTTAGACTAGCCGGCTCCGGAGGACCCCAAATGTATCGCGCCCCCATCAAGGACCTGACTTTCGTACTGAACGACCTGATCGGCGACGCCGCGCTCGGGGGCTGCGCACGGTTTGCGGACTATTCCGCTGAACTTGGCGCCTCAATTCTCGAAGAAGCCGGCAAGTTTGCCGAAGAAGTGCTCGTCCCCCTGTACCGGGCGGGCGATACCCAGGGCGCCAGGTGGACACCGGAAGGGGTCGTGAGCACTCCGGGGTTCAAGGCGGCCTACCAGGCGTTCGCCGACGGCGGCTGGAACCAGCTCGCGAGCGACCCGGAATTTGGCGGACAGGGCATGCCGCGCCTGCTTGGAACAGCCGTCGTCGAGCTGTGGGCGGGCGCCAACCTCGCATTCAAGTTGTGCCCGATGCTGACGCAGGGCGCGATCGAGGCGCTCGACCTGTGCGGCACGCCGGACCAGAAGCAGCGCTTCCTGCCGAAGATGGTGAGCGGGGAGTGGACGGGCACGATGGTGCTCACCGAGCCGCAGGCCGGTTCCGACCTCGGCCAGATCAGGACGCGCGCGGCGCCGGCGGGCGATCACTACCGGCTCTTCGGCCAGAAGATCTTCATCACCTGGGGCGAGCACGACTTCACGCCGAACATCATCCACATGGTGCTCGCGCGCATCGACGGGGCGCCGGCGGGCACGCGCGGCATTTCGCTTTTCATCGTGCCGAAATTCCTCGTCGGCGAGGGCGGCGCGATCGGCGCGCGCAACGACGTGCAGTGCCTGTCGATCGAGCACAAGCTCGGCATCCACGCGAGCCCGACCTGCGTGATGCAGTTCGGTGCCGGGGCGGGCGCCGAGGGCTATCTCGTCGGCGAGCCGGGCCGCGGCCTCGAGTACATGTTCGTCATGATGAATGCCGCGCGCCTCTCGGTCGGCCTCGAGGGTTACGCCGTCGCGGAGCGCGCGTACCAGCAGGCGGCGCAGTGGGCGCGTACCCGGGTGCAGGGGCGCCCGCCGGTGGCGGCCACGGAGGGGCCGGCGCCGATCATCCATCATCCCGACGTCAAGCGGATGCTGCTCACGATCAAGGCGAATACCGAGGCGATGCGGGCGCTTGCGATCTACGCGGCTTCGCAGCTCGACATTGCAGCCGCGCATGCCGATGAAGGACGCCGCGCCGCGGCACAGGCGCGCGGCGACCTGCTGATTCCCGTCGTCAAGGCCTGGAGCACGGAAGGCGGCATCGAGTCGGCTTCGCTCGGCATCCAGGTGCACGGCGGCATGGGCTACATCGAGGAAACCGGCGCCGCGCAGGCTTACCGCGACGTGCGCATCACCGCTATCTACGAAGGCACGACCGGCATCCAGGCGAACGATCTCCTCGGCCGCAAGATCGGCCGCGACCGCGGCGCGGCGATGGCCGCCCTGCTCGCCGACGTGGCGCATGAGCTCGAAGCGATCGTGGAGGGCGACCCGGCGGTGCAGGCCGCCAAGCGCGGTGCCCTCGAGGGCGTGGCGGAACTCGCGCAGGCGACGAAGTCCCTGCTCGGCCTGCTCGGCAACGCGCAGGATCGCGCGCTCGCGGTGGCCGTGCCCTACCTCAAGCTCACGGGTACGGTGCTCGGCGGCTGGCTGCACGCCAAGTCCGCGGCGATCGCCGCGCGCAAGCTCGCGGCAGGCAGCGCCGATGCGGATTTCCTGCGCGGCAAGCTCGCCACCGCGCGCTTCTATGCCGAGCACATCCTGCCGTCCGCAGAGGCGCTTGCGCGGGTGGTGCAGGGTGGCGGCGCGGCGGTGGCGGAAGTGGACGCGACGCTCATCTGAGCAAGGCGAGCCGTGGGCCGCAGCCTGGTGCAGCCCGCGACGCGCAACTGGAGGTCTTGATGAATCGCCGTGAGCTCATGGGCGGCGTCATGGGATTGGCGGCGTCTGCCACGACAGCAGCCGATGCCCCGGATGCGAGCCCGCTGATCACACGCCGGATCCCCTCGACGGGCGAGGCCATCCCGGTCATCGGCCTCGGTACCTCGGGACCCTTTGAAGTGGGCGCGGAGCCCGGTGCGCGTGCGCCGCTGAAAGCCGTTGTCGACGCGTTCTTCGCGGGCGGCGGGCGGCTGGTCGACACATCGCCGATGTACTCGACCGCCGAGCGCGTGCTCGGCGAGCTGCTGTCGCCCGCGCAGCAGGAGGCCTGCTTCATGGCGACCAAGGTCTGGGCCGACGGCGCAGGCGCGGGAGCGGCGCAGGTGGCGGACTCGGCGCGGCTCCTGAAGCACGCGCCGCTGGATCTCGTGCAGGTACACAACCTTCGCGACCTCGATGCGCATCTCAAGACGCTGCGCGCGCTCAAGGCGCAAGGACGGCTGCGCTACATCGGCATCACGCATTACACGGTGTCGGCCCACGACGATCTCGCGCGCGTGATCGAGCGCGAGCGGCCGGACTTCGTGCAGCTCAATTACTCGGCCGTGACTCGCGACGCCGAGCGCCGCCTGTTGCCGCTCGCCGCCGATCGCGGGGTCGCGGTGATCGTCAATCGCGCGTTCGAGGACGGCCGCCTGTTCGCGCGCCTGAAGAATGTGCCGCTGCCCGCCTGGGCCGCCGATTTCGACGCCACGAGCTGGGCGCAGGTGCTCCTGAAGTACGTGATCGCGCACCCGGCGGTGACCTGCGTGATTCCCGCCACCGGCAAGGTGCGCAACCAGCTCGACAATCTTGCCGGCGGGCGCGGCCGGCTGCCTGATGCCATGGCCCTCGCGGGGATCGCCGCGGCGGTGGGTGCCTAGTCCGGCGAGGCGGCCTTCAGTTCAAAGAGCGGGTCGCCGTAGTGCAGGTAGTCGGCCCAGTCCGGCGACTGCCGGGCGCGCACCGCGTGCCGCGCCTCGAGGAGCGCCGCGCCGATCGCCTTGCCGGCAATGAGCGCGCCGTAGAACTTCGCGGCGCAGGTCTCGGCGGCGGTGTCGCTCACCGGCCAATAGGTGCCGATGAAATTCGCGATGCCCGCGCGCAGCCAGGCTTCGGCCACGCTCGTGCCGGCCGTGAGCGCCGTCGCGCGTGACGTCCGCGCCGTTTCCGCACCCGGCGCGCCACGTCGCGCGCCGCGCACCCGCCCGGACTCGCAGGCGTTGAAGAAGACGAGCGCCGGCAGCTGTGCCAGGGCGCCGAGGTCCGCGCCGCCGATGACGCCGTCGCTGACGACGAGGCCGCTCGCGCGCGGCGTGGCCGGCTCGAACGCGGCGTGGCCCGCATAGTGCACGACGTCGTAGTCGCCCGAGTCGAACTCGGCGAGGATGCGCGCGCGCGTGGCCGCGCGGCCCTCGATGAGCGCGAGCCGGGCATCCGGCAGTGCGCGGAACAGGTCGCGCACGCGCTCGCCTTCGCGCGCCGCGCCGGGCAGGTCTTCCGTCGGGTTCGCGATGAGGAGCACCGTCAGCAGGCGATCGTTGCGGCGCCGTTCGCTGAAGCGCGCCACCGCGAGGCTCGATGCGGCGAAGCGCCGCGACAGCCCAGCACGGAGGGCGGGTGTCCAGCCGCCGATGGTGAGCATCTCCCAGGGCAGGCGGCTCGCCGAGTCGTCGTTGACGACCATGAGAGGTGCCGAGTCGGCCAGCGCGAGGGCCGCGCGCACGTTGGGATGCAGCACCAGCTTGCCGAGGCGTGCGCCGATGCCGGTGACGCGCGCCGCCGAGAGGCGCCCATCGTCGAGCTGTGCCAGCAGGGCGTCGAGCTCGGCGGGTTCGAAGTGCGCGTTCTCCGCGACCACAGCCGCGTGCTCGCCGGCGGTCAGCACCGCCGCCCGCCAGGTTTCCGAACCGGCCGCCGAAGCCGTGCGCTCGACGAGCAGGTGCGCAAGGCGCGGAACGGCTCTCGTGCGCGCAGTGCGGCCGGCGGCCCGGCGTGAGCGGCGCGCGCTGCCGGTACGGACGGACAGCAGCGCGCCCTCGGGGTCGATCTCGATGGCGAGCGTTCTCGCAAGGCGCGCGATCGCGCGATGCTCCGCCGCGTCGCGGATCACGAACACGACGCGCTTGAGCCGCGGGGCGCGCACCGCGCGCTGGCGCAGGAAGCCGCGCAGCTGCGCGGCAACCGACAGCGTCGACGGCAGCCCGGCACCCGCGCCCCACGGGACCGTCGCGACCGAACGGATGCCGCCATGCTCGCAGAACCGTGCGACGCTGTCGGCTGCGAGCTCGATCGCGGCGCCATCGAGGTCGGCGAAGCGGCCCAGCCCGACGATGACGACGTGGTCCGCATGCGCCAGCCGGCCAGCCGCGGGCACGGCGCTCACCTGGCCCGCATCGCCAGGCAGCATGCGCCGCGCGGCAAACTCCGTGATGGCGCCGCCCAGGCGCGCGTCGATGGCGGCTATCGCTCCCGCGGGTCGCACGCCGTGGAACACGCCCGCCGCGAGTGCCTCGGCGTCGGCGTCCTGGATCTCGCCGCGCACGATCAATATCTCGAGTGCGCCGCGCGTGGTGCCGCCGCGACCACCGGCCTGCCGCGCACGCCGCGATGCCCGCTCCGGCGCGAACAGGCGCAGCCGTGGCGGATCGTTCAGCGTGCCGAGGTACAGGCGGCGCTCGTCATTCGTGAGTGCGTGCCAATCCACCTTCTGCCGATGGCTGCGGCGCAAGTCCGCATCGCCGACGCGTGCCGAAGCGCGGGTGGGTCGCGGCCACGAGCCCGTGAGCCTCCCGGTGCGACCGGTGCGCAGCAAGTCGATCACCGCCGATGCGATCGTGCCGTTGGTGGTGAGTTCGCTGTGCCCTTCGCGGGCGTGGTAGGTGCGAACGCCCGGCAACCCGGCAAGCGCGAGCGGCACCGTGCCATCGCCGTCCCGTGTCACGACATACTCGAACTCGGCGCCGGCGCGCCGCACGCCCGTCACGGTGGGGCGCGCGTGCCCGGCGATCAGGACCATGCGTTCATCGCCGGGCGCAAGCCCGCGCAGGCTGCTGCGCGCCGCGGCGAGCAGCGCGGGATCCGGGCGCGGCCCCGTGGCCGGCCAGGCGGACGGGTCGAACAGGTCGAGCGCGGTCGTGCCTTCGGCGGGCAGCAGTTCGTAGAGGCCGGGGAAGGTCGAGTACACCTCGCTCGCGAGCGTTTCGGCGCTGTGCACCTGGTCGAGTGCCGCGAGCTTGCGCACCACGGCATAGGTTCCCCGCAGCGCCTGCACGGGCGCGAAGGAACCCGAGTTCGGCGTGCCGAGCATGACGAGCCGTTCGATGCGTTCCTGGCCGGGCAGGGCGAGTGCGGCGCGCGCCACGAGGCCACCCATGCTGTGCGCGACGACATGGATGCGCGGCGATGCATCGCGCGCGACCTCCGCGGCGAATGCGCGCCCGGCCTCGACCACGCTGCGCCGCCAGTCGTAGGCGAACAGCCGCGGAGAGAAGCCTGCGATGGCGAGGCGCAGCTTCAGCTTGAGGAAGTGGAAAAGGATGACGCCCATCGCCTGCACCGGCGTGTGGGGCCGCATCACGATCTCCCGCAGGCGCCCGATCGCGATGTCGATCGGGTCGAGCCAGAGGATGTCGCGCGGCAGGCCATGCCCCCGCGGGCGGCCGAGCTGCGAGCCCATGATGCCGGGAAGGATGTAGACGCGGGGGCCGCCGCGGGTGCGCGCCGCGCGGCGCGCGAGCACCACGAGCTCGGCGTAGGCTGCCGTGCCGAAGTAATCGACGAGCGCCTCGCGCTGCGCGCCGCTTGCGAGCAGGCGCTCGATTCTCTCGTCGCTCGCTTCGAGCCGGTCGTAGGGCGTGACGTGCGTCGCGGCGGGGTGCTGGGCGTCGATCACGCGGGGATTATGCCTCATGCTCCCGCCCACCACGCGCGCCCGCGGCCTCGTGGTCGCGCGCTCCGTCATTGGCGGGAGTGCAGCGCCCGTCAGCCCCTTGCGTTGGACGCGATGACACCCGCGACGGCTTCGATCGCCTCGCGCCTTGCGCTCGTCTTGCGCCAGACCGCGCCGATGTGCCGCACGGGTTGCGGCCTTGCGAACGCGCGCACGCAGACGCCGCGCGCCGCGCCGTAGGCGCCGCGGGTCGCAAGTTCGGGCAGCAGCGTGACGCCTGCGCCCGAAGCGACCATCTGGCGCAGCGTCTCGAGGCTGGTCGCACGGAAATCCTGCTTCTCGTGCAGCGGCACGCGACTGCAGACCTCGAGCGCCTGGTCACGCAGGCAGTGGCCGTCCTCGAGCAGCAGCAGCGTCTCGCCCGCGAGGTCGGCGGTGCGTACCGCACCGCCCTTTGCCAGCCGGTGGTCGGCGGGTGTCACGAGGACGAAGGGCTCATCGTAGAGCGGCAGGACCTCGAGCCCGTCGAGATCGACGGGCAGGGCGAGGATGCCGACGTCGATCTCGCCCGCGCGCAGCCGCTCGAGCATCGCTGTGGTCTGGTATTCGTAGAGCATCAGCTCGAGCCGCGGCAGCGCCTTGCGCAGCCGGGGCGTGACGCGCGGCAGGAGGTACGGCCCGATGGTGGGCAGCAGCGCGATCCGCAGGCGCCCCGCCAACGGGTCGCCAAAGGACTTCGCGATCTCGACGATGTCGTCGCCCGCCTCGAGCATGGCGCGCGCCCGCGTGACGATGCGCTGGCCGGCGGCGGTCAGCGAGGCGCGCCTCGTGCCGCGCTCGACCAGCTGCACGCCGAGGTAGGCCTCGAGCTTCTTCAATTGGGCGGAGAGCGTCGGCTGGCTCACGTGGCAGGCGAGGGCGGCGCGCCCGAAATGGCGCGAGTCGGCGACCGCGACCAGGTAGCGCAGGTCCCTGAGCTTGAGGTCTGACATAGATGAAATCTATCAGAATCATAAGATCAATTCATTGGAAAATTGACCGCCCGCCACCCAGACTCCCCCCATCGGATTCATTCAACTGGAGACAGCATCATGTTGGGTATCGGGCAGAAATTTCCGCAGTATTCGCTCACCGGCGTCGTCTCGAACGACCTCGCGAATGCTTTCAAGCCGTTCACGAACGACAGCTTCAAGGGCAAGTGGCAGGTCGTGTTCTTCTGGCCGAAGGACTTCACCTTCGTCTGCCCGACCGAGATTGCCGCGTTCGGCAAGCTCGACAAGGAATTCAAGGCACGCGACGCGCAGCTGCTCGGCGCATCGGTCGACAGCGAATTCGTGCACCTCGCCTGGCGCAAGGACAAGGAAGAACTCTCGAAGCTGCCGTTCCCGATGCTCGCTGACATCAAGCGCGAGCTGTCGGCCGAGCTCGGCATCCTCGATCCGGCGGCGGGCGTGTCGCAACGCGCGACCTACATCGTCGACCCGGAGGGCGTGATCCGCTTCGTCTACGTGACCGACCTCGACGTGGGCCGCAGTCCCGACGAAGTGCTGCGCGTGCTCGACGCGCTGCAGACGGACGAGCTGTGCCCCTGCAACTGGAAGAAGGGTGACGACACCCTGAAGGCTGCCTGACGAGCGACGGCGGACGCCAGCGGGCCGACCTCCCCCCGAGGCCCGCTGCGTCCGCCCGACCTCCCCGGCACCGGCCGTGAATGAGAAGGATGAAACGATGAGCCTCGATGCGATCCGCGACGCCCTGCCCGACTACGCCCGCGACCTGAAGCTGAACCTCGGTTCGGTGCTCACGACCCAGGGTGCGCCGGGCCTCACCGGCAAGCAGCTTTGGTCGGTGGCGCTGGCGACGGCCATCGCCGCGCGCAACCCGGCCTTCACGCGTGACATCGAGGCGCTCGCCCGCGAGCACCTCGATGAAGCCGATGTCACCGGCGCGCGCGCCGCGGCGGCCATCATGGGCATGAACAACGTCTACTACCGCTTCCTGCACCTCGTCGAGGACGCGGAGTACCAGTCGATGCCGGCGCGCCTGCGCATGAACGTGATCGGCAATCCCGGCATCGACAAGCTCGACTTCGAGCTGCTCTCGCTCGCCGTCTCGGCGGTGAACGGTTGCGGCCTGTGCATCACTTCGCACGAGCGCAAGTTGCGCGAGCACGGCGTGACGCGCGAAGCCATCCAGAGCGCGGTGCGCATCGCCGCGGTGATGCATGCCGTGGCGGGCGTCCTCGAGGCCGGGGCGGGCTGATCAGCCAGTGTGCGGGCTGCTATGCTTGCCGCCCTATGAGTACGAGGCGGCCGCCGCGCCTGTCCGCGGGAGTAGTGGTGGTCCGCCACGACGCGGATGGCTGGTTCTACCTGCTGCTGCGGGCCTTTCGCAGCTGGGACTTCCCCAAGGGCATGGTCGAGCCCGGCGAGGAGCCGCACGCCGCGGCGCGCCGTGAAGTGCGCGAGGAATCCGCGATCGACGACCTCGAATTCACCTGGGGCGACATCTACCGCGATACCGGCCCGTACACCCGCAACAAGGTGGCGCGCTACTACCTCGCGCAGACCCGCACCGCGCGCGTGACGCTGCCGGTCAACGCGGAACTCGGCACGCCCGAACACCATGAGTGGCGCTGGGTCACGTACGACGAGGCGCAGGATCTCGTCTCGCCGCGCGTCGCGCCCGTGCTCGAATGGGCACGCGCCGTCGTGCTCGGCGTGACCTCGGGCGCAGCGCCGAACGACTGACGCGCCGCGCGGTCAGACGACCCGGCGGCGGCGCCCGCCCGCGAGGAAGTCGGTCACGTTGGCCGCCAATTCATCGAGCGCGCGCTGCCGCGCTTCGCGCGCGGCCCACGCGACGTGCGGCGTGACGATGAGGTTCGGCAGGTCCGCCGCGAAGAGCGGGCTGCCGTCGGTCGGGGGCTCCTGCGGCAACACATCGATGGCCGCGCCACCGAGCCGGCCCGCGCGCAGCGCCTGCGCGAGCGCGTCGATGTCGATCAGCGCGCCGCGCGCGGTATTGACGATCACGGCGTCCGGCTTCATCGCCGCGAACTGGGCGGCGCCGAGCAGGCCGCGCGTGGCCGGTGTCAGCGGGCAGTGCAGCGTGAGGACGTCCACCTGCGGCAACAATTCGCCGAGCGGCAGGCGCCGCACGCCGTCGGGCGCGGGCGCCCCCGCCCCACCCGCATCGGTCGCCGCCCGCTGCGCCACGAGCACTTGCATGCCGAGGGCGTGCCCGCAGACCTGGGCCACGGCACGGCCGAGCGTGCCGTAGCCGATGATGCCCAGCTTGCGGCCGGCGAGTTCGCGGATCGGGAAGTCGAGCATGGTGAACTGCGGCCGCCCGCCCCACTGCCCCGCCTTCACGAGCCGCGAGTAATCGGCAAAGCGGTGCGTCAGCGCGAGGATCGCGCCCAGCACGTGCTGCACGACCGAAGGCGTGCAGTAGTCGCGGATGTTGCAAACGGCGACGCCGTGTTCGCGCGCCGCCTCGAGGTCCACGTTGTCCGTGCCGGTCGCGGTCAGCGCGATCAGGCGTAGCGCCGGTGCACCGGCGATCAGCTCGCGCGTGAGCCGGGTCTTGTTGGCGAGCACGATGCCGGCGCCGTCGATGCGCGCCGCGATGTCGCCGGGCGCCGTCGCGTCGTGCAGCGTGAGCGGATGGCAGGCCCGCTCGAGGCCCGTCACGTCGAGGTCGTGCGCGTCGACGGTCGCGTAATCGAGAAAGACGGAGCGCAAGGGGATCTCCGGGGCAGGGTTTGCCGCCATGCTACCCGCGTTGACAGCCCGCCGCGCCGGGCGCAACTTGAACGATCAATTGCGCCTGTACCTGACCGGTCTCATCGACTCTCGCCAATAGCAAGACTTGAAGGGGAGAAACGGATGGACATCGACTGGCTGGCTGTCATCGTCGCGGCGATCGCGAGCTTTCTCGTCGGCGCCGTGTGGTACTCACCGCTGCTGTTCGCGAAGGCCTGGCAGCGCGAAGTCGGCCTGTCGGATGCCGCGCTCGCGCAGGGCAGCGTGGCCCGCACGATGGGCGGGGCGTTCGCGCTGACGCTCGTCTCGACCGTGGTGTTCCACTTGTTCATCGGCCCCAAGCCCGGCATCGGCTTCGCCACGGGCGCGGGCTTCGCGGCCGGGCTCTGCTGGGTGGCCTTTGCAAAAGGCGTGGACTACCTGTTCGAACGTCGCAGCCTCAAGCTCTTCCTGATCAACGGCGGCCACCACACCGCCGCCTACACCGTCATGGGGCTCGTGCTCGCGCTAGTCGGCTGATCGCGCGCCGCTTCGATCGCCGGCGGCGCGAGCTTGTACATCACCGGGGTGACGAGCCGCGCGAGCAATGTCGAGGTGATGAGGCCGCCGATGATCACCCAGGCCATCGGCGAGTAGAGGCCGATGTTCTGCACCGCGAGCGGCAGCAGGCCGCCGATCGCCGTCGCCGTGGTCAGGAGGATCGGCAGGAAGCGGATCTCGCCCGCCTGCTCGATCGCCTCGTCGAGCGACACGCCCTGCGCACGCAGCTGGTTGGTGAAGTCGACCAGCAGGATCGAGTTCTTGATCTCGATGCCGATCAGCGCGATGAAGCCGATGCTCGCGGTGAAGGAAATGCTGTTGCCGGTGAACAGCAGCAGCAGCAGTCCGCCGAGCACGCCGAGCGGCACCACGGTGAGCACGATCAGCGCCGACTTGAAAGTGCCGAACTCGAGCACGAGGATCGCGCAGATGCCGAAGAGCGCGATGATGATCGCGATGCCGATGCCGCCGAAGGCCTCCTGGCTCGATTCCGCCTCGCCGCCGAGCCGGTAGTGGTAGCCGCGCGGCCAGGCCATCGCATCGAGCTGCCTCTTCGCTTCGGCGGTGAGCTTGGCGGTGTTGAAGCCCGGCCGCACGTCGGCGTCCACGGTCACGGAGCGTTCGCGGTCGAAGCGCTGGATGACGACCGGTGCCTTCTCGAATTTCAGGCTGGCGAGCTGCGACAGCGGCAGCAGCGCGCCGTGCAACGAGGGCACGCGCACTTCGCCGAGCGTCGCGAGATCCGCGCGCGCACCCACCGCGGTGCGCACCGTGATGTCGTACTGCTCGCCGCCCGGATCCTTGAAGGTGCCGACGGACATGCCTGCGACCGACAGCCGCACCGCGCGGTCGAACTCGGCCGTGGAGACGCCGAGCAGCCCCGCTTTCTGGGGATCGACGACGAGGCGCAGGTTGGTGCGGGCGACTTCGAGCGGGTTCTGCACGTCGCGGGTGCCGGGCAGCCGCTCGAGCAGGCGTTGCACGTCGCCCGCCAGCCTCTCGATCACCTCGAGGTCGCGGCCGACGACGCGCACGGCGATCGGCGCGCTGATCGGCGGCCCGTTGACGAACTCCTTGACGTAGATGTGCGCACCCGGGTAGCCGGCGAGCTCGCGGCGCAGCGCGTCGAGCGCGCGCGGCGTTTCGTGGCTGTCGTAGCGCAGGAGCTGCACGAAGATCTCGCCGTAGTTGGATGCGTCGCGTCGCGTGATGTGGTTGTAGTAGATCTGCGGGTTGCCATGGCCGAGGTTCGTGAACCACGACTTCACGGCGGGGCTCGCACGCAGCTTCGACTCGACGAAGCGCAGCGCGGCGTCGGTCGCCTCGAGGCTCGCGCCTGCGGGGGCTTCCACCTGCACGAGGAACTGCGGCGTGTCGGCCTTCGGGAAGAGGCTCGAACCGATGACCGGCACGAGCGCCGCGGACAGCAGCAGCGAGCCACCGATCGCGACCAGCACCGTGGCGCGCGGCCGGGCGAGGCAGTAGTGCAGCGCGGGCCGGTAGTAGCGGTGGATGGCACCCATCACGCGTTGCAGCACCGGATTGCCGGCCTCCGCCGCATGGCGCGGCAGCAGGCGGCTCGCCAGGAAGGGAATGATGAACAGCGCCACGATCAGCGATCCCACCACGGTGGCGACCACGGTGGTGGGCAGCACGCGGATGAACTTGCCGGCCGTTCCCGGCAGCATCAGCAGCGGCAGGAACGCGAAGATCAGCGTCGCGGTGCAGCCGAGGATCGCAACGAGGATCTGGCGGGTCCCCGCGAGCGCGGCGGCGGTGCGGCCGAGGCCCGTGCGCAAGTGGCGCGCGATGTTTTCGACCACCACGATGGAATCGTCCACCAGCAGGCCGAGCGCGACCACGCAGCCCGCGATCGAGATCTGGTTGAGCGAGTAGCCGATGAAGTAGAGCACCGCGATGCCGAAGGCCAGCGACAGCGGCACCGCCACCATCACGATGCCCGCGGCCCGCCAGCCGAGCGGCACCAGGGTCAGCATCACGAGCGCGATCGCGATGCCGAAGTCGGTGTACAGCCGCCCGAGGCGGTGCTCGACATTCTTCGACTGCTCGAAGCCGCGCTCGAGCCGGATGCGCTTCGGCAGGCCCTGCTCGAAGCGGTCGAGCGTCACGTCGAGGCGCCGCTGCACCTCGAGGATGTTGAAGCCTTCCTTCTGGTTCGCGGTGACGAACACCGCGCGCCTACCGTTGTAGCGCCCGACGTAGGTCCACGGCGCCGTGGTCCAGCTCACCGTGGCGAGGTCGCGGATGCGCACGATGCGCCCCCCGGTCGAGGTCACGACCGTGTCACGCACCTGGTCGAGTGTTTCGTATGCGCCCGAGGTCTCGAGGCTGAAGCCGCGCGATCCGAGGTCGAGCGCGCCGGCCGGGATGTTCGCGTTCTCGCTCGCGATCGCCTGGGCGACCTGGGAGGGCGAGACATGCAGCTCGGCCATGCGCTTGAGGTCGAGCTGCACGCGCAACTCGCGTCGCGGGATGGCCCAGCTTTCTGCCGTGCGTATCCCGGCCACGGGCTTCAGGGCATCCTTCAGGTCCCGCGCATGGTCCTCGAGCTCGCGCCAGGTGGCGTCATCGGACACCAGCGCGAGCTGGATGGTGTTGACGAGCCCCGGGCTGATCTTGCGGATCTCGAGCTGCGCGAGGTCCTGCGGCAGCGTCGGCCGCAGCGCATTCACTTCGCGCGTGACCTCGTCGTACTTGCGGTCGGGATCCACGGAGGCCTGGAACTCGATCACGATGAAGGACACGCCGTCGGTGATCGTGGACTCCATTTTCTTGACGTCGTCGAGCTCGGCGAGCCGATCCTCGATGGGCTTCGTGACGAGACGCTCGAGATCGCGCGGGTCGGCGCCCGGATAGATCGCCGTGATGAAGAATCCCGGTATCTTGAAGTAGGGGTCTTCCTCGCGCGGCACGTTCGCGAAGGCGTACCAGCCGAGTGCGACGAGGCACAGGAAGGCCACCAGCGTGAACTGGTAGCGCCGGATCGGGAATTCGAGCAGGCCCACGGCGTCAGCCGCGCCGGCCGGGGAACCGCAGGGCGCCCGCCGCCTGCGCGGGATCTTTCACGACGCTGATGCCGTCGCCGTCGGCGAGGTACAGCGCACCGTCGGTGACGACCGTCTCGCCGGCCGACAGGCCATCGGCGAGCGCGACACCGTCGGCCGTGATGAAGGCGACCCTGACCTCGCGCCGCACCGCGCGCCCCTCGCGTACGACGAACACGCTGGCGCGTTCGCCGTCGCCCTCGACGATCGCCGCGATGGGCACGTAGGCGAGTGGGGCCTCGCCGGCCGCGGCGGGGCTGATCGAGAGTTTGGCGACGAGCCCGCTGGCGAGCGCCAGTTCGGTGGCATCGATGCGGATCTCGACCGGGAACAGGCCGCTCGCGCTCTCGGCGGCGCGTGACAGCTCCGACACCTCGCCGTCGAGGACGCTGCCCGGGAATGCGTCCATGCGGATCGTGGCGCGATCGCCGAGGCGCAATTTCACGATCTCGCGATCGGCCAGCGCCGCGCGCACCACGAAGCCGCGGTTCGCGCCGCTTACCACCAGCACGGTTTGCCCCGGGGGAACGAACTCGCGCTCCTCGGCGAGCCTGCGCAACACCACTCCGTCGTGCGGCGCGACGATGACCGCATGGCTGCGATTGAACTGCGCGCCGCGCGCCTGCGCCTGCGCGACAGCCGCCTGCGTGCGCAGGTCCTGCAATTGCTCGAGGCTGATCACCTCGTCGGCGTACAGGCGCTCGCCTCGGTCGAGGTCGCGCCGCGCCTTGGCGGCAAGCTGTTCGACCTGCTCGAGCTGGGCGTCGACTTCGGCGAGCTCGAGGCCGGCGAGCCGATCGCCCCGGCGCACCTTCTGCCCCTCCTGCACGTGGATCTGGCGCACGATGCCGCCCACCTTGAACGACAGGCGCATCTCGTCCTTGGCCGCGATCACGCCGTTGGTGGCAATCGCCGGGCTCGCGGGACCGGTTCGCACCTGGGCCACGCGCACGGGCGTGCGCTCGGCCTCGGCCTGCGGTGCGTCGGGCGCGCAGGCCGCGAGGAGCGCGGCCGACGCCAACGCGAATGCGAGGACGAGCGCGTGGGCTGGGGCGGGGACGGCGGCAGGATGGGTGAGTCGGCGGATCATGGCGTGGAACCCGGGGCGAGGGGATCGACCGGCAGCGTGCCGGCGGCGGTGACGTAATCGAGCTCGGCCTGGCGCGTGAGCAAGGCGAAGCGCGTGAGGTTGAGGTTCAGCTCGGCGCGGGTGAGCGTGCTGCGCGCGTCGATGAACTCGACCTGGCTGATCATGCCCTCGTCGCGCTTGCGGCTTGCGATGCGAAAGCCCGCGCGCGCGGCCTGCGAGCGCGCTTCCGCGGTCGCGAGCGAATCAGCGGCCGTCGCGAGCCGATCGACGGCCTGCCGGACCTCCAGCTGGATCTGCAGCGCGAGCTCGTCGCGCTGTGTCGCTGCGCGGCGCTCGAGCGCACGGGCCGCGCGCACCGCCGCGCGGTTCGCACCGCCGTCGAACAATTTCCACGACAGCTGCAGCGACACCTGCCCGTAGTTGTAGCCGTGGCCCGTGCCGTAGTCCTCGCCCTGGATGCCGGCATCGACGCCGAGCCCGAGGGTCGGCTTGAGGGCCGCGCGCGCGGCGTCCGCCTGTGCCGCGGCGGCCTGTGTCGTGCTGTCGGCGCCGGCGAGTTCCGGCCGGCGCGCGAGGGCGTCCGCTTCGAGCGTCGCGGGATCGGCGGCGGCCTGCCGGGCCGCCTGTTCGACTTCCGTCGCCTCGAGTGCGCCCTCAAGCGGGCGATTCAGCAGGAAGTTGAGGTAGCGGCGCGCCTGCTGCGCGAGGTTCCGGCTTTCCCGCAGCTGCTGTTCGACCTCGAGCAGCTCGGCGCGTGCCCGCAGCACCTGGTCCTGCGTCAGCTTGCCGTTGCCGTAGAGGGATTCATTGACGCGCAGGTTCTCCTCGAGGAGCGTGCGGCTCGCGTCGACGATCGCAACGGTCTTGGTCGCGCCGAGCCAGTCGAGGTAGCCGACCGCGATGTCGCGCTTCAGGCGCCGCGCGAGCGCGAGGCGCGCGAATCCGCTCGCGGCGAGCTGTGCGCGCTGCGCGCGCAGGGTTGCGGGGATGGCGGGTGCGTAGAGGGGCTGGGAAAGGCTGACGTGGCTGTCCTGGTCACGTTCGCGCAGGAATGAAACGGTCTCGTCTTCGAGCGCCGGATTGATGCGCGACAGGGGCAGGACGAACTCGCGGCCGCCCTCGTTGCGCGAGTAGCGGCCCGCGAGCGACAGATCCGGGAAGAAGCCGGCGCGCGCCTCGTCCAGCGCGGCGATCGCGCGCTCGACATCGAAGCCCTGGCTGCGCAGTGCCAGGTTCGACCCGAGGCCTTCGCGCACGTACTCGTCCACCACTTCGGCCAGGGAGCGCGTCGCCGCGTATGCCCGCGGCGCCGGCACGAGCAACGGCCACAACAGCAGCGCAAGCACGGAGAGGCGGCGCGCGCCGCCGGGTCCTGGAGAATCCCCATGCCCTCGGCTCATCCTGCGGGCCTCAGGGCGGGGCGAGGGCGTGCGTCGCGAGGCGCAGCGCCTCGTCGATGAGCCGCTCGGCGTTGAAACCACGGTGTTCGATGACCGCGGCCTTGGTGGTCGCGAGCTGGATGATGCCGAGCATGTAGCCCCACAAGGTGAGCCCCACGAGGCCGGGGGGGCCGGCGTCCGCGCGGATGGAACCGTCGCGCATCCCCTGCCCGATGCTTGCCACGAGCACCTCGTGCACGCGGTCGCCGTGCTGCAGGCAGGCGAGCTCGTTCGGATGGTCGCCCAGGCCGGCAGACGAACGCATCGCGAATTTCGTCAGGGCGTCGTAGTGGACCGGCTGCTCGCGCGAGAAGGTGACGAAGGCACGGCCGATCGCGCCGATCTGCTCGCGACCGCTCGCGTGTTCCCGTGCGGCGGCCTTGAAGCGTCCGTGCAGGTTCAACAGCGCACGCTCGCAGATCGCGAGCAGGAGGTCGGACCTGTCCTGGAAATAGACATAGAGCAGCGCGCGCGACAGCCGGGCCTTGCGCGCCACTTCGTCCATCGTCATCGAATCGATGCCCGCTTCCGCGGCGACGGCCTCGGCCGCGTCGAGGATCTCCGAGCGACGACGCTCCTTTTCCTCCTGGCGGCGTTCGGCGAGCTGATTCATGCCGTGAGCCTAGGGTGGGTTTGACACAGTGTCAATAAATGAACATGCGACAAAGTATTTCCACCGATGGCGATGCAAATGCGAACTATTCATATTTGGCCCGTCTTGCCTCACAACAGCCACACATAGCGAGTCCATGAAGAATTTCCTGCCCCCTGTTGTTGTCTCCATCGCCGCCCTTGCCCCTGTCGCCGCGCAGTCCCCGGACGACACCCAGCTCGAGCTGGTCACCATCTCGGCCACGCGCATTCCGACCCGGGTCATGGATGTTCCAGCTACCGTGACCGTCAAGGATGCGGAGTCGCTCGACCGCGAGCTGGTGTTCAACCTCGAGGACCTGGTCCGCTACGAACCGGGTGTTTCGATGCGCAACGAGGGCGGGCGCTTCGGCGCCTCCGGCCCGAGCATTCGCGGCATCGGCGGCAACCGCGTGCTGATGGAAGTCGATGGCGTGCGGCTGCCGGATGCCTTCGCGATCGGCAGCTTCGCCAACGCCGGGCGCGACGTGCTCGACACCGACCTGCTGAAGCGCGTCGAGATCGTGCGCGGCTCGGCCTCCTCGCTCTACGGTTCGGACGCGATCGGCGGCGTGTTCGCCTTCACCACCAAGGATCCGGAAGACCTGCTTGCGGCGGGGAGCCGCTTCGGCCTGTCGGCCAAGGGCGGCTACTCGGGCCAGGACGACTCGTCGATGGCGGGTGCGACCCTGGCCGGTCGGGCGGGCGCCTGGTCGACGCTCCTCGCCTATACCCATCGCGACGGCCACGAATCCGGCAACCAGGGTGCCGTGGCGGGCGTCGGCTCGCTGCGCACGAAGCCCGTGCCCCAGGATCACTACAGCGACAGCGTGCTCGCAAAGATCGTGTTCGACGTGAGCGATGCGCAGCGCCTGCGCCTCACGATCGAGGGTACGCGCGACGACACCTTCACGGACGTGCTGACGGCGGTGTCGGCCGTCGCGCCGATGGCGGGCGGCTCGCAGACGCTCTCGCTCACCGGCGACGACGTGCAGCAGCGGTCGCGCATCGCCTTCGGCCACGAGTTCCGCGCGCGGGATGCGCGCTGGTTCGACCGGGGCGAATGGCGGGTCTACCGACAGGAAAGCGAGACCACGCAGGCGACGCGCGAGCACCGCCGCGCCGCTTCGTTCGCGGGCGTCATCACGCCGCAACTGCGCGAGCGCGAGTTCGACTTCAACCAGGAAGAATCGGGCGGCGAGGTGACGCTCTTCAGCCGCTTCGAGCTCGGCTCCACCGCCCACACGCTGGCCTACGGCCTCGAATTCGTCACGACGGACACGGCGCAGTTGCGCACGGGCTCCCAAACCAACCTGGCGACCGGCGTCACGAGCGGCACGATCCTGCCGGACGTCTTTCCGGTGCGCGACTTCCCGCTCACCACGACGCGACAGGCCTCGGCTTTCCTGCAGGATGAGATCCGCGCCGGCGCCTGGACAGTCACGCCGGGCCTGCGCTTCGACGACTACGCGCTGCGCCCCGCCGTCGATGCCATCTTTGCGGAGGACAATCCGGCTTTCGAGCCCGCGCGCATCGATGAGCGCAATCTCTCGCCCAAGCTCGGCGTGATGTACCGGTTCTCGGCGCAGGCGACCGTCTACCTCAACTATGCCGCGGGCTTTCGCGCTCCGCCGTCGGACGACGTGAACATCGGCTTCGAGAACCTCGCGTTCGGCTATACGGCCATCGCCAATCCGGACCTGAAGTCGGAAACGAGCGACGGCTTCGAAATCGGTTGGCGCTACGCCCGCGACGACGGTGGCTACATCGCGCTCGCGGGCTTCTACAACCTCTACGACGACTTCATCGAGTCGCGCATCGGCACCCAGGACCCGGTGACGGGCCTCATCGTGTTCCAGTCGCAGAACCTGTCCGAGGTGCGCATCGGCGGCGCGGAACTGGTCGCGGGCCTGCCGCTTCAGGCGCTGGCGCCAGCGTTGCGCGGCCTCTCGCTGCGCATCGCCGCGGCCTACGCACGCGGCGACAATCGCAGCAGCGACGCCCCGCTCAATTCGATCGAGCCGCCGCAGGCCGTCGTCGGGCTCGCGTACCGCGCGCCGTCGCGGCGCTGGGGCGCCGAACTCGTGACCACGGTCGTGGGAGAAGTCGATCGCGTCGACCACAGCGCCGGCGCCCTGTTCGTTCCCGGTGGCTACACCACGATCGACCTGCTGGCGGATCTCGCCCTCACGCCCCAGTTGCGGGTCAACGCCGGTCTCTTCAATCTCACCGACCGGACGTACTGGGAGTGGTCGGACATCAGCGGCCGGTTTTCCAGCGATCCGGCGCTGGATCGTTACACTCGCCCTGGTCGTTCCGCTGGAGTAACAATAAGATACTCCTGGTGACGAATCGTTTCGCCGGAGCGGGGGATTGGGCGGGATGGGACGCCTCTTCGCCCGCAATTGCGAAGCATTCGCGTTCGCAGGATACTCACCGCATGAGAGCCGCCGCTTCGATGCTGCCTGTTCCGCTTTCGGCCCTGCCGCGCGGTACGCGCGCCGTGGTGAGCGGCGTGCTCGACGACACGCCGGTGATCGACGACGCGCTGCGCTCGACTGTCGGCCAGCGCCTCATCGAACTCGGCTTCGTCAGCGGCGTCGAGGTCGAAGTGATCGAGGCGATGTGGCCGCTGGGCGATCCGCTTGCCGTGCGCGTGCGCGGCTCGACCTTCGCGCTGCGTCGCCGCGAGGCGTCGGCCATCCTCGTCACGCTCACCCACGTTCCGTCCTGATCGAATGGACACCGCCAACCGGCAGCTGGCGGACCTGCACATCGCGCTCGTCGGTGTGCCGAACTGCGGCAAGACCGCGCTCTTCAACCGCCTGACCGGCAGCCACCAGAAAGTCGCGAACTATCCGGGTGTCACGGTCGAGCGCAAGGAGGGACGCTTTCGCGATCGTGCCGGGCGCCAGTACCGGGTGCTCGACCTGCCGGGCGCCTACAGCCTTTCACCGACGACGCTCGATGAGGCGATCACGCGCGACGTCGTGCTCGGCCGGGTCGCGGGCGAGACGCGCCCCGACGTGATCGTGTGCGTGGCGGACGCCACGCACATGCCGCTGTCGCTGCGCCTCGTGCTCGAAGTGAAGCGGCTTGGCCATCCGATGGTCGTCGCGCTGAACCGCAGCGATCTCGCGAGAAAGCGCGGCTTCAGGCTCGACGTCGCGAAACTCGCGACGGCACTCGGCGTGCCCGTCATCGAAACCGTGGCGATCGCCCCGTCCGGGGCGGACGCGCTGATCGAACGGCTCGGCGACTTCGAGGCGCGCGAGCCGGCGCCAACGGACGCCGTATGCGACCTGGCGCCGGATCGCGCGCAAACCGAGCACACGCAGCAACTCGTGCCGCGGATCCTCGCCGAGGCGGGCTACCGCGAGCCGGCGCGCACGCGCGCGGCTGCTCGGGCGGATGCGATCCTGATGCATCCCGCGGCCGGGATGCTCGCGCTCGGCACGGTGCTGTTCTTCGTGTTCCAGGCGGTGTTTAGCTGGGCCGCGTATCCCATGGACCTGATCGAGGCCGGCGTTGGCTCCTTCGGGGCCTGGGTGGGCAGGGTCCTGCCGGCCGGCGCACTGCAAAGCCTCCTTGTCGATGGCGTCATCGCAGGCGTCGGCAGCGTGATCGTGTTCCTGCCGCAGATCCTGATCCTCTTCTTCTTCATCCTGGTGCTCGAGGACAGCGGCTACCTGCCGCGTGCCGCCTATCTCCTCGATCGCCTGATGGGTGGCGTCGGGCTCTCGGGCCGCGCCTTCATCCCGCTGCTGTCGAGCTTCGCCTGCGCGATTCCCGGCATCATGGCCGCGCGCACGATCCCGAGCGTGCGCGACCGGATCGCGACCATCATGATCGCGCCGCTGATGACCTGCTCGGCGCGCCTGCCGGTGTACGCGCTGCTGATCGCTGCATTCATCCCGGCCACGGCGATCGGGCCGTTCAACCTGCAGGGGCTCGTGCTGTTCGCACTGTACGCGGCCGGCGTGCTCGCGGCGCTCGCGGTCGCCTGGGTCATGAAGCGCTTCCTGACGAAGCGCAGCTACCACCCGCTGCTGCTCGAATTGCCCGACTACCAGTGGCCCGACCTGCGCAGCCTGGCGGTCGGGTTGTGGGAGCGCGCGCGCATCTTCCTCAAGCGGGTCGGCGGCATCATCCTCTCGCTCATGATCGTGCTGTGGTTCCTCGCGAGCTATCCGGCGCCGCCGCCGGGAGCGACCGGGCCGGCGATCGAGTACAGCTTCGCCGGCATGATCGGCCGGGCGTTGCACGTCATCTTCGAGCCCATCGGCTTCAACTGGCAGATCGCGGTGGCGCTCGTGCCGGGGCTCGCGGCGCGCGAAGTGGCCGTGAGCGCACTCGGCACCGTCTATGCGATGTCGGCGACCGATACGGCGCTCGAGAGCGCCCTGCTGCCCGTGATCTCGACGACCTGGAGCCTCGGCACGGGCCTGTCGTTGCTCGCCTGGTACATCTTCGCGCCGCAGTGCCTCTCGACGCTCGCGGTCGTGAAACGCGAGACCCAGTCCTGGCGCTATCCGCTGATCATGGCGGGCTATCTTTTCGCGCTCGCCTACCTCGCTTCATTCGTCACCTGGCGCGTGACGCTCGCGCTCACCACATGAACGCGATCGCGGCCCTGATCGTCCTGCTCGCCGTGCTCTCGGTGCTGTGGCAGCTCATGCCGGTGCGGGCGCGGTTCAGGATGGTGCGCGCCCTGCACGACGCCTTCCCGCAGGAGGGGTTTGCGGGCCGCCTCGGGCGCGGCATCATGGCACCGCTCCTGCGCCGGGCCACGCGGGGCCTCGGAGGCGGCTGCGGCAGCTGCTCCGCCAACCCCGCGAACTCCGGCGCGAAGTCGCGCCATGCACGTCCCTAGCACCGACCACGACGAACACGACCACGACTATCTCGGCGAGCACCACGACCGCAACGCGCGGCGCACCTGGTGGGTCGTCGGGCTGACGCTCGTGATGATGGCCGGCGAAATCGCCGCCGGCACCCTGTTCGGCTCGATGGCCCTGCTCGCCGATGGCTGGCACATGGCGACGCACGCGGGCGCCCTCGGCATCGCCGGGCTCGCCTATGCCTTCGCGCGGCGCCATGCGCGCAACAGCCGCTTCAGTTTCGGCACCGGCAAGGTCGGCGACCTGGCGGGCTTCGCCAGCGCACTGATCATGGGCGTGGCCGCGATCTTCATCGCGGTGGAATCCGTGCAACGCATGTTCCTGCCGGTCACCATTGCGTTCGACGAGGCGATCGCCGTCGCGGTCCTCGGGCTCGTGGTGAATCTCGTGAGCGCGTGGCTGCTCGGTTCCGGGCACGAGCGCGATCACGACCATGGCGTCGGCCACGGCGTCGACCACAACATGCGCGCGGCCTACCTGCATGTGCTGGCCGACGCGCTCACCTCCATTGCAGCCATCGCGGCGCTCGTCCTCGGCCGCTGGTGGGGATGGGCCTGGCTCGACCCGGTGATCGGGCTCGCCGGCGCTTTTGTAATCGCGCGCTGGTCGGTCAAGCTGATGCGTGACACGGGTGCCGTGCTGCTCGATGCCGAGCCCGATCCGGCGCTCGAGCGCGCCGTGCGCGCGGCCATCGAGGTTGGCGACGAGAAGGTCCACGACCTGCACCTCTGGCGCGTGGGCCCGGGACGCCACGCCGCCATCGTCTCGCTGGTCACGGCGTCGCCCCTCGAGCCCGAGATCTACAAGCAGCGCCTCGCGCACCTGCCGCAGGTCGTGCACGTGTCCGTCGAGGCGCACCGCGAAGCGGCCGCTGCGTCGCGGGCACGCGCACCCTGATGTCCGCCGCGCCGAGCCTGTTGCGTCGGCGGGGCGGCCCCGACAGCGGCCGCGTGGGCGAAATCGAGCTGTTCTTCGACCTCGTTTTCGTGTTCGCGGTCACGCAGCTTTCGCACGCCCTGCTGGCCGACCTGTCCGCAACCGGCGCGCTGCGCGTCGGGCTGCTGCTGCTCGCGGTCTGGTGGGTGTGGATCTTCACCTCCTGGGTCACCAACTGGCTTGATCCCGCGCGGCCGGTCGTGCGGGTGGCGCTCCTCGTCCTGATGCTGGCGGGGCTCATACTCGCCGTTGCGATTCCGGATGCCTTCGGCGGGCGTG
Organism: Pseudomonadota bacterium; assembly: GCA_963204835.1. Lineage (GTDB taxonomy): Bacteria > Pseudomonadota > Gammaproteobacteria > Steroidobacterales > Steroidobacteraceae > CADEFQ01. Next base: position 31,543 of record CAUJHJ010000053.1, read on the forward strand.
GCGATGCCTTTGCGCTCGCCTACGTCTCGATGCAGCTCGGCCGTACGGCCTTCATGCGCTGGGCGGTGCGGCGGGAAGCCCCGGCGCTGCGCACAAACTTCACGCGCATATTCCTCTGGCTCGCGGGGTCGGGCCTCTTCTGGCTCGCAGGCGGCTTCATGGCGGGCGAGGCACGGATGCTCGCGTGGACGGTGGCGATCGCGATCGACCTCATCGGGCCCTTTGCATACTTCCGCGTGCCCGGCCTCGGCCGTTCGAGCGCAGCGGAGTGGGACATCGACGCGGGCCACATGGCCGAGCGCTGCGGGCTCTTCGTGATCATCGCGCTCGGCGAATCCCTGCTCGTGACCGGCGCGACGTTCGCGGAACTCGGCTGGGCAGCCGGAAATGTCGGCGCGTTCCTCGTCGCCGTGCTGGGCAGCGTCGCGATGTGGTGGCTCTATTTCGACACCGGCGCCGCGCGCGGCCACCATGCCATGGCGCATGCGGCGCTGCCGGGCAAGATCGCGCGCCTCGCCTATACCTACCTGCACCTCGTGATCGTGGCGGGCATCATCGTTTGCGCCGTGGCCGACGAGCTTGCGCTCATGCACCCGGATCACGCGAGCGGGGCAGCCGTTGCGGCGATCGTCGGCGGACCCTTCATCTATTTGCTGGGCAATGCGCTCTTCAAGTGGTCGACGAACACGCGCCGGCTGCCGCCCCTGTCGCACCTGGCGGGCCTGCTGCTGCTCGCCGTGCCCGCGCTGCCGGCCGTCCATCACGCACTGACGGCGCTGCAACTGTCGTCGTTGACGACCGGCATCCTGCTCGTCGTTGCCGCATGGGAAAGGAAGGCCCTGTCATGACCCTGCTCGCCGTCGCCGCGCTCGAAGCGGCCCTCTTCTTCAACGCGAACCTGCACGCCGGTGCGGATGCGCCGCAGGGAGCCGACGCGATCGTCGTGCAGGACGGGCGCATCCGCTACATCGGGCCCACGGCGAAAGCGCAGCGGCGCGCGCCGAAGGATGCCCGGCGCATCGACCTCCGTGGCGCCACCGTGGTGCCCGGTTTCAGCGATGCTCACGCGCATCTCGCCGGCATCGGCTTTCGCGAACTCGAGTTCGATCTCGAAGGTACGACAGGTCTCGCCGACCTGCAGCGCCGGCTCGCCGCGCGTGCCGCGAGCAGCCGCGCGCCGTGGATCACCGGCCGCGGCTGGATCGAGTCACGCTGGCAGCCCGCCGAGTTCCCGACCCGCGCGGCGCTCGATGCGGTCGTCAAGGACCGGCCAGTGCTGCTCATGCGCGCCGACGGCCATGCCGCGGTGGCCAACAGCCGCGCACTCGAGCTCGCGGGCATCGATGCGAAGACGCCCGATCCCGAGGGCGGGCGGATACTTCGCGATGCGCAGGGTGCGCCGACCGGCATGCTGGTCGACGGCGCCGCGGCGCTCGTCGGGAAGCTCGTGCCGCCGCCCACCGAAGCGGAGGAGTTGCGCGCGCTCGAACTCGGCGCGGCGCGCAGCGTGCGGCTCGGCTGGACGCAGTTGCAGATTGCGGGCAACACGCGCGCCGAAGTGGAGCGGCTCTGCAGCCTCTACCGCGAGGGGCGCATCCAGTTGCGCCTCTACGATGCGGTGGGCGGGCCCGGTGAGGACGCGCAGGCGCTTCTCGACGGCAAGATTGTCCGCCACCCCTGCGGCGATCGCTACACGGTGCGCGGCATCAAGCTCTACATGGACGGTGCGCTCGGCTCGCGCGGCGCGGCCCTGCTCGCACCCTACAGCGACGCGCCCACGGGCGCGGGCCTGCTGCTCAACGCGCCGGAGCAGCTTTTCCCGGTGCTGACACAGGCCCTGCGCCAGGGCATCCAGGTCGAGACCCATGCGATCGGCGACCGGGCCAACCGCCTTGTGCTCGATCTGTACGCGCGTGCGTTCGCGGCAGTGCCGCCCGCTGCGCGCGCCATTGCGCAGCCGCGCTGGCGCATCGAGCACGCGCAGGTGCTCGACCCCGCGGACCTGCCGCGCTTCGCGGCGCTCGGCGTGATCGCCTCGATGCAACCCTCGCACGCGATCAGCGATCTCTACTTCGCGCCGGCGCGGCTCGGGCCCGATCGGCTGAAGGGCGCCTATGCCTGGCAGAGCCTGCTTGCCTCGGGCGCCGTCGTCGCCGCGGGAACCGACGCGCCCGTCGAGCGCGGTGACCCGATCCAGGAGTTCTACGCCGCCGCCGTGCGCCGTTCACTCGACGGCTTCGCGGATGAGAACTGGCACCGCGAAGAGCGCGTATCGCGCGTCGCAGCGCTGCGCATGCTCACGTGGGCGCCGGCGTACGCGGCATTCGAAGAGCAGGACCGCGGCACGCTCGAAGTGGGCAAGCTCGCGGATTTCACCGTGCTCTCGCAGGACATCATGAAGGTACCCGACGAGCAGATCCTCGCGACGCGCATCGTGATGACCGTGATCGGCGGCGAAGTGGCATTCAGGAATCCGTGAACTGTTCTCATTCGCATTGTCATCCGGCGCGGGGGCGTATCATCGCGGCCCCCCGTTTCTTTGACCCCCGGAGGTCCCCTGATGAACCCGAATGACCGGATGACGCGACGCCAATGGCTGGGTGTGTCGGTGACCGCTGCCGCAGGCCTCGCCGGCGCGAGCGCGGTGGCGGCCACGACGACGCGGACGGCCGCGGCGGCGCTGCCGCATCTCGACGAGAAGGACGCGCAAGCCGCCGCGTTGCACTACGTGCACGATGCCAAGCTTGTCGACCCGAAGAAGAACCCGACCTACAAGCCGGGCCAGCACTGCGCCAACTGCCTGCAGCTCACCGGCAAGGCAGGCGACGCCTGGCGCCCGTGCAATATCTTCCCGAAGCATCTCGTTGCCGCGACTGGCTGGTGCAGCGTCTGGGCGAAGAAGCCGGGCACGGCCTGATCCTTCGCTCGCACAGGGTGGCGCTCCGGCGGGTCACCACGGCGCGCATTCGCGCGCGCGCGTGGCTGGCCGGAGCGCTACTCGGCGCCAGTGCGGCCGGTGCCGCCGCGCTGGCCGCGCCGGCGACGGCGTCGACCACGACGCGCCCGCCGATCGTCGACGACACCGGGCACGAGGTGGCCCTCGCGCAGCCCGCGCGGCGCATCGTGGCCCTCGCACCGAGCGCCACGGCCTTGCTGTTTGCCGCCGGCGCCGGCGATCGCGTCGTGGCCACCATCCGCTTCGCCGACGAGCCCGAGGCCGCGGGCCGTGTGCCACGCATCGGCGACGTGCAGGCGATCGATCTCGAGAAGCTGCTCGCGCTGCATCCCGACGTGGTCGTCGTCACCGACGCGATCACCTCGCCGCTCATGGTCGATCGCGTGCGAGGGCTTGGCATTCCCGTCTACACCACGCGCTATACGCGGCTCGCCGACATCGCGCCGAGCGTGCGGCGCCTCGGCATCCTGGCCGGCACGAGAGCGATTGCGGACCGCGAGGCGGCGACGCTCGCCGCGCAGCTCGCCGCCTTGCGCAAGGCCTACGAGGGCCGCGCACGGATATCGGTGCTGTACCAGGTCTGGAGCCCGCCCATCTACACGATCGGCGGCACGCATATCGTCACGGATGCGCTCGCGGTGTGCGGTGCGCGCAATGCCTTCGCGAGCGAACGCGTCGCCGCGCCCGCGGTGGGCATCGAAGCCGTGCTTGCACGCAATCCGGATGCCATCGTCGTCTCCGCGCCGCGCAAGGAGGCGCAAGAGTGGATGGCCGAGTGGCGCCGCTTCCCGCGGCTCGCGGCGACCGCCGCGCGGCATCTCTATGTATTTGACGATCCGCGGCTCGACCGCATGGGGCCGGGCGCGATCGAGGCGGCCGCGGGGCTGTGCCGGCTGATCGACGCGGCGCGTTAGTCGCGGAAGTTTTCGAACTGCAGCGGCCGGTCGAACGGCGTCTTCTTCAACAGTGCGATCGCCGCCTGCAGGTCGTCGCGCTGCTTGCCGGTGATGCGCACTTTCTCGCCCTGGATCGCGCTCTGCACCTTCAGCTTCGAGTCCTTCACCAGCTTCGAGATCTTCTTGCCGGTCTCGTGGTCGATGCCATGGCGCAAGGTGACCTGCTGGCGTGCCGCCGCGAGGTTGGTCTCGGGGTCCTTCTCCTCGAGGCAGGCGACATCGATGCCGCGCTTGCCGAGCTTCACCTTCAGGATGTCGAGCATCTGCTTCAGCTGGAACTCCACTTGTGCCTGCAGCGTGATCGTGTGTTCCTCGAGCTCGAACTTCGCGCCGGTGTCGCGGAAGTCGAAGCGCTGCGCAAGCTCGCGGTTCGCCTGGTCCACCGCGTTCGCGAGCTCGTGGAGGTTCACTTCGGATGCGACATCGAACGAGGGCATGGGGATCTCCAGCAGGTTGGGGTTCGGCCGTGCGCCATCGCGCCACATCGGCCCGTCAGCGAGCAGGGCCGCTCCAGGCCGGCGCGGGAAAGCCGTCCGCGCCGCGCCGCCAGGGCGCCCAGGCGAGCGCCACCTCGCCGATGGCAATGTCTCCCTTGCGGGGCGCGAGCGAACGGCGCTCGAGGGGTAGCGATTCCAGCTCAAAGGCGGCGCCGGCGGCTTTCAGCTCCGCCTCGCACTCCGCATCGAAATCCGCAAGCCGCTGTTGCAGGACCTCGACACTGTCCTCGGCCCGCGTGACGTCCTCCTTCTCGCGCCCCACGCGCGTGGCGGTGCGCATCGCGGTCGCCGCGCGTCCTATGGTGGTCGCGCTGACCCGGCGGCGGCCAAAGAGCGCGCCGAGGACGGCCGAGCCGATGGAGACGGCCGTCTGCGTACGCTGCGCGGTGAGCTGGTCGCGCTCGCGGCCGACCCGTTCCCCGGCGCGACGCACTTGGTCCGCGAGAGTGGTGCGTTTCGCCGCGAACCGGTCGCGCACTTTCTCCACGGCGGCGTCACGCCGCTCGCGGGCGGCCTGCGCGAGCCGCGCGCGGAAATCGCCTTCGCCTTCGCCAGGGTTCGAGCTGAGATCGAGCGGCTTGCACTCGAACACGTCGCAGCGCGCCGTCTCGTAGAGCTGCGCGGCCAGTGACTTGCCCCATGCGGCGTAGTTCTGGGCGCGCAGGGCAGCGGCGGGCAGCGCGCCGAACTGCGCACCGTCCTGCGCATTCTCGACGAGCGGCGGTGGCGAGCCATTGCCCGCGGCGGCTTCGGCCCACGCGGCCCCCTCGTCGGTGAGCGGCGCGAGCAGCGCGACGGTGCGCCAGGCGTCCACCTGCGCGCGCGCGTCCACGTAATGCAGCTTCGCGGTCCCGAGCACCATCGGGCGGTACTCGATCGGGCCGCTGCCCGAAGCCAGCGCGATGAAATGTTCGCGCACATCCGCTGGCAGCGCCGGTCGCGCGCTCGCCTCGCGCGCAGGGCCCGCCGCGGGCGGGGCCGTGGCAGCTGGGGCCGGGGCCGGTGTCGATGCGGATGGCGCGGCGCCGCTGCCCGCGCCCTTTCGGTCCTGCATCAGCCGCGCAATCTCGGGGCCGGTCAGGGGACCGCGCAGGTAGGACAGTGCCCAGCGCGACTGCATCAGGAGCGGCGAGTCGTCGTGCACATTGCGCATCAGGAAGACGCGCTGCGTCAGGCTGCCCATCAGCTTGTCGAGCGTGGCACGGCTGCCCGCCTCGCCGCCCGGCAGGGCGCTCTCGAGGCCGTCGAGCACGCGCTGCTTGTCGCGGTCGGTCTGCAGGCGGCCGATGAACCACGTGCCCGTGTTGCCGAGGCCCTTGTAGTCGAGATCGACGGGGTTTTGCGTCGCGAGCACGCAGCCGACGCCGAACGCGCGCGCCTGCTTCAGCAGCGTGAGCATCGGCAGCTTCGAGGGCGGCGATGCGGTCGGCGGGAAGTAGCCGAAGATCTCGTCCATGTAGAGGATGGCGCGCAGCGACGAGGTGCCCGACTGGCGTCGCATCCAGCCGATCAACTCGTTCAGCACGAGCGTGACGACGAACATGCGCTCCGGGTCCGAAAGATGCGCGATCGAGATGATGCTGATGCGCGGCTTGCCCTCGGGCGTGAACAGCAGCCGCTGCGCGTCGAGCGGATCGCCCTCGAGCCAGGCGGAGAAACCGGGCGAGGCGAGCAGGTTGTTGAGCGCCATCGCGAGCGCGGTGCGCTCTTTCGCCGGGAAGAAGGTCTCGAGGTCGAGCGCACCCACCTTGTCCATCGGCGGCTTCTGGACGGCGGCGATCAGGCCGGCGAGGTCGAGGCCGCGATCGGCCGCCCACGCCCGCTCGATGATGTTCGAGAGGAGGATGTGCTCGCGGCTCTGCAGCGGATCGGCATCGCGGCCGACCAGCGACAGCAGCCCGCCGACCACGCCGCTGACGCGCTCGCGCAGCGCGGTCGGATCGGCGCGCAGTTCCGCCGCGGGCGCATCGAGCGAACGCAGCACCGACAGCGGCAGACCGGTGCGCGCGCCCGGCGTGTAGATGGAGAGATCGACAGACTTGCGCAGGCTCGCGATGCGCTCCGGCGACTGGTCCCAGTCGGCGAGGCCCTTGCGCCAGGTGCTCGCAACCGAAGCCGCGTAGTCGGGCACGGAGAGGTTCTTGCGCTTCGCGTCCGCCGGATCGACCCAGGCCTCGAAGTCGGCGGGGGCGAGCTGCGGGAACGTGAGCAGCAGGTTCGCAAGGTCGCCCTTCGGATCGATGCAGATGGCCGGTACGCCGTCGATGCCCGCTTCCTCGAGCATCGCGAGGCACAGGCCGGTCTTGCCGCTGCCGGTCATGCCAACGCACACGGCGTGGGTGGTCAGGTCGCGCGAGTCGTACAGCAGCGGCTCGGCGACGGCGGCCTTGCTGTCCGCGTCATAGGGCCGCCCGAGATAGAACGCGCCCAGTTTCTCGTAGTCGGTGCCCACGGCGTTACTTGGGCAGATCGGCCTGCAGCCGCTTCTGGTGCTTGCGCGTGAGCTCGAGCAGCTTCGGCGTCATGCCGACATCCTCGAACACGGGGTCGCCCTGGTCGTCGTGCGAAATCACCTTGCGGCCAGGCTCGTAGGGCATCGCGGCCGCGAGCTCGTCGAGCGCGACCGACAGCAGCTCGGTGATCAACTGTTCGCGCGTGCGCCCGGGAAACATGTCGGCGAGCGCCGCGAGGCGCGCGGCGGCATCGATTGGCAGGCGCACCGCGTACTCCGTCGCCGTTCGCGGCGAAGTGCCGCCGGCGCGCCATGCGTCGAGGAGTCCTCTGAAGTCCACGGCATCCTCCGGGGTCTTGGATGAGGTGCCATTGTACCGATCGGCCGGAGGGCGCGGCAGCAGTCGTGGGGCGGGCGGCGGCGAGCGGTGCAGGGTTCAAAATGGAACGAGAGCTTGCGGCAGGCGTCAGATGGTTATCCAGGAGACCAACCCAGGAACGCCGTGACACTTCACGCCGGCCAGTTGTTGGCCGTGTTCCGGGTTCGTCCTGCAACGAGGAGGCCCCATGGCAGCCAACGGATCAGTTCGCACGATCATCGAGCGGCACAACGCGAGGGCAGTGCAGTGTTATGCGCAGGGGGATGTAGATACGCTCGTATCCCTGTTCTCCGTCGATGCATGGCAAATGCCGCAGAACAATCCACCACTGGTGGGTCGTGGCGCCATTCGCGAATTCTGGCGCGCCGCGTTCAAGTGGGGGCGCTGGGAGTTCACCTTGGTCACGCAAACTGTGGAAGTCAGCGACCCCATTGCGGTTGAGCGTGGCAAGTATTCCCTGGCCTTCACGCCAGGTCCCGACGCACCACCCGGGGTGACCGGGTTTCAGGATCGCGGCAGCTACCTCGCACACTGGCGACATGATGCCGATGGGGAATGGCGTGTCGTCGCCGATGCTCCGGTGAGTGAGTTGCCGTTGCCACACCGGGTTCCCGAAACCTGACTGCCTGGTCAAGCCCGTGCGGGGGCATCGACCGCCGGCGTCTTGCCGCCATTGACGCGCCAATCCCCGCTCGCCATACTGCCCGGATGACCGCTCACGTTCACACGGCGCGCTGCTGGTGGTGGCGACACTCCTGACGGGGTGGGCGCTGACGTGACCGACTAGTCCCAAGTCAACTAGCTTCAAGGTTCCGATACGGCAAGACCCATCTCCGTCACTGACGGCGATGGGTTTTTTCATTGCGCGCAGGGTTGGACGCAGGGCGAAGACGAATGCGAAAGACATACGACATTGCGGGTGACCTCGATACGCCGGTCTCGGCGTTCATGAAGCTCGGTGCCTTCCAGCCGCGTTTCCTGCTCGAGAGCGTCGAGGGCGGGGAGCGGCTGGGCCGTTACTCCTTCATCGGGTTTGGCGACAGCGTGGAGTTCCGGCTCGACAGCGACGCGCTCTACCTCAATGGCGTGCGCGGTGAGGTGCCCGCCGACCGCGACGCGCTGCTTGCGAGCCTGCGCGGAGCGCTCGCACGCGTCGCGCGCCCGCAGCCCGAGATCGCGCATGTGCCGCTCGCGGGTGGCCTCGTGGGTTATGCGGCCTACGATGTCGTGCGCTGGTTCGAGAAGCTGCCGGCGCACGCCCGCCCCGTGGCCGGTACGCCGCTGATGCACTATGTGGCGCCGCGCTCCATGCTTGTCTTCGATCACCTGACGCGCGGCATTTCGGTGTTGCATGCCGGCCCCGAGAGCGAGCGCGAGTCGCTGCGGCGCGAGATCGTGCGCGCGCTGCGCGGCGGCCTGCCGAATGGCGCCGCGCGCGGCAGTCACGCGGCGCCCACGGCGTCGCTGTCGCGCGCGGACTATCTCGAGGGCGTCAAGCGCGCGAAGGAAGCGATCGCGGCGGGCGATGTCTACCAGCTCGTACTGTCGGCGAAGTTCTCCGGCCGCCACGATCTCGATCCCTTCCAGGTCTATCGCGCGCTGCGCCTGATCAACCCTTCGCCCTATCTCTATTACTGCCGCCTCGGCGAGCACACGGTGGTGGGCTCTTCGCCCGAGGCGCTCGTGAAGCTGCAGGGCGGCGAGGCGCAACTGCGCCCGATCGCCGGCACGCGCCCGCGCGCGGATGATGCCGCGGTGGATGCGGCGCACGAGGCTGCGCTGCGCGCCGATCCGAAGGAGAACGCCGAGCACGTGATGCTGGTCGATCTTGCGCGCAACGACCTCGGGCGCGTCGCCGAGGCGGGCAGCGTGCGGGTCGAGCCGTATCGCGCGATCGAGCGCTACAGCCACGTGATGCACATGGTGAGCGGCGTGCAGGGCCGGCTTGCGCCGGGTCGCGATGCGTTCGACCTGTTCGCGGCCGCCTTTCCGGCCGGTACGCTCGTCGGCGCGCCGAAGGTGCGGGCGATGCAGTTGATCGATGAACTCGAGCCCGTGCGGCGCGGACTCTACGGCGGGACGATCGGCTACTTCGGCGCGCAGGGCGACATGGACCAGGCGATCACGATCCGCACGCTCGTCTTCAAGGGCGATGAGTACAGCTTCCAGGCGGGCGCCGGCATCGTCGCCGACAGCGACCCCGACGCCGAGTACGACGAGGTGCGCGCCAAGGGCGCCGCGCTGGTGCGTGCGCTCGCGCTCGCGGAGGAGGGCCTGTGAGCACTCGCCTGCTGCTGATCGACAACTACGATTCCTTCACCTACAACCTGGTGCAGGCTTTCATGGTGCTGGGCGCCGAGGTCATCGTGCATCGCAACGATGCGATCGACGTCGATGCGGCGCGCCGCATGGCCCCGACCCACCTCTGCATTTCTCCGGGACCGGGCACGCCGCGCGATGCCGGCGTGTCGATGGACATGATCCGCGCGTTCGCGGGCCGGATCCCGGTGCTCGGCGTATGCCTCGGCCACCAGTCGATCGTCGAGGCGTTCGGCGGCGAGGTGGTGCGCGCGGGCCGGCTGATGCACGGCAAGACGTCCGAGATCGAGCACGACGGCCGCGGCGTGTTCGCCGGGCTGCCACAGCCCTGCGTCGTCGGCCGCTATCATTCGCTGATCGCGGCGCCGGCCTCGTTGCCCGCGGTGCTCGAAGTCACCGCACGCACGGCGCAAGGCGAAATCATGGGTGTGCGGCACCGGGAGCTCGACGTCGAGGGGGTGCAGTTCCATCCGGAAAGCGTGCTGACGCCGGATGGCCCGCGGCTGATGGCGAATTTCCTCGGTGTGCGCCATGCGTGAGCTGTTGCAGCGGCTGATCGATCGCCAGGACCTCAATGAGCGGGATGCGGGCAGGCTGCTGGCCGCGTTGACTGATGCATCGACGCCGCCCGCGGTGGCCGGCGCGCTCGTCGCCGCCCTCCAGTCCAAGGGTGTCACGGCGCCCGAGCTGCGCGGCTTCGCCCTCGGCATGCGCGCGCTCGCGCGGCGTCCCGTGATCTCCGCGGGCGCGCCCACCGTCGACATCGTCGGCACCGGCGGTGATCGCTCGGGCAGCGTCAACATGTCGACCGGCAGCGCGCTGCTCGCGGCCGCCTGCGGGCTGCGTGTCGTCAAGCACGGCAACCGCTCGGTCTCGAGCCGCACCGGCAGCGCCGATGTGCTCGAGGCGCTTGGCCTCGAGCTGCCGCTCGACGAGCGCGCGGCGGGCTCGCTGCTCGATGCCTGCGGGTTCACCTATCTTTTTTCGCCGCACTTTCACCCGGCGATGAAGGCGATCGCGCCGGTGCGCGCGGCGCTCGGCGTGCGCACGATCTTCAACATCCTCGGACCGCTCGTGAATCCCGCCGAGCCCGCCTATCACCTGCTTGGTGCCTATAGCCCGGTCGTCGCGCGCCTGATGGCGGACGCCCTCGTGGACATGCCCATCGAGCGCGCCTTCGTCGTGCACGGCGCCGAGGGCTGGGACGAACCGACGCCGCTCGGACCTTTCGTGCTGTTCGACGTGCGCGGCGGCAGAGTCTCGCAGTCGCTGCGCGATCCGCTGGACGCGGGCCTGGCGCGATGTACCGCGGCGGATCTCGCGGGCGACGATGCGGCATTCAATGCCGCGAAGCTCACGCGCAGCCTGCGCGGCGCCGAGCAGGGCCCCGTGCGCGATGCACTCACCCTCGGCACCGGGCTCGCGCTCGAACTGATGGGCGAAGCGCGCAGCCTGCGCGACGGCATCGCGCTCGCGGGCGCTGCGATCGACGACGGGCGTGCCGCGCGCGTGCTCGACGTGCTGGCAGGGCGCCGTGCGACGGTGGCGGGAGCGGGCGCATGAGCGTCGACTTCCTCGCCACGATGGCGGCCGCCAGCCGCGTGCGCGTGCGCGAGGCACTGATGGATTGCCCGCGCGCGGAGTTGGAGCGGCGCGCGCTGGCCTCGCCCGTGCCTCCGGCGCTGCGGCTTTCCCCGCAGGGCTTCGACATCATCGCGGAATGCAAGCTGCGCTCGCCGGCCGTCGGCGCGCTGCGCACCGCGTCGGAAGAAGACATCGCAGCGCGCGTGCAATCCTATGCGGCCGCAGGCGCGGCGGCCGTGTCCGTCCTGACCGAGCCGAGCCGCTTCGACGGCTCGCTCCTGCATCTCACGCAGGCGACGGCCGCGCTCGCGGCGGCACGGGTGCCCGCGATGCGCAAGGATTTCCTCGTCGATCCCTGCCAGGTATTCGAGGCGCGGCTCGCCGGCGCGGGCGGCATCCTCGTGATCCTGCGCATGTTGTCGCGCGGCGAGATCGTGGCGCTGATGGAGGCTGCGGATGCACTCGGGCTCTTCGTGTTGCTCGAGGCGTTCGACGAGGGGGACATCGATGTCGCGGGCGAGCTGGCCATCGGCGGCGCTGCCCCGGTAATGGTCGGGCTCAATTGCCGGGACCTTTCGACCCTGCAAGTCGTGCCGGGCCGGCTCGAAGAGCTGGCGACCCGCCTGCCAGCGCACCTGCCGCGGGTGGCGGAGAGCGGTCTCGACAGCGCGCAGGATGCCGCGCGCATCGCCGCGGCAGGTTACGACCTCGCGCTCGTGGGCAGCGCCCTGATGAAGCACGCGACACCCGACGTCCTGCTGGCCGACATGCTGGCGGCGGGCCGCGGCGCGCGATCAGGGCTCTCGTCGCATGAATGAGGCGGCCCTGTGGGTGAAGATCTGCGGCGCGACGACACCCGATGCCGTGGCCGGCGCGATCGCGGCGGGCGCCGATGCGGTGGGGTTCGTCTTTGCGCCTTCGGTTCGGCGCGTCACGCCCGCGCAGGCCGCGCAGCTCGCGGCACCCGCGCGCGGCCGCCTGCGCTGCGTGGCTGTGATGCAGCATCCGCAGACCGACGAGGTCGCGCAGGTGCTCGCGGAGTTCAGGCCCGACGTGCTGCAGACCGACTTGCAGGACCTTGCCGCGCTCGATCTGCCCGCGACGCTCGAGCGCCTGCCCGTCCTGCGTGCGGGGAGGGAGGCGCCGGCTTCGCTGCCGCCGCGCGCGGTGTTCGAGGGCCCCGTGAGTGGCGCGGGTGTCGCCCCCGACTGGGCCGGCGCGGTGGCCCTGCGATTGCGCGGTGTCGAGATCCTGCTCGCGGGCGGCCTGCGCGAGGCCAATGTCGATGCCGCCGTGCGCACCGTGCGACCATGGGGCGTGGATGTGTCGAGCGGCGTCGAGCGCGCGCCCGGCATCAAGGACATGGAACTGATTGCACGATTCGTGGCGGCGGCGCGCGCGGCCTGCCGGGAGGGCTGAAAGATGTCATCGCTGACGGTTGAAGAACGCAGACGGCTGCTCGCCGATTCGATCGCGGGCAAGTTTCCCGATGCGCGCGGGCGTTTCGGGCCCTTCGGCGGCCGCTTCGTGCCCGAGACGCTGATCCCCGCGATCGAGCGCCTCGAGGCGGGCATGCGCGCCCACCTGCACGCGGCGGATTTCCAGCGCGAACTCGCCGACGAGCTGCACAACTGGGTCGGACGCCCGACCGCGCTGACGCACGCCCCGCGCCTCGGTGCGCGCTGGGGCGCGGATGTCTGGCTCAAGCGCGAAGACCTGAACCACACGGGCGCGCACAAGATCAACAACGCCATTGGCCAGGCGCTGCTCGCGCGCCGCCTCGGCGCGAAGCGCATCGTTGCGGAGACCGGCGCGGGGCAGCATGGCGTCGCGAGTGCCGCGGCCTGCGCGCGCCTCGGCCTGCCCTGCACCGTCTACATGGGCGCGATCGACATGGAGCGTCAGGCGCCGAACGTCGGGCGCATGCGCCTGCTCGGCGCCGAGGTCGTGCCGGTGACGGCGGGAGACGCCACGTTGCGCGCGGCGGTCGACGAGGCGCTGCGCGATTGGGTCGCCGATCCGCTCGGCACTTACTACCTGCTCGGTTCCGCGATCGGGCCGCATCCCTATCCTTATCTCGTGCGTGAGCTGCAGGCCATCATCGGCCGCGAGGCGCGTGCGCAGCTGCTCGAACGCACGGGCCGCCTGCCCGATGCGCTGATCGCCTGCGTCGGCGGCGGCTCGAACTCGATCGGGATCTTCCATCCCTTCGTGGCGGATGCGTCCGTGGAAATCATCGGCATCGAAGCGGGCGGCCGCGGCCCGGCGCTCGGCGAGAATTCCGCGTCGCTCGCGCTCGGCCGCCCGGGCGTGCTGCAGGGCGCGTACTCGCTGCTGCTGCAGGATCCGCACGGCCAAGTGCAGGAGACCCACTCGATCTCGGCGGGCCTCGACTACCCCGGCGTTGGCCCCGAGCACGCGCTGCTGCAGGCGGCGGGGCGGGTGCGCTACGAAACGGCGAGCGACGACGAGGCGCTCGCGGCGGTGAAGGAGTGCTGCGAGGCCGAAGGCATCCTGCCCGCGCTCGAAAGCGCGCATGCGCTCGCCGGTGCGCGACGCTGGGCGGCCGCCAACCCCGGCAAGCGGGTGCTGATCGGGCTTTCCGGACGGGGCGACAAGGACATGCCGACCCTGCAGCGCACGCTGATCGCGCAACTCGAAGCGCGGGCGCAACGGGGTGCCGCATGACGGCCCCGACAGCCACCGCGCATGAGCGCATCGGCGCCGCGATTCGCAAGGCGGCGCCCGCGCCCGCGATCGTCGCCTTCCTCACCGCGGGCTATCCGAAGCGCGAGCAGTTCCGTGCGCATCTCGCCGCCGTTGCGGCCGAGGCCGATGTCGTGGAGATCGGCGTGCCCTTCACCGATCCGATGGCCGACGGCGTCACGATCCAGCGCTCGAGCCGCGAGGCGCTCGCGCAGGGCGTGACGCTCGCCTGGATCCTCGACGAGCTTGCCGCCATGCCGGCGCTCGATGCGCCCTTGCTCCTGATGAGCTATCTCAATCCGCTGCTCGCTTTCGGCTACGACGCGCTGGCCACGGCCGCGTCGCGTGCGCGGGTCGCGGGCTTCATCGTGCCCGACCTGCCGTTCGACGAGGGCGATGACCTGCGCCGGGCGCTCGAGGCGCGCGGCATCGCGCTCGTGCAGATGGCGACCCCTGTGACGACGCCCGGGCGACTCGCGAAGGTCTGCGGCGCGAGCCGCGGCTTCGTCTACGCCGTCACGATGACGGGCACCACCGGCAAGAATGTCGCCGTGCCCGAGGACGTGATCGCGTACCTCGGGCGCGTGCGCGCCGTGTCGCCGGTGCCTGTGTGCGCGGGCTTCGGCATCCGCACGCGCGAGCAGGTCGCGCGGCTCGCGGGCCACGTCGATGGCGTGGTCGTCGGCTCCGCGCTGGTCGAGGTCCTCGAGCGCGGCGAGGACCCCGCGGCCTGGTTGCGGGCGCTGCGTCCGGTCGCGGGATGACGCACCACCCCGACCCGCGCCCGACGCTGGGCCTCGCGGCCCTGCTCGCATTCCTGTCGATGCTGAGCCCGTTCTCGCTCGACACGTTCTTTCCGTCGTTTCCCGCGATAGCGCAGGAGTTCTCGCTCTCGGCGCTGCAGCTGCAGCAGACGCTCACGGCCTATCTCGTGCCCTACGGGCTCACGATGCTGCTGCACGGGCCGCTGTCGGACGCCTACGGCCGGCGGCGCACGATCCTCGTGGGCGTGAGCCTCTATACGGTCGCGTCGATCGCGTGCGCGAGCGCGCAGGGTTTCGGCGCGCTCCTCGTTTTCCGCGCCCTCCAGGGGGCGACCGCCGGCGCGGGCATGGTGGTCGCGCGCGCCGTGGTGCGCGACCTGTACTCCGGCCACGAGGCCCAGCGCCTGATGTCGCTGATCACCATGTTGTTCGGTTTCGCGCCCGCCGTGGCGCCGGTGATCGGCGGCTGGGTGCACGTGGCCTTTGGCTGGCGCGCGGTGTTCGTGTTCCTCGTGCTGCTCGGGCTCGCCACCGTGCTGATCAGCTGGTGGCGCCTGCCCGAGACGCATCCGCCCGAGCGCCGCTTCGCGTTCCAGTTCGGCACGCTCATCTCGCTGTCCTGGCGCATCGTGTCGCACCGCGAGTTCCTGCTGCTGTCGCTCGCGGCGGGCCTGCATTTCGCCTCGGTGATCGCCTATATCGGCGCGGCGCCGGCAATCGTGCTCGAGCGCTGGCACCTGGGCGAGACACAGTTCGCCATGCTGTTCATCCCGGTGATCGGCGGTTTCGTCGCGGGCGCCTTCGCGTCCGGGCGCATGGCGGGCCGACTGTCGCAGCGCGCGCAATGCCAGGCGGGCTACGCGATCTCGGCGATCGGCGGGCTCGCTTCGAGCACGGCGCTCGCCTGCTTCCCGCAGTTGCCGATCCCGGTGCAGCAGCTGCTGATCTTCACGGTGGCGTTCGGCGTGCAGGTGGTCTCGCCGATCATCACGCTGCGCCTGCTCGATCTCTTCCCGGACACCCGCGGGTCGGTCTCGTCGGTCCAGGCCTTCGTCGCGATCATGATCGCGGCCGCGACCATGGGGATCGTGGTGCCGGCGCTGCACGGTTCGCTTTTCGGGCTCGCGTTGGGCTCCCTCTTTGGCGCCCTGGCGGGTTGGGGCCTCTGGCGCATGGCGTGGACGGCCCCGGCGCGGTAGATTCCGCGCCATGAACGACGTCGAAGTCCTCACCGTCGCAGGCCGCTTTCGTGGCCCCGAGACTTCCGCGAACGGCGGCTACTTCGCCGGCCTCGTATCGGCGCGCTCGGCCAGTCCCGTGACCGTCAGGCTGCTCTCGCCGCCGCCGCTCGATGAGGCCCTCGTGGTGGAGCGGGACGGCGCCGCGGTGCGCGTTTCCCACGAAGGCGTCGCCATCGCGGAGGCGCGCGCGATGGAGGGCGGCCTGCCCACCGCGCCGGTGCCGCCGCCCTACGACGTCGCCCTCGAGGTCTCGCGGCACTTCGCAGGCTTCCATCGCCACGACTTCCCCGGCTGCTTCGTCTGTGGCACGCAGCGCGAACGCGGCGACGGCCTGCGCATTTTCGCCGGTCCCTGGCGGGATGGCCTCGTGGCCGCTCCCTGGGTGCCGGATGCCTCGCTCGCGGGCGACGACGGCAAGGTCGCGGGCGAGTTCATGTGTGCGGCGCTCGATTGTCCCGGCTATTTCGCCGCGCAGGTCGACAAGGCGATGCTGCTCGGCGAGTTCACGGTGCACGTGGATCGACGCGTGCACGTCGACGAACCCTGTGTGGTGATCGGTTGGCGCCTCGGCTCGAGCGGCCGCAAACACGTGGTCGGCACGGCGCTCTACGACGAGGATGGCGAGCTCTGCGCCCGCGCGCTCGGGCTCTGGATCGAGACGCGCTCCTGACGGACGCGCGTTCCTAGCGCAGGCGGGCGTACAGGGCGCCCAAGGCCGCGACTCCGACGAGCGCCCAGCCGGGCCAGGCCGGATCGCGATTGACGGCCAGCCAGATGATGCCGCCGAGCAATGCCGCGGCCGCGAGCAGCATCGTGTCCCGCCCCCGCTGCGACTCGCGGATCGCTTGCCGCAGCGCTTCGATGCCGTCAGCCTCGACCCGCACGCGCAGTTGCCCCTCCTGCGCGCGGCGCATGGCGCTTTTTACGAGCGGCGGCAGTCCGCGCAGCGTCATCAGCAGGTCCGGCAACTGGCTGCGCAGGCCCTTCACGATCTGGCGCGGGCTCACCCGTTCGCGCATCCAGGCGCGCAGGATCGGACTTGCGGTCTGGAAGACGTCGAGGTCCGGGTAAAGCTCGCGCCCGAGCCCCTCGATGTTGAGCAGCGTCTTCTGCAGCAGGATGAGCTGCGGCTGGATGCGCATGTCGAAGCGCCGCGAAATCTCGAACAGGCGCAGCAGTACCGTTCCGAACGAGATGTCCTTGAGCGGCTTCTGGAAGATCGGTTCGCACACCGTGCGCACCGCGGATTCCATTTCGTCGACGCGCGAGTTCGCCGGTACCCAGCCCGATTCGAGGTGCAACTCGGCGACGCGCCGGTAGTTGCGGTCGAACACCGCGAGGAAGTTCTCGGCGAGATAGTGCTGGTCGCGCGGATCGAGCGTGCCGACGATGCCGAAATCGATCGCCGCATAGCGCGGGCGCGCGGGGTCGTCGGCGAGCACGAAGATGTTGCCGGGGTGCATGTCGGCGTGGAAGAAATTGTGCCGGAACACCTGCGTGAAGAAGATCTCGACGCCATTCACCGCGAGCGTGCGGAAATCGGTGCCCTGCGCGCGCAACCGCGCCATGTCGCTGATCTGGATGCCGTGGATGCGCTCCATCACCATCACGTCGGCGCGGCACAGGTCCCAGTGGACTTCAGGCACGTAAAGAAGCGACGAACCCTCGAAGTTGCGCTTCAGCTGCGCGGCGTTCGCCGCCTCGCGCATCAGGTCGAGCTCGTCGAGGATGGTCTTGCGGTATTCCTGCACGACCTCGGCGGGGCGCAGGCGGCTGCCCTCCGGCCACCAGCGTTCGGCGAGCGAGGCGAGCGCCTCGAGGACCTCGAGATCGCGCTCGATCAGGTCGCGCATGCCCGGCCGCAATACCTTGACCACGACCTCGCGGCCGTCCGCGAGCCGCGCGACGTGTACCTGCGCGATCGACGCGGCCGCGAGCGGCCTTTCGTCGAAGTGGCTGAACACTTCGGCGAGCGGCCTGCCGTAGGCCTTCTCCACCATCGCGCGGGCAACGCTGCCAGGGAAGGGCGGTACGCTGTCCTGCAGCTTCGCGAGCTCGTCGGCGATGTCGAGGGGCAGCAGGTCGCGGCGCGTCGAGACCGCCTGGCCGAACTTGACGAAGATCGGGCCGAGTTCCTCGAGCGCGAGGCGCAGCCGCTCGCCGCGCGAGGCGCCGTGGCGGCGCTCGAACCAGGTCCAGGGCGAAGCGAGCGTGAGGTAGAGCAGCGGCCGGTACAGGTGCGTTGCGCGCACGAACTCGTCGAGCCCATGCCGCACGAGCACGCGCTGGATCCCGGCCAGCCGCGCGAGCACGCGCAGCTTCAAGCCGGCCCCCGCGGCGCGAGCAGCGCGACGCGCGCCGCGAGGCGGTCGAGGTCCTCGCGCGTACGATCGACATCAGCGAAAAAGGCGTCGGCCTCGGCGCGCGGCACGAGGTCGCCGCGCTCGTGGGCGAAATACTCGGCGGCATTGCGCGCGCCGGTCGAGGCGAGGCGCCGGCCGAAGCCAAGCAGGCCGGCCGCCGTGCGCCCGAGGCGATGGGCCGCGGCGTCGCCGACGAGCTGCGACAGTTCTTCCTCGAAATCGGGGCGCAACAGGCGCGCGAGGTCGCGGAAGCGCTGTGCCGCCTCGGCATCGCCTTCGATGTGCACGTCGCCGCGCCGGATCACGCCTTCGGCGTCGGGCCCGGCGAGCGCGAGGAGATTGAGCGGCGTGCCGCTGAACTCGGCGTCGGCAGGCGCCGTTCCAGCGGAACCCGCGTCTTCACGCATGAGCGACAGCCGCTCGCCGTCGCTGCGGAGCACGAAGCGCAGCGCGACGCGCTCGACCGTGACGGCGAGGCGCCGCCCGGCCAGCTCGGCGCACAGCGCCCGGGCGCGCGGCGAGCGCGGCAGGTTGCGGTTGAGCAGGTGCTCGATCGATTCGGTGAACATCGGCGATCAGGAGCGGTAGCCGCGGTGCACCGCGACGATTCCGCCGGAGAGATTGTGGTAGCGGCAGTCCTCGAGCCCCGCCGCGCGCATCATGGCCGCGAGCGTTTCCTGGTCGGGGTGCATGCGGATCGATTCGGCGAGGTAGCGGTAACTGGCCTCGTCCTTCGCGACGATCTTGCCGAGGAGGGGCAGCAGGCGGAACGAATACGCGTCGTAGAGCGGGCGCAACATCTCGGCGGGTTTCGAGAATTCCAGTACCACCAGCTGCCCGCCCGGCTTCAGCACGCGGGCCATGGAGGCGAGCGCCTTCTGCTTGTCGGTGACATTGCGCAGCCCGAAGGCGATCGTGACGCAATGGAAGCTGCCGTCGGCGAACGGTAGTTGCTCGGCGTTCGCCTGCACGCACTGGATGCCGCGCACGAGGCCGGCGTCGATCAGGCGGTCCCGGCCGTGCGCGAGCATGGCGGCATTGATATCCGTCAAGACGACGAGGCCCTGTTGGCCGACCTGCCGCGCGAGGCCGAGGGAAATGTCGCCCGTGCCGCCTGCGACGTCGAGGGCGGACTGGCCCGGCCGCAGGCCCGTGATCGACAGCGTGAAGCGCTTCCAGAGCCGGTGCACGCCGCCCGACATCAGGTCGTTCATCAGGTCGTAATTGTCGGCGACCGAATCGAACACGCCGCGCACCCGGCGGGCCTTGTCCTCGCGCCGCACGCGCTCGTAGCCGAAATCGGTGGTCGGGTCGGGGGAAGGCTGGCTCAAGGAAACCTCGCGTGAACGGTCATTCTAGCGCGCCCGCCTTTACAAGCCCTCGAAAGTTCGCTAACAATCCGCGCCACGTTCGAGCCCGCAAGGGCAGTCGATACGGGGGTCTGAAGGCCGGGCGCCGCGAGGCGCCCGGCCTTTTTTACTGGGCCATCCTGCGGCCGAGCTCGTGCAGGTACTTCCACGTGTAGAGCCCGCTGTCGTGCCCGTCGTCGAACACAAGGCGCACGGCGTAGTGGCCGACCGGCTCCACGGCCTGCACCACCACGTTTTCCTTGCCGGTCACCGTGACGCGCTGGCCGGGGCCGTGCCCCTGGACTTCCGCGGACGGGGAGTTCACCCGCAGGAATTCAAATGGCAGGTCAAAGCTTTGCCCGTCGCTGAAGCTGACGGTCAGGACGCGCGACTTCGTGCGCAGGCGGATGAGTGTGCAGGTGAGTGTCGCCATCGTGCCGCCAGTATCGCGCAATCCCGGTTGCCGTATACTCGCCGAACGGCCCGCCAATCCTGGCGTCGTAGACCCGACCCGCCGAATGCCACCCACAGACACGTCCCATCCGGATTACTTCCATCGTGTCGTCGACTGCCAGTGGGCCTGCCCGGCCCATACGGATGTGCCCGAGTACATCCGCCTGATCGCGCAGGGTCGCTTCACCGATGCCTACATGGTCAACCGCGAGTCGAACGTATTCCCGGGCATCCTCGGGCGCGTTTGCGACCGGCCCTGCGAGCCTGCCTGCCGCCGCGGGCGGGTCGAAGACAAGCCCGTCGCGATCTGCCGCCTGAAGCGCGTCGCGGCGGACCACAAGGACGAATTCGCCGACCGCCTGCCGCAGGTCCCGGCGGCGAAAAACGGCAAGCACGTCGCCTGCATCGGCGCGGGCCCCGCGAGCCTCACGGTCGCAAACGACCTGCTGCCGCTCGGCTATCGCGTCACGGTGTTCGAGCAGTTCGGCGAGCCTGGCGGCCTGATGCGCACCAACATCCCCTCGTTCCGCCTGCCGCAGGCGGTGCTCGACGAGGAGATCGGCGCGATTGCCCGCATGGGTGCCGACATCAAGCTCGGCCACCCGGTGAAGAGCATGAAGGAACTGCTCGAGCGCGGCGGCTTCGACGCCGTGTTCGTCGGCTCGGGCGCGCCCAAGGGCAAGGAGCTGAAGCTCCCGGGCCGGCAGGAAGGCGCCGCGAACATCCACATCGGCATCGACTGGCTCGAGTCGGTCGCCTTCGAACACGTCAAGCAGGTCGGTCGCGAAGTGCTGATCATCGGCGTCGGCAATACCGCGATGGATTGCTGCCGCACTTCGCTGCGCCTCGGCGCGCAGCACGTCAAGGTGATGGCGCGCAAGCCGCGGCAGTTCTTCAAGGCCTCGGCCTGGGAGCTCGACGACGCCGAGGAAGAGAGCGTGGCGATCATCGTCAACCGCTCGCCGAAGGAGTTCGTGGTCGAGGGCGGCAAGCTGAAGGGAATGCGGTTCGATGTCATGGAATACGACATCGACGCCAGCGGCCGCATCACGGCCGAGCGCGTGACCGGCGAGGAGTTCCTCGCCGCGGACGACGTGATCCTCGCGATCGGCCAGGAAAATGCCTTCCCGTGGATCGAGCGCGACCTCGGCATCGAGTTCGACAAGTGGAGCGTGCCGAAAGTGGACGCGCAGACCTTCCAGTCCACGCGCGCGGGCGTGTTCTTCGGCGGCGATGCCGCGTTCGGTCCGAAGAACATCATCTGGGCCGTCGAGCACGGCCACCAGGCCGCTATCTCGGTCCACCGCCACTGCCAGGGCGAGCCCGTCGGCGAGCGTCTTGCGCCGGGCGTCAATTTGCAGAGCCGCAAGATGGGCATGCACGAGTGGTCGTACGCGAACGACTACAACCCGGTCGAACGGCGCCTCGTGCCGCATGTCTCGCTGAAGGAGCGCTTCAAGAAGCTCAACATCGAAGTCGAGCTCGGCTTCACGGCGGAGCAGGCCGCGGCCGAGGTGCAGCGCTGCCTCAACTGTGACATCCAGACCGTGTTCGAGGCGAAGCTCTGCATCGAGTGCGACGCCTGCATCGACATCTGCCCGACCGACTGTCTGACGATCACCGCGGACGGCGCCGAGACGGATCTGCGCACGCGCTTGCGCGCGCCGGCGCAGAACCTCGGGCAGCCGCTCTACGTGTCGACGCCGCTCAAGCAGACCGGCCGCGTCATGGTGAAGGATGAAGACCTCTGCGTGCACTGCGGCCTGTGCGCCGAGCGTTGCCCGACGGCCGCGTGGGACATGCAGAAGTCGTTCGTGAAGTGGCCGCACGCCGAGGATCAGCCGCCAACATGCCAGTCGTCCCTGCCCAAGATCGCGTAAACGATTTCGTCGTCAAGATCGCCACGGTGAACGGCACGGGCTCCGCCAGTGCCAACACCCTGCTGATGAAGGCGATTTTCCGCAGCGGCATCCCCGTCATGGGGAAAAACTATTTCCCGTCGAACATCCAGGGCCTGCCCACCTGGTACGAGATCCGGGTGACGAAGGACGGCCACGTCGCGCGCTCCGGGCGCGTCGACATCATGGTCGCGATGAACGCCGAGACCTACGGCAAGGACGTGCGCGAAGTCGCGACCGGCGGCTGGCTGATCTACGACTCGACCTGGCCGCGGCCCGCGCTGTTTACGCGCGAGGACATCACCGTGATCGGCGTGCCGCTCGCGAAGCTCTGCAACGAGAATTTCACCGGGGTGCGCACGCGCATCCTGATGAAGAATATCTGCTACGCGGGCGTGCTCGCGGCGCTGCTCGACCTCGACCTCGCGCGCATGCGCGAGCTGCTCGCCGAGACCTACGCGAAGAAGCCGCAGCTCGTCGACAGCAACATGAAGGCGATCCAGCTCGGCTACGACTACGCGAAGGCGCATTTCGCCTGTCCGCTGCCGCTGCATTGCGCGCCGATGGACAAGACGGCGGGGCACATCCTGATCGATGGCAACACCGCCGCCGGCCTCGGCGCGATGTACGCGGGCGCCACGGTGGCCGCGTGGTATCCGATCACGCCGTCGACCTCGCTGATGGATGCCTTCAAGGCGTTCTGCGACAAATGGCGCGTCGATCCCGCCACCGGTCGCAAGAACTTCGCCTTCATCCAGGCCGAGGACGAGCTCGCCGCGATCGGCATGGTGCTCGGCGCCTCGTGGAACGGCGCGCGTTCCTTCACCGCGACGTCGGGGCCGGGCATTTCGCTGATGGGCGAATTCTTCGGCCTTGCCTATTACGCCGAAGTGCCGGCGGTGATCTTCGACGTGCAGCGGGTCGGCCCCTCGACCGGCATGCCGACGCGCACGCAGCAGTGCGACCTGCTGGCCTGCGCCTACGCCTCGCACGGCGACACGAAGCATTTGTGTCTCTATCCCGCCAATCCCGAGGAATGTTTTTATTTCTCGGTCGCCGCCTTCGACCTCGCCGAGCGCCTGCAGACGCCGGTGATGGTGCTGCTCGACCTCGACATCGGCATGAACGACTGGATGTGCCGCGAGCTCAAGTGGGACGACGCCTGGCAGCCCGACCGCGGCAAGGTGTTGCCGCTCGAGGAGATCGTCAAGCTCGAGAAGTTCCACCGCTTCCTCGACAAGGACGACGACGGCATCCCCTACCGCACGCTGCCGGGCGTGCACCCGAAGGCGGCCTATTTCACCCGCGGCTCCGGGCACAACCAGTTCGGCGCCTACACCGAGGATTCCGCCGAGTACCAGGTGGTCGTCGACCGGCTCATCCGCAAGTTCCACACCGCGCGCACCCACATGCCGCGGCCGGTCTTCGAAATGGCCGGCGCGCGCACCGACGTCGCGATCGTCGCGGCGGGCAGCAGCGACGGCGCGGTGCGCGAGGCGCTCGCGGTGCTGCAGGGCATGGGCATCAACGTCGACTACATGCGGGTGCGCGCCTTCCCGTTCAACGACGAGGTCGACAAGTTCCTCGACAGCCACCGGCTGGTCTTTGTCGTCGAGCAGAACCGCGACGCGCAGCTGCGCTCGCTGCTCACGCTCGAAACGCCGGTCGAGAAGTCGCGGCTGCGCTCGCTGCTGCACTACAGCGGCCTGCCGATCTCCTCGAGCTTCATCATCGAGGGCGTGCTGGCGGAAGTCGCGCCGAAGCCGCTGCGCAGCGTCGCGCCCCACGGAGCCTGACATGACCTTCATCCCGAAGCCGAAAGTCCGCCACCCGTCATTGCCGCGCAATGAGCTCGGCCTCACGCGGCGCGACTACGAAGGAGCGCTGTCCACGCTGTGCGCGGGCTGCGGCCACGATTCGATCACCGCCGCGCTGACCGAGGCGATCTGGGGCCTGTCGCTCGAGCCGCAGAACATCGCCAAGCTCTCGGGCATCGGCTGCTCGTCGAAGACCACCGCCTATTTCGTGGGCGGCGCGCACGGCTTCAATTCCGTGCACGGGCGCATGCCGTCGATCGCGATGGGCGCGAATGCCGCCAACCGCAACCTGAGCTACATCGGCGTTTCGGGCGACGGCGACACGCTGTCGATCGGCCTCGGGCAGTTCTGCCACGCGATCCGCCGCAACCTGAACATGCTCTACGTGATCGAGAACAACGGCGTCTACGGCCTCACCAAGGGCCAGTTCTCGGCCTCGGCGGACATGGGCACGAAGGCGAAGAAGGGCGATACGAACCAGCAGCCGCCGATCGACCCGGTGCTGCTCGCCATGAACCTCGGCGCATCGTTCGTCGCGCGCAGTTTCTCGGGCGACAAGGAGCAGCTCGTGCCGCTGATCCAGGCCGGACTGCGCCACCGCGGCTTCGCGCTGATCGACGTTCTCTCGCCCTGCGTCACCTTCAACGACCACGAGGGCTCGACCAAGAGCTATGCCTACACGCGCGAACACTACGAGCCCGCGGTCAATGCGGACTTCGTGCCGTTCGAGCGCGAGATCAAGGCCGAATACGCCGAAGGCGAGCGCCTTCCCGTCGTGCTGCACGATGGCAGCCGGATCCTGCTGCGCAAGATCGCTCCCGACTACGATCCGACCGACCGGGTGGCCGCGAGCGCGTACATCCAGGAGCGGCTGGCCGAGGGCGAGTTCCTGACGGGCCTGCTGTACATCGACGAGGGGCAAAAGGAATTCCACGAGCTGAACGCCACGCCCGACGGGCCGCTCAACGGCCTTTCGCTCCCGGCGCTGTCGCCCGGCGCCAAGGGGCTCGACAAGATCATGGCGCGCTACCGGTGATCGGCGCGCCGCAGGCTGCTAGACTCGCGCCCCTTCAACACGACCGGAGCTAAGGTACATGGGCAAGGGAGACGGCCGCAGCCGCCGCGGCAAGATCTACAAGGGTTCGTTCGGCAAGACTCGTCCGAAGAAGCCGGCGGCGAAGAAGAAGGTCGCCAGCAAGGCCGCTAGGAAGTAACCGGGTCGGCCGCGCGCGTCACCTTGCGCGCGGCGACTTCATGGATCAGCTCCACCGCCGTGCGGTCGCAGGGCGGCAGCTCGATTTCCGCGGTGCCGAGCGGGGTGACCCGATCGCCCCAACGGATGAGGTGGGCGCAGAAGGTGAGCCCGCCACCGAACGCCGGCAACAGCAGCCAGCCACCCTTCGGCACGCGGCCCTCCTCGAGGGCTTCGCACAGCCCGACCGGCACGGTCGCGGATGACATGTTCCCGTAGCGCTGCACGTTGGTGAAGACCCGCTCCATCGGGATGCCGGCGCGCTTCGCCACGGCCTCGATGATCCGCAGGTTGGCCTGGTGCGGCACGACGAGCTGGATGTCGTCGGCCGTGAGGTCGCGCTTCGCGAGCGCCGCCGCGCTCGCCTCGCTCATGCCGAGCACGGCGCGCTTGAAGATTTCCTGGCCCTCGAACTGCCAGGACGTGATGCCGTACAGGCGCCCCTGGTTGGCGTAGGCGCCGCCCATGCCGTGGATGCGCAGGATCTCGCGCGCATCGCCGAAGCAGCCGAGCTTTTCGGCGAGGAGTCCTTGCTCACCCTCCGAGGCCTGCAGGACCACGGCGGCCGCGCCGTCGCCGAAGAGCACCGCGACGTTGCGGTCGGTCCAGTCCATGTACGGCGAGATGATCTCGGCGCCGACCACGAGCGCATTGCGCACGACGCCGCCGCGGATCAGCGCGGTGGCGGTCGAGAGGCCGTAGAGGAAGCTCGTGCAGGCGGTGTTGACGTCCATCGCGGCGCAGCCGTCGGCGCCGATGCGCTGCTGCAGGCCGGAGGCCATGTTCGGCACCTGGTCCTCGAAGCTGCATGTGCCGAAGACGATGAGCTCGATGTCCCGGCCCGAAACGCCCGCGCAGGCGAGGGCGCGTTCGGCCGCGACATGCGCCATGTCCGCCATCGGCACGTGGGACACGCGCCGCTCGCGGATGCCGGTGCGGCTCGTGATCCACTCGTCGCTCGTCTCGAGCATGCCGGCGAGGTCGTGGTTTGACAGCACGGCGGGCGGCAGGCATTTGCCCCAGCCGGTGATCGCGGCGTAGGTCGTCATGGCACGGCAGCATACGCTAGCATGGCCCCCGGATCATGGACACGGAGTCGGCGCGGGTGGCGGAAGGGCATGGGCTGCCGTGGCGGCAGTATCGCAACGTCCATCTCGATTTCTGGGACGGCCTGCGCCTGCTGCCGGGCTCGATCTGGCTGCCGATCGTCGCGATCTCGCTGCTCGGCCTCGGCGTCTATGTGGTCAACGAATGGTCCGTGAGCCGCATCCGCGTGGCCGCCGAAAGCGTCAACCGCACCCTCGGCATGCAGAACGAGGTGATCGCGATGCGTTCGCAGCTCGTCGACCTCGAGAGCGCGCAGCGCGGCTACCTGCTCACCACCAACCGCCGCTACCTCGCGCCGTACGAGAGCGCGCTGCCCGAGCTGCAGGTGATCAGCGCGCGCCTGCACACGCTGGCCGCGGGCGATGCCGAAGTGCTCGAGCACGTCACGCGGCTCGAGGCCCTGCGCGGCCTCAAGATCGCGGAAGTGACCGCGTCGATCTCGCTGACGCAGCGCGGCGAGCGCGACAACGCGCTCGCGATCCTGCGCACGGGCGAGGGGCGCAAGGTGATGGATCGCTTCCGCGCCGGCGCCGAGGCGCTGATCGGGCTGCTCGACTCGCGGCTGCTGTCGCTGCGCGAGGAGCAGGCGCGCAGCCTCGTGCTGTCGCGCTACGCCTTCGCGGCGCTCGCACTGCTCACGCTCGCGCTGATCGTGCTGGTCGTGCGCCTGTTCGTCGCCGACAGCCTGCGCCGCGAGGAGCGGCGCTACGAGGAAGAGCACGAACGGCGGCGGCTCGAGGTGATCATCGAGGACCGCACCCGCGAACTGTCGCAGCTCACGACCCACCTGCAGAGCGCGTCCGAGCAGGAGAAGGCCGACCTCGCCCGCGACCTGCACGACGAACTCGGCGGGCTGCTGACCGCCGCCAACATGGACCTCGCATGGTTGCAGGGGCGCTCGGTGACCATGGAGCAGGAGGTGCGCGACAAGCTCGGCGAGCTGGTGCGCACCGTGACCGAAGCGATGAACCTGAAGCGCCGCGTGGTCGAGAACCTGCGCCCGGCGCTGCTCGATCACTTCGGACTGCCGACGGCGCTCGAGGCCTATTTCGACGAGACCTGCAAGCGCGCGGGCCTCGAGTGCCACACCTCGATCCCGCAGGAGGCAGAGCCGATCCCGCAGGCGCTCGCCATCGCGCTGTTCCGCGTCGGCCAGGAATCGCTCACCAACATCATCCGCCATGCGCGGGCGCGCAAGGTCGAGATGGTCTTCGAGGTGGGTGCGGCGGGCTACCACCTGGCCGTCGGAGACGATGGCATCGGCATGGACCCGGAGCGTGCGCGCAGCTCGCACGGCCTGTCGGGGATGCGCCATCGCGTGGTGAGCCTCAACGGCAGCTTCGAGATCCAGAGCGCGCCGGGCCAGGGAACCCGGCTCGACATCCTCGTGCCGTTCGCGCCGCCTGCTGCCGCCTGATCAGTGGCCGTCGCCGCGCTGGCGGCGTTCGAGCAGCGGCCGAACCTGCGCAAACTGCTGCATCTTGTCGAGGAAATGATCGGCGCCCGCGCTCATGCAGCGCTGCTCGACGGTGGGCAGGGAATAGTTCGTCAACACGATGATCAGCGGCTGGCTGCGCGCGGCGAAGGCGCGGCGCGCATGGCGTATGGCCGCGATGCCGCTGCCCTGCTTCAGCTCGACGTCGACCACGAGGGCATCGTAGTCGTGGGCGTCGATGAGCCCGATGGCCTCCTGTTCCGTTTCAGCCGTGCCCGTGACCTTGAGGACGCCCGGGACGGTGAGCATGCCGATCATGCGGTCGCGGAGCAGGCGCGAGTCTTCGATCAGGAGGATGCGCAACTCGTCGCCGGCCGCGGCGGCATGCGCTGCGCCCGCGCCCCGCGCCCCGCGGCCGGCGGGGCGGCGATCGTTCGGCTGGGCGGCATGGCGGACGGTCGGCATGGTCACTGCAGCAGGCTGTTCTTGATCGCGTAGTAGGTGATGTCGGCGTTGGTCTTCATCCCCATTTTCTCGAGGATGCGCGAGCGATAGGTGCTGACGGTCTTCACGCTGAGGAAGAGCTTGCCGGCGATCTCGGTGACCGTCTTGCCCTCGGCGAGTTTCACGAAGATCTGGAATTCGCGCTCCGACAGCGCGCCATGGCGTGGCTGGTCGGCTGCGCCGTCGAGGCCCGCCAGCAACAGCTCGGCGAGCTCGGGGCCGACATAGCGGCTGCCACGCGCGACCATGCGCACGGCGCGCAGCAGCTCGGCGTCGTCGACGCCCTTGCTGATGAAGCGGTGCGCGCCACCGCGCAGCACATTGAGGCCGAACTGCTTCTCGGGGTAGCCGCTCAGCACGAGCACCGCGATGCCGTCGTGGTGCGAGCGCACGTGCTTCAGGACATCGAGGCCGGACATGTCGGGCAGCGACAGGTCGAGCAGCAGCACGTTGCAGGCCTCGGTCTGCAGCAGCGCGAGCACCTCCTTGCCGGTGCGGCACTCGGCGACCACGCGCAGGTCGGGTTGCGAGGCAATGACCTGCTTCAACCCCGTGCGCACGAGCTGGTGATCGTCCGCGATGATGACGCTGGCTTGCGGCATGGCTCCAGCCTACCGGTCGTACAGCAACCCCGCCACGGTGGCCCGTGCGCGCAGCCAGGTGGCCGCGGTCATGGCCGCCGCCCGCTGGACCTCGCCGCGCGCGGCGGCGAGGCGCCAGCGGGCGGCGCGCGATGCGCGGGCTGGGTGCAGGTAGCCGGGCTGATGCATCGGGACGGGTCCGGTATTGCCGCGGATGGGCGCTGAAGCTATCACGCCGCAATCTCCTCCTTTCGTGCCTGCCCGACAAGGTACCGCCGCACGCACCGGCGGCACAGGCCCGGGAGCGGGTGCCGCTCGTAGGACCCCGCTGACAAGTGCGAGAATGCCCGCGGCAACGCAGGAGGGCTCAGGCATGGGCGGCAAGATCGAAGAAGTGCGCGGCACGCAGGTCTCGGTGCGATTTGACGGCGGCAAGTGCATCCATTCGCGGCACTGCGTGCTCGACCACCCGGATGTCTTCGTGCCGAACGTCGCCGGCGAGTGGATCCACCCCGACGCCGCCTCGGCCGAGACGCTCATGTCGATCGCGCGCAATTGCCCGTCGGGTGCCATTTCCTGCGAGCGCCATGACGGCGGGGAGCCCGAGGTCGCGCCGAAGGTGAACACCGTGCGCGTCCTCGAGAACGGCCCGCTCGCGTTCCACGCGGAGATGCGATTCTGGGGGGGCGGCGGTGCGCTGCGCGCCACCCTGTGCCGTTGCGGGGCGTCGAAATCGAAGCCCTTCTGCGACACGAGCCACGTCGCCAGCGGGTTCACGGCCACCGGCGAGCCGCCGACGCAGGAGTCCGCGGCGCTCGAGGTTCGCAATGGCCCGCTCGAGGTGATTCCGGTCGAGAATGGCCCGCTGCACATCAAGGGCAACCTCGAGATCATCACCGGCACGGGCCGCACTGTGAAAAGGGTTACGGAATGCTGGCTGTGCCGCTGCGGGCATTCGGGCAAGAAGCCCTTCTGCGACGGCACGCACCGCAAGGTCGGTTTCGAGGCGCCGGGCCTGCCACCCGTGCGCAAGTGATCACGCGGCCGCCGGCTCCCGGAGGCGCGCGGCGAGCCAGGCCGAGATATCGGCGATCTCGGGCCGGCAGACCTCGTGCTGCATCGGATAGGCTTTCCATTCGACCGAGTGGCCGAGCGAGGTGAGCGCATCGCGCGACAGCTCGCCGAGCGCATACGGCAGCACGGGATCGTGCAGGCCATGGCACATCAGGATCGGGATGTCGCGGTTGGCGGCGTTCGCCTCGGCGGCGACGCTCTCGTGCAGCGGCAGGTAAGTCGACAGCGCGAGGATCCCGCCGAGGCGTTGCGGATGGCGCAACGCCGTGTGCAGCGCAATCGCGCCCCCCTGGGAGAAGCCCGCGAGGATGATGCGCGAGGCCGGCCTGCCCCGTCCCATCTCGCGCGCGACCAGGTCGCCGATACGCGCGGCCGACTCCCGCGTGCCAGCCACGTCCTGGCGCCCGGCGGTCGACAGCTCGCGGATGTCGTACCACGCGCGCATCGGCATGCCGCCGTTCAATGTGACAGGGCGTACCGGCGCGTGTGGAAAGACAAAGCGCAGTTCCGCGGGTGGCGCAAGGCGCAGCTCGGGCACGAGCGGCACGAAATCGTGGCCGTCGGCGCCGAGGCCGTGCAGCCAGATGACGCTCGCGGCGTCTCCGGCGGCGGCAGGAGCCGCGGGTGCCAGGGTGACGACGACTTCGTCGCGGGTCTCTTCGATTTTCATTGCAGGCCGGATACCTTTCGTTGCCGCCATTCCTCGCGCGTCTGGCCCCAGATCTCGACCGGTACCTCGGCGAGCGGTGGCGGCAGGCGTCCCGGGCCGCGATTGCGTGAGCCCAGCTTCGCGGCGACCGCCTGCGAGGCGACATTGCCGGGCGAGATCGAGTGGATGAGATCGGTCCAGCCGAGCGTGTCGAACGCCCAGTCGATCGCCGCCCTCGCCGCCTCCGTGGCGTAGCCCCTGCCCTGGCAGTCACGGATGACCCCCCAGCCGATCTCGGAGCCAGGCCAGCCCTCGGGCATCCACGGTCCCGTGCGGCCGACCCAGCGCCCGGTGGCCTTCTCGATCATCGAGAACATCGATATGCCCTGCAGGTGCCAGGCGCCCGCCATCAGCATCAGCGTGCGCCATGCGACCTCGCGCGGTTGCACGCCACCGAGGAAGCGCATCGACTCGGGCTCGGCGTGAAAGGCGGCGAACGCCTCGAAATCGCACATCTCGAGCGGGCGCAGGAGCAGGCGCGGCGTTTCGAGCCGCAGGGTAGTGGCAGCCATGGCGCATTCTAGCGGCTGCGAGTTGCGTGATGCGGATTGCGGGCCGGAGGACGCGGCGATTCATCCGCTCCCTCGCTATCCGGGCGCGCCATCTTCGATGGCGTGCCCTCGGAGCGGGGGCGCTTGGCGCACTGTGTCGTCAGGCGCTGAGAGGTCGGTGGTCGCCTCGCTCTTTCCCCCGCTCCTCGGCGCCCTCCACGCTCGTTCGCGGATGAATCGCCGCGTCCTCCGGCCGGCCGCTCGCAAGTCTCAGCTCGATCCCCTTGAGGTGAAGAACGCAATGTGAGGCAACCTTCCTCACCTCAGGCAGGCGGCCTGCGTCGGGTAGCTGGCCGCGCGCCGGAGGGGGAGCGAGGCGTCCGGTGACGAGCGGGGAGAGCGCCGAGGAGCGGCGAACAGCGTCCGGCGTACGCAGTTACTTCAGGTTCTGCCGACACAGTGCGCCGGGCGCCGCCGCGACGAGGGGACCGCCGCAGGCGGCGCTCGACCCGTGAGGAACCGGACGCCTCGCTCCCGCTCCGGCCCGCAGCCCGCTACAGGATGTACCGCGACAGGTCCTCATCCTTCGACAGGTCGCCGAGCTGCGCATCGACATACGCGGCATCGATCGCGACGGTGCTGCCACGCTGTTCGGCGGCCTCATACGAGACGCGCTCGAGCAGCCGCTCCATCACCGTGTGCAGGCGCCGCGCGCCGATGTTCTCGGTGCGCTCATTGACATGCGCCGCGATCTCCGCGATCCGCCGCACGCCGCTCGCGGCGAAATCGACGCGCACGCCTTCGGTCTCCATGAGCGCCGAGTACTGGGTCGTGAGTGCGGCGTCGGGCTCGGTGAGGATGCGCACGAAATCCTCGACGCCGAGCGAGCTCAACTCGACCCGGATCGGCAGTCGGCCCTGCAGTTCGGGGATCAGGTCGGAGGGCTTCGAGAGGTGGAATGCGCCCGAAGCGATGAACAGCACGTGGTCGGTCTTCACCGGTCCGTACTTGGTCGAAACGGTCGAGCCTTCGACGAGCGGCAGCAGGTCGCGCTGCACGCCCTCGCGCGACACGTCGGCGCCGACCGTTTCCTGGCGGCGCGTGACCTTGTCGATTTCGTCGATGAAGACGATGCCGTTCTGCTCGGCATTGGCGACGGCGCGCGCCTTGAGCTCGTCCTCGTTGACGAGCTTGGCGGCCTCTTCGTCGGCCAGCAGCTTGAGCGCTTCCTTCACCTTCACCTTGCGGGCGTGGCTGCGCTGTCCGCCAAGGTTCTGGAACATCGACGACAGCTGCTGCTGCATCTCCTCCATGCCCGGCGGCGCCATGATCTCGACGCCGAGCGGGATGGCGCGCAGTTCGATCTCGATCTCGCGTTCGTCGAGCTGGTGCTCGCGCAGCATCTTGCGGAACTTCTGCCGCGTCTCCGCATCGCGCGGCGCGGGCGGCTCATCGGTCGAGAAGCCGAGCATGCGCGGCTTCGGCAGCAGCGCATCGAGCACGCGTTCCTCGGCGGCGTCGATCGCGCGCTCGCGCACCTTGGCAACCTCCTGTTCGCGCGCCATCTTGACCGACGCGTCGACGAGCTCCTTCACGATCGAGTCGACGTCGCGGCCGACGTAGCCGACTTCCGTGAACTTGGTCGCTTCGACCTTGACGAAGGGGGCGCCCGCGAGCTTCGCGAGGCGCCTGGCGATCTCGGTCTTGCCGCAGCCGGTCGGGCCGATCATCAGGATGTTCTTCGGCGTGATCTCGGCGCGCAGCCCCTCCTCGACCTGCATGCGGCGCCAGCGGTTGCGCAGCGCGATCGCGACCGCGCGCTTGGCGGCGCCCTGGCCGACGATGTGCTTGTCGAGCTCGCGCACGATTTCCTGCGGGGTGAGCGCCGCGGCGCCGGCGGGCGAGGTCACTTCGACGTCCATCACTTGAGTTCCTCGATCACGAGGTTGCGGTTGGTGTAGATGCAGATGTCGGCGGCGATGCCGAGCGAGCGTTCGACGATCGTGCGCGCATCGAGCGCGGTGTTCTCGGCGAGCGCCCGCGCGGCGGCCTGCGCGAACGGCCCGCCGGAGCCGATCGCCACGAGGTCGTGCTCGGGCTCGATCACGTCACCATTGCCGGAAACCACGAACAGCTTCTCGCGATCGCCGACGAGCAGCAGCGCTTCGAGGCGGCGCAGGTAGCGGTCCGAGCGCCAGTCCTTTGCGATTTCGATCGCCGCACGCGTCAGGTTGCCGTGCTTCTCGAGCTTGCCCTCGAAGCGCTCGAAGAGCGTGAAGGCGTCGGCCGTGCCGCCCGCGAAGCCCGCGAGCACCTTGCCGCCGCCGAGCGGCCGAACCTTGCGGGCATTGCCCTTCATCACGGTGTTGCCGAGCGTGACCTGGCCGTCGCCGCCGACTGCGACGGCGCCATTGCGCCGCACCCCGAGGATCGTGGTGCCGTGGGGGTTCCAGACTTCACTCATCGAAAGGCCTACTTTCTGCGCGCGCGCGGGTGTGCAGCGTCGTAAATGCGGGCGAGATGCTGGAAATCAAGGTGCGTGTACACCTGCGTGGTTGAGATGTCGGCGTGGCCGAGAAGTTCCTGCACGCCGCGAAGATCGCGGCTGGATTCAAGGAGATGCGTCGCGAACGAGTGGCGGAAGAGGTGCGGATTCACGTGTACGCCGAGGCCCTGGCGGCGGGCCCAGCCGGCCACGCGCAACTGCACGGCGCGCGCGCCCATGCGTCGGCCGTTCCGGCCCACGAACACGGCCTGCTCGCCCGCCTTCACGAGTCCGGCGCGCGACTTGATCCATGCGCCGAGCGCCGTGAGGGCCGGCCGGCCCACGGGCAGGATGCGCGTCTTGTCGCCCTTGCCCGTGACCCGTACGGTGCGATCGGCGAAATCGAGCGCACCGACGTCGAGGCCGACAATCTCGGCCAGCCGCAGGCCGGAGGAGTAGGCGAGCTCCATCAATGCGCGATCGCGCAGCGCGAGCGGGTCCGCCGCGGTGATGTTCAACAACTGGTTCACGCGGTCCGGGTCGAGTGCGGCGGGCAGGCGCTTGCCGGCCTTGGGCGCCTTGACGTCGAGGGCGGGGTTCGCGGCGATCGCGCCTTCGCGCAGCAGGAAGTCGCAGAACGTGCGCACCGCCGACAGGCGCCGCTGCACGCTCCTCGGCGCGAGTCCGGCCGCATGCGAGCGCGCGGCGAACAGGCGCACGTGCTGGCTGTCGAGGCGCGCGAGGTCGGCAATGCGCTCTTTCTCGCAAAAGCGCGCGAGCGCGGCGAGATCGCGCGCGTAGTTCGAGTCCGTGTGCCGCGAGAGGCGCCGTTCGGTGGCGAGATGGCGCCGGAAGCGCGCGAGCCAGTCAGCGATGGACGACGACATCCGCGATCAGCTCGCCCATGCGGGCGAGGAACTCGGTGCTCATGCCCGGGTGGAAGCGCTCCCGGTCGTGGCTGCCGAGCGCCAGCAGGCCGATGGCCCCATGCTCGCCGAGCGGCACGAGGGCGACCGAGCCGATTTCCCCGGCGTCGCCGCCGAAGAGGAACTGGCGCTGCGAATCGCGGACCTGGCCGCAACGCGGCTTGCCGCTCGTGAACAGGCCCTCGAAGGATTTCAGGTCCGCGCTATCGGGCGTCGCCTCGCGCAGGAAACGCTCGGGCATGTCGAATCCGCGGGCATGGCCATTCGTGAGGATCAGCGTGGAATGGCGCGCGTCGAAGTCTTCGCGCAGGCTCGCCTCGATCGCCTCGGCCATCTCCTGACGGGTCGCGGCCTGCAGCAGGCGGCGCGTGAAGCGCTGGATCTTCCCGGCGAGCGCGTCGTTCGCCCGCGCGACATTCACGAACTCGGCGAGCTTGCCCTCGAGTTCGGCCTGGCGCTCGCGCAGCACCTCGACCTGGCGCTCGACCAGGGAAATCGTGGACGCCGAACGCGCGTGCGGCAGGCGCATGCGCCCGAGGATCGCCTGGTGGCGCTCGAAGAAGTCGGGGTTCATCTGCAGGTAGCGCGCGATCGCTTCCTCGTCGAGGGTCTCGTTCGGCAGGTCGCGCGCTTCTCTCGTCGTCATGCATCGATCTCCACGGTTCCCGTGAAAGATACTTCGGCAGGGCCCGTGAGCCAAATATTCCTGCCGGGCCCGGGCCAGGTGACCGTCAGTTCGCCGCCCGCCACCTTCACGCCGACGCGCTCGTCGAGCCGCCCGTGGCGTCGCCCGACGGCGACAGCAGCGCAGGCGCCAGTGCCGCAGGCGAGCGTCTCGCCGGTGCCGCGCTCGTATACGCGCAGCCGGATGTGGCCGCGATCGACGATCTCCATGAAGCCGACGTTCACGCGCTTCGGGAAGCGCGGATGGCGCTCGATCGCGGGCCCGAGCCGGTCCACGGGTGCGGCCGCCGCCGACGCCACCGTGAGCACCGCGTGCGGATTGCCCATCGACACGGCGCCGATCTCGACCTCGTTGCCGCCCACTTCCAGCGGATAGACGTGCGCCTCGCTCGAGGCGTCGAAAGGCAGAGCGGCAGGATTGAAGTCCGGCACGCCCATGTCGACCGACACGAGCCCCTCGCGCTCGATGCGCGCCCGGATCAGGCCCGCCGGGCTGTCCATCGTCAGGTTGCCGGCCTGCGCTCGCCCGCGGCGCGCGAGCAGCGCGGCAATGCAGCGCGCACCGTTGCCGCACTGCTCGACCTCGAAGCCATCGGCATTGAAGATGCGGTAGTACACCGCCGTGTCGGCGCGCCGGGCC
The DNA here is from genome assembly GCA_963204835.1 of Pseudomonadota bacterium. Taxonomy (GTDB): domain Bacteria; phylum Pseudomonadota; class Gammaproteobacteria; order Steroidobacterales; family Steroidobacteraceae; genus CADEFQ01. Next base: position 67,165 of record CAUJHJ010000053.1, read on the forward strand.
GGCTCGAGCATCAGCGCCTGGTCGAAGCCGATGCCGGTGTGGCGGTCGGCGAGCTGGCGCAGCCGTTCCGCTGCGGGCGGCGCGCCGCCGGAGGGTGCGTCGAACACGATGAAATCGTTGCCGAGGCCGTGCATCTTGGTGAACTCGAGGCGCATGCGCGCAGCCTACCGGATCATGGCGGCCCGGTCGCGGAACAGGCAGCGATCCATCACCGTGAAGAGGCCCGCCGCCTGCGCTTTCGCCGCAGCCGCTTCGTCGACGACCCCCTCCTGCAGCCAGATCGCGGGCAGGCGGAGGCGGATGCAGTCATCGACGATCGCGGCGACGTGCTCGGGGCGGCGGAACACGTCGACGACATCCGGTTTGCCGCCCGGGCCGAGCGCAGCCTCGAGGTGGTCGAGATCGGGCACGGTCCGCTCGCCCAGGATCGTCGTCCCGGACGGATTGACCGGGATGATCCGGTAGCCGAAGCCCTGCAGCGCCTTGGCGACCCTGTAGCTCGGGCGGGAAGGGTCGGAGGAGAGGCCCACGACCGCGATGGTGCGCGCGCGTGCGAGCAGCGCCTCGATTTCATCCTGGGCGGGATTGGCGAACATGAGGGGCTCTCCTGTCATTTGGCGGCGAGCAACGCAGTCCAGCGGGGATCCGCGTGCAGGGGTTGCAGCAGCGGCGATGTGCGCAGGGTCTCGACGGCGTTGATCCTGCCGCTGGGTCCCAGGCCGCCCGATCTGGACAACGCCTCGCGCCAGTTCGCGAGTGTCGCAAATGCGGCGTCGACCTGGCCACGAAATGCAAAGACCTCCGCCATCTGGATGTCACTGGCGCTGCCCGGCCGCGCTATCAGGCGCGCGAGTGCGCCGTCCGCGGCAGAGCGCTGGCCCGGCGCCTCCTGCAGCAAGGCCAGGCCGAGGTCCCGAATGGCCGGGCTTGCGATGTGAGGCAGTTGCTGGAGGGCTTCGTCGAACTTCCGCTGCCGAGCCAGGACCTGCACGAGCGCAAGCTCCCACTCAGGAATGTCCCCGGACAGCGCGATCGCCGTGCGGTAGCCCGCGGCAGCTTCCGGCAGGCGTCCTGCGAGGAAAGAGTAGGTCGCGAGGTTCAGGACCTCAACCCCGGAGAGCGGGTCACGCGAGACGACCTCCCGCTGGGCGACGAGCGCCGCCTCGTAGTCGCCTCGCTCGAGGTCATACGCCGCCATGTATCCCAGTACCAGCGGGTCATGGCTATCGAGGGAGAAGGCTGTGCGGAAGGCTGCGTCAGCTTCAGCGGGATGCTTGTCGGCGTAGAGAAACTGTGCGAGGCGGGCGTGCGCCACTGCGAGCGCGGGACCGGCCTCGACCGCTCGCCGCGCCGCGGCTCCCTGGCGCGCGCGCAAGCGGGCGCTTTCCGGTCCGCTGCGGCCGGCCAGCAGGGCATAGGCGCCGGCGAGCGCGGCCCAGCCCCTTGCAAAGCCGGGGTCGAGACCCACCGCGCGTTCGAACTGCGCGACGGCGCGCTCGACGTCGCCGGGGGCGCGGCGGTTGTAGAAAAACCTGCCCCGCAGGAATACCTGATAGGCCTCGGCATTGACGGGCGCCTCGCCGCGCGCCGCACCGGCAGCGATCGTCGCATCGAGCGCCGCCGCGACCGAAGTGGCAATCTCGTCCTGCAGGGTGAACAGGTCGCCGACGTTGCGCTCATAGGTTCGTGACCAGACGTGCGAGCTGTTGGCGGCGGCGATCAACTGCGCCGTGACCCGGACGCGATTGCCTTCCGTGCGCACGCTGCCCTCGAGCACATGGCTCACGTCGAGGCGGGACGCAATGGTCCGGATATCCACCGCCTGGCCCCTGAAGGAGAACGACGACGTGCGCGCGATCACGCGCAACACAGCCGATTTCGCCAGCCGGTTGATGATTTCCTCGCTGATGCCGTCGGCGAGAAAGGCGGCGCTCCCGCCCGCGCTCATGTCGACGAAGGGCAGGACCGCGATCGATCTCCGGGCGGCTGCCTCGGGCGTGGTGGCTGCGGCGGCCGTCCGTGTCTTGGCCGGCGGCGGGTCGGCGCGCTGCACGCGCAGCGCAACGAAGAGGATCGTGGCTGCCAGCAGCGCGAGCAGCGCGATCCGCTGCCAGGCGCTGCCCTTGCGGGGGGCGGTGCCGATCGCCGTGGATGCGCGCTCCGGCGCTCGCGGCGGGGGCGCCGGGGACGCCGGCGCGGGCGTCGGCGCGGGCCGGGGCGCGGCGTCGATCCGGGCATTGAGCCGGTAGCCGCGCTTCGGCAACGTCTCGATGATCGACCGGAAGGATTCGCCACCCGCCCGGGCGAGGCAACGACGCAGCTCGTAGAAGCAGCGGGTCAGGGCATCGTCCGAAACGACCGCATTCGGCCACAGTTGCGCGAGTAGCGCCTCCCGGGAAACCACTTCGCCCGCGTGCTGCGCCATCATGACGAGCACGCCCATGACCTTCGGGTCGAGCCGCTCGAGGCCGCCCGGCCCGGCGATTTCGCCAGCCTTCGGATCGACCCGCAGCTCCGCTATCTGGAATCCTTCGACCAGCACTTCTTGCTGCCTGAACACCCCGCCAAGACCGATATCAGAACGATATCAGGCTTCGGTCAGGCGCGAGCGCCAGGCGGGCTGCCAGTTTCGATGCCGGGCCAAAAACAAGGGCAGGAAGACCATGTACGACACAAGCAAGTTGAGCAGGCATTGCATGCTGGTGGCAGCGACGCTGTTGTCAGCGACAAGCCTGTCGGCGGGTGAGCGCTGGCAAGGCCGTTTCTCGGACTGGGGCATCGCCACCGCGGTCACCGGCATCAACAGCGCCGCCGCCGACGGCTGCCCGATCGAGTCGCCCGATGGGCTCAGCCTTTACATCGCGTCCAACCGCACGGGCACGCTCGGCGGCAACGACATCTGGGCGGCGGATCGCGCCACGAAGGACGAGGCCTGGGGCGAACCGCAGAACCTCGGCGCACCCGTGAACTCGGAAGCGGCTGATTTCTGCCCGACACCGCTCGAAGGCAGCTACCTGTTGTTCGTGTCGGAGCGCCCGGGGCCTGAGACCTGCAATGCGGGCCCAGGGAAGGGCGACATCTACCTGATCCGTCGCAATGCCGCGTTTGGCTGGGGCGAGCCGCAGCACCTCGGCTGCATGGAAAACGGCACCGGTCCGAACACGGCCGGGGCTGAGTTCAGTCCTTCGCTCGTGCGTACGTGGGCCGGGACTTTCCTCTACTTCTCGAGCACGGTCAGCGGCAACATGGACATCTACAGGAGCCGCATGGGTGCCGATGGCAAGTTCGGGCCGCCCGAGGCGGTGCAGGAACTCAATACCGAGTTCGACGACCGCATGCCGAACGTGAGCCGGGACGGTCTCGAGATGGTGTTCAGCTCCACGCGGCCGGTCGACGCAAAAGGCAATGCGTCATTCGGCAGCTTCGATGTCTTTGTGTCGACGCGCCCGAGCGTTTTCCACCGCTGGTCGGCGCCGGTGAACCTGGGACCCAACGTCAACACCGCCGGCGGTGAAACCCGCTCGTCGCTATCGGGCGATGGCCTGCGGCTGTACTTCGGGCGCGGCGGCGACATTTACACGAGCTCCCGACAAAGGACGTGGCGCAGGCATTGAGCCCGCACCCGGCCATAATGGCCGGGTGAAAATCAGGGTGCTGCCGTCAGGTGGGGTCTTCCACACGGAACGTGACGAGTCCGTCCTGGCGGCGGCACTGCGCTCGCACATCAACCTGCCGCACAGTTGCAGGAGTGGGCACTGCGCGTCGTGCCGCGCGCAACTCGTCTCAGGCACCGTCGCGTATCCCGACGGCCCGCCACTCGGGCTGACAGCCGGCGAAGCGGCGGCGGGAATGGTCCTGCTGTGCCGCGCGCGCGCCACGAGCGATCTCGTGGTGGAGGCCCGCGCCGTCCACCCGGTCACCGACGTCGAGATCAAGTCGCTCCCCTGCCGCATCGAGACGCGCGAGCTGCTCGCGCCGGACGTCCTGCGGCTGCGGTTGCGCCTGCCCGCGGTGGAGAGTTTCCGCTTCCAGGCGGGCCAGTACCTCGACGTGCTGCTCGAGGGCGGGCAGCGGCGCAGTTTCTCGATCGCGTCCCCTCCGCACGATGCCGCGCGGCTCGAGCTGCACGTGCGCCACGTCCCCGGGGGCGGCTTCACGGGCCGCCTGTTCGCGCACGAGGGACCGGGCGCGCTGTTGCGCATCGAGGGCCCGATCGGCCAGTTCGTCTATACGGAAGCGGTGACGCCGGCGATCTTCATCGCGGGCGGCACGGGCTTCGCACCCGTGAAGTCGATGCTGCGGCACGCGCTCGAGCGCGCGGCGCCGCGCGACATCTGGTTCTACTGGGGGGCGCGCACGCCGATCGACCTCTACGAGGAGCCACTCGTGCGGGAGTGGGCGGCGGCGCATCCGCGCCTGCGCTTCACGGCCGTGCTATCGGAAACGGGAATGGATGCCCGGGGCGCCGGGCGCCATGCCGGCGGCTGGGTGCACGAGGCCGTGCTCGCGCGTAACCCCGACCTGTCGGGCTTCGATGTCTATGCTGCCGGTCCGCCGGCGATGATCGAGGCAATCCGCGCGCAGTTCCCGGCGCAGGGCCTCGCGGCCGATCGCCTGCATTTCGATTCGTTCGATTACGCGCCGCGGCCGGCTCAGGCGTAGCGGCGCGCCGCGGCGACGAGGCAGGGCGTCGAGCGGCAGGCGGCGTGCAATTGCCGGCGGCGCAGCGCGACGCTCGTCGTGTAGGTCATCGCGACCGCGTCCGCGATCAGCTGGCGCAGGCCGATCGCCTGGCGATGCAGGTATTCAGCGAGCGCGAGCGACATGCAGGTATGGCTTGCCACCCAGTCGTCGGTCGCGCCGTCATGCAGCGTCGCGAGCAGCGCATCGGCGAGCGCGAGATCGAGCCCGAGTTGCTGGGCATCGGCCTGCAGCCACTCGGCGGCCAGCCGCGGATTCGCGGCGGCGGCCAGCATGTAGGCGTATTCGCGCTCCATGATGTCGGGCATGTGCGTGGCGAGGTCGCCGCTCACACCGGGCTCATCATCGTATTCGCGCGTCGGGAAGAGGACTTCGAGCGGCGCCCAGGCCTGGATCGTGTCACAGACCCAGCGGCGGGCGGCCGCGCAGGGCGACGGATGGCCGAGCACCGCGGCCACGCGCCCCAGCGCGCGGTTGCGCAGCTTCTCGGTGGCCGGTTCGAAAGTGCGGGCCCAGCCGCAGCGGCCGTAGTCGGCCAGCCAGTCGTCGAGGGCCTGCTCGGCAGTTCCGTACGCATTGGCAGCTGCGGAGTCCATTCCATCGCCTCCCGTTTGTCGGTCCATCTGACGCCGATGCGGGCCGGGCTGCGTTGATGCGCGTCACAGGCGGAAGCGCTCGCGCAGGTCGCTCGCCATGCGGCGGCTCACGGCCAGGCGGTCCGGCAGGCCCCTCAGGCGCACGAAATACTGGCCGTCGGGGTCGCGCTCGATGCGCTCGAGGTGCTGGGCGCTTACGAGTGCGCTCCTGTGGATGCGCACGAAACTGCCCGGGAACTCCTCCTCGAGCAGGCGCAGCGAATCCTCGATCAGGTCGTCGCCGCCTTCGTGGCGCACGGTCGTGTATTTCTGGTCGGCCTGGAAACAGCGGATTTCCGCGAGCGGAATCAACGTGATGCCGTCGCGGCGGCGCACCGGGATGTGACTTCGGCCGGGCGCCGGGGCCACCCCCGCGGCCTCCGCGCGCGCCATTTGCGGACGGGTCAGGCGGCGGCAGGCGGCGAGCGCCGCGGCCAGCTTGTCCTTGCGGATCGGCTTGACGAGATAGCCTGCGGCGCGCGCCTCGAACGCGTTCAGCGCGTATTCGTCATAAGCTGTCGTGAATATGACAGCGGGCGGCTCGCTCATCGTCGCGATGCGCCGCGCGGCCTCGAGGCCGTCCATGTCGGGCATGCGCACGTCTAGCAGCACGACATCGGGCGACAGGTCCATCGTCAGCTCGAGCGCCTCGCGCCCGTTCGCTCCCTCGCCGACCAGCTGCACGTCGCCGATTTCCGCGAGCAGGCTCGCGAGCCGCTCGCGCGCCGGCGCCTCGTCGTCAACGATGAGCGTCTTCAGCTTCATGCGGGAATCTCAGCGTCACGATGTATTCCTCATCGAAGCGGCCGGCCTTCACCGCTGCGCGCGCGCCGTACATCAGCGCGAGGCGCTCGCGGATGTTGGCGAGAGCCACGCGGTTGCCATCGCGCAGGACGGGGCCCTCGGGCAGCGGGTTGCGCACCACGATCGTCACGAGCCCGTTGGCGTACTCGCCGTTGACGGTCACCGTGCCGCCGCCACTGCGCGGCTCGATGCCGTGGTAGATCGCGTTCTCGAGCAGCGGCTGGATCATGAGGCCCGGCACCTTCGCGCGCTGCGGCACGCCGGCGACCCGCCACTCGACCTTGAGCCGCGGGCCGAGGCGCAGCAGCTCGATGCGTTCGTAGGTTTTCGCGATCTCGATCTCCTCGGCGAGCGTGATCTCGCCGCGGTTCTCGGCGAGGCTCGCGCGGAAAAGATCCGCCAGGTCCTGCACCGCCTCCTCGGCGCGCGCAGGATTCGAGCGAGTCAGGGCGGCGATGGTGTTCATGCTGTTGAACAGGAAGTGCGGCCGGATGCGCGCCTGCAGCGCGTTCACGCGGGCGCGCGATTGCATCTCGATGTTGCGGCGCCATTCATGCGTCACGAAGAAGTAGCGCAGCGCGAGCGCCGTGACGATGAACGCGATCGCGAGGTTGCGGCCGATGAAGGCGAGATGCTCGTGCGGAAAGAGGCCGTCCATGCCGCCGGCGTCGAGCAGGCCGCTCGCACCCACGCGGTAGGCGACTTCGGACACGACGAGCACGATCCCGCAGACGATGGCGAGCACGGCCGCGGCGCCCGCGCCGACCGGCAGCGCCTCGAGCCGGCGCCGCGCGATGCACAACGCCGCCTGCCCGGCGAGCCCGATCCAGACGAGGAACAGCGACGTGCGCGCAAGGTCGGTCCAGAACGCGACCGCCGCGGCGCTGCGCCCGAGCGTGACGACGAGCGCCGTCAGTTCGACGATCAGCACGGTGGCGAGCACCGTCTGCCCCGCGCAGAAGTTCGGCAGGTAGTGCGAACGCTGCGGCGGGTCGTCGCTCATGCCGGATGCTTGAAGAGCGCGGCCTTGAGGCGGTAATCCGCCGAGATGTCCTCGTCGCCGTAGCCCTGCTCGATGAGCTGCGCGTACTCGGCGAGCATGCTTTCGACCACGGGCAGTTCGACGCCGCTTTCCGCCGCCATCGCCTTGCAGATGCCGAGGTCCTTGGCGTGCAGGCGCACGCGAAAGCCGGCCGGGAAGCTGCCGCGAATCATGTTCGGGGCGCGGTTGACGAAGTACCAGCTCGAGCCGGCGCCCTTGCCGAGCGTCTCGACCAGCGCCTCGAGCGGCAACTGCTGCGCGCGCGCGAAGGCCATTGCTTCGGCAACGGCGCGAATGATGCCTGCGCACATGATCTGGTTCGTCGCCTTGGCGGCCTGGCCGGCGCCGCTCGCGCCGAAGTGCGTGATGGTGCGGCCCATGGTGGCGAGCAGGGGCCGCGCGCGCTCGAAAGCGGCCGCGTCGCCGCCGCACATCACCGCGAGCGTGGCATCACGCGCGCCTTCGACGCCGCCGCTCACCGGGCAGTCGAGGAATGCGGCGCCGCGCGGCGCAAGGAGCGCTGCGGCCTCGCGGGCCGTGCCGGCACTCACGGTGGAGCAGTCGATGACGAGCGTGCCGGGGCGCACGGCCGGCGCGATCGCAAGCACGACCGCGAGTACGTCGGCATCGGCAGAGACGCAGATGACGATCGCGTCGACGCCGGCGGCGAGTGCCGCGGGCGAGGCCGCGGCCGGGATGCCCGTTTCGCGCGCGAACTCCCCGGCGACGGCGGCGGTGCGGTTCCAGGTGGTGGCGAGGAGCCCCGCCTCGTGGAGATTGCGGGCCATGTGCCGGCCCATTGCGCCAAGTCCGATGAACCCTGCTCGCATGCCGTCACCGTCCGAAGGTCGTTGCGGCCGGGCCGCGGGCCGCAACTTTAGCAGCGAATCAGCGCGAGGCGGTCGCCTTGCCGCAGGCCGTGTCCATGGCTGTGCGGTTGTCGACCCGCACCTTGTCGGCGTCGGCGTCGGAGAGGTATTCGCGCTCGCCGTTCTCGAGCGTGCGGAAGATGCGCCGCGCCCGCAGCGACTTGTCGTAGCGCTCCTTTGCTTCGATGCAGTCCTTGGCGCGTTGCGCGGCGAGATCCTTGGCGACAGCGCGCTCGGTATCGCGCGACGCCACGACGCTGCCGGCAGGGGCGCTTGCGGCGGGGCTCGCCGCCGGCGTCGGCACGGGCGCTGAGCGGCTCGCACTCGGCGGCCGCGGGGCCGTCGTGCGGATGAGCTCGGCGCCCTCGACCGGCTGGTCGCTGTAATGTTCCTGGCCGTTCGAGTCGACCCAACGGTAAACGTCGGCCTGTGCGGCGAGCGGTGTGAGGAGCAGGGCGAGGGCTAGCGGAACGAGCGGGCGCATGGGCGGGCCTCCATGGGCGCAGTATGGGCACTCGGGCGGCGCCCGCGCTTGAACTGCTTCACAGTGGAGATTAGGGCGGGCGGAGGGAAAGTGCGAGCGCGGCCGAGGGCTACGGTCGCGCCCCGGGGCGGCATTATTGGGTCATTATAAAGACAGTATCCGTTGCGTGACGGCGTATTGTATGCAAGTGCGCGGGTACGGCGTGCCCACCCGCACCCCGTGCCCGCGCCACCGCGCCCCGATCCGTCAGTCCTGGTAGGCGCGCTCGCCGTGGTAGCTCGTGTCGAGCCCCTCCCGTTCCTGCTCCTCGCTCACGCGCAGCCCGACGGCGAAGTCCGCGATCCGGTAGCCGATGAAGGACACGAGCGCGCTCCAGCCGATCGTGATCAGCACGCCGAGCGTCTGCACCCAGAGCTGGTGCCCCATGCGGTAGTCGGCGACTCCCGTGCCTCCGAGGTCCGGCGACACGAGCGCGCCGGTCAGGATCGCGCCCACGATGCCGCCGACCGCATGCACGCCAAAAACGTCGAGCGAGTCGTCGTAACCCGCCCAGGCCTTGAGCTTCGCGACCGCCCAGAGGCAGGCGAAGCCCGCGGCAAGGCCAAGGAAGAGCGCGCCGCCCACGCCGACGAAACCGCAGGCGGGCGTGATCGCGACGAGGCCCGCCACGGCACCCGAGGCCGCACCGAGCATCGTTGGCCGGCCGCGCGACAGCCACTCACCGACCGTCCAGGCGACGACGGCGGCGGCCGTGGCGGCGAAGGTGTTGACGAACACGAGTCCGGTCAGCGGGCTCGCCTCGAGCGCCGAGCCGGCATTGAAGCCGAACCAGCCGACCCACAGGAGCGATGCGCCGATCATGACCATCGGCAGGTTGTGCGGCGGCATCGCCGTGGTGCCGTAGCCGATGCGGCGGCCGACCACCAGCGCCCCCACGAGCCCCGCGACACCGGCGTTGATGTGCACCACGGTGCCGCCTGCGAAATCGAGCGCGCCCTGCTTGAACATGAAGCCCTCGGCGTACCAGACCGTGCGCGCGATCGGCAGGTAGCAGAAGGTGAACCACACGACCATGAAGATCAGCACGGCGGAGAACTTCACGCGCTCGGCGAAGGAGCCGACGATCAGCGCGGCCGTGATCGCCGCGAAAGTGGCCTGGAAGGCGACAAACACGAACTCCGGGATCACCACGCCCGCGGAGAAGGTCGCCGCGGTCGAGGCCGGCGTGATGCCCGCGAGGAAGACGCGCCCGAGGCCGCCTATCAATGCGCTGTCGCCGGTGAAGGCGAGGCTGTAGCCATAGATGAACCACAGTACGACGACCAGCGAGAACACGACGAACACCTGCATCAGCACCGACAGCATGTTCTTCGCGCGCACCATGCCGCCGTAGAAGAGCGCGAGGCCGGGCGTGGCCATCAGGATCACGAGCAGCGTCGAGACCATCATCCACGCCGTATCGGCCTTGTCGGGCACCGGCGCCGGTGTCTGCTGGGCGAGGGCCGCCAGTGGCAGGAAGGCGAACAGGGCAGGTAGGGCTCTGGTCAGGCGCATGCGATCGCTCCGGTCGGTGTCGGCGTGTTTCTGGCGATTGCGGCGGGAAATGCGTGCAGACCGCGGGGGGCGTGCGCGCGTATCCTTGCCGTGTTCGCGCAAGCCATGTGCAGCATTCGTGCCAGCCCGCCAGGGCGCGAAATGGGCGGTTTGCGCGCGCCGCGGCTCGGCAATTGCACCGTCCTGGCGCCGGGCCGTGAACACATGCTTCAAATGAGGGCAACATGGATCGCATTCCGCTCGACGAACTCGCCAGGCGCCTGCTTGAATCGCTCCCCGCCGGGGCGCGCAGCCTGCAGCGCGATCTCGAGGTCAATTTCCGCGCCGTGCTGCGCGCCAACCTCGCGCGCCTCGACCTCGTGACCCGCGACGAATTCGACGCGCAGGCGCGCGTGCTCGAGCGCACGCGCGCGAAGCTCGAGGCGCTCGAGGCACAGGTCGCCGCACTCGAGGGCCGTGCGGGCGGTGGCGGCGGCTGAAGCGAGCCTCGTAGCCCGCGTCGCGAGCCGCGCGCAGGTCGGGCTCGCCGCGCCGCTCGTGCAGGTCGAGGTCCACCTTGGCGCCGGCCTGCCCAACTTCACGATCGTGGGCCTGCCCGCCACCGCGGTGCGCGAAAGCCGCGAACGGGTACGCGCGGCCCTTGCCTGCTGTGGCTTCGACTTGCCGGCCGGGCGCATCACCGTGAACCTCGCGCCGGCCGACCTGCCGAAGGACGGCGGGCGCTACGACCTGCCGATCGCCATCGGCATCCTGCTCGCCTCGCAGCAGTTGCGCGCCGCGCGCGCCCTCGAGGGCTGCGAGTTGTACGGCGAGCTTGGCCTCGGGGGCGAGCTGCGCCCGGTGCACGGATTGCTGCCCGCTGCCGCGCAGGCCGCCGCCGCGGGCCACGATCTCGTGGTGCCCGCGGCCAACGCCTGGGAAGCGGCGATGGCGGCCCCGCGGGTGGCGGGCGCCGCCCACTTGCATGAAGTCTGTGCCTGGCTGGCAGGCGACGCGGCGGCCTGCCGCCCACCCTCAGCCCTGTCTGCGCCAGTCCACTCCGGTGACGCTGAACGCGGCCCCGACCTGCGCGATGTGCGCGGCCAGCGTGCCGCCAAGCGCGCCTTGGCCGTCGCGGCGGCGGGATCGCACAGCGTGTTGCTCGTGGGTCCGCCGGGCAGCGGCAAGAGCATGCTCGCACAGCGCCTGCCGGGCCTGCTGCCGGCGCTTTCGCCGGCGGAGGCGCTCGAGGTCGCGACCATCGCGTCGGTCGGCGGGCGCCCTTTCGAACGCGCGGGCTGGGGCCGCCGGCCGTTTCGCAGCCCGCACCACACGGCCTCCGCGCATTCGATCGTGGGCGGCGGGCCGCGCGCGCGGCCGGGCGAAGTCACGCTGGCACATCTCGGTGTGCTGTTCCTCGACGAGCTGCCCGAGTTCGACCGGCGCGTGCTCGAGGGCCTGCGCGAACCGCTCGAAAACGGCCAGATCGCCATCACGCGCGCCGCCTTCGAATTCCAGTACCCGGCGCGCTTCCAGTTCGTGGCGGCGATGAATCCCTGCCCCTGCGGTTACCACGGCGACGAGTCCGGCCGCTGCCGCTGCGGGCCGGGCGACCTCGAACGCTATCGCGCGCGCCTGTCCGGCCCGCTGCTCGACCGCCTCGACCTGCGGATCGTCGTGCCGCGCGTCACCGAGTCGGTGTGCGACGAACCGGCTGCCGATGAACCGTCGAGCGCGGAACTCGCGGGCCGGGTGGCCGCGGCGCGCGCCTGCCAGTTGCAGCGCTCGGGCAAGCTCAATGCGCAGCTGGCGGTGCGCGAACTCGGCGAAACCTGCGCGCTGACACCCGCCTGCAACGCGTTGCTTGCCGCGAGCCGGCGCCAGCTCGCGCTCTCGGCGCGCAGCCAGCATCGCATCCTGCGCGTCGCGCGCACGATCGCCGACCTCGGCGCCTGCGGGCGCATCGCGCCGGAGCATCTCGCCGAAGCGATCCAGCTACGGCGCGGGTGGGGAGAGGAGCCGCGCGGCTAGCGCGACTTGCCGACCATGTAATCGACGCCCTGCTTGATCAGGTCGTCGGGCAGGTCGGAGCGGCCGCCCTTCGGCGGCATCACGCCGTGCTGGCCGGTGAAGCCTTCGATGGCGTGCTTGTAGAGCGTGGCGGTGCCCTGTGCGATGCGCGGGCCCCAGGCGGCGGCATCGCCGATCTTGGGTGCGCCCGCGAGGCCCGGGCCGTGGCAGGTGTGGCATGCGGCGTCGTAGAGCGCGGGGCCATCGGCCGGCACGGGCATGGCCGGCGCGGCACTGGCCGCGGGCGCCTCGATCGCGAGCGCCGAATTGTCGGCGCCGGCCACTGCGATGCGCACGGGCGGCGCAACCCGCGCCTCGACCGCCTTCACGTAGAGATCCTCTTCCTGCACGTGCTTGCTCTGGGTCGAATGGCCGACCGCGCGGGCCACCCCGAAGATCACGATCGCAACCGCGATCAGGATGCCGAGGATCAGGCCGAACACGTTGATGAAGTGCGAGTCTTGTTTGCTCACGATCTCGATCCGGTGGTCAATGGCCGGGAAAGGCCGCGCATTATATACGAGCCTTGCGCCCCTATGGCGCCTCGTCCAGGAACGCCTGCAGCGCTGTCCGCGATGCAGGCTCGGACAGCATCGGCGCATGCCCGACCCCGGGGATTTCGGCGACCTGCATTCCGGGTGCCGCGCGCCGCATCCGCGTGACGGTGGCGGGGGCGAGGATATCGCTGCTCTCGCCGCGCAGCAGGAGCAGCGGGCGTCCTCGCGCGAGGCGGCGGAAGGCGCCCCAGGCAAGCCATTGCGCGAGGCGCATCATGAGCGGGCCCACGGGCCGCAGGATCCGCGGGTCGTAGTTGAGCTCGGGCCGGCCGTCCGCGCCGCGCCGGAACATGCGGTGGGCCATCGCTTCCCAGTCGGCGTCCGAGTTGCCGGGCAGGGCCGCCCCATTGACCAGCTTCGCGTAGGCGACCGCGCCTTCCCAGCTGTCAATGGGCGGCGCCTTGCCGACGTAGCCTCGGATGCGCGCGGCGCCGGCCGGGTCGATTTCGGGCCCGACATCGTTCAGTACGGCTCCCGCAAGCCGGTGCGGATGGCGCACGGCGAAGGCCATCGTGACGAGCCCGCCGAGCGACGTGCCGAGGAAGAGGGCGCGGGGAATCGCCTGCGCCTCGAGCAGCGCCGCGAGGTCGTCCGCATAAGTGGGCGCCTTGTAATGGCGCGGGTCGGGATCGCGGTCGGACTCGCCGCGGCCGCGCAGGTCGACGGCGAGCACGCGCCGGCCGAGGCCCGCGATCCAGGGAGCGAGCGCGTCGAAGTCGAGCGAGTTGCGCGTGAGGCCGGGAATGCACACCACGGGCAGGCGCGCGGCGCCGTTCGCATCGGGCCCTGTGGCCGGAGCATGATCGCGGGCAAAGAGCGTCAGGCCATCGCGCGAGCGCCAGCGCAATTCAGAAGGCTGCATCCCGCCATCATAGCGTTCCGCGCGGCCCCGGCGCGTGCGGGGGCCGCGCGCCGTCAGCGCGGTGGCTGGTGGGTCGTGATGTGCGCGGCGATGCAGAGCCAGCGGCCGTCGGGCTGCCGCTGCCAGATGTCGGTGTAGCGGTTGACCCCGCGCCGCCGGTCCTTGCGCTCGTAGGCATTCTCCGCGTGGATCAGCGCGATGTCGCCGAAGCGACGGATGCGCACCTTGCCGACCGGGAATGACTGCATGTAGGTGGCGAAGCTCGGCTCGGCGAACTCGGCCAGCGCCCGCGCGCGATCGTGGAAGGAGCCGTCGCTGTTCACGACGACGTAGTCGGGCGCGAGGTGCGCGTCATACCAGGCGACATCCGCCTCGCGATAGGCGCGTACATAGTTCTCGTTGAGCTCGCGCAGCACCGCGAGGTCGTCGCCCCGGGGGTCCTCGCCGCGCCACGGTGCGTGCGCGGGCGCCGTGCCCCTCTGCACGGGCGGCGCAACGCCGTCGCGCAGCGCCGTGCCCTGCGCATTGATGAGCTGCCATTGCGTGCCACTCCACTGGTACACGTCCGTGTAACGCACGCGCTTCGCCGCGCCTGCCCCGTCGAACCCCTCGTACACGCCGTGCACCAGTGCGACCGGTCCGAAGTGACGCACCTGCACCTCTTCGTAGGAAACGCCGTCGCGCAGCCACGGCGTGTGCAGGCGGGCGAGATGCCGGCGACGCTCGAGCCAGTGGCCGGAGGTGTCCGTCAGCAGGAAATCGTTCGCGGTCACTCGATCCAGAAAATCGCGCGCGGGGCGCGCCAGCGCATCGATGACCTGGTGGTTCAGGACCCGCAACTGCGCATCGGCCTCGGTGGGCGTCGGCATTGCGTGCGCGACGGGCGCGAGCAGCAGCGGCAGGCCGCCGAGCACGGCGGTGCGACGAAGGCCGCCCATCAGCGCTGCTCCCGCCAGGCCGGCATGCTGGCGAGCAGGGCGCGCGCCATCTCGCGCGCGGCGAGCAGGTCGAGGCCTTGCTCGCGCACGAGGTACTCGGCGTTGGCGTGCACGACCTCCTCGTACGGCTTGAGCTGGCCATCGTCGAGCGCGCAGGTGCTGCAGTACTCGGCGGCGGGGTTGCCACCCGCGTAGTCGCCCGGGTTGCGCATCGGGAAACCGCAGGAACCGCAGGATCGGCAGAGGTCCTTGGACATGGGTGACTCCTTGTCAGTGTCGAATCAGGCTCGGATCAGTTCGAGCAGCTGCGCCTTGAGCGAAGCGCCGCACTGCGCGATCACGCTGCCCCCCGGCGCGAAGAGATCGCGGTTCATCAGGTAGTGGTTGGTGAGGGCGATCCAGGTGTTGCCGAGCGTGACCGGATCGATCGCGCGCACCGCGCCCTGCGCGCGTGCACGCTCCCACGCGCCGCGCAGGCGGAACGCGACACCTGACTGCAGCGCGAAGACCTGCGCGCGAGCCGCTTTCGGCAATGTCGCCGCTTCCGCGAGCACGCGCGCATAGAGACGCTCGTGCTTCGCGAGCGCGGCAAGGTGCGCATCCAGCACCTCGGACAGGGTGGGGGCCTCACCGGCGAGTTTCGCGAGCTGCGCGGACATCGTGCGCCCGACCTCGGCCACGAGCTCGCCGACCAGCGCATCGCGCGTCGGGAAGTGCACGAACACGGTGCC